>JAZKCW010000015.1:0-5266 GCA_040387895.1 Gemmatimonadota bacterium
TACGTGAGCGGCAGCTCGACGTTCTCGAAGACCGTGAGGTCGCCGATCAGGTTGAACGCCTGGAAGATGAAGCCGATCTGGCGGTTGCGGACGCGCGCGCGATCCGCCGGTGCCAGCGTCGCGACCGACTCGCCGGCGAGCATGTACTCACCGCCATTCGGCGTGTCGAGCAGGCCGAGGATGGAGAGCAGCGTCGTCTTGCCGCAGCCCGACGGGCCGGAGATCGCGACATACTCGCCCTTCTTGATGGCGAAGTTCACGTCCGCCAGCGCATGCGTCTCCACCTCCTCGGTGAGGAATACCTTCTTGATGCCCTGCATCTGGATCAGCGGTTCGCCGGAATTCGTGCCGTTCGTCGCCATCGTGGTATCGCCTGTGTGAAATGGTGTACGTGCCTGTGTACTTCTGCCCTTTCGGCTTCTGCCGTTCCGCTTCAGCGGTTCGGCTTCTGCCGCTCCGCTTCTACTTTATTTTCACCCGCTCCGCACCCGCGTACGCGGTCATGTCGGAGAGAATCACCCGGTCGCCTGCGTCGAGCCCCCGCACCACTTCGATGCTGTTGACCGCGCTGCGGCCGAGCTCCACCTGCACGCGCACCGCCGCGTCGCCGTTCTCCACCAGCTTGAACAGGCTCACCGTGCCGCCTGCTGCGCCGAAGGCCGGCCGGCCCGTATACAGCACGTTCGTCATCCGGTCGATCACGATCGTGCCGTCGACACTGAGGTCCGGCACCGCGCCACTCGGCAGCGGCCCATCGAGCGCTACGTCGATCGTGACCGTGCCGCCCTGTGCGCCGGGATCCTTGCGGGCCACGTGCCCGGGTATGATGCCGTTGCGCGTGTCGATGGTTGCCTTCTGTCCGATCTGGATGTCCTTCGCCTGCGACTCCGGAATGCGCAGCACCGCCTTGAGCTTGCCGGGCTGCACGACACGCGCGAGCGTGGTGCCTTCCGGCACCCACTGTCCGAGCTGCAGCGTGAGATCCTGCACCACGCCGGCCTCCGGAGCACGCACTTCGAGTGAGTTGAGGCGGTTCTGCTGATTCTGCGCGATCGCCTTGAGCTGCACCACCTGCGCCGTCTGCACCGACACCTGCGCGTCGATCGCGTCCGTCATCAGCTTGAGCCGGTCCTTCTCGATGCGCGCGCGCGTCGTCATCTCCTGCGCCTGCGCGCGCGCGTTGTTCGCCTCGAAGGCCGCCATCAGCTTGAGGGACACCAGTGAATCGGCCGCGCGCGCCGTCTGCGTCGCGTTCACGAGCTGCGTGTTGATCGACGCGACCACGCCCTCCTGCTGCAGCAGCTGGCTCCGCAGGTTCGTGCGCAGGTTGAGCAGGTCGATTTCCGCCTGCCGCACCTGCTGCTGCGCCTGCATCGTCTGGATCTGCAGGTCGGGGTTGGAGAGGCCGAGCAGCACGTCGCCCATCTTCACTTCCTTGCCGGACTCCGATGCCAGCCGCTCCACGCGCGCGGACGCCTGCGCGGTGATGTAGCGGATCTGCTCCGGCACGAGGGTGCCGGGCGCCCGGACGTCGCGCACGATATCGCCACGTCCGACCGAGTCGACCAGCAGCGTCGAACGCTCGACCGACGGTGAGGCGGGATCGAGGCGCGCCAGCGCGACACCCGCGACGGCGAGCACGAGAACGCCCGCGCCGATGGCGACGTTGCGGCCGGTCTTCTTCTGTGGTGCGCGAACGATATCCATGAGTCAGATGGGGTCAGTAGCGAAAACCAGAACAGCGGCGATCCGCGGATCGGTCACATCAGTCGTAGCGAAGCGCCTGCATTGGATGCGTCTGTGCCGCGCGACGCGCGGGCAGCCAGCCCGCCAACATCGCGACCGCCGCCAACATCAGCACCGATAGCACAAACACCAGTGGGTCGTGCCCTTCGAGTTCGAACAGCAGGCTGCGCGCAGCGCGACCCAGGCCGATGGCAGCAACGATGCCCACCACCCCGCCTATCAGCATCATGCCGGACATCTGTCGCATCACCAGGCGGCGGACCCGCGCGGCATCGGCGCCGAGCGCCATGCGCACCCCGATCTCCCGGGTGCGCTGCGAGACGGTGTACGCGAGCACTCCATAGAGGCCGACGCCGGCCAGCAGCGTCGCCAGCACCGCAAAAGATGCAGACAGGATGCTGATCATGCGATCCAGGAAGACATTTTCCCGGATCTGCTGGGGCATCGTCTTCACATTCTCGATGGGCACGTTCGGGTCGATACGCTTGAGCACGGCCGGAATCGTGGTCAGGAGCTGCTCCGGCGGCAGTGACGAACGCACGTAGAAATTGAGGTTGCCGGTGCTGGAGTTCTGCCGCCACGGCAGGAAGATCAGCGGCGGGATCGTGTCCTTGACGTCGTTGTACTTCGCATTCTTCATCAGCCCGACGATCTGCACGTTGAGCGTATCGTTGCCGTTCGTGTTCACGAACTTGCCGACGGCATTGCGCCCCAGGTTGAACTTGCGCGCGAACTCCTCGTTCACGATCGCCACCCGGGTCGCGCCCGCGCGGTCGGACACCGTGAACTCCCGGCCGTCGACAAGCTGCATGCCGGTGTTCTTGAGGTAATCGGCGCCCACTTCGTTGAAGCGCGCGCCGCAATCCGTGTCGGGTCCGCATTCGAACCCCTGCACACGCATGCTCGTGCCCCAGCTGTCGCCGGCGAGCAACGGCACCAGGGCCGACGTCACGCCCGTGACACCGGGCAGCGCGGCCATCTCCTGCTCGATCTGGTTGAACAGGACGGCGGACTTGGTGCTGTCGTAGCCGATGCGCGTGGGGGACATGGAGAACGTCACTACCTGATCCACGTTCACGCCCAGATCCACGCGGCTCACATTGCGCAGGCTCTTGAGGAACAGGCCCGCCGAGATGAGGAGTGCCATCGAGAGCGCGATCTGCACCGTGACGAGCGCTGCGCGGAAGCGTGCCGCGGTGCGGCCACCCGTGATCTGGCCGGCACCGGCGCGGATGACGGTGATGAGATCCGAGCGCGTGCTGTGCAGCGCGGGGAACATCCCGAACAGAATTCCGGTCACCACCGCGAGGACGGCGGTGAACGCCACGACCCGTGGCTGCAGCGTGAGGCTGATGGTCTGCGAGGCGTCGGGGGGCATCAGGCTGCCGATACCGAGCAGTGTCAGCTTGGCAATCACCAGGCTCACCGCACCGCCGACCAGCGCGAGCACCATCGATTCGACGAGCAGTTGCAGCAGGAGCTGCCCGCGACCGGCGCCGAGCGCCAGCCGCACACCCATTTCCATCGCGCGATTCGCACCGCGTGCCAGGAGCAGGTTGGCGATGTTGGCGCACGCGATCAACAGCACGACACCCGTGATCGCGAAGAGCATCAGGAGCGGCGTCTTGGCTTCGGTGTGGATCGAACTCTGCCCGCGGGCGCCCGGGACCAGGGTCAATGACTTGGCCTTGAAGTTCTTCAGGGTCTGGTCACTCATGCCGGTCTGCAGCGGCGCCTCGACATCAGTGAGGATCGGCTTGTAGACGCCATTCATCGTGCGCGCCGCCTGCTCCATCGTGACACCGGGCTTGAGGCGTCCGAACACGTACATCCAGTACTGCCGCCGATTCTCGAAACCGTTGAAACCGCGGGAGACGATACCACGCATGCTGATCGGCACGAAGACCGAGGGCTCGTCGCCGAGCGTCGTGCCGCGGAAACCGCTCGGCGCGACACCCACGACCGTGAAGGAGTTGCCGTTCAGCGTGATGGTGCTGCCGACCACCTTCGGATTGGACCCCAGCTTGTCGCGCCAGAAATCATGACTCAGTACCGTGACGAAATTCGCCCCGACCTTCTCGTCGTCCGCGGGCGTGAGGAGCCGGCCGAGCGCGGGCTGTACCTGCAGTGTCGGAAAGTACGAGCCCGTCACGAGCATGCCCTGCGTGCTCACCGGCTCATTGTTGACCGAGAGGCTCGCCCCGAAACCCCGGTGGGCGGCGACACCGGTGAACACCGTCTGCAGCCGCTCCAGGTCCCGAAACATGGGATAGCTGAAGACATCGTCGCAGCTTCCGGCACCGGAGCAGCTTTGCGAGCCGGGCTTGGGCCCCGGTGCGCCAAGATTCACCAGCTGGCCGGGTTGCGGCACCGGCAACGGCCGCATGAGGAGCTGGTCGAACAACGAATAGATTGCCGCGTTTGCCCCGATGCCCAGCGCCAGCGAGAGGATCGCGACTGTCGTCACGAACGGTGTCTTGAGCAGCATGCGAACGGCGAGCTTCAAATGGCGCATGGGCGGGTGCGAGGCGGGAGTGCGGAACGCCGGGAGGGGGCAGATTTGGGACTGCCCGTCATTCGACAGGCTGAGTGCGAAATAGGTTTGGACCGGTCTCAGCCAGTCCCTCCCCTCTGGTCAGGGGTCGGGCAGGGCGTAGGACGGGGCCGCAGTCTCACTACCGGACCGAGGCTGGGACGGTTTCAACCTGTGCCCCAGGCGCGGATCGCGAAACTGAAAAGGGACGGATGCCCCGTGAGGTACATCCGTCCCTTCCCCACGCCTCTCGGCGCCCTAGCCAGACCGCCTGCTACTGCAGATTCGGGTTGGCGCCGCGCTCTTCGGTCGAGATCGGCAGGCACTTGTCACGCCCCTGGAGGAACGTGTTGCGCCCCTCCGCGAACCAGCGCCGCAAATCCCACAGGCGCCGGCCTTCGAGCCACAGCACGGCACCGCGCTCGCGCATGAGGATCGTGTAGGCATCCGCCACCGTCGTCGCCTGCACTGCCGGCAACGTGTACGACGCGCGCTCCTGATTGATGAACGTCATGGCCGCGGGTACGTCGTTCGCCCGCAGCCGTTCCTCTGCACGAATCAGCAGCATCTCGGCGCCACGCACGAGCGCGATGGGATCGCCGAGCGTGAGGTACTTGCGCTGGCGGAAGAAGCGCGTGGTGCCATCCTGGCCGGTCTGGAATGCGCCACTCGACGTGCGCACCGTGTCGTACGGCACGCGCGGGTCGCGATCGGCGACCCACACCGTGTTCCACACCGTCAGCTCGCGGCGCACGACGGTCTGCGCCACGACTTCCGAATTTTCGCGGGCCGTGTTGGTCGAGAAGATCGCGTTGTGGCGGAAGGCCGTGGGCACCTGTGCCGCATCCAGGACCGCGTCCGCCCACTTGCCCTGCCAGGCGAGCACCGTCGCGCGGCCGCCGAGCGCGGCGTTCGCGAGGGCGGTGTTGTTCTGCGCGCGCGCGATCGTGAGTGCACGCGTGAACAGGCTTTCCGCACGCACGAAGT
>JAZKCW010000016.1:0-111687 GCA_040387895.1 Gemmatimonadota bacterium
GCGTGATCGGTGCGTACACGCCGTCCGTCGAGCAGGCGCCGAGGCCGATCAGCAGGGCAGTGGCGGCGCCGGTGAGCGTGTACGACGTGAGTGCGGGGGATCGCATGCGGAGCGTCTCCTGATGTTGGTTCGCGTGAAGCGTCGCATTCCGGGGTGGAACGCACGCGAACCTTCATCAGGCTGTGGCACGGTCACGCGTTGGCGCGGTCACCACCCGGTAACGACGCGGTCGCGTCATGTCGCACTGCCGTTACCTGCGCCGTGTCGCTACTGCACCGTGTCACTATGCGCCGTGTCGCTACTGCGCCGTGTCGCTGCCCTGCGGCTACGACGGCGTGGCGCTCCGGCCACTCATCGACATCAGCATGGCTAGCCGGTTGAGCAGATGCTCGGTGGTGAACGGCTTTTCGAGGAATGTCGTGTGCGGTGTGCGTTCCGTGTCCGTGACGGTGCCCTCGAAGTACCCGGACATGAAGAGCACCGGCAGTTCCGGGCGGTCGGCGCGCAGCGCATTCGCAAGCTGAAGCCCGTTCTGCTCCGGCATGATCATGTCGGTGACGAGAACATCGATGTCGGCACCGTTCCCGTGCTCGCGCCAGAGCGCCTTCGCCTCGCGCGCATTCGACGCGACGAGCAGTGTATAGCCGGCATTGCCGAGGATGCGGCAGACCACCGTGCGCACCGGCTGCTCGTCTTCCACCACGAGCAGGGTGCCCGACGCCGGCAACGGGGACGCCGCCACGGCACTCGGCGCACGGTACTCCGTGGAGGGCGGCGCGTACGGGAGCGCGATCCACACCGTGGTGCCGTGCTGCTTCGAGCTCTCGATGCCGGTGCTGCCGCCTGACTGATCGACGATGCCGTACACCGTCGCCAGTCCGAGCCCCGAACCGCGACCGGGTTCCTTCGTCGTGAAGAACGGCTCGAAGGCACGGGTGCGCACATCCTCGTCCATGCCACTGCCATTGTCACGCACGAGCAGCACCACCACCTGTTCGGCCTCGCGCAGTTCGGGATGCAGCTCCATGTAGGGCGGCAGCAGTTTCCCCGGGCGCACCATGGTCTCGATGGTGATGGTGCCACCCTCGGTGAGCGCGTCGCGGGCGTTCACGGCGAGGTTGACGAGGATCTGCTCGAGCTGTCCCGCGTCCGCAAGGATCCACGCGGGATCCGCGTGCTTGTGCACCTCGATCTTCACCCCGTCGCTGAGCACGCGCCGCAGCAGCGTCTCGATATTGTCGACGACGCGGTTGAGGTCGAGGATCGACGTCCGCAGCACCTGCTTGCGGCTGAATGCCAGCAGCTGACGGGTGAGCGCCGCTGCGCGATCGGCAGCGAGGCGAATCTCCTGCGCGTCGTCGTGTTGCACGCCGGGCGGCAGGGCCTCGAGCAGCAGCTCCGCGCTCGCGCGGATCGCCGTGAGCAGATTGTTGAAGTCGTGCGCGATGCCGCCGGCCAGCCTTCCCATGGCTTCCATCTTCTGCGACTGCCGGAACTGCAACTCGAGCTGTTGCCGCTCCGTGACATCGCGCAGGATGACCGTGAGCATGCGGCGGCCCGCGACTTCCGTGCGCGAGACTGACGCCTCGAGCGGAAAGCGATCACCATCGGCGCGGCGCCCCTGCACCACCAGGGCATTCGGCCCGCCCTTCCCGTCGTCCGGTTGCAGAAACCGATGGACCCCGGCCGTACCGGACGAGCGGCCAGGGTCGGGCAGGTACAGGTCGAGCGGTTTGCCCATTGCGTCCGCGGCGGTGGTGCGGAACACGCGCTCCGCCGCCGCGTTGAAGAGCACGATCAGGCCTGCATCGTTCACGGTGATGATCGCGTCGAGCGCGGAGTCGATGATGCGCGCAAGCCGCATCTCGCTCTCCGCGCGCGCGAGCTCCGCGAGCTTGCGGTCCGTGATGTCATTCACGACACCGATGAAGCGCGTGATGTGCCCTTCGTTGTCGCGCACGGCGATGCTGCGGTCGTGAATCCAGCGCAGCTCCCCATCCGGTCGCACGATGCGATACTCCACCTCGTAGCGTGCACCCCCTTCGCGTGCGGCAATGGCGGCGCGCACCCGTGCGATGTCGTCCTCGTGGATCGACGTCATCCATGCGTCGGGATCGACGGCGAGCTCCTCGCGCGTGCGCCGCCAGATGCGCTCGAACGCGGGGCTCACATAGCCGCTGATGTGCGACCGCGACTTGTCGAGCACATCGACGTAGAACATCTCGTCGATCGACTCGGTGATCTCGCGCAGCCGTGCCTCGCTGGCGCGCACGATCGATTCCACGCGCGACCGGTCGATCGCGATGCTGGCAATGTGCGCGGCATCCGCCGCGAAGCGCAGCTGTCGTTCGGTGGGTTCGCCCGGGGTCCGCAGGTAGAGTGCGAAGGTCCCGAGCACGTTCGAGTCGGTGCCCAGGATCGGCGTCGACCAGCACGCCGCCAGCCCTTCGCGAAGCGCCACCTCCCGCCACGACTCCCAGCGCGGATCGGTGGCGATGTCCTGCGTGACGACCACTTCCTTCGAGTAGGCGGCGGTACCGCACGATCCGGCCATCGGCCCGATGGAGGCCCCGTTGCACGCGTCGATGAACGCCTGCGGAATGTTCGGGCCGGCGGCCGACCAGAGTCGCGCCTGTTCATCGAGCAGCAGGATCGAACAGAGCGTATCGGGAAACTGCGCCTCGATCTCGCTGGCGAGCCGCTCCAGCACCATCCCGAGTGGTGCCCCGCGCGCGATGAGCTCCAGCAGCAGCTGCTGCCCATCCACCCATTGCCGTTGGGTCACTGGCGTGTCGGACGGAGGAGTCGGGTGGGTCATCGGCGTGCGGAGAAGAACTACGGGCGTGCCGTCGCTGGAATATTCACGGGCGCATCCTCGATCGTGGCTTCGGCGTCACCAACCCGGATGGCGAGGGCACGCAGGACCGCATCGATGGAGCGGGTGTGCCCGATCATCTGCGTCCCGATGAAGCGAAACACCGGGTTGCCCACTTCACCGCGCTCCGTGAGCGTGACGCGTGATCCATCGCCATCAGCTTCGATTTCCCATAGCCATTCGCCCGTGTACGGCAGGTCGTCGTCGAGCATGCGCATGCCGAACCGCACTGGCGGTTGGTCCTGCGTGATGCCGAACCGCATGGAGCGACGCGGGGAGGACTCTTCCCACTCCGCGCCGTCCACCACGATGGACTGTACGTCCGGGCGCCACGATGCGTAAGAGCCCACGTCGCGCACCAGTGCCCATACCGTTTCAGGCGCGGCCCGCAGTCGCACGATGCGCGACGCGACGTGCGCACGCGGCGTGGTGAGGCCACCGACGATCAGCGCGATCACGACGGCGGCGATCGTCCCCATCACGAACAAGATCCAGTACATGCGGTTGCGTGAGAGTGGCGACGGTGCACTGCTGGCGGTCTACCGCCCGTGGGCGGTCTCAGCCCGCGCGAACGCTCGCGTCGAGGAGACTGCGCACGCGCCGGGTCAGGTCGGCGGGCGTGAACGGCTTCTGCAGGAAGGAAAGTTCATCCGTCCGCACGCCCTGCATCAGCGATTCGTCGTCCGTGTAGCCCGACGTGAAGAGGACGCGCAGGTCCGCGCGTTCGCGCACCAGGGTTTCGGCGAGTTCGCGTCCGTTGATGCCGGGCATCACGATGTCGGTCAGCAGCAGGTCGATGCGCTGCGAGTAGTCACGGGCCAGGGCCAGCGCCGACTCGCCGTCGCTGGCGGCGATGACGTTGTAGCCCCGCGCGGCGAGTGTGGCCATCGCGACGGCCCGCACGCTGTCCTCATCCTCCGCGATGAGCACGGTTTCCGAGCCACGCAGTGCCGCCCCGTCGGCCGGTTCGTCCGTCGCGCGTGCCACCGTTCGATCGTGGCGCTGCAACAGCAGGTGAAACGTCGACCCGAGATCGGGCGCCGTGTCCACGTGGATCGTGCCGCCGGCCTGCTCCATCATCCCGTAGGCCAGCGCGAGACCGAGACCGGTGCCCTTGCCGCGCTCCTTGGTGGTGAAGAACGGTTCGAAGATGCGACCACGCACCGACTCGGACATCCCGGTGCCCGTGTCGCTGACGGAGATCGCCACCCACGGCTTGTCGGGTGTCACGCCCATTGCGGCCGCTTCCGTCGCGGCGAGGCGGCGCGTGCGAATCGTGAGCGTCCCCCCCAACGGCATCGCGTCGCGCGCATTCGCCGCGAGGTTGAGCAGCACCTGCTCCAGCTGTCCCGCGTCGGCGAACACCGAGCCCGTATCGTCGGCCAACTGCGTGCGCAGCGTGATGTGCTCACCCACGATGCGCCCGAGCAGCCGGTTGAGGCCGCGCACTACGTCGTTCGGGGCGATGAACGCCGGCTGCACGACCTGCTTGCGGCTGACGACGAGGATCTGCCGCGTGAGGTCCGCCGCGCGGAGCGCCAGCGCCCGGATCTCCTCGATGTCCGCGTGCGACGGATCGGCGGGATCCATGCCGCCGAGCGCGAGGTCGCAGTAGCCGAGCATGCCGGTGAGCAGGTTGTTGAAGTCGTGCGCGATGCCGCCGGCGAAGGCGCCGATCGCCTCCATCTTCTGCGACTGTCGCAGCTGCTCCTCGCTCGCGACCAGCGCGCGTTCCGCCGCTCGTCGCGCCGTGACGTCGATGCCGACGGACAGCCAGCTCGCGCGCCCGAGACGACGAGAGCTCGTCGTGACGACTTCCATCTCGACGGTGGACCCGTCGGCCTTGCGATGTGTCCACACGCCGGCGCCCTGCCGCGACTCGAGAAACGGCAGGCGCGCCGCACGGAAGCGTTCCATCTCCGACGGGTCGAGCAGGTCGACGATCTGGAGAGTGAGGAACGTCTCGCGATCGTACCCGTAGTGCTCGATCGCGGCCTCGTTGACGGCGAGCAGCGTCTGCGAGTCCGCATCCCATGCCCACATGGGCAGCGGGTTGGAATCGAACAGCAGGCGATAGCGCCGTTCACTGTCCGCGAGGGCCGCATTGCGCCGCTCCACGGTGTCGGCCATGTGGTTGAACGCTTCCCCGAGCTCGCGGATCTCCGTCGGGCCATCGGCCTTGGCCCGATGTCCGGCGATGCCGCGCGTGAGCGCGATCGCATCGTCCTTGAGGCGGGTGAGCGGGCGCACGATGCGCTGCGACATGCGATACGACACGAAGACGGCAATCGTGGCGCAGATGCAGAAGGCGAGCAGGTCGTCGATCAGCCGTTCACGTCCGGCGGCGGCCGCAGTCGACTCCAGCACGCCGACGTTCACGATCCACGGGGCGGTCGCGGCGCGCATGAACCCGGTGAGCCGCGAGGCGCCGTCGAAGCCGGGCATGGTGATCACGGAGAGCGTGTCCGGAATCGCGCGCAGCCTGAGGCGGCGGACGCCGTGATACTGTGCGCCATCCTCCGAGCGGGCGATCACGATCCCCGACGTGTCGAGGAGCGTGATCAGCGGCCGGCCGGGCAGGTCGGCGACCGACACGACGTCCGAAAGGGAGTCGAGCAGCATCGACACGCCGACAACGCCGAGGAACTGCCCACTCGTGCCACGCAGCGGGCGCGCGAGCACGACCACCCACGAACTGTTGGAGCGAATGCGCGACTGCACGGGCTCACCGACGACGTAGCCGGTGGCCGTGCGTGCCTGCCGAAAGTAGCGCCGGTCGGACAGCGTGCCGACGGTATCGGAACCGGCGCTCGGGAGCTGCGCAGACCCGCTCAGCGTACCGGCGGAATCGGTGAGGAACAGGTTGGCGTAACGGCCCGCCGACGACGCGAGGGTCTTCGCCAGCAGCGAGTCACGGTGCGGCCGTCCGCTCCGGTCCACGGTGAGCTGCGCCGACAGTCCGAGCAGCAGGGCGTCGGCCGTGCGGATGCGTTCATCGACGCGCGCCGCGACGAGGCGCGTGATGCGTCGCGTCTCGTCATACGAGTTCTGCTGGGATTCGGTGCGCTCCTCGGCGAGACGGAGCATGCTCAACGCGGCGAACGGCAGCGCGACGAGCAGCACCAGCCCGATGAGGTGCAACCGGATTCCGCCGAGCCGGCCGGCAGGCGACTCGGGCCGCAGCTCCATCAGCGCTCCATCAGCCGAGCGGTTCGGCGCCGGGTGGCATGCGGACGGCCATGCCCATGGCATGGTAGCCCTTGTCGACGTACACCGTCGTGCCGGTGATCCCGGACGCGAGGGGGCTCGCGAGGAACGCCGCCGTGTGCCCGACTTCCGCGGCTTCGAGCATCTCGGGCAGCGGTGAATTCGCGGCGCAGTACTCCACCATCTTGTTGATGATGCCGATCGCGCTGGCGGCGCGTGACGGGAACGGGCCGGCTGAAATCGTGTTCACGCGAATGCCGTACTTGCGGCCTGCCTCGAACGCGAGCACGCGGGTGTCGCTCTCGAGCGCCGCCTTGGCCGACGACATGCCGCCGCCGTAGCCCGGAATCGCGCGCTCGCTCGCCATGTAGGTCAGCGAGCAGACGTTGCCGCCGGGACGGAGCATCGGGCCGAAGCGCTGCACCATGGAGACGAGCGAATAGGCGCTGGTGCCGACGGCGGCCAGATATCCGTTGCGGCTCACTTCGAGCAACGGCTTCTTCACCTCGGGACCGTTGGCCAGCGAGTGGAACACGATGTCGAGCGAGCCTTCGCCGAAATCCGCCGCGACCCGGCGCGTCAGGCCTTCGATGGAAAAGTCGCCGACGTCCTTGTAGCGCTTCGACTCGCGGACATCGTCCGGCGCATCGGCCAGCGTGTCGTAGGCGGCATCGAGAGGATAGATGCGCTCGAACTCGAACATCGACCCGTCGGGCATGCGACGGGAATCGTCCATCTTCCCGCGCTCCAGCAGGTTGAGGAAGATGTTGAGGGCGGGCGGCCATGTCGCGACGCAGACAGTGGCACCGGCTTGGGCGAAGGCCTTGGCGACAGCGAACCCGAAGCCACCATCATCGGCAACGCCCGCCACGAGGGCGCGCTTGCCGGTAAGATCGATTGAGAGCATCGCTAAATGTACGGCGCGCCGGGACTAGTGGGCAGCACGGGTGAGGCGATCATGAATGGCTGTCCATTCATCGTGTCTGGGCGGCAGTTCGACGAGCAGCAGCCGGATGCCGTCGGCGTCGGCGCGGCGGAGTTCGGCGTACAGGTCACGGGCATACAGGTCGGGAAGGCCGGGCATGCGATGCTCATCCGCCTGAGCGGAGAGCACCCCGGCCGCGAGATGTATGACGAGCGCTCGACGCTGTCCTGCGGCTGTGCTGGCTTGGTGATGTCCTGATGCAAGCGCTGAAATCACTTCAGCACTGTCTTCGGGTTCGAACAGCCAGACATCGGCACGAGGCGCGTAATGCCGCGCCGCCTGCCCCGGCGCCGGCTGCGGAAGTGTATCCGCCGCGACCGATGTGCTTCGGTAATGCACCTCACGACCAAGGACGACTTCGAGCCGGTCGCGGGAGATCATGCCCGGCCGCAGCACCAAGGCGGGTGCGACCGTGACATCCACGACCGTGCTTTCGATCCCGACGTCCGAGGCCCCGCCGTCGAGCACCATGTCGACGCGATCACCCAGGGATTCGATGACGTGCGCCGCGGTCGTGGGCGACACCGCGGTGAAGCGGTTGGCGCTGGGCGCCGCGACGGGGACCCCGCAGAGCCGCAGCAGCGCCAGCGCGGTCGGGTGCGACGGAATGCGGATCGCGACATTGCCCAGGCCGGCCGTGACGATGTCCGGAACTGCCGGCGACCGGGGCAGCACGAGCGTGAGTGGCCCCGGCCAGAACGCCTCGGCGAGGCGCTGGGCGTCGTCCGACCAGTCCGACACCAGCACCCGCGCCGCCTCGATGCTCGCGACGTGCACGATGACGGGGTTCCAGGCGGGACGGCCCTTGGCGGCGTAGATCCGGGCGACGGCGTCCGGGTCGAGCGCGTTGGCCCCGAGGCCATAGACGGTTTCGGTCGGGAAGGCCACGAGCCCACCGGAACGGAGGAGCGCAGCGGCGCGGTCGATGTCGGGGTTCAGGGGCATCGCCTTACTGCTTCCCGTCGATCGCCCGCCGCGCCAGCCCGTCCACGAGCTTCGGCGAGATGAGCTTCAGTAGCCGCCCCACTTTTCCGCGCCATGTCATGACGAGCTCGCGCTCGCGGCCGGCGACCGCGCGCAGGATGAGGCGGCAGCATTCGTCCGTCGCCATGGTTTCCTCCGGCCGGCGCTTGTACCCACGATCGCCGAACGGCTTTCCGTCCGGCGCGAGTGCGCGCTTGTTGATCTCCGAGATGACGAAGCCCGGATAGATCACCGTCACGTCGACGCCGCTCCCAGCAAGCTCGATGCGGAGCGCGTCGAAGAACCCCGCCATCGCATGCTTCGTGGCGCCATACGCCGTACGCTTCGGGACACCGGCAAGGCCGGTGAGACTCGAGATCGCGACGACCTGGCCACGTGACCGCTTGAGGTGCGGGAGCGCGTACGCCGTGCTCCAGACGCTGCCCAGATAGTTCACGCGCATCAGCGTCTCGAATATCGACAGGTCGGTGATCTCGTCGAAGCGGCCGCTCGAACCCAGGCCGGCATTGTTCACCAGGATGTCGAGCGTGCCGAAATGCGCGACCGTGCGTTCGACCATGTCGCGGCACGATGCCTCCTCGCTGACATCCGCGCGAACGACGAATGGCCCATCCGCTGGCGCACTACCGGAGCCCGGCAATCGACACTCTGCCGCGACTGCTTCGAGGCGCGCCCCGTCACGCGCGGCGAGTGCGACACGCGCACCAGCCGATGCAAACTGTCGCGCGAGTTCTGCGCCGATTCCACTGGATGCCCCCGTCACGAGCACGACCTTGCCCGTGAACGCACCGCTCATGGACGGCCGCGCAGGTCCGTATCGTCGAACGATTCGTCGGAGAGGTCGTTGTCGCCGAACGGCGCATCCAGCACGCGCAGCGCCGCCGCGGAATCGACCGTGCGCACGGCCAGGCGCACGGGATAAATGAGGCTCATCGACGGCAACATGCCGCCGGCATCGTCGCGCAGCACGGCCGCGGGAATACCGTGCGCTTCGAGGACGCTGCGTGCGACCAGCGCCTCCATCTCGTTGATGTATTCCCGGACGATTACCATGGCTTCTCCCATGCGGCGAACATACCGCACGCTGTACATTGCGTCCATGCCTCCGTCATTCGGCATCTTCGTGCTCGCCGAACTCCCGGGCGAGGCAGGCGAGATGATTCGCAGCATCCAGCAACGCTTCGACCCGAAGCTCGCGCGGCTCACTCCGCCACACCTGACACTCGTCGGGTCGTCCGGCGTGGGGTCGATCCCGACGGACACGCCGGTCGAGCGCATCCGCCAGGCGCTGGAGCCGATCGCCGCCACCACGGCCCCGATGTCGCTGCCGTTCGGCCCGCCGCACCGGTTCATGCAGACGGAGATCGTGTCCCTGCCGCTCGACCCGCACGGGCCGCTGCGCACGCTGCACGAACGCATCGCGCGCTGCGGACTGCCGTTCCGGAAGGCGCGATTCATGTTCACGCCGCACTGCACATTGAGCTTCTATCCGACGCTGACACCGGAGCGCGAGCGGGAACTGCTGTCGCTCAGGGTGAATGCACCGTGCATCGTGAACTGCCTGCAGGTATACCTGACGCGCGACCCGCAACCGTCGAAGAAACTTTTTGAGGTGGCGTTGACGGGTGGAGTAACGAGCACGGTCAAGGTTTGAGCGCGCAGATCAGAGTCATCTGATTACTGAATACTGATTACTCGTACTTGAGTCTCGCTTCTGATTACTCGAATACTGCCGTCTCGGCTGGGAAAAGCAGAGGACAGTATGACCAAAGTAGTCGGAAGCGAGACATCAGTACGAGTAATCAGTAGTCGGTAGACAGACTACCTGATCTCTGTGTCCGCCGGAGTGTTACCGGCGTCCCCACTCATCGAACCCGATCGTCAGTCCGGCCCTGAGCGCCCACTGCGATCCCGTCGCGCGCGACACCGAACCCACCGGTATCGTCAGCCCCTGCGCGCGATCGAACCGCAGGTCCTGCCACATGATCGCGGTGTTCAACTGCACGTTCGACGCGAGCCAGAACAGCGTGCCGGCGCCCAGACCGAGTGCTGTGCCGTTCACCGTCGGCTCTTCGCTGCCGAGGCCAGCGTCGGGTGGGCGGCGCGTGAGGCGGGCGGCGCGGCCCAGCACGTACGGGGTGAAGTTGCCTGCCGCAAACGGCAGGGCGAGACGCGGCTCGAGGAATCCGCCGTCCACGATCACGTCGTCATCGTTGCCCGGACGGCCGTGCCAGGTGCGCTGGTAGCCGGCGCCGAGCGAGAACACGCCCGCGCCGATCGAGCCCATGACGTCGAAGCCCGTGCCGTCACCGACGTTGCCGAGTGCGTTGCCGCGGAGTGAGGAGAACAGGCCGCCGGCGTCGATCGAGAAGCTGGGACGTTCGCGACGCTGCTGCGGTGGCGGGCTGCCGCGCCGGCGGACCTGGGCATCAACCGGACTCGTGAACAGTGCGGTGAGCAATGGCAGCGCGAAGACCGTGGCGCGAACCAACGGCGACAGGCAGCGCGGGACTGCGGTACGGGCGTGAGAGCGAGGAGAAGGCGAGCGAGACATGAGGGTTCCGGTCGAACGGTCGACACAGGCCTCGGACGAAACGAGGCGGCACACGCTCGTTGGATAGCAATTGACACGCCGTCGGCAGTGTCGTGAGGACAAGCCGAGTCCCGCTGTGACGAAAAGACTCCCCGACGCTACGACCCGACCTACTTCGTACCCGGCCGCAGCTTCCCGTACGCGGTCGCCGCCTGCTTGAGCGCGAGGAGCGCCGACGCCTCGAGCTCGAACTCGAAATGCAGGTCGCCCAGCTTCTCGGCGTCGTGGTGCTGGAGCTGTCGCGACGCCTTCTCGGCAATCGAATGACGGCGCAGGTACTCGCGCGCCGCGAGCCACAGCGCGTTGGCGCTCTGCCGGGTTTCCGCGTCATCCGAGGCCGGCGTCTTCGCGCAGACCCGTTCGAAGTCGCGCACGCACTCGGCGAGCGCGAGATCGCAGGTGTCGACGAGCGCATGCGTCGCTTCGAGCTCCGACTGTCCGACACCCAGGTTCATCAGGTGCGACAGTCGCTCGTGCTGGCGACACGTTTCGAGCGCGGTGCGTCCGAGTGCATCCGCGCACGCCATGGGGCCGAGTGCATCCGAGGCCGCGTCGTCGAGTTTCTTGCCGGCGGCGGCAGCAGTGGTACGGGTGGCAAACATGTGACACGAAACTGGAGGGGCGTCCGGCGACGGCGTCAGCACTGCAACGACGAGCCGGATGCGCGGTGGGAACTGCGGTGGAGCGGCCGCACCGGAATCGGGGACGCGACGCGCACCGGGTGGGATCTAGCGGAGGCGACTACCGGAATGGTAGTGGGGGGGTGCCGGATAGCGAGCCGGAGCTATCCACACGCCGCGTGGACAACATGTCCGAATTCGGCGACATGTCGCAGCAGGTCGTAGTAGGTCGCGGCGTGTCGCACGGGGCCCGAGGGCAACGCCCCGCTGTCGACATGCACGGAGGACGACGTTTACTTGCACCGCGCAACCACATCATTTCCCTCTGCCAGGATGCTCCCGTGAGTGGCTTCGACCATCTGCTCGTCGACACGACCGCCGAAGGCGTACGCACCATCACGCTCAACCGGCCGGAGCGACTCAACGCGGTGAATCCGCGGCTCGCGGAGGAATTGCCACGGGCGATGAACGATGCGGCGGCCGATGATGCCGTGCGCGCGGTGGTGATCACCGGAGCGGGGCGCGGCTTCTGCGCCGGTCTCGACCTGGGCGAGCCGGTGCCACTCGGGCAGGGCAGCCGGCAGACGCGGATCGACCCGTACTACTGGGTGGGACGCTGGGTGAAGTCGGTCACGGAGTGCGAGAAGCCGGTGATCGCCGCCGTGAACGGTGCGGCGGCCGGAGCGGGATTCGGGCTCGCGCTCGCGTGCGACATCCGCATCGTCAGCGCGAATGCGAAGTGCACCGCAGGCTACGTGCGTCGCGGCCTCTCGCCCGATGCGGGCGTGAGCTGGTTCCTTCCGCGGCTGGTGGGGCAGTCGCGCGCGATGGACATCGTGCTCACGGGGCGCGACATCGCATCGGAGGAGGCCCTGCGGATCGGACTCGCGAGCACGGTGCTGCCGGACGAGGAGTTCACCGCCGGTGTCGCTCGCTACGCCGCGACGGTCGCGAGCGGCCCGCCCATCGCCCTCGCACTCACCAAGCGGCTGATGCTCGGCAGCGCGACGTCGTCACTCGACGCGCAGTTGCGCGAGGAGATCACGCACATCAAGACGTGCTTTGGGACGGCGGATGTACGTGAGGCGATTGCGGCGTTTGGGGAGAAGCGAATGCCGGTGTTCGAGGGGCGCTGAACGAAGGCGCCTGGCGCGATACGCCTGGCGTCTGCCGCTACACAACTCTCGAGCGCAGCGACCCCGGAAGCGCATTCAGCAGCGGCCCAAGCTCCGTCGCGCGTTCGAGCGTCGTCACGAACGTCAGGCCCTGCAGCGACACGACCAGCAGCCCCGAGATGCCGTAGGCCACGACCGAGCAGCCGTCGGCGTGAATGACGTTGCCCGACGAGTCGATGCAGTGCGCCTCGCCCATGACACCGTTGCCGGTGTCGTCGAGTTCGCGCACACGCCGCAGGGCGGCCCACGTGCCGACGTCGTCCCATTCGAATTCGCCGAGCATCACGGCGAGGTTGGGGCTGCGTTCGAAGAGTCCGCGATCGACGGACACCGATGTCACCAGCTCGGCGAAGCGCGCCATGTCGCCCTCCTGCAGGGCGGGCAATCCCAGGCGCACTTCACTGACATGCGCCTCGAGTTCGTCCATCACGATCTTCGCGCGCGCCACGAACACGCCGGTGTTCCACAGTGCACCGCGCTCGATGAGCGTGTCGGCCAGTGCCGCGGTGGGCTTCTCCACGAAATGCTCGACGCGGCAGGCGCCGCCGTCCTTGGGTGAGAGCATCGCATTCAGCGGCGCGCCGGGCTGCATGTAGCCGAAGCCCGTTTCCGAGCGCGTGGGCTTGGCGCCGATGGCCACGAGCACCGACTCGCCCGCGGCGATGCTCGCGGCGCGGCGCACGGTGTCCCGAAAGACATCCGGAAAGCCCGTGGCCAGGTCGGCGTGCAGCGCCACGAACACCGTGTCGGGGCCTGCGCGCTTCGCGATCTCGGACACGCCCCATGCGAGTGCAGCGGCGGTGCCGAGGGGGCGCGGTTCGACGAGCATGTTGGCGGTGGGGACTTCGGGAATCGCCTTGTGCAGTGCGTCCGCGATGTCCGCGCTGGTTACGACGAGCACACGTTCCGCGGGCACGAGTGGCGCCAGGCGCGCCACCGTGTCGGCGATGAGCGGACGTTCGTTCACGAGTGCGAGCAGCTGCTTCGGGCGCTGCGGCGTGCTCAACGGCCAGAAGCGTGTGCCGATGCCACCCGCGAACACGATCGCCCAGAGTGCCTGCCGCGTCTCGAGGTTGAAGTCCGGCTCGGGCTCTTCGAGCGGACCGGCGAGGGCATCGAGATCCACGGGGTCCAGCGCTTCGACCACGACGGGGACTTCTTCGGTGCGGGGACCTGCAGCTCGGGGCTCGGACATCGCGTGGGAACGATGAAGTTTGAAGGGGCAGCCCGCGCGCGCACGACTGGCGCGCAACGGTGCGACCACACAACATACCCGAGCCGCAGGCGAGCGTCATCCAGTGCCCGTGGTTCACCGACTCCCGGTGGCTTCCTCGTGTTTCCCTGATGTACTCCCGATGCTGACCCTGCACGTCACCAATGGAGACGTCGCCGCGTCCGGGCTGGCGCGCTCCGGCCTCCCCGGCGATGTCCTGACCTGGCGCGATGTCCTGCACGACGGACCCGTGCCCTCCGATGCCGATCGCGCGACCTTCCATCGCACGCGCGCCATGTTCATCGCGTCGCGTGGGTGGGCCGTCGAGGACGAGGTGGTGGTGGACTTCGAGCAGCGCGACGCGCGACTCGATGGCATGGGGCCGGAGCACGAGGTCACGCTCTGGTTCGAACCGGACCTGTACGACCAGCTGCAGCTGATGCAGATCCTGGCCCGGCTCGCGGCGCGTGCGCCCGCGGATCGGCCACGGCTCACCATCGTACCGGCGGACCTCCTGCTCGGGCCTCTCGTTCCGGACAAGTTCCCCCCGCTCTTCGCGGCACGACGTCCCATACTCGAAGTCGACCTGCAGCACGGCGCCGACGCCTGGCACGCGTACACGGCGGCGAGTCCGGACCGGTTGATGGATGTGACGGACCGGTTCGACCGCGAGGTGTTGGCGCGCACGTACGGCGCGAGCGACGACGTGCGGTTGCCGTACATGGCGGCATCGCTGCGGCGCGCACTGGAGGAGTATCCCGACAGTGACCTCGGCCTGTCACGCAGCGAGCGGCAGATCTGCGAGGCGCTGGCGCCGGGCGAAGTGCCCCTCAGCAAGCTGTATCGCACCGCGCATGAGTGTGCGGAATCGTGGCAGTGGCTCGGCGACTCGAGCTTCGCGTGGTACGTGGAGCGGCTCAGCGACTGTGCACAACCGCTGGTGGTGCATGGCAACGGCACGCGCGTGCTGGCGCCGCAGCGTGGCCGCGACTCACGCAGCTTCTGGGAGCGGTCGGTGAAGCTGACACCGTTCGGGCAGGATGTCGTGCGCGCACGCGCCGACGCAGTGAAGGCGAACGGGATCGACCGCTGGATCGGCGGCGTGCATCTCACGACGGGCGATCAGTGGCGCTTCGAAGGGCGCGCGGCGAAGGTCGTGCGCGTCTCCTGACCGCCTATGTGACGTCCTCGCGTGTCACGCCTTCGGACTCCATGATGAAGTCGGTGCCGTAGGCGCGGCTCGGGGTCTGGAAACCGACCGGCGCATCGCCGGCAAGCGCACGCATTGCACTGCGCACCGCGGTGTCGGCGGTCAGTGAATAGCCATCGGGCCCGCGTAGCCGTGACACGACGGTCCGGCCGGCAGCGTTGGTAGCTTCACCCCAGAGCATGCTGGCACCCTTGGCGCGCGCGGCCTCGCTGGGCCCTGCTTTGCCGGCCTTGATACGCGCCGTGAGCTTGTGCTGCATCCACGGGGTCTGCAGCACGAAACCGAACCACTTCGCGATCCTGAGCGATCGCAGCTGCTTCGGGTGGATCGACATGTACACGCGCACGTCGGGAATCCCGGTGCTGTGATACGCGGTGGACACGTCGCCCCACGGAATGGTGACGGCGAGCCGTGGCCCGTCACCGAAGTCGATGGTGCGCGTATGAAAGCCGGGTGGCACGGGCGTGATGCGCCCACCCCGACGAATGACGCCGGGCTTCCCCAATCCTTCGGCCATCGTGAGCGCGGTGCCGCGCGACAGCCCGCCGAGCGCGCGGAAGCCGAGCGCGAGGCTCGTGGCATCGGGCAGGCGGCGCGCGAGATGCGATGCGAGACAGTCGGACGGCACGACGTCGAACCCGGTGCCGGGCAGCAGCATGATGCCACGCGCTTTCGCTTCCGCATCGCGCGCGGCGCACGCTTCGAAGATCTCGACCTCGCCGGTGATGTCGAGATAGTGCGCACCGGCACGCAGGCACGCATCGACCATGGGCTTCGACGTTCGCGAGAACGGCCCGGCGCAGTGCAGCACGACGCTCACGCCACGCAGCGCCGCGTCGAGCGCGGTGCTGTCGTCCAGCGACACGGGTCGTGCTTCGAGCCCGTGCTCGGCGGCAAGCGCGCCTACCGCGGTGGCATCACGGCCCGAGAGGATCGGAGTGAGCCCGCGCGTGACGGCCACCGGGATGATGAGGCGGCCGGTGTAACCGTTGGCACCGTAGATGAGCAGCGACATGGTGGGAGTAGGGGCTGGGTTCGGTGTACGGTGCCTGGAACTGCAGGTAAACAGGTAGAAACCGATAACAGCTGAAACGACACGGGTACAGCCGGTGTGTGCCGACAGGGCGGTGTGGGCGACTTGAACGGCGGAAAGCGGATGCCAGCGGATAGGAACAGATGCAAGCGGATCTGCTCCGTGGACCTGCCGGGGACGACATGCTTGGCGCATGTCCTCCTCTTTTTTGATGGGGCTTCGTGCCGGTGGCAACTCCCGCGTGTTGTTGACCAAAGCATCGCGATTTCGCTAGAAGCGCCGCGACCGGTCGAATGCGCCGGAGAGATCCGTTTTCATCTGTTCATATCCGCTTGAATCCGCTTACCTGCAGTTCAAGGTTGCCCACACGGGCCCGCTCCATTCTCCGCCGTTCAAAGTCGCACGACACGAGCTCGTGCGCACGCCTCAGCCTGCCAACCTCCCGCTGGCGCTGGCGCGGAACACGCTGCACAGTGAAGCAAGGCCGCTAATCCAGCGGCGCCCTATCACGAGGTGTTTCGATCAGGGAGGACTGATGACGGTCGCTCTTCCTACCCCGGACGTGCAGGCGTTCCGGGCGTTCACCGGTGGTGACGAACACGCGCTCGAGTCGATCTTTCGCAGCGAGTACGATGCACTGATCGCACAGGCCACCGAGGCGCTGGGTCCCGAGTGCGCCCACAACAGTGGCCGAGTGGTGCAGCAGGCCATGCTGGCGGCGTGGCGACGACGATCCGAGTTCACCGATCCTTCCGGACTCGTCGCATTTCTCGAAGCGGCCGTGCAGGACGAGGCCGCCGTGCAGAAACGCAAGCACTCCGCGCTGCATCATGGCAAGCACCTGCACAGTGCCCCGCCGGCCGCGCCACGCCACACCCGCATCCCGACGCCCGACGAGGCCGTCGCGGCCATTCATGCCACGCTGCATGCGCCGCCGCCGGATCACGACCGACTGATCGAGGAGGCGCGCCAGGCCAAGAAGCATCATGCAGCAGAGCATGTGCAGACCGTCGGGCGCAAGACGTCGTGGGTGATCCCCACCGTGCTCGTCGTGGTGGCGGTCGTCGTCATCATTGCCGCGCAGCGCTGGGCGCAGGATCGCGGTTCCGACATCGCGGCCACCAAGGCGTTGCAGTCGGAAGAGGCGCGCGACATCAGCTCGTTGCGCGGTCAGCGCGGTACCGTCACGCTCGGTGACGACTCGCGCGCGACCGTCGGGTCCGACTCGCGCATCCGCGTGCCGAAGGAGTTCGGCCTGTCGCTGCGTACGCTCGAACTCACCGGCACGGCGCGCTTCGTGGTGTCACAGGGCAAGCCGCTGCCGTTCACGGTGCGCGTCGGCAACATGGACATCGTCGCCACCGGCACGGACTTCACGGTGCGCGCCTTTGCGGACGACAGCCTGCCGAGCGTGATGGTGCGCGAGGGCAGCGTGCAGGTGCGTGTACGCGATACGGGCGACGAGCACACGGTGTCGGCCGGTCAGGCGGTGCGCATCGCGCGTGACGGCTCACTGTCGCCGCTGCCAGCCGCGGGCAGCGATGCGATGTTCGCGTGGACGCGGGATTCGCTCGTGTTCAACGACACGCCGTTGCGCGACGTCGTACCGCAGCTCGCGCGCTGGTACGATCTCAAGCTCGCGATCGGCGATCCGTCGCTCAACGACCGGCGTGTGACGGCGCGGCTTGGGCTCGAGTCGTCGGGTACGGCGCTCGAGACCGTGGTGAAGGCGGCGGGGCTGGCGACCGAGTTCGGCGCCGAGAAGGAAGTGGTACTCAAGCCGGCGGGGAAGTAAGCCGGATTCAGGCACCACGGGTGACGCGCGCGCCGCTCCGGATGTTCCTTGTGTGACTCACACTCCGGAGCACCAATGCGCGCGCGTACACTCCTTGGAATGCTGGCGGCTCTTGCCACCCTTGGCTGCAGCAATGATCCCGTGTCTCCGGCGGATCCGCTCGTATTCACCGCGGCGCTGTCACGCTCGGCGATTCGCCCCGGTGACACGCTGACCGTGATCGTCACGGTCACCAACACGAGCACCAGGACTGCCCTGGTCAATCCGAAAGCCTGCCCGTCGCTGTTCGAAGTGCTGTACCAAGGCAGCTCGGTCGCGCCGGGACCGCAGATCTGCACCATGGAAGGCTATCCGCCGATCAGGATTGCGCCCGGTGCATCGCATGTGTTCAGGTTCCCCTGGGATACCCGGACAAACGTTGCGAGTACACGCGTGACGCTGCCGCCCGGCGACTACACGGTGCGTGCGCGATTTGCCGGGGGTGCGGAGACGAGCCCCGGGAGCTTCTATCGGTACTCCGCCCCCGTGCCGTTCCGCATCATCCCACCCGCGATCGACGAGCTTCAGTAGCGCGCGGATGCCGCGCCCTGCAGCGCGTTCCTAGAACGCCTTCTTGATCGCCGCGTCGAGGTTCTGCGTGCCGCCAGTGCCGGTGTAGACGATCTTGCCAGTCTTGTCCACGACGACGACGTAGCTCGTCGCCGGCACGTCATACGCACCGGATACTTCGCCCTTGCGGTCGTACAGCAGCACACCGGGGATCTTGTTGATCTTCTGCCACGCGGCCACACGCTCGCGCGACTGATTCACCGATACGGCGACGGTCACGAACGTCGCCTGCTTGCCGTACTTCGCCATCGCAGCGCGCATCGCCGGCTCGAGCTGCTTGCAGTTGCCACACCACGTCGCCCAGAACTCCAGCACGACCGGCCCCTTGCCCAGGTACTGCTTCAGGTCGACGTCCTTGCCGTCGAGAGTCTGCAGCGGCCCACCGGGTGCCTTCTCACCGATCGCGATGCCGACATCCTGCGCGGCGAGCGTGCCGTGTGACTCGAATGGACGCGCCGCCGAAGCCGCGATCACGGAGAACGCGACGAGCCACACGCGAAGTGACCAGTTGGCAAGACGAATGGCGGGGAGGGCGAAGCGCATGAATGAGAAGCAGAAGTGGAAAGGCAGAAGCCGAACTGCAGAAGCGGAGACGCAGAAGCGGAACGGCAGAAGCGAACAAGCAGCCTAGAAGTAGACCTGGCCCATCTTCACGAGGTAGTACTCGGCCATCCCGATCATCACGAAGGCGAACCCGCGCTTGACCCACACCATCCACATGCCCGCGCGTGGCAGACGTGATACCGCACCCGCCGAAAGGCCGACGATGACCAGCAACGTGCACATGCCGAGCGAAAAGGCGAACAGGTAGGCGAAGCCGAGCAGCGCGCTGCCGGTGGTGCTGACCCACGTGAGGACGGCGGCCATGACCGGGGCAGAGCAGGGAGCCGCAACGAGACCGCTCGCTGCACCCATGATGAAAGCACCCGCGACCCGTCCACTCGTTCCCGCGCTCGACGCACGCTGCAGGATCGAGGAGGGCACACGCACCGGCAGCACGTCGAGCATCGAGAGCGCGGCCAGCATGAGCAGGTTGGCCATGAAGAAGAACGCCCACGGGTTGGCGCTCACCGTACCGAACATCGTGCCGGTGAGCCCGGCCAGCAGCCCGAGACCCGCGTAGACGCAGGCCAGGCCCGTCACGTAGACGAGGGTCAGGAGCAGCGGGCGCCACTTGGACGCGACCTCGGTCCCCGCCTGCTCGGCGGCCGACTGTCCGCCCACGATGGCCGCCGTGATCGGGATCATCGGGTAGACGCAGGGCGTCAGCGAGGTGAGCACGCCGGCGCCGAAGAGCAGGGGCAGGGCGGCCGCGGGATTCGAGGACAGCTGGGAGGCGACGTCGGCGATTTGCATGGATCTCTTAACAATAAGGCAAATCCGGGCCTCGATGTGCCCGCGGGCGCCCGGCGTACCTATCGCCGCTCGGTCGCCTGCAACCGCGCGAGACTGGCGCGGACTTCCCGGACCCGAGGCTGCAGTCGCGGGTCCGCGTCTTTCCAGAGTTCGAGGAAGGTCGCGTACTCGGTGGCGGCGCCCGCCCGGTCTCCTTTGGCCTCGAGCAGCTCACCCAGCCGCTTGTGGGCGCCGGCGAGAAAGAATGCATCCACGAAGTACCGATCCGAGTCGACCATGCTCGTGTAGCGCTTGAACACCGCGATCGCGGAATCGACGTTGCCACTCAGGTCGTATGCCCGCGAGAGCGAAGGCAGTGGACACGTCGGGCAGAAGCCGATGTCGCTCTCCCGAGTCAGGCGCACGGCATCGGCATAGCGTCCTTCGGCCAGTGCGATCTCGCCAAGCATGGACGGCCGGTCGTACTCGTCGTTCGCTTGCGTCATGTTGCGCCGCGACGCCTCGAAGTCGGCGAAGAGCTCTTTCGCGCGTCGCGTGTCTCCCGCAATGGCGTAGCCGGCGACGAGCGCGAAATACGGACGGTCGACGGCCGGCATCGATGCCAGCGGTGTCGCCTTCAGGGCGGCGTCCAGGATGCGGACGGCCGCCTTCGGATTCTCGAACAGGAATGCTTCGATGAATGCCTCGCTTCCCGCCTGCTGCAGCACGGCCGCCGTGTTCCCGATCGCCACGTTCGCCCGGGTGGATTCCCTGAACTGCTGTTGTGCATCCGTCACCCGGCCGTGCACGAGCGCGACGCTCGCCTGCATGAAGCTGGCCTGTGCCTGGAGCCCGTCATCAGCGGGAAACTTTCGGCGTACCATGTCGAGATAGTGCCCCGTGGAGTCGTAACGACGGCGGTTCCATGCGATCTGGGCACGGTTGAACAGGATGTTTGGCGATTGCGGCAGGTTGCGCGCGAGCCTCGCGAGTGTGCGGTCTGCGGCGTCGAGGTCGCCCCGTCCCATCTGCGAGAACAGCACGTTCTGGTACAACGTCCCGTTCACCGAATCGAGCGCCAGCCCGCGCACCGACAACGACTCGGCGCGCGCGTACTCGCGGTAGTAGCGCAGCGAACTCGCGGCGTTGTTGTATCCCACTGTCGCGCGCGGGTTGAGCTCGACGAGGGCTTCGTATGCCTCGATCGACTTGCGCCGATCGGGCTTCGGGCCGTTCGTGAAATACGCACCCTCCGTGAGGTAACGCTCGGTGTCGGTGAGGCGGTCACGGTGCGCATACGCTTTCTCGATCGCCGCCATCGCGCGCGCGGGAGAGATGTTCTGATTGCGCAGCTCGACGCTGAGCTTGCGGTATGCCATCGCGAAGCCCGTGTCGAGCGCCACCGCTTCCTCGAGCAGCTTGATGCCGCGATCGAAATCGCCGGCCTCGTTGAAGATGCGTACCGCCGTCGCGTACTTGCGGAGCGCCTCGAGCGAGGGCGTCGTGACCTGCTCCAGTGGCGGTGCGGCGTTCACCGTGCGCAGCGACTCGCCGAGCTTCGCACGCACGTCACGCGACAGCTCGCCGATCGCGTCGATGATGTCATCCGACGATTTCGCGGTGGCGCGGAACGTCGCCTTCGAGTCACCCGAAGCGGCCTCGTAGAACGTGGCGGTGAGCACGTAGTTGGAGCCGACCTTGTTGACCGTACCGTCGATCACGCCCTTGATGCCTTCACGCCGGGCAATCTGCTGGGCGAGCGCGTAGTCCACGCGGGTGTTCGGCGGCAACTGCATGCGCCCCAGCACGGCGCGCGTCTGGTTCGGTTGCACCACGGTGATGGCATCCGACTGAGACACGTCGGAGCGGAACGCTTCCGTGACCGCCGGCCCGAGCGTCGAATCGCTCAGGCTCGTGAACTCGGCCACCATGATGCGGTCGTCGGCGTCCACGACTCCCTGCGCACTGAGCGATGCCGCGGGCCCGATGCCGAGCGCGCGAGATGCACCGTAGCCGGCGACGAGCAGCACGAACGCACCCAGGACGGCGGCTCCGAGTTTCGTGGTGCGACGCCATGACATGAACGGGCTGGCGCGCACGGCCATCCGGGTGAGCGTCGGCTGCGCGGGCGGGTTACCGCTCACGCTGTATTCCGCCGTGTGCGCACGGTGGGCGCCGCGATGCACGAACAGGGTCACCAGCACGATCACGAAGGCGATGCCCATCAGGGCCGCTGCTCCCGGAATCACCCACGTCGGCAACCCGATGACGGCGTCCGCACCGTTCGCGATCAGCATCACCGCCAGTGCGCTCGCGCCAAAAATCGCGAGCACGCGCCCGGCACTCACCGGCTGAATGGATGCCGCGCGCTCGAATCGGTCACCTTCCGCAACCCGAGTGCCCACGAGCGTCTCGCCACTCGCGCTGCCCTTGCCCAACTCGCGCACGATCTCGTCGGCGGACTGAGGACGACCGGTGGGATCCTTCTCGAGACAGCGCATCACCAGTGCCTCGAGCGCCGGCGACACCTCGGCACGACGTTCGCGCAGGGGCTGCGGCACGTCGCGCATGTGCGCCACGAGCACCTGGTGTGCAAGCACTGCTGAAAACGGCGGCGTACCCGCGAGCATCTCGTAGGCCAGGCAGCCGAACGCGTAGATGTCCGCCCGGTGATCGATGTTCGGATCGGCGGCTGCCTGCTCGGGCGCCATGTACGCCGGCGTACCGATCGACATGCCGACCGACGTGAGCTTGCCGCCACCCGTGCCGCCACCCCCACCGCCGCGCGACGCCGACAGCGCCTTGGCGATCCCGAAGTCCGTCACCACGGCGGTGCCGCCAGTGAGGAGGACGTTCTCCGGCTTGATGTCGCGATGCACCACACCGTGCCCGTGCGCGTACGCGAGCGCCTTCGCCACCTCGCGCAGGATCTCCGTCGCCTCGCCGATGCCAAGTGGCACCCCATCGGCAAGGCGTTCCCGCAACGAGGCCCCGTCGACGAAGGGCATCGTGTAGAACGGCAGGCCGTTGGTCTCACCGGCGCTGTGCACCGGCACGATGTGGGGGTGCTGCAAGCCGGCGGCGAGCTGGATCTCGCGGCGGAACCGCTCGACCGACACGCCCTCGAGCATGTCGGGCGGCAGGACCTTCACCACGACCCGGCGGCTGAGTCCATGCTCCTGCGCGACGAACACTCTCGACATGCCGCCACCGCCCAGCTCGCGCTCGAGCGTGAAGCCGCTGCCGAGGGTGGCCTGCAACTGATCGCGCAACAGGGGCATCGGGTACCTGACGGGTGAGCCGGCGCCGGCAGGGAGTGCGGCGTCACCCGAAATGTAGGGACCGACTAGAGGTAACGCAGCAGCGTCAGGTCCTTCCGGCGTGCCTTGAGATCTGCGTACCAGCGGCAGGGGAAGTACAGCAGGACGGCACCCAGCGCCCAGCACACGTAGGTGAGCCAGAGGGGTCCGCCCCACTCCTTCGGCAGGAAGGTGAAGGTGTCGACGACGTTCATCGTGAGCAGCCGCGTGTCACGGCCGTAGGCGAGTGCGACGAACAGGCCGGCGATCTTCGCCCACATCCACTGCAGCAGGTAGAAGAACATCGGGACGCGGCCATATGTGACGAGCGCGCGGGCGATCGTGCCCTGCAGCGGGCGGCGGTCGTTGATGGCGAGCAGCAGCATCGGCACGAAGAGTGTCGCGCAGGTGAACAGCAGCGACGGCCCGTATTTCTGCACGTTCATGTACGACATGATGCTGCGCGCCGTGGTGGGCTGCGGGCTCCAACGCAGCGGATCGCCGTAGATGTTGCCGGTGCGGAGCGCGATGAACGTGACGAGCATCGCCGCCGCGATTCCGAACAGCCACGCACGGCGCCGCGCCGCATCGATCGCATACAGCTCGGCCAACCCATATCCCGCGAGCAGCACACCGAGCCACGGGATGAGCGGATACATCGCGAGCACCATCGGGCTGCCGGGGCCGGTGATGCGGAAGAATCCTCCCTGATGCAGCACCATCCACAGCTTCGCGCCGGCGCTCGGGATCGGGCCGTCGGGTCCCCGGAATCCCGGGACCTGAATGGCGTCGAGCGCATTGTGCCCGATGATGATCGCGAGACCTATGAGACCGACGACGCGCATCGGCAACTTCACGAGAAATGCGAGCGCGATCATCGACACACCGATCACCCAGATCACCTGCAGCAGCGCGAGCATGTTGGGCATGATGTTCCACCACGTCACGAGCCGCACGACCGTGAGCTCCATGACCACGAGCCAGAGGCCGCGCGAGAACAGGAACCACGCGAGGTCGTTCGGCGGGGTGCCGCGGATCCGCTGGATGCCGCTGCTGGTGCCGGCGAGCAGCACGAACGTGGTGGCGCAGAGATGCGTGATCCACCGGGTTGCGTAGAGCATCGGCGTCGTCCGCTCGTTGTCGAGCGGATCCATCAGGAAGCCCGACATGTGCGTGAAATCGCGCGTGTGATCGAGCAGCATGATCACCATCACGAGGCCGCGAACGAGGTCGATCGCATCGACCCGGCCGACGAGCTGATTGCGGATCGCCTGCGCGCGCTCCGAGAGCGGGGCGGCCGGCGCTCGGCCTGCGGGGGCGGCGACCGAGGGGGCGGAAGAGGTGGGGGCCGTCATGGGGTCGAATCTGCCCGTCCCGGCGTTCGTCCGCGAACCCTCAGGGATGAGACGCCCCAGGCGGGGGCGCGCAGTAGCTTCCCCGGAACTCCACCCTCGACGGTCCAATGCACCCACTGCTCCAGACGCGCTCCTGCAACCGCAGGCGAGGTCACCCCCGCACGCGTGTGCTCACCGTTCCGTGGGTCCTGCTGCTCGTTTCCGCACTGGCCTGCCAGGGGGAACCGCCGGCGCGTCTCGTGGTGGACACCGCAGCGCTCGTCGTGAACGCGCAGGGGCCGGTGTCGCTCGCGGATGCCGTGACCGCGATGAACACCGAGGGGAAGCCGATCGACGACGCGACGATCGAGTGGGCCGTCGACTCGGGGAGTGCCGCGGTGCAGCAGGACGATCGCCTGCGCTGCACCACCAACGGCGACGTCCGGGTACGCTTCACCGCGGGAGCCGTGCAGGCGACCGGCACCGTGCGCTGTCGGCCGGTGTCCCACTTCAGCATCAGTGACGCGATTGTCCTCCTGACGGGCAGTGCACCGCAGCCTGTTGCGGTGCCTGCGCTCGATCCGGATGGCCGGCCCGTGACCGAGATGCGTGCCAGCATCCGTATCAAGGACACGACCGTGGCGCGGATGCGTGGGCAGCTGGTGGAGCCCGTGGCGCGCGGATCGACCGTCGCCGACATCACCGTCGGGGAGCAGACCACCTTCGCCTACGTCACCGTCGTCGACCCTGTCCTGAACGAGCGCGTCGACCTGGCGCCGAGCGAGTTCAGGTCATGGCCATTGCAGGCGGGACATTTCCGGATCTCCATGGTTCCGACGAACGTCGCCGACCGCGCCCTGCCGGAATTCCGCTCGAACCGGGCGAATTGTGCGCCCTCGGGACGTGAGGTCGGCACCTGGAACTGCGTCGTCGACAGCAGCGGGACTTTCGTGATGCAGGGGAAGGCAGGAAAACCACCGGTCTCCGTGCAGCTGGCCGTCGTCAGGATGCCCGACACGCGGCGGTAGGGCCGTCCAGCACGATTAGATTTGAGGACTACGAACAGCGCACGAAGCCACTCCTCCCGGCTTCTGCCGTTCCGCCTCTGTCGTTCCGCTTCTGCCGTTCCGCTTCTGCCGTTCGGCTTCTGCCCTTTCATCTTCCGCGTTTTTATATGGCCCCGCAGTTCATTTACGTGATGAAGAAGCTGCGCAAGGTGGTTCCACCTTCGCGCATCATTCTCGACGATATCTGGCTCTCGTTCTACCCCGGCGCCAAGATCGGCGTCCTCGGCGCCAACGGCGCGGGCAAGTCGTCGCTGCTGCGCATCATGGCCGGCGTCGACCAGGATTTTCAGGGTGAGGCGTGGGCCGCGCAGGGTACGAAGATCGGGTACCTGCCGCAGGAGCCGCAGCTCGACCCGACGCTCGACGTGCGTGGCAACGTGGAGCTGGCCATCAAGGACCAGCGCGCGCTGCTCGACGAGTTCAACGACATCAGCATGAAGTTCGCCGAGCCGATGGACGACAAGGCGATGGACAAGCTGCTGGAGCGTCAGGGGAAGGTGCAGGAGCGCATCGACTCGCTCGACCTGTGGAATCTCGACAACAAGATCGAGATCGCGATGGACGCGCTGCGCCTCCCGCCCGGTGATGCCGACGTGAGCACGCTGTCGGGTGGTGAGCGTCGTCGTGTCGCACTGTGCCGTGTACTGCTAGAGCAGCCGGACATGCTGCTGCTGGACGAACCGACGAATCACCTGGACGCCGAGAGCGTCGCGTGGCTCGAGCGGTTCCTCGCGGACTTTCCGGGGACCGTCGTCGCGATCACCCACGATCGCTACTTCCTCGACAACGTCGCGCAGTGGATCCTCGAGCTCGACCGCGGCAAGGGCATTCCGTGGGAGGGCAACTATTCCAGCTGGCTCGACCAGAAGCGCACCCGCCTGCAGCAGGAAGAGAAGACCGAGAGCGCACGCCAGCGTGCACTGGAGCGCGAGCTCGAGTGGGTGCGCATGGCACCGCGTGCACGTCAGGCGAAGAACAAGGCGCGTATCCAGGCGTTCGAGGAGCTCGAGAGCGAGCAGCAGCAGGAGAAGGTGACGCAGAACGAGATCGTGATCCCGGTGCCCCCGCGCCTGGGCAACGATGTCGTGATCGCGAAGGATGTCGTGAAGGGCTACGGCGACAAGCTGCTGTACGACGAGCTGTCGTTCTCGCTGCCGCGCGGTGGCATCGTCGGTGTGATCGGGCCGAACGGCGCCGGCAAGACGACGCTGTTCCGCATGATCATCGGCACGGAGCAGCCGGATGACGGGAAGCTCAAGGTGGGCGAGACCGTGCAGCTGGGGTACGTGGACCAGAGCCGTACGCTCGACCCGACGAAGACGGCGTGGCAGGAGATCTCGGGCGGCGTGGAGCTGATCATGGTGGGCAAGCGTGAGCTCAACTCCCGCTCGTACCTGTCGAGCTTCAACTTCCGCGGCAGCGACCAGCAGAAGAAGGTCGGTGACCTGTCGGGTGGTGAGCGCAACCGGTTGCACCTCGCGAAGACGCTCATGGCGGGCGCGAACGTGCTGCTGCTCGACGAACCGACGAATGATCTCGATGTCGATACGCTGCGCGCGCTGGAAGTCGCGCTGCTCGACTTCGCCGGGTGTGCGGTGGTGATTTCCCATGACCGGTGGTTCCTGGACCGCATCGCAACGCATATCCTCGCGTTCGAGGGCGATTCGGAGACCGTGTGGTTCGAGGGGAACTACGGCGCGTACATCGAGGACCTGAAGCGGCGGAAGGGCGCGGATGCCGACCAGCCGCACCGGATCAAGTACAAGCCGCTGGTGCGGAAGTAGGGGCGCTAGCGCAGCGCTGCCGAGCACATCGGCCGTGGCAACCTATAGAGATGTTGGCCTACGACGAAAGCATGCAGCCGTCCTAGGCCTCCGTCCCATCTTTCAAATCGATGACATCGATACAAACCGCGCGGCAACAGTTGCGAGCAGTACGACATACAATGCTCGGTTCGTCCGACAAATATGACGCGCTTGCAAGTGTGCGAAGCTGGCTCGATTCCGCGATGTTTCCAGAGGTTATCGATTGGCTGCTCGCTCAGCGCAAACCCCAACGGACATTCTCGTTCGACAAAAACGGAGCTCGATCGCTACACAGTATCCGCGATCAACTCTTTCCTTCACTCTTCCCGCGAAAGTTTGGAGACATTGCGAAGTTCAAGCCGCTACCAGAGGTAGAGCCAAAGCGCGAATTACTCTGGGCCAAAGCGTTGTTGTTAAAGCACGCCGGCCAAGTGAGAAGTTACGTAACCTTTCGCTCCCAGTTCGAGGTCGCGGCACTTAGTGGCGCTTATAGCGAGGCGCTGCAAATACTCTCGTCGCTCGAAGAAGAGCTCGGATACTCGCTGTGGGCGACAAAACTTCGGATCGCAACAATCCAAGTTGCTGAAGGTTTAGAATCGCAGAAGAAGTACGCTGCTGAAGTGAAGCGGCTTGCAAGACGTCCCGGAGTTATTTCATACATTGTACATCAAGTGAGCGTGCGCAATGAACCATCAGTTTCTCCTGAACGGTTCATCGATCAACTCAGTTCTCAGATCACCACGCTAAAACTGCCCAGCGACCTTCGAGCATTCGTCCACCATCACGTCGTAGGCGGGAGACCATCAAGTTATGCGGCTGTGCTCGACACTCTCCGGCATGCTACGGCATGCTCGCTAGTTGACTGCTATGAGGCAATCGTTGACGCGGCGCGCTATTTTGCAGACGCGTCAAGCTTTTCGGTGCACGTAGGGCGAACTATTGCCGCGTTAAGTGAGCAGATCCCCGATCCCCGTCTACTAGGCCTCAGCTTTAGCCTACGTAGTACGACCGACATGATGATCTGGAGGTCCGCGGCACTTGAGCAGTGGACGTCCGGCGACGAAACGGCCGCCGCAGCTGAATTGGCGCGCGAGCTGAAACGCGATTATACGCGGACTGATCTACACGAACTGGCAGCGAGGTTTGACCGAGACAAGGTGACGACGATCATCAGTAGTCTCGGCACTGAATCGATTGCGGCGAAGCTAATTGACGGACGACGGAAGCTTCTTCACGGTGAATCACCATTGGAGCAGGCAGCCAGCGATCTCACCCGTATCGCGCGAAACTTCTCAACGTTTCCGTGGGCCGACACTTTGGAGGGTTTTGTCGCCGCCGAGCTAGCTCCTCTGCCTCGGACTGCCCCCCGCCCAATATCAGCCGCAGCGGAAAAACAGGCCGAGTTGGTTGATAGCAAGGTGGCATACTCGATGTCGCACGAAACTGCGCTTACTCCAATCTTTCTGCCAAGGCTCAATCCAGCTTCGTCGGACCGTTACCGAAGCGCACTTCAGATCGAAACGGTTGTCGTTGCGGCTGGTGAGAATCAGCATTTGCTAGCAGAGCCGTCCACAGGGAATGCCTACCTGAACGAGGAGTTGGCCTGCCTTTCTCGAGCCGAGGCTGCCGTGCTGCGACACGATTGGGGAGTAGCAATTCAGGAATCGACCACCCTATCTCAATCCGGCCACCCGTTTTTCCGGACTCTTGGCTGTCGCCTGCTGCCCGCCGTGCAGATGCGCTCAGGCAGCTTGGGCGAGTGCATCCAATTCTTATCGCGGCTCTGTGTCGAGAACGAAAATGCCCGCCATCTGCTGCCGATTGGCGAGCTAATGGACCGAGTAGACAAGCGGCTGAAGCGGCAGATGGGGGGCGATATTTCTCTAGCAATTCTGCTCGATCTGTTCTCGCGATACTATGCGGCGACGCTCGATCAGTTTCGACGCCGAGCGTACGAGCGCGTGCTCAACGACCTTGGCGTTACCCGCCCGACGCAGTTGCGCACTGTTAACGCGCGAATCAACCCAAGCGAACTCATCTATTATCTGCGCCACCTGTGTCTGCCCGAGATTATGTATGCATCACCTGCGTACGTCGGATCCCGAGAGCTTCAGGAGGAGAGGATTGCGGTTCTGCAATGGCTGGTTGAGCTAGACCCGACAGAAGAAGCGCGATACAGCAAAGAGCTCGTTGAACGCACGCGCGCACTTGTGCTACAGGCGCGTCGCGTGGAAGTCGAGCAGAGCCGCATTCAGGTCGATGCGGAAGCATTTCGCCGATCAGCAGAGCAGCGACTTCGGCAAACGTTCGAGCGCTTCGTTGCCTTCAGGCAGGGGGGTATTAACGGCGCGGAGCTCCGGGGGATGTTCGCCGATGCACTACAAGGAGATGCAAGCCGCTTATCCGTGGCGTTGTCTACACCCGATAATGAAAGTGCTGATCTGTTCGGCTCTATGGTCCTCGAGCTTAGGGATGAGTTCGCTATCGGTAAAAATAGCGGGCTCGACGGATTTCTGAGTACGCGGATCCGCCACGGTGCGTTGGCGAGCGAGCTTCGAGCGCCGCTACTGAACGCTCACGTGGTGACAAAGCTAGACGAAACTGCTGGTGACTACCGCGCGAACGACCATTGGCTGGGCCAGCTTCGTCTGACAAACAGCGCTCTCAGCGCGAGACTCGATAGTCACCTGAAGGCATTTGCAAGGGGTTATGACAACCTGCTTTCGGAGATCGCGACACAATGGATCCAGGTGAAACGCACGCCCGCTGACCGTGGACTTATCGATCTATCGATTACTGCAGAGCAGCTTCGCGTCATTGCTGGTTTTGCCGGCTTGGATGCGTCGTTTGAAGCGTTTGCCGATACAGTGTTTGACAATTTGATGGGCAAGCTGGAGATGTCGATTGCAATAGTTAGAGAGCGAATTCAGAACGTGGCGGTAGTGCGTGCAGAGAACCTACTTACTCAGCTTCAGCGAGCGCTAGCTCGCGATTCGGGCGACCAGTATGACGTTGCTCCGCTAATAAGCGCGATCCAAGAGGCGGGGACAGCGGTGCAAACAGCGTTTGACAGAGTAGCGTCTTGGTTCACGCTAAGTAGTGCGGCGTCGAGCGAGCCACTGCCTGTAAAAGACGCTATTGCAATCGCGACGGAAGTTGCAAGTCGATTGTATCCGGGATTTGCGGCCGAAATCGAGCTTGGCGAGGCAGCTGACGTATCGGTCGAGGCTGAATACGTTCAGCTCTACTTCTATATCTTCCTGACGCTGTTCGAAAACGCTGCTCGGCATTCCGGCGCAGCCGAGGGACCACGAGTCGCAGTGGGTAGTACTTGCGACGATGGGGGTATCGTTTTCGACGTTCGCAACCCGGTCATCAGAGGAATGGATCAGACTGAGTCCGAGGAACGACTTGTTCGGATCCGTATGGCAATTAAGGAGTCTAGGTACTTCGAGTCCGTAAGCACTGAAGGCAGATCAGGGTTTCTCAAGATCTATAAGATGATCAAACATGACTTCTTGAGGCCGGACTTTGATCCTGCTTTGGATGCACGATTCGACGGAGATCAAGCGTTTCACGTACGATTCAGACTTCCACGTTAGGAGCACAAGGTGAGAGTGCTCCTCGTCGAGGATACTGACAATAAGCGTCGTGAGCTTGAACTTTTTATCGAGAATGCGATCGTGGGTGCCGACGTTATTGTCGCGAAGTCGCTCCAGGCCGCCCTGAAGGTTATGTCTAGCGACGTGATCGACCTGGTAATTCTCGACATGAGTCTCCCTGCATTCGATATTTCTGTTTCAGAGGATGGTTTTAAACATCTTCCTTACGCCGGCTGCGATGTCCTTGAGTTTATTGACAGTCGCGATATCGACGTTTTGGTTGTAGTCGTTACAGCGTTTGGTCAGTTTGGCCAAGGTCTCGATGTCAAGACACTCACGCAGCTTAACGCCGAACTGACGCGCGACTATCAAGGGATATATTTAGGCTACGTGACATACAGCGCGATTGCCGATCAGTGGCGCACAGATCTCCTACAAATCCTTCAAGAAAATGTCAGGAGTATTGCGCATGATTAACGTACTCGTGCTTGAAGACGACGCGGTAAAACTTTCACGAATTGCTCGAGTGCTGAGCGATCGAGCAGGAGTTGCCTCATCGCAGATCATGAGCGCATCTGACGCCGCGACAGCTCGTCGACTGCTAACTCAGACACATTTTGATCTACTGGTCCTCGATCTAGTTGTGCCCGCGCGGCTTGGCGAGGCTGCCGCTGAATCAGTTGGGTTTGATCTACTGGAGGACCTGTTCGATGATTCTGATCTCCGGATGCCTGAGCAGATTGTTGGACTAACGGGCTTTGCTAAAGTCGAACGCGAGTACGCAGCGCGGTTCTCCGAATTTGGCGTCGCACTCGTTCACTATGATGAACGAAGTGAGGCCTGGGAGGGCGCCCTTGAGATGCGCGTGCGTCAGGTGTTGGCGCGCCGCGCCGCCGTTGAAAGCACACCGCGATCGCACGACGCCTTCGCCGGCGTCATCTGCGCCCTCGCACTAGAGTTTGAGGCACTGCAGAGACTGTGGACTTGGCGTCAAGTCCAAGTGCCGGGAGATCCGAGTTTATACTTCGAAACGACGGCGAAGATGGGAACTATAGAGCGCCGGTTAGTTGCATCTATCTGCCCTCGAATGGGAATGAGTTCCGCGGCAATCACCGCTACGAAACTTATCAATGAATTCCGGCCGTCTTACTTGGCGATGACCGGGATCACGGCCGGAGTGCGTGATCAAGTCCAGATTGGTCATGTCATCGGCGCGAATCAGACGTGGGATTGGGGTATGGGGAAATGGGATCGAGACAAACAGAGTGGCGAGCTCAGATTCCGGCCCTCTCCTCACCAACTCGCCCTTGATTCAACGATCGATGGGGCACTGCGCGCGGTTTCCCTAGATGCCGCTTTCCTCGCATCCGTTAGGACTGACTGGCCTGCCGCCAAACCGAGCGCAGCACTTGAGCTGATGGTTGGGTCAGTCGCGTCCGGGGCAGCTGTAATCGCTGCTCAATCGATGACCGAACAAATTGCGGCTCATCAACGAAAGTTGCTAGGAATCGATATGGAAGTATACGGCGTTTTCGCAGCAGCGGCCGAAGCCGCAGCGCCGGCACCGAAGGCCTTCGCATTGAAGGGCGTTTGTGATTACGCTGACGAAGACAAGGATGGCGCATGGCAGCACTATGCTGCGTTCGCCAGCGCAAGAATATTTAAGAGGATGGTTGAGCAAGAGTTGAGTTGAAACTGTGTTATGGCAGGTCTTAGTCCGTAATTAGAATGGTTCGTTCGCGATCGCTTTATTAGTCGAACCGAGTAACGCTAGTTGTCAGAACGATTGCCAAGTGTAGAAATCAACCTTGCTCAATTCGCAACACGCTTTGGAGTAGACGTGGCATTGAACAACGCGCATCGGGCTTTCGATGAGTGCCGACATTGGTGTCGTACCCGATGCTGCGCGACGACGACCTTGCTGTCGCGCTGCGATGCGCAACGAGTCATGTGTCCCGTCACTCCTGCTGTTGGCCTGAGCATGCAGACGTTCCCATAGAGCGCGTCGCGCTGCGCCAGTAGCGCTACTTCGCGGTCCGCGGTCAGGCCGGCGTGCGCCGCGGGCCCTGCGCAACCGTTTCGTTGAGCAACGCGCCGGTTATCGAACTGTCCGCCGATCGATGATATCGTCCGCGCCCACCAGATTGCGTGGTCCTTGCTTTGAGCAGCATGGGTGCCGCGGACACCGCGAGAAGGCAATGCTTGCGCCGCAGCTCGTGCGCCGACCCCCTAACGCGCTCACCCTCCGCTGACGGGCCGAGGCGCGCCGCGCACACCGCGAGGGCGGTCTCGGCGCCGCCCGCAATTCGCCCTGCTCCGCGATGTGCAACCCTCGCGGTGCAGCAACGAGCCGCGCGCCGCCTTGTCCAAGCCGCGCGCGGTGATCGCCACGCTCAGTCTTGCTGCATCGCTCCATTTCACGTTCAAGCGCTTCGGCTTTTCGCCAACGGTATGCTCCGTGGAGAGCCGGCCCCAAAGCGTGGTTCGCTGCCGCCCCACTTCAGCGGCCAGACGCGTCGCACTCGCAACCCGCAGCTCCGGCCATCGACGCACCAGCTGATCCTTCATACTCGGCAGTACTGTGAATTAACTCGCTGTTTCCTGCCCCTTTTTGGTCCATCAAACGCTCAATACCTAACTCGGAGCATTCAACAACTATAGTGACACAGCGGGCGAGTTCATCAAACCTGGGACGACCCACTTATTCCATTTTCGCAAAGCGTACACGTCGCAGGACCTCAGTGACGAAATGATCCCTTTGTCATGAACTCTATACTGTCGACTTGCAATGGACATGGTGGCTGATCTGCGACTTAGCACGCCGTCGGATCAATAAGTCCGACTGTTATGGCGCCGTGTTATGCACGCGTTTCAAGAGTGACGACTCATGCTGATGATACATTGTTGTAGCAATCGGTAGAATGACACAGACGCTGCCCTTGCGCGCGGTTGTCTTGTGCGGTAGTAAGCGTACTAGTACCTCCAAGCGGCCCGAATTGGTTTTGACGGTCGTATTATCCTACTAGTTTCGAGGGTGCAATGAAAAAGCTTTTGTCTTCCATGTTGATGGCGGCAATGTGCGGACCGGTGAGTATCTCCGCGCAGATCTCGCCCCTCGTTAATCCTGTAACAGTGGAGAAGCAGCGGGTTCGGACCATTAGCCTATACGCCGATGGGAATGTTCAGAGCATGCTCGAGTCGACGGAGAACACATCGGCGACGGGTTCGATAGGGCTTGCCATTCAGAATCCGTACGTATTTGCCGCGCTTCATGTGACTGCCGCCGGTACCATGGAGAACGTGACAGAAGCATTTGGGGGGCGGGTGTTGTCAGCAGGGGGTGGCGGGTCATTTAGTGGTTTTGGGGCGGACCTCCGTTGGCTTCCGAGAAAATGGCTTGACCTGTGGTACGGAGGCCGTACTTATGTGCAGGGATCGTCATCCAACTGGGTCAGCGGTACGCAGAGCGTGTCGGCACCGCTCGTGGCAGCAGGTCTACTGGCGACGCTTGAATACCGGGACAGCCTTGGAGTCGACAACCCAGTCAGCGTGATGGCTGATATCGGAATTGCGCGTCGACAAATTCGCGGAAACATCGCCCAGTCGACAAACGACAGCTTCCGGGAGGCCATCCTCGGCACGAGACAAACTGGTTGGACAGGTATGGAAGCAGCGCTGACGATCCAAGTTCATCAAATCTCTGCACGGGGTGCGTATTACCACTTTGGAGGGAACATCAACGGTTTGTCAAAGGGACAGATTGTAACGTCAATCAGCGTCAAGTCAGCAATATTTTCTGATCGCAGATGATGCGAAGCGAGATCGCCAAGCATTCCCAATTGGCCCTGCTTTTCCTGGTAGTTTCTGCATGCGCTAGCGGCCACTTGAACCGAGAAGCCCAGCCCTCGAGTAGCGGATCACCAACCCGAATTGTTATTGCATTTGCCTCAGAACCTACCACAGAATGGAGAGAACGCCTTCAGGCAAGTGCCCAAGCAGCTACCCAGGCGCTGACATCGCCACTTTTTGCTACGAAATGTGTAGCGACTAAAATGTCGCAGCGATCCGGACGCTCTGTTCAGGAAGTGTGTAGGATGCTTTCGGAGGCTGGGGAGCAGGTGGTGTCGATATCGTTTTATAACGATACCAACACCTCGGCGATTGCGTTTGAAAGAAGCGACTCTGTGTTTATCAACACGGCAAAAGCGGAAGAAGGGGCAGGCTCAGCCGGTAACGTGGCGCACGAATTTGCGCACACTCTCGGATTTAGACACCGATTCAATTTGAGATTGTTCTCCAGCGGTACTGTGCCGTACCGCGTAGGCGAGCTGGTGGAATCCATCGTGAATGGGGAGCGTTAGCTTCTTCTCACGAGTCAGGTCTAGCGCTTGCGTGCGTACTGGTGAGGCGAACTAAGTACGCACGTTAGGTCCATCCCATTCATTGTGCCGACTGACAGCCCGGACGATGTCGCAGAGCGGAGCTGCGTGCCAGGGAGGATGTCCCGAATGCAGTCTTGCAATACGGCCAGATGGCTTAAGCCAGCCGCAGCGAATTCAGTGTTCGAGCGATTGTGAGAGGCGACAAGTATTAGCGGTTCCACATTCGTGGTTCGAGGGGAACTACGGGGCGTACATCGAAGACCTGAAGCGGCGGAAGGGGGCGGATGCCGACCAGCCGCACCGGATTAAGTACAAGCCGCTGGTGCGGAAGTAGGGGGTACGGCGGCTAGGCGGACCTTGCCGAGCCGCCGCCGGCACCGTAGTTCACGCGAATGCAAATCACTCTCGCGCCCCGCGCCATTCTCTCCAGCCGGCTCTTTCGTCTTGCCGTGCTGCCGACGCTGATGCTGTTCGTTCCGGCTGCGACACAATCGCAACCCAAGGGATGTCCCGGCCTCGCACGCGTGCCGGGCTATGGCGCGTGCGCCAACATCAGCGGTAGCACCTGCGGTTTCTGCACGTACCGCTGCAACGACGAGACCGTGGTGAGCTGGAACGTGTGCGGGACCTAGTGCGCAGTGTGGTGGCGCTGGCGGTGTGCACGGCCTTGCTCGCCTGCGATCGCAACGCCGGCGACCGCAACGGCAGCGCGACGGACGGCGCCCCACCCGAGCTTCGAACCGCCTTGGCGGCGCGCACGGTGTATCCAGCCAAGCGCGAGGAATGGCGCACCGACATCACGCAGCACACCGACAGCACGATGGAGCCGCGGGTGTTCCGCGCCAGCGGCACCACCGTCGCGCTGCTGCAGGCGTCACCGCAGCGCATTTCGATCTTCGAGCTGAACCGGCATGGCCTTCTCCTGTCGACGCGTCCCGCGCGTATCGATCCCGTGCTCAATGCACAGGTGCCGCGCGATCTCGTTGCGCCCACGGAGCTGTCCCGCGTCACCGACGACGGGCAGGTCGACATCATCGACAGTGCCAGCAGCATCCTGATGCGCGAGTCGATCGGCGGTTTCGTCTTCCGTCGCGACCTGCCGATGCTGCGCGGCGGCAGCGGCCGGCTGTGCACCGTATCGCCGGCCACGCTGCTGCACGTACGCAACCTCGGTGCGCGTCGCACACTCGAGGCGTTCACGATCACCGCGCTCGCCACCGAGGACTCGCTGCTGGGGCGCCATCGCTTTACCGGTCTGTCGGGGCAGCGACTGCGCTTCGGCACCGGTGATGCCCGGCGATGCCTGCTGCTTGCCGAGCGCGAGACCATCGTGGTGAGTGCGCCGGATGGGCCCGGGCCCAGTGCGACGCCGCGGATTGCGCCTCTCCGGGCGCCGGGGAGCGCGGCGCCCGCCACGATCGATAGCACAGCTGGCATCGGCGCGAGCGACAGCAGGCAGTCGCTGCAGCCGATCATCGTGGATGCGGCCGTCGTCGACGGCGGGTTCGTTGTGCTGGTGGGTCTCGAGTCCGACCGCTACGGCCGGATGCTCGACTACTACGACGAGCGTGGCGAGTATCTCCAGAGTGCCTGGCTGCCGTTCACCGCGTCGGCGATGACCGGCTCCGGACCGCGCTTCCTGTTACTGCATCAGGATGCGGGACTTCACTGGTGGCTGTCGTCATGGCTCACGCCCATGGCCGCCCGCGGGGCCACGGCCCCGCCCGAGCCGCGCCAGGTGACACGCGCGCCAGGGAAACAACTCTTCGAGCTGCCATCACGTGCGAAGAAGCCCTGACGGATCGCTCGAAGCGTCCGGTCAGCGTCCTATTGTTCCCGCCACCCGGCCTTCACCCGCGCACTCACCGCGCGTGTCCCCCAGTGGATGCGCAGCGTTGCCTCATCGCGCAGCACCATCGGGAAGTAGATCGCCATCGACTCCATCGCGCTCAGCGAATCCGGCGTGAGCTCCACCCGCAACGCATCGCGCGATGGGCCACCGTACGACTTGTGGTCGACCAGCGCATCGCGGTTGAACATCAACGTCCACGGACCCGCGGCGCGCGGGATGAGCCACAGCGAATAGGTGCCGGCCGCGAGGGTCTTCCCCTCGATGGTCACGTCGTGGTCGAGCGTGATGCGCGACGCCGAGTCGGCGCCCGGATGCCAGACGCTATCCCACGGCACCAGTGCGCCCCAGAGCGCACGTCCGCGCGCCACTGGCCGCCCATATTCGAGCGTGATCGTCGTGAGCGCCACGTGCTGTGTGATGCTCGTGCGCTGGCTGGGCGGATACATCTGCGCCCCGGCACGGGCGGGGAGGGCCTGCACGGCCAATGCGGCGGCGAGTGAGAAGACGAGGGCTGGTCGCATGTTCATCGCTTACCTCCCTCCGAGCCGACTGGCACGGCGAGATCGAGATCGCAGCCATTCTCCGCTGCGTGGGGCTTGGTCGCCGGTTCGTACGACATGGCCGCAATCTACTCTCCGCCGGCGTCCCCGGTGGCGGCAGCTCTGCATGCTCAACCGTTGCCCGTCCAGAGAAGCGCGAACCGAGGGAAGAACCGCTGCCGTCGCATAGCGGGTAGCGGCACCCTGACCAATTTCGCCGCAAAGCAGCAACTCACGGCAGACTCACGGCCAGCGCACAGCGCGCTCACGGTCTCGCGCGACGTTCGCTCCTTCATCCTCACGGGAGCGACTGTGTTGAACGAATCTTCCTGCAGAAAATGCGTCTCGGGCCGCGCCAGCCCACGCCACGTTGCGCTCCACCTGGCCACGGCGGCAATGGTGTCGATGCTGGCTTCATGCGGCGATGATGGGGTCGCCACGGAGCCGGCTCCATCAGGACCCAGGCTGTCCATCTGTCGCACCACTGGGCCCGGCTCGCCGATGGTTGCCGAGATCTTCACCTCGCAGCTCGCGCAAGCCAAGGTGCAGGGTGCATACGTCGTTGCATTGTTCGTGGACAAGACGAGCCCCGTCGGCGACAGCACGCACTTCCGCACCATTGGCGATGCGCTCGCCGTCGTTCGTGCAGGCCGACTCGTGCGGAATGAGACGGAGACGGCAGCGTGCCGGATCACGATCAACGTGGCAGATGGAATCATCGCCGGCACCGCGGCCGCTTCCACGGACCCGACGATCGAGCATTTCCCCCTGATCATCGACGTGCCGGACGTCTCGCTGATCGGGGCGCTGAAGATGGGAGTGGACGCTGGCGGCCGTGCCACCGGCACCGGCACCACGAGCGCCGCATCGACGTTTTCACCGACGCCGGCGCTCGTGGTGCCGGCGGGTGGCTCACAGGCCGGAGTCTCCGAGGAGATCATCATCGTCAACGGCCGCACGGATGGGCCGAAGGGCAATGGCACGGTCATCGAAGGGTTCGTCTTTCAATCCGGCCGCGGCCCGGATGTCACCCCCGTAGGCGGTCAGGGCATCCTGTCGCTGCGGGTGGTCGACCTCGTCATCCGGGGAAATCGGTTCGACGGCGGCTTCACGGAGTCGATCGATCTTCGCGCGTCGAGCGCCGTCGTGGAGCGCAATCATCTGTCGGGACTCGGCGGGTCGTGTGACATCTGCCTCGCAGGTCCCGGTACGTACATCGCCCGGGACAACCGGCTGCTCGGACGCGGTGGCATCCCTGGCATCGCGAGCCAACCTACGGTCGTGCTTCCCGTGCCCGCCGCGATCGAGCAGTACACGCCGCCGGATGCCGTACTGCTGACGATCACGCTCAGCAACAACGAGGTCAGGGGCCACCTCTCGAAGCCGTCCGGCGTGGGGCTCCGGATCGATGCAGTCGGCGTCGGTGCTCCAGGTGTCTTTGGCACCTCGAAGGTGAGCATGACCGGCAACACCCTCGTTGGAAACACGTTCGGCATCACGGTTCATGGTGGCTTCCCGGTCACGGGAACCCTTCGTCGTGGCGATGTGGAACTGACGACGAGCGGCAACGCGATCAGCGAGAGCTGCCAACGCGATTTCCTCGTCACGTTGAGCCGCCACCAGGTAGGACTCGGACTCCCGTCGCCGTACCCATCCCACCTTCTCAACTCGGCCTTCAAACTGAACCTCGGCTCCGACATCGATTGGGACGACGTGTGGTACTCTCATGCCCCGGGCTTCGACAACACACTCGTCGTGAACGGCACGCCGCACGCGAACGGGTCGAAGACTGCGTACGATGCCGTTCGGGTCTGTCCATGACGGCTCAGGCATCACGACATTTCCGGTGAGCGATGCAACTTCCGGCGACGATGAGCACCTCGCCGCCGGAAGCGATGCACGACGTTTCTAGTGATTCCGCTGTCGCCGCCGCAGCGCGCTGTGCGCAACGAATTCGCCCACGGCGCGCCCCTGCGTCAGTCCGGCATCCGTTGCGTGGCGGAAGTGGTATCCCACGTATATGCGCGAGAGCGCATTTTCGGTCGCCGCATCCGAGACCGTCGCGAACGTGCGTGTCACGCCAGGCAGCGATGCACTCGTCGTCGTGAACGGGCCGCCGTGACCCTGAACCACTGCCTCCATGATTGCTGCGGCCGCGCCACCCGCGCTGGCGTGCCCGCTTGGATAGTCCGGCACCGGCGGCGTCGGGAATGCGAGCACTTCCCATCCAGCGGCAGGTATCGTACCCGGATTGGCGTCGTTCCCCGCCAGTGCCACGGCGGTCACGGGCCGCCAGAAGTTGTAATGGTACTTCGACTCAAAGTTGCTGGCATACGCGTCGAATTCACCCATCTGGAGGAGCGCCAGCAGGCGCGCAGCATCCCATGCGTCCAGGTTGCGCTTGTCGGCGACAGTGCGAGCAATGCGATTCCAGGCGCTCGGCGAGCTCTCGACCCAGAACCTCGCGATTTCCGTCTGGCTCGCGGTCCTTGACGCGCACGTGTTGCAGCCAAGCGCCTTCACTTCGTTGAAGTCGCTCGTGTACTGCGCGGTCAGCACTGCGGCGGCGTTGGACAGGGCGCCATACGGCCGTGGAGCGCGGAACTGCGACGCGCTCGAGAGCACGAATGGAGTCACCGATGTACCCCACGCCGATCCGTCAGCGAATCCGCCGGTTCCGAAGAAATCGAAACCCGGCGTGTTGAATGGGAACGTGAACCGGTAGTCACCGGGGGTCGCGCCGGGGGTGTAGGGGGCGACGCCTCCGCCGTCGGTTCCATCGTGCGCACGGCGCGCGAGTATTGCGGCGGCAACCCGATGGCCCAATGCGATTCCGGCAGCGAGGCCATCCGTGCCTGCCTCGTTCGCGATCGCGGCGGCGTACCAGGCGTCGATCGAGGCCTGCGATCCCGGCGCCGCACCGACGATGGCATCGTGCGCTGCGGTCAGCACGGCGGCGGCAATCGCGGCATCGCGAACCATTGGTCCCTCATCGGCGTAGCGGTCGAACCGCGGAACGATCGCGTTGAGGGCATCGTGCATGGCCACGTTCACGATCGCGTACAACCGCGCTTCGACGAATGGCGGTAGCGGTGCGCCAGGAGGTACCAAACTCGGAGCCGCCAGCAGACCCTGCGCATTCCCGGCGAGGACGGCATCACGCGCGGCGAGCGCGTCGTGATGGGGAACGCCGCCCACCTCGAGGCGGGGTTCGGACGGCAGGGGTACATCGGTAATTCCGGGCGTTGGATCCACGCCACAGCCGGCCAGCGTGCCGAGCAGCACGACGGACAGCGCGACGGACAGCGTTGTTCTGAATGCAGAGACGATCCGGTTCATGTAGCGGTTCCTCCAACGAGGGATGACGAGCGATCCGGCATGATGGAACCCCAGGCTGCACGCAGGACGTGAGTCTGCTGTCACCCCACCGTGAGTTTGCGCTTCATTTGCGAAAAAGCGCCCGCAGCCGCTCATTTCCCCGATGATCGAGCTCCGAATGCTTGGTGAGATTCGCCTGGTCGCGGCGGACGGTACGGAGTTGCACGGCGTGCTGCGCCAGCCCAAACGCCTTGCGTTGCTCTCTTATCTGGCAATGCCGCAGCCGGGAGTGTGGCATCGGCGGGACAGTCTGCTTGCCCTGTTCTGGCCGGAGCTCGACAGCGCACATGCGCGGACATCACTGAGAAATGCGCTCTATGTGTTGCGGCAGTCCGTAGGCCAGCAGGTGATTCGCACGCGAGGCGACGACGAGATCTCGATCGATGCCGATGCGATGACCACCGACGTCGGTGCCGTCTGGGATGCCCTGCGGGAAGGACGCGCGCAGGATGCGCTGAGTCGGTACACGGGAGAACTCCTGACCGGGCTGTATCCCGTCGACAGCGATGGGTTTCTCCGCTGGCTCGACACGGAACGCGCCCACCTGCGCTCGGCTGTGGCCGCCAGCGCCATTGCGCGGTGTGGTGAGCTCGAGCGTCAAGGCCACGTTCCGGAAGCGCTTGCGCTCGCGCGCCGCGCCATGGACATCCAGCGGGACGACGAGACGCTGGTGCGCCGAGTGATGGTCATGCACGAGACGATTGCCGACCGGGCGGGAGCACTGGCCGTCTTCGAGAGCTATCGGTCGCGACTCGCCGCAGACTTCGATGCGGAGCCGGCCGCCGAGACGGTCGCGTTGGCGGGACGAGTGCGAAGCGCGTCATCGTCACCCCCGTCCACAGCGGTTCCTGCAACGATGCACCGCACGCCGGGCGGCGGGAGCAACGCCGATGCATCACAGGATCGTGCAGTGCTTCCGGTGGTCGGCCTGCCGCCCGTGTCACCTGCGCCCGGCGCTGTTTCGAATGCGCGAGCGCATGCGCCCCGGCGAATCAGTGCATTCGTCGTTGGCGTGGCCGCGACCGCGGCCCTCGTCGCGCTCATCGCATCGACGGACGGCTGGCGCACCCAGCCACCGACCATCGGCCGTTCGACACCCGTCACCGCCGATGAGGGGTTGCAGGTCCACGTGGCCATCTCCCCGAACGGGCGGCTGGTCGCCTACTCGCGCGGTAACGGAAACCGCCTGCGAATCTTCATTCAGAAGCTCGACGGTGGCGTCCCCTGGCCGCTCACCGACGATTCGCTCTCGTTCGAGATGTTGCCCCGATGGGCGCCCGATAACGACCAGCTGCTCTTTCTCGCCCGCAACCACGCCTACGTCGCGCCGGCCATCGGCGGTAGCCCGACCATCATTGCACGCGGCGAGCCCGGTGACGGCATGGTGCGCTCGGCCGCGTGGCTTCCGAGCGGTGACTCGATCGCGATCGTGCGCAACGATTCACTCCTGGTCCAGCCGGTGCGTGGAACCGGCACACGCTTCGTCGGCAGCGGAAAGCAGCTGCACTCCTGCGTCCCCTCGCCTGAGGGCAAGTGGTTCGCCTGCGAGTCCGGCAACTGGCTCGCATTCGAGGCAGGTCCCTTGTTCGGCAATGAGGCACCGAGCGCGCTTGTGCTGTTCGCTGCATCCGGTGGCGCATCCATCGACCTCACGGATCACGACTTCAAGCACCAGAGCCCCGCGTGGTCTGCCGACGGACGATTCCTGTGGTTCCTGTCCAACCGCGATGGTCCATCCGACGAAGTACACGCCATGCGCATCGGACGCGACGGGCGCCCGTCGGGAGCTATCGTGCGCATCGGCCTGATCGCGGAGTCCATTTCACTCACGGAGGGTCGCATCGCGTACTCGGTGCCTGTGAGTCGTGGAAACATCTGGTCCATGCCGGTGCCCGGGCGAACACTGCTCACGTTGTCGGATGCGACGCCGATCACCACTGGTACGCAGCTCATCGAGCTCGTACACGCGTCGGACGATGGGCAATGGCTCGTCTACGACAGCAACCTGCCGGGCAATGCGGACATGTTTCGACGCTCCCTGGTCACCGGAAAAGTCGAACGACTCACCGATGACACACGACCTGAGTATGCAGGGGCGCTGTCCCCCGATGGCCGCGAGCTCGCCTGGCAGCGGTTCGTGAACGGCGAGCGTCACCTGTTCGTGAAACGGATCGAGGACGACGAGTCCGTCGAGGTCCTGCCGGTTCCGGGGGACCAGGTAATGCCACGCTGGGCGCCCGATGGCCGCTCGCTTGCCGCGTGGAGCCACGACACCAAGGAAGGCGTCTTCATCGTCAGTCGCGACGAACACGGCGCGTGGAAGCGGCCCGCGTGGCGCCTCGAGGGCGGACAGCTTCCCGTGTGGTCGCCGGACGGCCGTTCCATCGCCTTCGTCCGGTACGACGGACGCATCCAGACTGTGGCTGCGGATTCCGGAGCGGCGCGCACAATCTATGCGCCGCGTCCCGCGACCGACGATCCGCTCGCGACGTTTCTGCTGTGGCGCCACGACGTCGATACCATCCTGTTCATCGGCCACAATGCGCAGGGACAGTCGGGGGTGTGGAGTGTACCGGCCAACGGTGGGGACATTCGACTTCGCGTGGATCTCAGCGCCGGACTCGGTCGCGGGAACGGCCCGTCGATCACGCGGGATCGTGAACGGCTGTATTTCACGATCAACGAGCGCTTCAGCAATGTGCGCTGGGCGGAGCTGGTGCGCCGGTAGACGGCAGCGGCGGCGCCGCAGCAACTTGCGGCGCGGATCTGCTCCCTGCAGGTTCCGGATTCGGCTGCGGAGCCGCGCGGGTTAAGGCAGCGATTCGCGGTGATCCACTGCAGCCTAATGCGGGTCAATCCCATTGCGAGGTTACACGTTGCGAGAATTCCGAATACTGATGCTGGCGGCAGCGCTGTCGTCCTTCGTCGCGAGTGCGATGCATGCACAAGGTGGGACGCTGGACTCGCGCACGCAGTATCAGATGCTGCATGGCCCCGGAATGGTGGGCTCGCCGGCACCGCTGCTCGGAATCATCCTCTGGCGGGGGGGCCGGATTGGGTGCACCCCAGGAATGACACCGAGCGCCGTCAGATAGACTCCACCATGCTGGCGGCTCAGGTGCGCGCGCAGACGCAAGATCGCTGGGCATTCGGCTCCGGGCGGGCAATTGCCATCATTGGCCGCGACTACGACTCCGTCCTCGTTGAAGGTCAAGAGTTTGATATCACTCGCCGGGATTCCCTGCTCGTCATCATGGTCACCGTTCCGCCTGAACCTGCACGACGCACGGTCGCCACAACGCGTATTGCCGTCGGTTCTGCGCCGAACCTGCTGCCCACACAGTGGAGCAGGGGCGACACAACCTTCATCGTGCAGCCGTCGTATCTCACGACAGTACAACGAATCCGCACTTATCTCGATCAGTCATCGGCGGTGGCCGCGTTTCTGCGTTGACCAGGAACCCTGTTTGCCGGAGCTCCCGTGGGCGATGAACCAGCGGCACTGACGAGGGGGCATCTCGAGCTACGAAAGATTCTTGGCCGAGGTTTGCCGTGGGCCGCCTTGGCCATCGTGGTCTTTGCGGTGTTTCCTTCCCTGACCACCTTCGCCACGTCCGCCGAGAGGACGTTGTACTTCAAGCTGCCCATCGACGGGGCCCGCTTCCATTGGACATTTGTGGACGCCGAGGCGTTTCTGTCCGGTGAGCTCACGCTCCGCATTCTCAACAAGGACCGTGATCAAACGCTCGTTATTTTTCGTGACGGCAAGATCCAGGACGGCTGGACAATGGTCGGCGACGGTGAGGCCGATAGCAGTTTCTACTTCGGCTTCTCCACCACGGATCGCTTTCTCACCAAGGCGGATGACTCGCTCATCGTGACCCTCACGGCAAGGAAGGACCTGCTCGGTCGAGGCCCACATAGTGAAGGCGTGCTCTCGGCCGGTGTCTGGCAGATGAGCGGATCGTATTCCTCGATCTACGGCGGAAGGTGGAACCCGCTCGATCTCGCGGTCCTGCATGGCGATCCGCCCATCGCGTTCATGCAATGTTGGACAGGAGTGTGCCCCATCACGATCACGAAACGGGAAGGCTGGATGGGCACGCCGCCACCTCAGGAGCCCACCATAGTTCGCACGCTGTTCAGATCGCGTGGAACCAATGGTCGTCCGTGCGGCTCCCACCTTTAGCCGCTCGCACTTTCGTTCGATTCGCCGCGGCCATCGCGTTGTCCTTCGTCATCACGGACGGCCTCTGGCCCGCCAGCGCATTTGCTGGACCGCCGCGCACGCGATTGATTTTCGTGCTGTTCTGGTCGGTCGGGATGACCATGTTGACGACGCTTGAGGCACGGCGCCGCCGTCGACCGCGGTCCGCAGCGTCGTCGTGACCGATCGTCGGCAAGTGACAATCCAGCGCTCCACCCAACCCGCAGCAGATTGGTCGCCATGGGACTCCTGACCTTCAGCATCAACGTCACCCTCGACGGTTGCGTCGACCACCGCGAAGGCATCGCCGACGACGAGACACACGCGTTCTTCACCCGTCTCATGGACGACGGAGGAGCAATGCTGTGGGGCCGCGTCACCTACGAGATGATGGAGAGCTATTGGCCGGCGGTCGCGCGCGGCGACGAGGAAGCACCGCCGGCGATACGCGAGTGGGCGGTCAAGCTCGACGCGAAGCCGAAGTACGTGGTGTCGTCGACACGCACGGACTACCCGTGGACCAACAGCCACCACATCGCGGGCGACCTGCGCACGGGCGTGCAGCGGCTCAAGGACGCGACCCCGGCTGGCGTGCTCGTTGGCAGCGGCATGCTCGCGACCGAGCTGGACCGGCTGGATCTGATCGACGAGTACAAATTGATGATCCACCCCAGGATCGCCGGACACGGCCCGACGCTGTACCAGAGCGGGCTGCCGAGCACACGACGGCTCGAGTTGGTCTCGGCGGCGCCCCTCCGCAACGGGGCCATCGTCATGCACTACCGGCGCGCGCGCGACTGACAACGGGGTGCAATGATGCAGTCCACGGCTCGCGGCGACCCACTCGCCCCGTGCGGCGTCCACTTCGCGTCTCCGCGGTGACACCGGGTGTCGCACGCTCCTACTCTCGGTGCATCACTCACCTCGAACAGGAGCGCATCACGATGTCCAATGCCATCGATCGTCACCGCCGTCGCCCTACGGCGCTCGCCGCGAGGCTCTCGTCATTCTCCGTTGCGCTGGCCGCCACCCTGTTGGCCTCCGGGACGGCAGGCGCGCAGTCGACGCGGTCGACGGCCGCCACGCCTCCCGTTCAGGCCACCGCAGCGGTGACCACAGTCGGGAGCGGTCCCGACCTGCAGGGCCTCTGGGATTTCACGATGCGCGTGGGTGAACGGACGTCTCCCGGCTTCTTCGCACTCGGCCCGGTCGAGCGGGGGTGGGCTGGCTCGATCACGATGTACCTGACGAACACGCTGGCGATCCGCGCCTTCACCGTGGATGGGGACTCGATCCGCATGGTCGTCGCGTCGCGGGAGGGCGACGTGCGATTTCTCGCGCGCTTGAACGACGACGGGCGCACGATGGAAGGCATCGTGGAATACCACGGCGGGGCACGCCTCCCGATGATCGCCACGCGCCGCGCCCAGCCACGATATTGAGGGGGTGACGACGCGCGCGCAGGAGATCGGGGCCCTCGGCTCTCCGGAGTCGGTCATGGAGCGGAGCATCGTGCCCGTGGGGGCTGTCGTGCTCACGACGTTCTTCGCCCTGCTCTACGCGCTGCGCGGCAGCATCGCGCTCCTCGACCGTGGCGAGGACCCGCGCTGGGCGCAGCAGGTCGGCTGGTCCCTCGCGATGTGGTGGACGTGCCTGCCGCTGCTGCCACCGCTCGCGGCACTCGTCCGCCGCTTTCCCGTCGGACGCCCGCGTCCGTGGAGAAACGCCGGCGTCCTCCTGCTCGGCACGATGGCGGCCGCGTGGCTCCGGCACGTCGTGATGACCCCGGTCGTGGTGGCGATCACCGGTGTCCCCGATGTCGCGGCCAGTGCTGCCGCGCGGACCCTCACCTACTTCACCGTATTCCTCGTGATGGTCGCCCTCCTTCACGCCGCGCACTACTATCGCGCGGAGCGCGCCCGGGAAGTGCGTGAGGCGGGGCTTGCTCGCGGGCTCGCCGAGGCGCGGCTCGCCGCGCTGCGGACGCAGCTGCAGCCGCATTTCGTCTTCAACGTGCTCAACGCGGTCACGACCCTCCTGCACGCCGATCCGATGGCGGCCGACCGCATGCTCACCCGTTTCGCCGCGCTCCTGCGCGTGATCCTGCACGAGGGGACGGAGGAGCACGTGCTCGAGCGCGAGCTCGATCTGCTTGCGCGCTACGTCGAGCTGATGCAGCTGCGGTTCGGTGACCGCATCGTCGTGGAATGGGCCGTGGCCGATTCCGCGCGTGGCGCACGTGTGCCCTTCCTGGTGCTGCAGCCGCTGGTCGAGAACGCGTACGAACACGGGCTTGGTGGAAGGGAAGCAGGCGGACGTGTGCGCATCGGCGCTGCACGCGCCGGCGACACGCTTCAACTGGTCGTCGAGGACGATGGGTCGGGTCTCGACGTGGAGGCAGCGTCGAGCAGCGATCGTGCGAATGCGGTATCGGCGGGTGGCATCGGCCTGCGCAACACACGCGAACGCCTCGTACAGCTCTACGGCGCGCGCGCGTCACTCGTGCTGGAGCGACCGCCCGGTGGCGGTACGCGTGCGCTGGTGACGCTGCCGTTCATCGACGGCACGCACGAGCGCGGGGAACCACGTCCGTGAACGTACCGCCGCGCGATCGGGGCGAAGCTACCGCCGAAACAGGCCGCACCTGGAAGGTGCTGATTGCCGATGACGAGCCGCTCGCACGTGCACGTCTGCGCGCGCTGCTCGCGCGACACCCCGAGTTCGAGCTCACGGCGGAATGCGGGAACGGTGCGGCCGTTCTCGCCGCGCTCCGCAACGGACCCGCGGACGTGCTGCTCCTCGACATCCGCATGCCCGGCCTCGATGGCATCGCGACGGTCGAGGCGCTCGCGCGGGAGGCGCCATGGTCGCTGGAGCGCCCCCCGTGCGTCATCTTCGTCACCGCAAGCGAGGAGCACGCGATCCGCGCCTTCGATCTCGATGCCGTCGACTACCTCGTCAAGCCGGTCGACATCGACCGTTTTGACCGGGCGATGCGGCGGCTGCTCGAGACGCTCGGCTCGCCTTCACGAGCTTCCGTTGCGGGACACGATGCTCAAGACGATGCCGGACCTCATGTCGGAAGCATCGCGGCAGCGGATGCGGCGCTGCGGGCCGCGCTGCAGGCGCTCCGCGGCGACGCGTCGGCCAACGACTCCACGCGCCACGCACGAGGCGGGGCCGGGTCGGACATCGGGTATGCGAAACGATTCGTGGTGCGCGACGCGCAGGGGATGTACTTCGTGCCCATCGCGGACGTCGACCGCGTGGAGGCGGACGGCAACTACGTCGCGGTCATCGCGGGGGGGCGACGCCATCTCGTGCGCGAATCGCTGCAGGCGCTCGCCTTCCGGCTCGACCCGGCGGAGTTCGTGCGCGTGCATCGGTCGCATGTGGTGCGGATCGACCGGATTCGCCGGCTGGAGCCATGCGGTCACGGCGAGTACGAGCTGACGCTAGCAGACGGCACGCGACTCACCTCGAGCCGGAGCTATCGGGATCAGGTGCGGCGGCTGCTGGGCTAGCACCCACGGCGCGCGGGCTCCGCACGTATCTCAGTGCGTGCGCTGCAGCGGAGCGCCATCGCGTTGCGCATATTGTCGCTCCCTTCCGGTTGGTTCCTGTCACCCGCTCGCAGCGGGCATGCCATCTTCGGTTTCCATCACTCCTCAGCGAGGGCGCGCGCCGATGTCGAAAGTGACTCCGTTCCTGATGTTCAACGACCAGCTCGAAGCGGCCATGGCGTTCTACACGGCCACGTTCCCGGACTCCGAGATCAGGAACGTCGCCCGCACCGGGACGGACGGCCCCGTGACGTCCGCCGAGTTCGTCGTGGGCGGTCAGCGCTTCATGGGCTACAACGGGGGCGCGTACTTCACTTTCGCCGAGGGCCTCTCGCTGTACGTCGACTGCGCGGACCAGCACGAGGTCGACAGGTATTGGGATGCGCTCGTGACGGCCGGCGCGACGCCGACGGCGTGCGGGTGGATCAAGGACCCGTTCGGCCTCTCGTGGCAGATCGTCCCGCGGCGTTTCATGGAGCTCGTCGGCGACAAGGACCCCAACAAGGTCAAGGCGGTGATGGCCGCCATGATGACGATGGAGAAGCTCGACGTGGCGGCGCTCGAGCGAGCGTACGACGAGGCATAGCAGTGCGCTGAACGGTGCACCATGCTCACTGACGCAGTAGCACTGCATCGGCTGTAAGAACGTGTCCCTCCACACGTTCGAATCGTCCACGGACAGTGAAGCCGCCTGGCTCCATGCGTGAACGATTGTGGAGGAATGGTCGTGAAACTGCCGTATCGCCTCTGTGCTCTCGTGCTCGCGTCGAGCGGATGCCGCTCCACGAGCGCACCACCCGTTCCAGTGGCGGCATCGGTCGTCATCTCCCCTGAGGTAACCCAGTTCACCGACGCAGTCGACACGGCGACCCTCAGGGCCACCGTTCGAAACGAAGCGGGCGACGAGATCCACGTTCCGGTCACGTGGGGTTCGAGTGATCCACTGGCGGTCAGCATCTCGAACAGCGGCGTCGTTCGCTCGATGGGCTGTGGCGGTGCGGGAATCACTGCCACCGCAGGCGGTGTGACCGGTATGGCGTCCGCATGGATGCCTCCGCGACCCACCTATCCGGCCAGCGAGTCCTTTGCACCGTCACTCGGCGTCGACATCGCGACGATGACGGAATTGAGCGCCGACCTATTCGTGCAGGAGCTGACGGTCGGCACTGGGGCCCTGGTGGTAAAGGGGCGTCAGGCGACCACCAGGTGGAAGGTGTGGATGCGGGATGGCACCCCTGTCGGAGGCGAGGGAGTGGCCACGTTCCAGGCGGCATCGGACGGCGTCATCGGCGTGCTGGGGCAGGGTGTCATCGGAATGCGCGTGGGCGGGAGGCGCCGCATCGTGGCCGCATCTCCGCTGTCGAGCACACTCTTTTCCCCCCTGACGCGATGTGGCGCGACGATCGTCGCCGAGCTCGAGCTGATTTCGTGAGGCGCGATCGTTCCGGCGTCCTTTCCGATGTCGTGAATGGCGGAGTGCGCAGTACGCCACGTGTTCGAGTTCGAAATGCCCCTTGCCGAATTTTTCGCGTCTCGTATTATACCAAGTAGCTAATTAACCGAACGGTATATCATGGCCGACACACTCACCCGTACGTTCTCCGCCCTCGCCGACCCGACCCGGCGCGCCATGCTTGCGCGCCTGAGACGGGGAGAGGCGAGCGTCACCGAACTCGCCGAACCATTCCTTGCCCAGATGACCCTGCCAGGGGTCACCAAGCACCTCAAGGTGCTCGAGAAGGCCGGATTGGTGATCAAGACGCGCGATGCCCAGTGGCGCCCCTGCCACCTGAATGCGGAGCCGTTGCGGGACGTCGCGGAATGGATGGATGCCTACCGCGAGCACATGGAGGCGAGTCTCGATCGCCTCGGCGAATACCTCAAGACCGTCACCACCCACCCACCCAAGACCGAACCATGACCAGCATCGACGCAATCGCAAACGGCACGACCACGGACGCGGCTTACGACAGCGCCCGCGACATCCGCATCGTCCGCGTCTACGATGCGCCCGTGGCGCTTGTGTGGGACGCATGGACGGTCCCGGCGCAGGTGGCGCAGTGGTGGGGGCCGCGTGGCTTCACGATCACCACGCACAGCCGTGATCTGCGTGCAGGCGGCACGTGGGACTACACGATGCACGGTCCCGACGGCGTCGACTGGCCGAACTTCACGCGCTATCACGAAGTCGTGCCGCAGTCACTGCTCGTATACGATCACGGCGCATCGTCGGCCGATGCAGAGCCGCTGTTCCGCGTCACCGCGCGGTTCCGCGACAAGGGCGGGAAGACTGAGCTCGACCTGACCATGCGGCTGGCCACCCCGCAAGCGGCAACGCAGACACGCGCGTTCATCAAGGAAGTCGGGGGCAACAGCACGTGGGATCGTCTCGGCGAATACGTCGAAAAGCAGTCGACCGACACCGAGATCTTCATCATCAATCGCAGCTTCGACGCACCGATCAGCACGATGTGGGACATGTGGACGACGCCGGAGCACTTCGCCAAGTGGCTGCCGCCAACCGGCTTCACGATGCGGTTCCTGCGCGCCAGCATACGCGCCGGCGGTGACAGCTTCTACGCGATGACGAACGGCCAGTTCACGATGTACGGCCGCGCCGAGTACGAGATCGTGGAGCGACCGAACCGCATCGTGTACACGCAGGTCTTCACCGACGAGCAGGAGAACATCACGCGTCACCCGGCCGCGCCGACGTGGCCCGCGAAGATGCGCACGGAGGTGACGCTCGTCGCCGAAGATGCCGCGACGACGCGTGTGACCATCCGCTGGTCGGTGGTGGGTGACGTGACGCCGGAGGAGATGGCGACGTTCACGAGCGGGCGTGCGGGAATGACGATCGGGTGGACCGGTTCGTTCGACAAGCTGGAGGCGGTGCTCGCGAGTTCCTGAGCTACCGTAGCGGCTTCGTCAGAAAGTCGACCCGCAGCAGTTGAACGGGACCGGCACTCGCATTCCTCACCACCGTCGACTGCGCCGCATCGACGAAGTGCTCGCCACCCGTCACGAGTGTGACGGGTGGCGAGCCCGTTCGCGTCACCGTGATCGCATCCGTCAACGCAATCAACAGGAACGGCTGCGACGCCGATGCGGTCAACTCGATCGACTGTCCTGACGCGACCGTGACCCGCGACGATCGGTACTGCGTGTTGTTCATGTCGACGACGGTCGCCGTGGAATCGACGAGCGGAATGACCGGAATGCGTCGGAGCAACCCTTCGTCGCCTTCGGTCTTGAGCTCCACACGCATGTAGTCGCTGGTGCCGGCTCCGGTGTTGATCACCGAATGTGTCTCCGGAGTGGCACGCCCTACCCGGTAGCTTCGCGCGCGCACGTGCGGTCGCGTGACATCGTTCGGTGGCCCGTCATGGTTGAACTGCACCGGATCGGCATCGTTGAAGTACACGTGCAGCATGATGCCCGCGGGATGCGTGTGATCCCCGAGATTCGCATCGCCCGGAAGTCGCACACGGATCAGTCGAACGTACGCGTTCTCGAACTGCACCTTGTACACGTTCGGATACGCGACCAGCCCGTCCTGCGGAGCCTGGGCGCGGGCGACGCCTGCACTGAGGATCGCGATCGACGCGGTGAGTGTTGCTCGCTGGAGGTGGCGCATGACGATTCGCAGAGAAGGTAGGAAACCGATAATCTGCCTCCATTGCGCCGGTCCTGCGCCAGCCGCATCGTCTGGCATCCATTCTCACGTCCCCGTCTCCGCCACAGATCATGCGTGCCATTTCCCGTCTGCTCGCCGCCGCGGCGTTCGCCAGCGCGCCCTCCCTCGTCCACGCCCAGGTATTCCGGTCGCCTGACCCGGTCATCCGCCGCATGTGGGAGGTCGGGATGAACGAGTCGCAACTGGAGCGCGTGGCCCAGACCCTGATCGACTCCATCGGCCCGCGTCTGTCGGGTTCGCCGGGATATACCGGTGCGGCCAACTGGTTGGAGGGGGTCTACAAAGGGTTGGGCATTCCCGTGCGTCAGGAGCGGTACGGCACGTGGCGCGGATGGCAGTCGGGCGCCGTGACACTGCAGCTGATCGCGCCTCGTCAGCAAAATCTCGATGTCGAACTGTTGGCGTGGAGCCCACCGACACCGGGGGGCAGGCCGATCGATGCCGAGGTGGTGGTCGTGCCAGCGCTGGCCGACGCGGCAGCGGCTACGGCATGGCTCAGGACGATCAAGGGAAAGTTCGTGCTCACGAGTGCCCCGGAACTGATGTGTCGCGCACCACAGGAGCTGCAGCGGTACGCACGCGCGGCCACGGTCACGCGCCTGAACGCGCAGCGGGCAGAGGCGCGGCGCACCGCGAACGAACGGTATGCGGCCCTCGCGCCCGCAGGCGTCAGCGCGACCCAGCGCGCGGGTGCGATCATCGCGCGACTCGATTCGGCAGGCGTGGCGGGCATCGGCACGATGAACTGGTCGAACGGGTGGGGTGTCAACAAGATCTTCGACGCGGTGTCCGAGCGCGTGCCGTCGGTGGACCTGTCGTGCGAAGACTACGGACTTCTGTTTCGTCTCGCCTCAAACAAGCAGGGCCCGCGCGTGCGGTTCGGCGTCGAGGCGCAGTCCACGCCGGCCGAAGTGCCGATGTTCAACGTCGTCGCCGAGATCAAGGGCAGCGAGCTGCCGAACGAGTACGTGCTGCTGTCCGCGCATCTGGACAGCTGGCACGGGGCGACGGGCGCCACGGACAACGGCACCGGCACGCTGACGATGCTCGAGGCGATGCGCATCCTGAAGGCCGCGTATCCGAATCCGCGTCGCACGATCATCGCCGGCCACTGGGGCGGTGAGGAGCAGGGCACGATCGGCTCGAAGGCGTTTGCCGAGGATCACAAGAACGTCATGGATGGACTGCAGGTCGCGTTCAACCAGGACAACGGCACGTGGCGCGTGGAGATCCTGGAAGGGCAGGGCTTCCTGAAGGCCGGCGGCAACCTCGCCCGGTGGGTCGCGCAACTGCCAGCGGAGATGACGGACAGTGTGTCGCTGCAGGTGCCGGGGCCGCAGGCAAACTCCGGCAGCGATCATACGTCATTTCTCTGTCGCGGAGCGCCGGCGTTTCGCCTGCAGTCGAGCTATGCGGAGTATCGCCAGTACACCTGGCACACCAACCGTGACACGTTCGACAAGATCGTGTTCGACGACCTGAAGAACAACGCGACGATGGCGGCCATGCTGGCCTACGCGGCGTCGGAGGATCCGGAGCGGACGCCGCGTGATCAGGCGCTGTTGCCGGTGCTACCGGGAGCGAACGGTGGCGTGCGGCCGTGGCCGACGTGCGGGACGGCCAAGCGGAGCTACAAGTAGCGGCACGGCAACCAGGCGCACGCGACGCTGGGACCGCTGGCGGCAGGGTGGGCTGAGCCGTACTCTACCCGCGCGGTCGCCCCGCGAATCGCCTGCGCGATGCCCACCTGCCTCCCGGTACCGATGGACGACCTGCTCGCTCGGTTACAGCGTGCGTTCAGCACCACGCACGACTTCGTACGAGAGCTTGGCGGCGGCGGCATGTCACGCACGTACCTCGCGACCGAACGGGCGCTGAATCGGCCGGTCGTGATCAAGGTGCTCGCGCCGGAATTGCTGGCCGGGGTGAGTGTCGAGCGATTCAAGCGTGAAGTCCTGTTGGCCGCGCAGTTGCAGCACCCGCATATCGTGCCGGTGCTGGCCACCGGTGATGCCGAAGGGCTGCCGTGGTTCACGATGCCCTACGTCGATGGTGATTCGCTGCGGCAGCGGCTCGCGGCAGGTCCGGTCGGCATCGGCGAGGCGGTCGGCATCCTGCGCGACGTGTCGCGGGCACTCGGGTTCGCGCACGGTCGCGGTGTGGTGCACCGCGACATCAAGCCCGACAACGTGCTGCTGTCCGAAGGCAGCGCCACTGTGACCGACTTCGGCATCGCCAAGGCCATCAACGCGGCGCGCACCACTGCCCCCAACGACACGCTGACGCAGGCCGGCATGTCGATCGGCACCCCGACGTACATGGCGCCCGAACAGGCGGCCGGCGATCCGGATACGGACCATCGGGCAGACCTGTACAGCTTCGGGGTGATGGCGTACGAACTGCTCACCGGGCGTCCGCCGTTCACCGGAACGTCCCCGGCGCGCGTGCTCGCCGCGCAGATGAGTGACCCGGCGCCACCGATCCAGGAACGGCGTCCCGACGTGCCCGCGGCACTCGGCGAACTCGTGATGGCCTGCCTGGCCAAGGAACCGGCGAGTCGCCCGCAGACGGCCGTGGACATCTCGCGAGTGCTGGAGTCGGTGCTGAGCTCCGGCCCGTCGGTGTCCGCGCCGGCAATCATTCACGGCGCGCCCGTGTCGCTCGGCAAGGCCGTCGCACTCTGGGCGCTCGGCGCCGTGACGGTGCTCAGCCTGACGTACGCCGCCACGGTGAGCGTGGGACTGCCCGATTGGGCGCTGCCTGCGGCCGCCGCCACCATGCTGGTGGGCCTCCTCGTCATCGGCGCCACGGCGTACACCCATCGGGTGAGCCGGAAGCGCTTCATGCACACCCCCACACTCACGCCCGGCGGCGGCACCATGCCGATGGGCACCATGGCGACCATCGCCCTCAAGGCGTCGCCCCACCTCTCCTGGCGCCGCACGTGGATTGGCGGATTGACCGCGGTGGTCGGCCTCGTGCTGCTCCTTGGCGGATTCATGACGGCGCGCGCCAAGGGCATCGGCTCGATGGGCAGTTTGATCGGCAAAGGCACGCTGGCCGAGAACGATCAACTGATCCTGGCCGATTTCCGGAGTCCTGCGGGCGACACGACGCTTGGCGTCACGATCACGGAAGCGTTGCGCGCCGACTTGTCGCAATCGAAGACGGTGCGGGTGTTGTCGCGTGCGAACGTGCGTGATGTCCTGCGACTCATGCGACGACCGCTCGACGCCGGTGTCGATCTCGGGCTCGCCCGTGAGGTCGCCACGCGTGAGGGCATCAAGGCCATCGTCGAAGGCGAAGTGGTGTCGCTGGGGTCGGGGTACGTCGTGGCCGCGCGATTGCTTGCCACGCAGAACGGCGCCGAACTCGGCACCTTCCGCGAGACGGCCGCGAACCCCGACGAACTGCTCGGCGCCGTCGAGCGACTGTCGCGCGAACTGCGTGAAAAAGTGGGCGAGTCGTTCAAGGACATTCGCGCCGCCGCGCCGCTCGAGCGCGTCACGACATCCAGCGTGGATGCGCTCAAGCAGTACGTGCAGGGGATGCGCGCGATCGAGGAGCGCAACGACCTCGCGACCGGCATCCCCATGCTCGAGGAAGCCATTCGGCTCGACACCACGTTCGCGATGGCGTATCGCAAGCTGGGCCAGTCGATCGGCAACGCCAGCGGCGCCCGGCGGCAGCGCGTCATGAGCTTGCTCGCCAAGGCCTATGAACTGCGGGACCGGCTCAGCGAGTCGGAACGCTTGCTGACCACCGCGAGCTACTGGGCCGCCGGCCCTCGCGAGGACATCCGGCAGGCCATCATGGCACTCGAGGCACTGGCCGAGCGGGATTCCAGCTACTTCCCGGCGTTCAACAATCTCGCGGTACAGCAGGTGAACATCGGTGACTTCACGAGTGCCGAGGCCAACTATCGGCATGCGATCACGCTCGAGCCGACCATCGCCATCGGCTGGACCAATCTGGCTATCACGTTGGTGAACCAGGGGCGTGTGAAAGCGCTGGACTCGCTCGCGAACGAAGCCGCCAAGGCGCTGGGACCGGACTCCGACGTTCCAGCACGCGTGCGATCATGGGGGCTCAGTACCCCCGGGTCGTACCCGGCCGCCGATTCGCTGGCGCGAGCCACGTTGAAGCGATGGGGCGATCGTCCCAGCACGCGCCTTTATTTCAGCATGGTACTTGGGAATGCCGCTGGCTCCAGTGGCAGGCTCCGGGAGTCGGATCGGCACTTCGCCCAGCTGGACAGCGCGTCGAGTCTCCAGGGCAACCCGCCCGATCCGCTCGCGAACGCGCTGTATAGCGCGGGCGATCAGGCATTCTTTCGCAACGACATGGCTGGCGGACGCCGCGCCGCGATGGACGCGCTGCGGCGCTTTCCGTTCGACACGGTGGCAGACGCCGATCGGGACTACGGTGCGTGGGGATGGGAATTGCACATCGCCGGTGCAACCGACGCGGCGCGCGATATGGAGCGACGCCTGGCCGAGCGCTACGCAAAGTCCAGTCGTCGCACGGACGCACGCCAGCTGGCCCTCCTTCGCGCCGGACTCGCGATCGATGCGCGTCGCTACCCCGACGCCATCGAAGGGCTGACGGCCGCGATCGCGACATTTCCGGAGTCGGGCGTCGCATTGTATGGCCCCACGCTGGCCGAGGCCTATGAGAAGAACAACCAGGCGGATTCGGCGATTGCCGTCCTGAATCGCTATCTCGCCAGCACCAACCGGGTGCGCATCAACGGTACCGGCCTTCGTTACAACGCGTGGTCGCTGCAGCGGCTCGGCGATCTGTACGATGCGAAGGGGGACAACGCCCGCGCGTTGGACGCGTACTCGCGATTCGTGGAACTCTGGAAGAATGCGGATCCGGAGCTGCAGCCCACGGTGAACGATGTGCGCGCGCGCATCGAGAGGCTGCGCAGGTCGAGCGACAAGGGCTGACGTCGTCACAGCCTGCGGTCATCGCGGGGGCTCGCCGTCTGGCGTGATCGGCACCATGAGGTCCGTGCGCCATTCCACCTTTGGTGTGATGCGCATGTCGGTGCGATAGATCTCGAGTGCAGGGCCGGCAGAGATTTCATGACCGCTCGCCGGCACCGCCTCACCCATGAAGCGCGACCACACGTCGCCGAGCACTTCGTAGCCACCGACATGCGTGTAGCTCGCGTATGTGGCAGCGGGAATGCGCTGCTCTTCCGTGTCATGCGGAAGCGGGATGCCCTCGGGAAGGCTGATGCCGGCGCGCGACCGCAGTTCCTCGGCGGGCTTTCCCTCCGGATCGTCGTCGTAGGTGGCGATCATCATCGCGCCGGGGTCCGCGAACAGTCCGGCGGGGCCGGCGATGGCGCCGAGTTTCTCGAAGGCGGCACCGATCTGGTTGAACGGGCCGACGTGCTCGATCGTGGCGAGACGCAACGCGGGCAGCTGCTGCAGCTGGATCTGCATGGACGAACCTCCGGTGTCGCGGGGAGTGAAGGACGCGGACGTGCCGTTCGCGTCGAAATGAATGCCGCACCCTGCGGCCAGCACGGCACGCCCGCGCCGGTTCAGACGAAACGCCGACGGTGCGTCGCCAAAGGCGAGGCGAAAGGCGCGCGTGAAGGCTTCATGCGTCTCGTAGCCGGCGGAGAACGCGATCGTCGTGACCGGGAGCGCGGTGTGACGCAGCTGGTGCGCGGCCCGTTCGAGTCGCAGGCGCCGAAGCAGCTCGAGCGGCGTTTCTCCTACCATGCCGCGAAAGACGCGGTGGAAATGAAATGGCGAGAGATGGGCGAGCGACGCGAGCTCGGCGAGGTCGGCCGATCCGTCGAGATTGGCGACGAGATGACCAATCACTCGCTCGATCGCGTGGGTGTAGGAGTCGCGCGTGCCAGGCTTCATGGCAGCAATCTGTCACGGGTCGGACAGCGGGCGCTTGACCCTCATTGCGCATTCCTGCATTGCGGATTCCTGCCTGGCGCAAGCGCGGCGACGTCCGAGTCGGACATCGCCGCGTAGCAGGCTCACTGTTCTGCCGCGAACTCCTCGCGATACATCGCGTGCAGCCGATGCCAGTCGGCAGACTGCAGCGCATCGGTACCGACGGTGCGACCCTGCGGCGTGCCAGCGATGTACTGCTGCAGCACGTCAACGCAGAGATGCCACCCCGCCGCTCCCATGGCGATGTAGCGACGGTCGATGCGCGTGTGCAGCGTGAGGCGCGTGCCGCCCTCGTGCGGCGCGAGCTCCCAGCGCAGGTCGCTGCCGCCCCACGTGTACTCGAGCAGCCGTGGCCGGTCGGCGCGCAGCACCACGGTTTCGCTGCTCATGGGCGTCGGAGCCTTCGCGGTGCTGAGTGTGACGCGGGTACCCTGCTGCGCGAGTGAGCCGCTCGCATCGAATGGCGCCCACTCCTGCAACTGGTCAGGGTCGGTCAGCGCTTCCCATACGACTTCAGGCGAGTGACGCAGGTCCCGCACGAGGACAAGGCCCCACATGTCACCATCCTCGCGGATGACTCGCGCATTGTCTGCTGCTTCGTCGGACAGGCTCATCGCGCCACCATCCGAGGTGCGACGCCTTCGCGGGCACCTCCGACTGCCTCGCGGCGATCGAGGTGGCGTTCAAGAGCATCGACCTGAACTGACCAGAACTGCCGGAAGGGCGCGAGCCACTCGTCGAGCGACTGCAGCGGCTCCGGGCGCAGCCGGTAGAGGCGACGCTGCGCATCCACGCCGGCTTCCACGAACCCGGCGTCGCGCAACACACGGAGGTGCTTCGAGACCGTGGGCTGCGGGAGCTTGAGTTCGCGTTCGATTTCGCCGACCGAACGCGCCTGTGCCAGCAGGAGCAGCAGGATGGCCCGGCGGGTCGGCTCAGCGAGTATTGCGAATATTGATTCCATAGACCGTATATACGCATGAACGTATATACGTGTCAAGGTATAACGTGCGATATATGATGGGCAGTGGCAGGCAGCGCACGGCGGGATGCACGCGTATATCCATCATCACGACTCGCGCGCGCTCAATTGAACGGCCGAGACATCTGCGAGACGCGCCTCGAGCCCTGGGCGCCACGTGTCCGTCGTCCCCTACCACACACCTCACATGCTTCGAAAGACTCTGTTCGTCGGCGCGCTCGCCATGGCATTCGGCGGCCCCGACGCCCTTGCCCAGGCCGGTGGCCGTGGTGGCGGCCGCGGCGGCGCCCCCGGGCCGACCCCGCCCCCGACGAACCAGCAGGCGCTGCCGGTCGATCGCGCCAACGCGCCCTACGTGCGGTCGACGCCGCCGACCAACCCGATGATCCAGAAGATCTTCGAGGAAGGCATGCAGCGCTCGCAGGTCATGAAGATCGCGCAGACCCTGCTCGACTCCATCGGTCCCCGTCTCACCGGCTCGACGGACGCCGACCGCGCGCAGGCCTACATGCTCGCCACGTACAAGGGGTGGGGCATTCCCGCGAAGATCGAGAACTACGGGACGTGGAACAGCTTCAAGAATGGCGCTGCGTTCGGCGAGCTGACGTTCCCGCGCGTGCGCGGGCTCGAGATCACCGCGATGGGCTGGACGCCGGGCACGGGTGGCAAGTGGATCGAGGGCGACGTGGTGGTGATTCCCGAGAACGTCGTGACGCCGGAGCTGTTCGCCTCGTGGGTACCGTCGGCGAAGGGCAAGATGGTGCTCCTCAATGCGCCGCAGCTGTCCTGCCGCATGCCGGCCCAGTGGGCGGAGTTCGGCACGGTGGAGTCGCGTGACCGGTTGCGGCAGGAGCAGAGCGCGCTGAGTGCGTCGTACAGCCAGCGTGTGCTCGCCGGCGGTGGCCCGCGCGGCATTCAGGCGAAGTTGAAGGCGGCCGGAGCGCTCGCGGCGCTGACGACGAACTTCTCGCAGTATCCGGGCATCAACAAGGTGTTCGGTTCCGCTGCGCAGGAGATCCCGACGGTGGACGTGGGCTGCGAGGACATGGGCCTCCTGTACCGTCTGGCCTCGAACAATCAGGGGCCGAAGATGCGCCTGATGGTGGATGCGGAGAAGGGGCCGGAGCGTCCGGTCGGCAACGTGGTCGCCGAGATCAAGGGCTCGACGCTGCCGAACGAATACGTGGTGCTGTCGGCGCATTTCGACTCGTTCACGGGCGGATCGGGCGCGACGGACAACGCGACGGGCTCGCTCACGATGATCGAGGCGATGCGCATCCTGAAGACGGTGTATCCGAATCCGAAGCGCACGATCGTGATCGGCCTGTGGAACTCGGAAGAGCAGGGCCTCAACGGCTCGAAGGCATACGCCGAGATGCACCCGGAAGTGCTGGCGGGCATGCAGATGCTGTTCAACCAGGACAACGGAACGGGGCGCATCTCGTCGATCAGCCCGGGGCCGTTCGTGCAGGCGGGGCCCGTGCTCGCGCGCTACCTGGGCGAGATGCCGTCGGAGGTCACGCAGTGGATCCGCATGGGGCAGAACCAGCCGTTCACCGGCCCGGGTGGCACCGACCACACGGTGTTCGTGTGCCACAAGGCACCGGGCATCGGCACGGGTGCACTGGGCTGGGATTACAGCAACACCACGTGGCACACGAACCGTGATACGTTCGACAAGATCGTTCCCGAGGACCTGCGCAACAACGCGACGCTGATCGCGATGCTTGCATACATGGCGTCCGAGGATCCCGAGAAGCTGCCGCGCGATCTCGTGCCGCAGGGGAACGCGCAGGACGGCACCCCGCGCCCGTGGCCCGCGTGTCCGGGGCCGACCAAGAGCGCGGCGCAGTCGAACCGCTGAGCACCACCGCAGGGAATGAACGGGCCGGCTCGCGAAAGTTTGCGAGCCGGCCCGTTGTGCGTTCAACCCTAAAAGCCTTCCGCAGATACGAACTGATTTCAGGGATACGAACGGATCAAACCTTTTGAGCTGTATCCGCGTTCATCCGCTCAATCAGTTCGTATCCGCGGAAAGCAGTTTGAGCAGGTTAGGACATTCCGTCATGTCGCGCGACGAAAAGATGAAGCGTCCGCTGCAACTGGGCACGAATGTCAGGCATGGCTGTTCTCCACGAGAAACTGACGCACTCCATTATTGGCGCCTTCTACAGCGTACACAACACGCTCGGCCACGGCTTCCTCGAATCGATCTATGCGGGCGCGATGCATTTGGAGTTGGAGCGGTTGCAGATCCCTTTCGCCATCGAGCGCGAGTTTCCAGTGACCTACAGATCGCGCACCATCGGCACCGCACGACTCGACTTGGTGGTCGCAAACGCGGTTGTCGTCGAACTGAAGGCCGTGCGGCAGATCGCGGGAGCGCACGAGGCCCAGCTGCTGAATTATCTGCGAGCGTCCGGCCTGCAGGTCGGGCTGATCCTGAACTTCGGGCCGCGTTGCACATTCCGGCGAATGGTCTGGACTGGGCAGCAGGGTATCGTAGACAACGGAGAGCCGTGATCGAAACGGCAACTGCTTTCCGCGGATACGAACTGATTGAGCGGATGAACACGGATACAACTCAAGGGGTTTGATCCGTTCGTATCCCTTGCATCAGTTCGTATCTGCGGAAAGCAGTTGCAGTGTGTGCCATGAAACGGTAGCGTTGCCGCATGCCCTCCCTAAAGACATGCCCCCGTCTCGCCATTACTAACCTGGCGCTCTGTTCTGCGTCCCTGATCGCCGTGTCTCAAGCTGTCGCACAACCCGCCGCCGATGCGCGGCTGCGTCAGGCGCAGGCGGCTGCCGAGCGGATTCGGGGCGACGATATCCGGCGCGACGTCAGTGTGCTCGCATCGGACGCGAACATGGGACGACGCACGCCGTTCCCCGGCCAGGGTTCACCCGGCTACGACTCGGCGGCGCACTACGTCGCGCGATTCCTGCAAAGAGCCGGCGTGAAGCCGATGGGTGACAGCGGCACGTACTTTCAGCACTACACCGTCACCCGCAGCACGCTCGATACCACGAAAGTCGCCGCGGCAATCGGCACGGAACGGCTCGCGTGGGGTGAGGACTTCGTCGTCAACAGCTTCCTGCTACCGGGCGTGCGCGAGGCCGGTGTCATCTATGTCGGAAACGGCATCCGGCTGCTCAAGCGCAATGTCGATCCGTACGCCGGGTTCGACATCAAGGGCAAGTGGCTGCTGGTGAGTGGCGGCCCACCTGTCACGGGACGCGGAGCGCCGCGCGCCGGGGCGCCGAGCGGGAAGGTCGGCATCGATTACACGACTATCAGTGAGGTCGCACGCTTCGGCGGCGCACTTGGCATCATCACCGTGGCGACCGATTCCGCGCGTGCGATGTGGTCTCGTCGGGCCGTCACCGGGCAGGATCTGAACCCGTCGGTCGGTGTGGCCTATGCGCAGTACCAGGTGCCCAGTATCTCGATCTCCACCGCCGCGTTGGCGAAGCTCGTGGCGGGCACGTCGCTCTCGGTGGAGACCGTGCTCTCACGCGATACCACGGTGCAGCGCGCATCCGTCGATCTTGGCACGACGCGCCGGCTGCGGGTCGACTTCGCCGCGACCACCGTCGACGCGCGTCCGTACAACGTGGTGGGATTGCTCGAAGGGTCGGACCCCAGACTCAAGAACGAGTGGGTATCGCTCGCCGCGCATCTCGACGGCGCGGTGCCGGCCAATGCGAGCACCCCCGGGAACGCGCTGCCCGATCACTACAACGCCGCCGATGACAACGCGAGCGGCAGTGCGGGCAACATGGCCGTCACCCGCGCGCTGCTGGCCGCGCCGCGCACGAAGCGGTCGATCCTCCTCATCTGGGATTCAGGCGAAGAAGTCGGACTGTGGGGAACACGCGCGATCGCGTATGGCCCGTGGTCCGAGAAGCTCGTGCTGCATGTCAGCAACGACATGATCGGACGGAGTCGCCCCAACAACAGTCCGAAGGACCGGACGTTGTCATCGGCCGATTCCATCTATGTGACGGGGCCGCTCCTGCTCAGCACCCGGGGTGAGGCCGCATTGCAGCGCGCGGCGACCGCCTTTCCCTTCATCGCGCTCGACCGGCGGTACGAGGACGTGACCGCCGCGTATTACTACCCGCGCACGGACGCCGGGCCGTACCTCGAGCGCGGCATACCGATCATGCAGTTCTTCAACGGCGAACACGCCGATTATCATCGGCCGACCGATGATGTCGCGAAGCTCGACATCGGGAAGATCACAAACGTGTCCAGGCTCTCGTTCGGTGCACTTTGGCTGGCGGCCGACGACCCGTCGCCGCTGCTCTGGGATGGGATCGTGCCGGAGACGCTGTGGTGGGTGAAGCCGCAACGCCGGGAGTGAGGTCGGTCCTGCGACGGACGTGGGTCGCTACTGCTCCGCGCCCGCGGGCAGGAGCGCACTCACCGGCCTCGCGCTCAACGGCTTCGCGCCTGCCGCACCCACCGGCACCTTCCGGGTCGCGGCCAGGAATGCCACCGGGTCCACGGCCGTCCCGCTGACCAGCACCTCGAAGTGCAGGTGCGGTCCGGTGGACAGTCCGCTCGAACCGACGGTCGCGATCGGCTGACCCATCGTCACACGGTCTCCGGCCTTCACGACGGCGCTGCGCAGATGTGCATACCGCGTCACCACGTTGCCGCTGTGCACGAGCTCCACGGTGAGGCCGAAACCGAAGGCGCGTTTGACCGACGCCACGATGCCCGTCGCCGGCGCGACGATGCGAGTCCCTGACGGCGCGGCGACGTCGATGCCCCGGTGGGGACGGGAGATGCGGAGGATCGGATGCTTGCGTGCGCGCGAGAACCAGCTCGTGATGCGCCCGCCGACCGGCATGATCATGTTCGGCGGTGGCAGCCTGGTCGCGCGGACCGCCTCGGTCGCGCGGCGGTAGGTGTCGAGGCTGTCATTGAGGGTCGCCATCAACTGCTCCTGCGCGACGAGACGCGCCGCCATCTCCTGCGTGGTGGTGGATTGCGTATCCATCCACGACCATGACAATGCGAGCGCGGGAATCAGCATCGCGATCGCCAGCATGGCGAGCACACGCACCGTCCGCATCTTCACCCCGACGCGCCTGGGCGACGCGCGTGGCGTGGGCGGCACGAGGATGACGGTCCACGCCGGAGTCAGTCCGCCGCGCATGGGTCAGCGCGCTGCGATTGCCTGGGTGCCCAGACTCGGCGTGAGCGCCAGGCGGCGTTCGACGGGGATCGGCACGACGTCCGCATCCAGCGGACTGATCGCGATGTGCCCGTGCACTGCACCTCCCTCGAGCAGCTGCACGGCCGCGGCGCGAATGTCACCGCGGACCGACGCCGTCGCCTGGACCTCGACGCGCTCGGTGACGGTGAGGTTGCCATGCAGCGTACCGCCGATGACGACTTCACGTGCCTCGATGTTGCCGACCACGGTGCCGCCGGCACCGATGATGAGGGTGTCGGCCCGATGCAGGGTGCCTTCGACACGTCCGTCCACGCGGATCGTGCCCTTCGTCTGGATGTCGCCGGTGATCGTGAGAACTTCGTCGATCACCGAGTAGCCGCTGGCAGCGCCGCGAGCCGGCCGCCGGGAGAACATGCCCATCGAGATTTCCTCCGTCATGGTGCGTCAATCGCCTACCAATCGACGCGCGAACCCGGCGCATTGGCACACACCCTGGAGTTGGTGACGTTTGCACGCGCAGGGCAGTACGGCGTGCGAATATCGCCACGCTCAATGCCTGTGTTGTAACGCCGATCGCCGGGCCGACATGGTACGCCGCACGGAAAGTTCGTGAATGAATCATGAATAGTGCTCGGGACGAGGGGCGACATGCATGCCTCTCGCCCCTCGTCTCGTCTCGACGCATGTCGCCCCTTCGTCTCGCGTCGACGCCGGCCGGCCCTCGCCGCGTTTCCGTACAACACGCAAACAGAAAGGACGTGACCCCATCTTGCGCACCGCGTGTTCGCGCTTCCGATTGGAGATACGACACCAGCATCGTCGTGAACGACGTCGTTTCTCAGGCGGAGAATGCATGGCCCGCAGCATCGGTACGCGCCGTAGCACAAGCAGCAGTACGTACAGCAGCAGGTGCAGTAGCAGGTGCAGTAGCAGGTGCAGCAACGATACACACGACAAGGTCTCACCCGCGTCACTCACGTCGCTCGCAACACGCTCGACGCTCGCGTCGCCGGGCCGCTCCGACGGCTACCTGTCCACACCCCCATCCTCCTTCGCGCGTGCGACGCAGCACCCGGTCCCGATGCGGATCCGATGGCGACCGTCGGTTGCTCGGCCGATCGACGGAGCGTGGCACGGGGGCGATGGACCGGTGCGTCCACATTGACGCTGTTGTACCCGGCGCGGACGTTCTAGCGCTGCCGAATGCGTTGCGACGCCGCTCCGATGATGAACGGCGAATGACCGGCTCCTCCCTCCCGCACGCCGTCGTACCGAACCGTTCACACCCTCCAAAGGGGCACGTCTCGTGAAGGTCCCACCCGCAATTGCATCACTCGCCCTCCTGCTGGTCGTCGCTGCCGGTGCGACGACACGCGTCGCCGCGCAGCAGGCGCCGCGTACGCAGCAGGCCAACCTCGGATCAGTCACCGGTACGGTGACCCGCGACGGAAGCACGACCCCGATCGATCAGGCGCAGGTCAAGATCGTCGGCACGAGTCTCGGCGCACTCACCAACGCGCAGGGGCGCTACACCATTCCGAATGTCTCGCCCGGCATCTACGCCGTGGAGGCGATCCGCATCGGCATGGCGCCGAAACGCGTCGCGGACGTGCGGGTGACCGCCGGCACGCCGACCACGGTGAACATCGGCCTCGCCGAGCGGGCACTCATGCTCGACGCAGTGGTCGCCACCGGCCTGACCGACCCCGTGTCCGGTGCCAAGGCACCGTTCTCCGTGGCGCGCCTCTCCGCCGCGGATCTGCCGGTACCGTCCACGGGCGACGCACTGGCCGGGCTCTCCGGCAAGGTGGCCGGCGTGACGATCCGGGCGGGTGCCCAACCCGGCTCGGACCTCTCGATCCAGCTCCGCGCGCCCACGAGCTTCCGCGGCAATACCCAGCCGATGATCATCGTCGATGGCGTGATCCAGCTGCAGGACGACCCGTCGCTGCAGTCGCGCGGCATCGCCGGCTCGGATCTCGACCTCAACCCGGAAGACATCGCGTCGGTGGAGGTGGTGCGCGGCGCGGCTGCGGCGGCGTTGTACGGCCAGCGCGCGGCGAGCGGCGTCATCGTCATCAAGACGAAGCGCGGCGAGAGCACGCCCCAGAACACGACCACCATCATGCTCACGAACGAAACGGGCATGTCGCGGGTCGGCAATCGCATCCCGGTCACGAAGAGCCACCGCTTCCTGGTCGATCCCAGCAACCAGTTCATCGACATCTTCGGGCGTCCGACCCTGGGGCGCAACTACGTGCTCGATCCCGATGGTTTCATCGACAACCGGTGGGGCGTGCCGACGTACGATCACCTGGATCAGATGTTCGGCTCGGGGTCGACGATGAGCAACAACCTGTCGATCTCGCAGTCGTCGCTCTCCACCAATTTCAACGTGCAGGTGGGCGGCTCCAGCGAGTCCGGGATTCTCAAGACGCCCAAGGGTGGCGTCGACCGGTACAACATCCGCATCAATCTCGATCACCGGGTGGGTGACAAGCTGTCGCTGGGCTTCGGCACGTATTACAACCGCCAGTTCCAGCGGGTGTCGGGTGAGGGTGCGGCGAACACGATCCTTCGGGCGTTCGACATCGGCCCGGACATCGATCTCCGGGCGATTGACCCGTCGACCGGCCGGTACATCGCGTTCCCCGACGGCACGAACGCGGCGACGTTCAATCCGATCTTCGGTGAGTTGCAGCGCGACAGCTGGAACAAGCGCGCGGGCCTCCAGAGCAGCATGGACGTCACCTACCGGCCAACGTCGTTCCTGAGCCTGACCTCGCAGTTCGGCTACCAGCGCTCGGATCGGCAGGCCCAGCTGCAGTTCCTGCAGCCAGGCACGTTCAATAACACCGGTACCGTCAGCCCCGGAGAACTCGACATCGCCGCAGACTTCGACGAGTCGTTCAACGGCGAGGTGCGCGCGCAGCTGCTGAAGGCGCTCGGCTCATGGACTGCGCGCTCGAGTGTCGCGGTGCTCGGCACCATCATCAACAACAACGGCTGGGAAGTGCGGGGCGACACGCTGCTCCAGCCACAGGCCGATCTCGACTTCGGCCGCCGTTTCGAAGCGGACCAGGTCATCCGCGACCAGCGAACGCGAAGCTACAATGTCACGGCGGGCGTCGACTACAAGGCCAAGTACATCTTCGACGCCCTGTACCGGAAGGACGGAAACTCGCTGTTCCCACCGTCCAGCCGCTGGAACGACAACATGCGCGTGAGCGGCGCCTGGCTGCTGGCCGAGGAGCCGTGGTGGAAGTTCGAGGCGATTCCGTCGTTCAAGCTGCGCTACTCGCTCGGAACGGCCGGCAACAATCCGCTCTTCGCCGACCAGTACGAGACGTACGCGCAGAACGCGGGCACCGAGCGGATCTTCAAGCAGGACATGGGCAACATTGCCCTCGTTCCCGAGAAGGTGACCGAGCAGGAAGTCGGGTTCGACATGAACATCAAGAACCGGTTCGGCCTGCAGTTCTCGTTCGTCCGCGTGTACACGCAGAACGCGATCCGAGCGGACACCATCTCGTCGTACACGGGCTTCGATACGCAGGTGAAGAACCTGGGCGATCTGCTCGGACGGACGTACGAGGCGACGCTGGAGGCGCAGTGGGTCCAGCGCCGCAACTTCTCCTGGTCGTCGACGCTCGTCGTCGATCGCTCGCGCATCAAGATCGCCAAGTACCCGCGCCTGTGCGGGGCAGCCGATGGCGGCTCGCTCGAGCGCGAGTGTGAAGGCTACGTGTTCGGTGAGCTGTGGGGTGCGTCGCTCGCGCGCGATGCCAACCAGCTCTCCCCGCGCCACGTCACCAGCAACTCCCTTGGCCAGTTTCAGCAGAACGACGACGGTCTCCTCGTCGCCGTCGGCCCGAACGGTTCGTGGACCGATGGCAAGTGGGGACAGAACGTCGTCGTCGACGGCATCACGTACCAGTGGGGCATGCCGATCATCGTCGGCAACTACGATGCAGCCGGCCTGCGCGCGGGCAACAAGGCCGTGCGGATCGGCCAGTCCAATCCGGACGCGCAGATCGGGCTCACGAACACCGTGGTGCTCGGCAACTGGAACTTCTTCATGCAGATGACCGGCCAGCTCGGCGGCCTGCTCTACAACCGTGCGCGTGAACGCCTGTACGACATCGAGGTCCATGAGGACGTCGACCAGGCGGGCAAGCCGGCGCACACGAAGAAGCCTTCCGTCTACTACACGAACAATCCGGTGGCGGCGAGCGGAAGCACCGGGCTCGCGCCGGGTGTGCGCGTCGACTGGTTCGCGGAGGAGTCGCAGTACCTGAAGATCGCGGAGCTCCAGGCACGGTACCGCTTCGACAAGGTGCCCGGCGTACTCGGCTCGGTCGGCATCAAGCGCGCGAGCGTGGCGCTCACCGCGCGCAACCTGTTCAGCTTCACGAAGTACAGCGGCCAGGATCCGGAGGCGGGAACGGCAACGTCGCGCGTCGACGACATCGCCTACCCACGCTACCGCACCTTCTCGCTCCGCACCCAATTCATCTTCTGATGCCCTCCGTGTTCAGGAATTCCATGCGACCCATGAGACGATCGCTCGCAGCCCTGGCCGGGGCATGCCTGGCTGCCGTCGGCTGCTATTCCCTCGATGTCGTGGCCATTCAGCCCACGACGTCGTTCACCCGAGAGCAGGTCCTGCAGAAGCCCGAGCTCATCGAGCTCGTCGTCGCCGGTGTCTTCATCAACTTTTGGGGCGGCGCCACCTACGCGCAGCCGTGGGTACAGCTGTCGCTGTACGGCGAGGAGATCACGACCTCGGCGAACACGCTGCCCAACTTCAACCGGGGCGCCACGCAACCGATCATCCTCTGGGAGTTCGCGCAGGAGCCGCGGGGGAAGTTCGACAACTCGCTCACCGGCACCTCGCTCTTCGCGCGTGACCCGTGGTCCAACTTCTACGAGGCCAACGCGGCGGCCACCGACCTGCCGCGGCTCATCAAGGAGAAGAATCTCAAGATCATCGACCCGGCGACGGGGCAGGACAACACGCTGCGCGTGCAGGCGTTCGCGAAGTTCATCCAGGGACTCTCGCACATCCACCTGGCGATGCTCTTCGACAGCGCCGCGGTGATCGACGACTCGGTCGACCTCAGCAAGATTCCGCAGCTGCCGTTCGTTGCGGCCACGGTCGTGCGCGACTCGGGCATCAAGTGGCTCGAGGACGGAATCGCTCTCGCGAAGACGCGCTCGTTCGTCTTCCCGCTGAAGCAGGACCTGTGGGTCTACAACACCGCGGTGTCGAACGACGAGATGGCGGCGATCTCGCATTCCTACATCGCCCGTGCCCTCGCCTACAGCGCGCGCACACCAGCGGAACGCGCGGCCGTCAACTGGGCCAAGGTCAAGTCGAGCATCCAGCAAGGCGTCACGGCGCCGTTCGGACCGCGAGGCATACCGAATCCGCTCATCTCGATGGACTATCGCGGCATCATGTCCGCGCCGCCGCAGAACCTCCCGGCGATCTGCAACGCGGGCGGGACGACGGGCGGTATCAACTACTGCGGCGGTTTCGCCGGCGCGATGCGCGTCGACCTGCGGTTGCTCGGCCCCGCCGATACGTCGGGCGCCTACCAGGAGTGGCTGCAGAAAGTGTCGCGTGCGGGCTTCGACACCGTCACGCCGTTCGTCGTGCGCACACCCGACCGGCGCATCCAGGCGCAGGGCAGCACCACGCCGCTCACGAAGCCGACGTACTTCAAGTACACCGACATCGTGCCGCCGGTGACGATCATGCCGACGGAGCGTGGTGCGTACTACTACTCGAACTACTGGAGCAGCAGCCGCGCCAGCAACAACAACCAGCAGCTACCGCTCGACGGCGGTGGCCGCATTCGCCGCACCGGAGACCTGAACTTCATCCAGGACGCGATGCTGCTGCCGGCCGAGATGGACCTGCTGCTGGCGGAAGCGGAGATCCGTCTGGGCAATCCTGGTGCGGCAGTGGACCTGATCAACAAGACGCGCGTGGGCAATGGTGAGCTGCCGCCCGTGACGGTGGGCGGTGTTCCCGGCGGGCCAGGTTGCGTTCCCAGGCGCTACGACGGCGCGTGCGGCAGCCTGATGGACGCGCTCATGTACGAGAAGCGCATCGAGACGTACGGCACTGCCATCTCGTACTTCGACCTGCGCGGCTGGGGATGCCTGGCCGAGGGAACGCCGACGCAGCTTCCGCCTCCCGGACGTCAGCTCGATCTGCTCGGCAAGCCGAACTACACGTATGGCGGCGCTCCCGGTGCAGTGGGTAGCGCCCCCAAGCCGACGAACTGCCCGCTCCTCCACCGTCCGTAGTCACTCCAGCCACGAACTTTGAGATGAAGCTTCGACTTTCAGGAGGCGCGCTCGCCGGCCTGCTCGTCGTGCTCGGATGCTCATCCGACTCGACGACAGGCACGGCTCCCGCGACCTACACGCTCGAACCGCCGTCTGCGGCGGTGTCCGTCGGCCAGGATTCCACACTCGCGCTTCTCGTCAACGTGCGACGTGCGGGCACGGACACGACGATCAAGGGGTCCCGCCTTACGTACTCGTCGGCCGACTACTCCATCGCCACGGTGGACGGCACCGGCCTCATCACCGGCATTCGCGGTGGCGCGACCACGATCAACGTCAGTCATGCCGGTGCGACGATCGCCGTGCCCGTCACGGTGCGCGCGCGGCCGGCCACGTCGGTCGAGCTCACGATCCTCACCGGACCAGCGGGCGGTCTCAAGTCGGTGAACGCCGACACGGGGTCGTTCTATGCGCTGCCGGCCCACCCTCCCACCTCGCGGCTCAAGGCCGTCGTGCGCGTCGGCAACGATACCGTCTTCTGCAACTACTGCACGGTGAAGACACCGGCGCGCGTGCAGCGAGTCGTGCGGTTCGTGAGCCTCAACCCTGCGCTGGCCACGATCACCAACGCGGCGAATCCGACGCTGCAGGCGTCCACGGACACCAGCGGCAACATCACGGCACTCGACACGTCGAGCACCGGCGTGCGCTTCGTGCTCGAGGTGCCCGGCGACAACAAGGCAGACACCGTACTGGTCAAGTTCCCGCTGCGTCCGATCGACAGCCTGCGCGTTCGCCCGGACAGCAATTTCTTCCCGGCGGTGCCTCCAGCCGTCGGTCTGCAGAAGATGGTGTACCCAAATGCGGACAACGTGCAGGCGAACGTGAAGGCCGCGTCGACGACGAACTTCGTCATCGGGCTCGACTTTCTGTCGCGAGTGCAGCTTCCGCCCGCGCCAGCGACACCGAACACACCGGGCGCCGTCAGCTATATCGCGTCCAGGCTCTTCGGATCGCCGCTGGTGTTTCGCAAGTCACTCCCGAACGTCGTGTGGGAGAGTGCCAATACGGACTACCTCGACGTGAACGCGACCGGATCGGTCACGGGAAAATGCGCGGCGATCGGCGGAATCTGTCTGGCCACCGCCTCGACCCCGCTCACGTGTGCCGCCAACGCCGGCACGATGCCGGCTGCGTTCCTTGGTGTGGGGACGTATGCGATCCCGAGCTGTTCGCCGGCGAAATCCATCCCGATGCCGGGTGCGTTCTGCTCGTCGAACAGCACGACCGACCTGTCGTCGTTCTGCACCGTCTGGGTGCGGGCCACGGCGATCGACCAGGTGAGCGGCAGGCAGCTGCGGTCGCTGTATCGGGTCAACATCGGGCGGTAGTGCAGGGAGTACAATGCTTTCTCCGGCATTGTGAAACTGCTTTCCGCAGATACGAACTGATCGAACAGATAAGAATGGATCAAGCAGAAACGCTTTCAGGTTTGATCGGTTGGTATCCTTGAAATCAGTTCGTATCTGCGGAAGGCTTTTCGGGTCGAACGCACAAAGGGCCGGCGCGCGAATCTTCGCGAGCCGGCCCTTTCGCTTTGCGTCGGTTCGTCAGCGTCTGGTCCAGATCACGATGAGACCGCACGCCGCCGTGTCGGTGAACGCCGCGGGAATCTCGGCGGCGTTGGTGTACACTTCGATACCGAAGATGCGCTCGAGCGGGACCGACGGCATGGTCGTGCGCGCGTTGCCGGACGCTGCGCTCCCGTCGACGACGTACATCGGCGTGCATCGCCCCGCACTGCTGCCCGCCCCGCTGCCCGTTCCACCAACCACGATGGTGCCGGGCGTCGGGGTGTCGACGACAGAAACACCAGAAACCGTGCGCAGCACGTCGGCCAGCGTTGCCGCACCCGTGCGCTCGATATCGCTCACGCGTAGGAACGTTCCGCCCTGCGCACGCTCACGGCGATAGGTGAATCCGGCGATCGACGACGGGCCGACATTCTGCGGGAGCACGCGGGCAGCGACGGCGAGTGGCGCCAGCACACCTTGGCGCGCCGAGACGAACAGCTTGACGAGCACCAGCTCGTTGGCCGTCACGTTGAATGCGGGCGTCGTCGATTGGAGATATCCGTCGCCACCCGCCGTCAGCTTCACTTCGCCGGCGCGTCCGGTGCGCATCGTAAAGTCTCCGCGCTCGTCCGTCAGGACCGGGCTGCCGATCTGCTCGCCCGCCGCCGAGAGCAGGAAGACGGGACGCCCAGCCAGAGGAACGCCGGTCTCGTTGTCCTGCAACGTCCCCATCACCACCTGCACTGCGCGCCCCGGCGTCGTCACGCTGCGCGCGGTGACCACGCTGCGTGCGCCGGCTTTCGTCCACACGGCCACCGTACCACATGACCTGATCGCCGTTTTCGTCATGCCGAACCATGCGCCAAGGCTTGCCGGCGGCACCTCGTACGCGCGGTACACCTCGATGCCATGCAGCTCCGCGGCGCGGAGCGATGCGAGCAGCCCGGCTGCATAGTTCTGGTCGAAGCCGACACGTGACGAGTCGGCATCGAGGCGCATGTCGGCGCGCAGGGAGTCGAGCCTCGTGACCGGTCTCGCGCCGTCGACGATCGCACGCGGCTTCGGTGCGGTGGCCAGCAGCCGGCCGTCGAGGAAGATCTCCGGCGCACAGGTCGCGGATCCCTGTCGGATGCGCAGTACGTCGCCGAGCACCGGATCACTGAAAACGAAAAGCACGGGCTGGAACTGCGAACGGAGAATTTCGCCCACACCGTCCGTGCCCATGGCCGCGAGTCGTTCGCCGCTCAGGAACTTCCCGAGGCCACGGCTTTCGCGGAGGTCGAAGCCGGCGGTGGACATCAACTCGCTCGCGCTCAGCTGCCGCCGCTCGACGACGAGCACGGGCACGAGCTTCTGGGCCACGGTGGTCATGCGCAGGCGCACGACGGCCAGCCCTCCGATGCCCAGGTCGACGGGGTCACTGGTGTTCGGGCTGTATCCGATGCGTTGCGCTTGCACTCGCCACGTCCCCGCGCGCGACGCGTGGATCGTGAAATTGCCGAGGCTGTCGGAGCGCGTATCCGGAAGGGTCTCCTTGCCGGTGTCGTCGAGCATGCTGATGCGCACCGATGCGATGGGCAGCTTCGAATCTTCGTCGACGACGGTGCCGCGGATGGTCTGCGCGCCAAGCGACGCTGCGCGGGGACCGACTGCCAGGAGGAACAGCGACACCGCCGCCACGCCGCAACGACGAAGCGCCGCCGAACGGCCTGGCAGCATGCGGACCTCCGACGGCGGGACGGTTCGGTGCGTCATTGGGGATTCCGCAACAGAGGGTGGGGCTGCCTGCCGGCCGTGCTCACCGCGATATGCATACGGGCTGGGGAAAGTTCCCGCTGAGCACCCGTGCGAAGGTGCGGGCACATCCCCGGGCTGTCGTCTTGCTATTATCCGACCGCGGCCGTCCGACCGCAGCGGGCAGTCACGTGTCATCCCCATTCACGCTTCCACTGAAGGACACGCGTGCACACTCTCGGCATCATTCTGCTCGTGCTCGCGAGCGCATTCACCGCCATGTGGGCGTCGCGGCGGGGGGCAGCGGCAGCTCGCCTTCGCTGGTTGAGCTTTGCATTGGCGGCGGCCGCACTCGTGCTCGCGCTCTGGACGGTCTGGCGGATGGTCGGCGATCACCAGCGCGCTGCTGGTGTCGCGGCGGCACCTCCCGTGCCCGCTGGATCGGCGTCGTAGGCGCTGGTCATGCCTGGCGGACTCCACACCAGGGCACGAGCCGTCGCGCGCCGCGCCGCCCTCGCCCTGACGTCGGCGGCAGTCAGGCTACGTCACGCGAGCGCAGCGCCGAAGATCGTGGTGTATCACGCATGGCCGGACTTCGCTCGCAAGTGCGAGGCGATTGCGGACCTGTTGCGAGCGCGTGGCTATCCGGCGGTCGTGCGCACCGGCACGTCGATGTACGATCGCGTGCAGGTGCGACACAGTCGCGACCTGCACATCGGCTTTTGGAACGAGTACCCGGTTGAGTTCATGCCGGCAAAGTTCATTTTCTACAATGCCGAGGCGTTGCATTCGGATTTCTGGCGCGGCGATGAAGGGTGGTTCGCGCTCATGCGCCGGGCAGTCGACGTTTGGGACTATTCGGCTTCCAACGTGCCGATACATCAGGCGCGAGGTACTCAGGTTCGTGTGGTGCCGTTCGGGTACGCGCCGTACTACGAGCGCAAGTTCGCCGCGAACACGGATGACGCTGATCCAAGTAAGGACATCGACGTGCTCTTCGTCGGATCGCTCTCGGCGCGGCGCATCCACATCCTCGATGGCTTGCGTGCGGCGGGCGTGCGGCTCGTGACGGTCACTCCCGACCAACCGCTGTACGGTCTGGAGCTCGACCGCACGATCGCTCGCGCGAAGATCATCCTCAGCATGTTCTACTACGACGAGCCCCGCACGCATGTGGCGGACTTCGCGCGGCTCGATCATCTGCTCGCGAACAAACGGTTCGTCGTGCACGAGCGGCTGTCGGCGTTCGATCCGGACGCCGCGTTCGAGAGCGTTGTCGCGACGGCCCCGTACGCTGACCTCGTGAGCACGTGCCTGCGGTATCTTGGGTCGAGCGCGGAGCGTGAAGCGCGCGCCGAAGCAGCATATCGCTGGTTTCGAGCCCACCGGGCGATGGATGACTTCATTCCCTACGAGACGATAGCGCAACTCTGGCGGTGAATGGTGCCGTCATCGTGCAACTCGGCCGCTTCCGGGAGGGATTTCCATCATGAAAACACCGCTCGACAGCCCGAACCCCACCTGGGCGGACATCAAGAGTCTCGCGTGGTCGGTGTCGCTCGTGTTCGTGTTCATTGCCGTGGGCGCGTTCGGTGCGCGTGTGCTGATCGGCGAACACGGTGCATTCCTGCTTGCGATCGGATTGATGCTTTTCGTCATTCTCGCGTTCGCGCTCATCGTTGGCGCGAGTCTGCTGATCAGCTACGGGGCGCAGCTGGCGGGCTACGTCATCGAGTGGTGGGACGATCGGCGGCGCGCTGACAGCTAGAGCGGCAATTCACTGCGCGTGAACGTTCCGGCGAGAGGCTGGCCCGTTCACGCGCACTTGGCCACCTCCTACCGGAACCGCACCGACACCGTGAGTCGCTGCGTCGTCACCCGCCCGCCGTCGAAGCGCAGCTGGTCCGTGGGCGCCGCGATCACGCCACCATCGCCTGGCGAGGACAGCACGACGTCGTCGCTCCCGCACACGAGCACGCAGTCGAAGCAGCTGCCTCCACCGCCGCACGTGAAGCTCAGCGCGTAGCGCACCTCGTACCGCGGATTGCGCAGCTTGAGCCCGATGCTTGGCGTCCACTCGGTCCACTGCTCGCGCTGCGCACGACTCGTCTCGCGCACTTGGTCGGTCTGATCGAGGTGATAGCGGATCGAGTACGCCGCAAGGCCCAGCTGCACGCCGAAGTGCGTCTTCTCGTCGGGCGGCGCGATGCGCTCGAAGCCGAAGCGGAACTGCATGTTGTCGAAGCGCATCTTGTTGTCGACCGTGTGGCCGCCCTTGGCGATGGGCGTCCCGCTCGCTGACACCGTGTCGCGCGCGGCCTCTGCCCACGTCGTGCTGAACATCGGTTCGGCGATCAGGTCGAACCCGAAGGTCGCGTCCCCGATTTCGCGCGCCAGGCCGACGCCGGCATTGTACGCCCACGTCGTACCGGGGTCGCGCGGGACGGTGATCACGTTGTTGATGCGGTAGTCGGGAATCTTCGGATGCGAGAGTCGATTCACCGTCCCGAGCACGCCCACCTTCCATCCCTCTGCTCCGATCGGTCGCGTGTGCTCGGTGTGCAGGCCCACACGCGTCGTCTGGTCGCGATAATTCTCCGAACGCTCGGGAATGTTGGTGAAGGTGTTCGGCGGCACGAACTGGCGCCCGGCCGGGAAGTGCACGTCGTGTGTCATGTCGAAGCTGCTGCGCAGCACCATCGCTTCCCACACCTTGCCCTCGTCCCACTCGCGGGTCACGCCGAGGCGTACGTCCGAACTGCGCCCGTCCTGCACGATGCGGTCGCTCCCCGAATACAACAGATCGATTCCCTGCTCGGCCTCGAGCGTCGCCGAGTAGCCTGAGAGGCCGACCGAGTACCCGTTGCCGAATCGGCGGGCGACGAGCGCGGAGAGATACCGGTTGTTCGCCGACCGCTCGCTCGTCGGCGTGTTCCACTGCTGGGGGCGGTCGAGCTGCTGCATCGCGAACATGCCACCGAATGCCCACGTGCCGTCCGTGTAGACTCCGACGAGTGGCATGGTCTTGCCGCCGCCGCGCCTGTCCGATTGGCTGACGAGATGCGGAGCGATCGACAGGTAGGCGGACGAGACGCGCGTGGCCTTGGACGGATTCACGAACGGGTCGAGCAGCGCATCATCGAGGGCGATACGGATGCCGCCCATCGGCCCGCGGTCGCTGGGGATGATGTCGAACTGCTGTCCCATCTGCACCGGCACCGTGCGTGGCGAGATGGTTTGCGCCTTCGCCGCGCATGGGATGAGGGCGACGAGGAGTGCGGCGATTCCGACAAGGGGAGTCTTCATGAGTCCCTGCATTTGAATGCGAACAGCGGAAGCCGGGAATTCCGGCCCTTCTCCAATAACAGCGTCACCCTCCTCTCGCGCCACAATTGGTCCCTGCACCCCTGCATCCCGCCTGCGGGCGGGATGGAAACGGAGCGCGACGGCCGCTCCCTGCTGCCTGCGCCTTACCCCTCGCTATCGCCTGCGCACCCACCGCAGCCCGGCGCCGAAGGTCGAAATGCCGACCCCGCGCCCACGTTGACTGCCGAGCATCGTTCGCGTCAGAAACAGCGTCGGCGTGAGCCCGTTCCGTCGCGGTGCCGCGTAGTCGAGACGAATCTGCGTGCCGACGCGCAGGCCGCTGCCCTCCACACTGTAGAGCGCCGGCCCGATCATCCCGCGCAGGATCGTTGAGCGGATGTCGAAGGCGCCGCCCGTCAGGATCGCGCCGCGTTCGGTGAAACGTCGCTCCAGGCACTCGGTCGTGCCGAACTCGCGGATGCACTGATTGCGGTTGCCGAGCGAGAGCACGTTGCCGCGCACCCCGACGATCCACGCGCTCTTGCGTCGCTGGACCAATCGACTCGTCAGCAGGCCGGACAACGCAAATGACGGCGCCTCGGCCAACTCGGTCGTCGAGTTCACCGTACCGGCCTCGACGTCGCCGGTCACGAGGCCGGTCGTGGTGTAGAAACCGAAGTTCTGTCCGGGACGACGTTGTGCGTCGGCCTCGCGCTGGGGGATGGCAAGCGAAAGCGCGACCAGCGCGGCAGCAGCGGATGTGACAGTCGATGGGCGGAGTCGCACGTGTGTTCCTGGAGGACGGGGTAGAGCCGAGGACACCGAAAGGTATACACGCGAAGCCCTCGGCCTCGAGGAGGGCACTTGCTCTCCTCACCAACCCGTCAGTCAGAAATTCCCCCACGCGGGGATCGTTTACCCGCGGCGTGCCGCGTCGATGGCAGCGATGTCGATCTTCTTCATCGGCATCATCGCGGCGAATGCCCGCTCCGCCTCCGCGCCACCGGCCGCCATCGCCTCGGTGAGCGTGCGCGGCGTGATTTGCCAGGAGAGTCCCCAGCGGTCCCTGCACCAACCGCACTGGCTCTCCGCGCCACCATTCCCGACGATGGCATTCCAGTACTTGTCCGTCTCGGCCTGATCGTCCGTGGCGACCTGAAACGAGAACGCCTCGGAGTGCGGGAACTTCGGGCCGCCGTTCAGGCCGAGGCAGGGGATGCCCATCACCGTGAATTCGACCGTCAGCACATTGCCCTTCTTGCCATCCGGATAGTCGCCCGGAGCCGTGTAGACAGCACCGACGCTGCTATCGGGAAACGTTGCCGCGTAGAACCCTGCCGCCTCCTCGGCGTCCTTGTCATACCAGAGACAGATTCTGTTCTTCGGTGTCGCAGTCGATGTCGTGTTTGATGTCATCGTCGATGCTCCTGGAGTCAGGTGGACAGGTGTTCGGTGATCATGCCGCGAGCAGTTCCTGCTCCAGTCGCTGATAGCTCTTTTCCATGCCCGTCGTCATGCCGGTGGCGAGGATCATCTCGCGCAGCTCGGGAGTCGGGTACGTGATCAGGAGGCTGAGCAACGTGCCGCCTTCGACGGGTACCAGTGTCAACTCGTTGCGCACGGACGGGCCATCGGTGCCGATCATCTGTTCCGATGTCACGGCGCGATACGGCGGCGAACTCTCGAGCAGCTCTCCCTCGAAGCCGAACCGCTGCGAACCGTCGGCCATCTCCCACTCGTAGCGGTACCGATCGCCGACGCTCGACGCGACGTCGCAGACCGGCATGCTCCATCCGTTGGGCCCGAGCATCCAGCGCTTCATCAGCGCCGCGTCGTGATGGGCGCGCCACACCTGCGTGACCGACCCGCGGATCACGCGACTCACGCGCGCCTGCCGGTCTCCCAGCAGCTGTGCGTCGGTGCCGCGTGAGGCGGCGAACGACTGCAGGTCCGCGAGCACCGCGTCGATCTGGCCCATCGCGGAGCGCATGCCTTCCATCATCCCCATGGCCACCAGCTGCTCCATGGATTCAATGCTGTGAAAGTGCGTGACGCTCGTGAAGCGCGAGCCGGATGCCGTCGGCGTGAAGTTGAAGGTCATGCGCATCGTCGGCATGTCGCTGTTCGGTTTCCCATGTTCGTCGGCGAAACCGTCCTCGACCTCGATGCACTGCAGCGGTTCGATGGCGAGAAAGCGGAACCAGCCGCGCGACACCGTGCCATCCGGGCCCGTCATGTGGTATTCGGAGCGGCCGCCGACCGCCATGTCGTGTCGCGTGAATGTCGCCGGCCACTGCTCGGGCCCCCAGAAGCGCTCGAGTTGCCGAGGGTCGGAGTAGGCGTCCCAGAGCCGCGCCACGGGCACGGGATAGTCGGCGATGATCGTGAGCGTGAGCTCCTTCGCATTGGACGAAACCTCGGTGATCGGCATCGCTACTCCCGTGAAGGGTTGGGGTCGGAGAGCACCTGGTCGAGCTGGCTGAAGCGGGAAATCCAGAGTTGTTCGAGCTGCAGGAGCAGCGCACGCGCCTGCGCGAGCCGCTCGGGGTTGCTGCGCACGATGCGCTCGCGTCCGCGTGATTCCTTGCTCACGAGTCCGGCCTCCTCGAGCACGGCGACATGCTTCTGCACCGCGGCGAACGACATGTCGTAGCGCGCCGCGAGCGTGGAGACCGACGCCGGTTCTCCCGCGAGCAGCCGTGCGACGATGTCGCGCCGCGTGGCATCGGCGAGTGCGCGGAAGAGCCCATCGAGCTCGGGGTCGGAAAGAGCAGAACGTACAACCATATGGTTGTAGGTTAGGTCAAACGCGCGGAGAACGCAAGGGCACGTGCGATTTCAGTGCGCGGACAATGTTTGCCGACTGTCCGGCCCGACGACTCCTACTGGAGGATGCGGTTGAGCACCGTCTTGGCGAAATCCGGGTCGTAGTCCACGGCGCTCCGGCGTGCGATCACTTCGACCTTCGTCACAGCGGGTGTCGAGCGCTTCATCTCGACCGTGATCTCGAGGCCTTCCTGCTTGCCCATGAGGCGACGGGTCGCACCGTCGTTCTCGGTGCCGCGCCCGGTTTCCGCGATCTTCAGGGCCGAGAAGGCGTTCACGCTGCGGGTGAACGTGGAGTCGACCGACGCCGCGATGTCCGAGGAGGCGCCGCGATTGTTGTAGGCGATCGCACCGGCGGCGCCGGCGCCGGCCGCGGCGAGGATACAACCGTTGAGTCCGCCTAGAGAGAGCAAAAGTGCCAGCGGAGTGATGTAGCGATGACGACGGGCCATGGTACCTCGAAGTGAATAGTGACAGTGTCCATGGCTGTGGTTGCAGGATCGGTACCTCGCGCTGTTGCCGGTGGCAGGGTCTGCAGGGGAGATTCCGCATTCGCGAGGCGAATGTCGCATCGCGAACATCGCTTCATGCATCCCTCCCGACCCAGCAGATGACTCTCCGAGACCGCGCCACCCCGCGTCCACCGAACGTCCCGGCGCGCCGCGGCCGATCGATTGCCTCCCTGCTTGGTGCGTTGACCCTGGCGGCCGGGATGACGGCGTGCCGCGAGCAGCCCACGCAGCTTCTCCCGGAGGCGCTGGCCGCCGATGTCGGCCGCCCCAGCCAACTCATCACGAGCACCGAGCAGAAGCTCGTCATCAGCCAGGTGTACGGCGGAGGCGGCGGGACCACCTCGGTGCTGCTCAACGACTTCGTCGAGCTGTTCAACGCCGGCGCCGTGAACGTGAGCCTGAGCGGCATGTCGCTGCAGTATGCGTCGGCCTCGGGAACAGGGCTCTTCGGCTCGAGCTCGACGCAACTCGTCACGTTGCCCGCGGTCACGCTCGTGCCGGGGCAGTACTTCCTGGTGTCCCTCGCTGCCGGCAACACGATCGGGGCCCCGTTGCCGACGCCGAACGCGAGTGGCACGATCGCGATGGCTGCGGCCGCCGGCAAAGTCGCGCTGGTGAACGCCGTTGCACCGCTCGGCTGCAATGGCGGCAGCACGGCCTGCAGCGCCGCACAGCTCGCGAACATCGTGGACCTCGTCGGATACGGCGCCGCGAACTTCTTCGAGGGTACCGCACCCGCGCCGGCACCGTCTGCCCTGACGGCGGTGCGCCGGATTTCGGGTGGTTGCACCGACACGAACAACAACGCCAGTGACTGGGCGGTGGCGGCTCCACCGACGCCGCGCAACATGGCTACACCACTCGCCCCGTGTGCCGCGCTGCCTGCGGTGCTGACGGTGTCGCCACTGAAAGACGCGGTCGATGTGGCGCTCGATGCGAACATCGCCGTCACGTTCGACCGCGCCGTTACCGTCGCCGATGGCTGGTACGGCGTCGCGTGCACCGTGAGTGGCGCGCACCCTGCCGCCGTGACGGGCGGCCCGTCGTCGTTCACGCTCGATCCCGCAACGAATTTTGCGTACGGTGACAACTGCACCGTGACCGTCACCGGCAGCAAGGTGGCGGACGCCGCCAACGCGACCGCGACGATGGCCGCGAACTACACGTGGAGCTTCACGACGTATCTCTCCGACCCGTGCCTGGCCACGTTCACCCCGGCCTACACGATCCAGGGAAGCGGCCTCGCGACCCCGCTGGCCAGCGTGACGGTGTCGACGCAGGGCGTGGTGGTCGGTGACTACGAAGGGCCGGCGCCGGCGCTTCGCGGTTTCTACCTGCAGGATGCAACCGGCGACGGCAACGCCGAGACGTCCGACGCACTGTTCGTGTTCAATGGCAACAATGACAACGTGTCGGTGGGTGACATCGTCCGCGTGACGGGGACGGCAGCGGAATTCCAGGAGCAGACGCAGGTGAGCGCCACCAGTGTGGTGTCGTGCGGCACCGGCTCGGTGGCCCCTGTGGCCGTGACCCTGCCGATGGCGTCACTGACGGCGTTCGAGCGATTCGAAGGGATGCTCGTGACGATGCCACAGACGCTCTTCGTCACGGAGCACTTCCAGCTCGGACGCTTCGGCCAGGTCGTGCTGTCATCCGGCGCGCGCCTCCAGTCGCCGACGCACGTTGCGGCGCCCGGTGCCGCCGCCATCGCGGTGTCGGTGCAGAATGCACTCAACCGCATCGTCGTCGACGACGCGAACAACGGGGAGAACCGCGATCCGATCGTCTTCGGTCGCAACGGCAATCCGCTGAGTGCGAGCAATACGCTGCGCGGTGGTGACATGGCCACGGGCGTCACGGGTGTGATGACCTACACATGGGCTGGCGCGGCTGCGAGCGGCAATGCGTATCGCGTCCGCCCAGTGGGAGCACTCGGTGGCAGCGTGAGTTTCGCGGCGGCCAACATGCGTCCGTCCGCACCCTCAGGCGTGGGTGGAACGCTGAGGGTCGCAGCGCTCAACCTGCTCAACTACTTCAACACGTTCAGCGGCTGCCGGAATGGGGCAGGTGGCCCGTCGACCGATTGCCGCGGTGCAGAGAATGCGCTCGAGTTCTCGCGCCAGTCGGTCAAGACGGTGTCGGCAATCGTCGGGCTCAACGCCGATGTCGTCGGCATCGTCGAGATCGAGAACGACGGCTACGACGCGGCGAGCGCCATCGCCGACCTCGTGACTCGGCTGAACGGTGCGACGGCACCGGGCACCTATGCCTACATCAACGCAGACGCCGCCACGAGTGAAGTGAACACGCTCGGTACCGACGCGATCAAGGTCGGCCTGCTCTACAAGCCCGCGGCCGTCACACCCGTCGGCCGGACCGGCACCCTCAACTCCGTGCTGTTCGTGAATGGCGGTGAGAGTGGACCGCGCAATCGTCCCGCGCTCGCGCAGACATTCCAGCAGCCGAACGGCGCACGTGTCGTGGTCGTGGTGAACCATCTCAAGAGCAAGGGCAGTGCATGCACCGCGCCGGATGCCGGTGACGGGCAGGGTAACTGCAACGGCGTGCGCAACGTCGCTGCGGCGGCACTACGCGACTGGCTTGCCACGGACCCGACGGAAACGGGCGATCCGGACGTGCTGATCCTCGGCGACCTGAATGCCTACGCGATGGAAGATCCGATCACGACGCTGCGCACAGCCGGATTCGTGGACCTGTTCAAGGGGTTGATCGGAACGAGCGCCTACTCGTACGCCTTCGACGGGCAGTGGGGCTACCTCGATCATGCGCTCGCGTCCCGGTCGCTGGCCCCGCAGGTGAATGGCGTCACCGAATGGCACATCAACGCGGACGAGCCTGCGATCCTCGATTACAACACCGAGTTCAAGAGCCCGGGGCAGATCGCAAGCCTGTTCGCCGCCGATCCGTTCCGTGTGTCGGACCATGATCCGGTGCTGGTCGGGCTCACGCTCGCCCCGCCCATTCCGTTCGGTGGATTCCTCTCGCCGATCGAGGGTGGAGCAGCGTTCAACCTGGCGAACGCGCCCGGCACGGTCCCCGTGAAGTTCTCACTCGACGGCGATCGCGGCCTGCAGATCCTCGCGCCAGGCTATCCGCGGTCCCGCCCCATCGACTGCTCGACCGGAGCCATCCTGGGCGCTGCATCCAGCATCAGCACACCGGGCAGGTCGACGCTGGTGTACGATGCCGGCACGGATCTGTACCAGATCAACTGGATGGCGCCGAACAGCTGGTCCGGCACCTGCCGGGAACTGCTCGTGACATTCACGGATGGCACGCAGCATACGGCGCGGTTCTCGTTCAGGTAGCCCAGCGTGGTGCAGGGCGAGGCGCCTCGGGTCATGACGACCTGAGGCGCCTCGATCGTTTACGCCGGTGGCGAACATCGGCATCCGGGGATTCAATTCAGGTATGACTCCTCGTCTCGTCGCCCTGCTCGCCACCGCGCTGTCGCTTGTCGCCGCCTGTCAGGCCGGTGCGCAGGCGACGCGATTCGACTCACTCGCCACGTCATCGCTCGCACAGCTCGACGGACGCGTGACACTGCGCGGACTGCGCGACAGCGTCGAGGTGATTCGCGATCGATGGGGCGTGCCGCACATCTACGCACGCAATCTCGACGACCTCTTCTTCGCCCAGGGGTTCGTGCAGGCGCAGGACCGGCTGTGGCAGATGGAGATGTACCGGCGCACGTTCGAAGGCACACTCGCCGAGATCATGGGGCCGTCGTACGTCGAGCACGACCGGCTCGCGCGGCTGGTGAAGTTTCGCGGGCCATTCGACGACCGCGAGTGGACGAGCTACCATCCCGAAGGCCGACGCATCTTCACCGCATTCGCGGCGGGTGTGAATGCGTTCATTGCGCAGGCGGGCGATCGCTTGCCGGTCGAGTTCCGGCTCACGGGTATCAAGCCGCAACGCTGGACGCCCGAAGTCGCACTGCTGCGCACGACGACGGCGATGCCGACAGCCGATGCGCTGGCGGAGCTTCGGCTTGCGCAGTCGGTCGCGCGGCTGGGTGCCGATTCGGCCAATCGCGCCGCGCGGCCATCGCCGTTTCGTCCGCTCACCGTGCCCGCGGGCGTGGACTATTCGATCATCGGTCCGGAGGTCGTCGCCTCGCTGAACGGATTGCGTACCGGCAACGTGCGTCCGCCGCTGCTCCCGCAGTACACTGCCATGCGCGACGCGCTGCCGTCGCCGAACCGCGGCGTGCAGGAGAATTCGCCCGGCAGCAACAACTGGGTCATCAGCGGCGCACGTTCGGCGAGCGGTAAGGTGATCGTCGCGAATGATCCCCACCGGAACGTGTCGAGCCCGTCGATCCGCTACCTGGTGCACCTGGACGCGCCGGGATGGCGCGTGGCAGGCGCGACGGAGCCGGTGCTGCCGGGCGTGATGATCGGACGCACGGAGCACATCGCGTGGGGTCTCACGATCGTCGGCACGGATCAGGCGGACGTGTACGTCGAGGAGCTCGACCCCACCGACCGGCAGCGCGTGCGTTTCCGCGGCGGGTGGGAGCGCATGCGCACGGTGGTCGACACGATTCGCGTGCGCGGCGCGGCGCCGGTGGTCGCGCGGCAGCGTTTTACGCGACACGGCCCGGTGTTCCACGTCGATACGGTGCACAACCGCGCGTACGCGATGCAGACCACGGCACACCTGGCCGGAAGTGCGGGCTACCTCAGTGCGCTGCGCTATCCGGCATTGCGCGACTGCAACGGATTTCTCGACGCGCAGCGGTTCTTTCTTGCGCCGACGGAGAACATGATCTGCGGCGACACCGCGGGAAACATCGCATGGCAGGCATCGGCCGCGTCGCCGCGTCGTCCGAACTGGCACGGCCGGTTGCCGGTGCCGGGTACCGGCACGCATGAGTGGCAGGGCTTGCGCACGGATCTCCCGCGCGAGCTGAACCCGCCGCGCGGCTGGATCGCCACGGCGAACCATGATATCCACCCGGAAGGGTTCGACCCGCCACTGTTCTTCAAGCAGGGCGCGCAGCGTGCGCGAGTCGATCGCATCGGGGCGGTGCTGGCCGAGGATCGGAAGTTCACGTTTGCGGACATGATGGCGCTGCAGCACGACGCGTACTCCGCACAGGGCGCGCGGGACGTCGCACTCTTCGGCGGATGGACGGCCACGGATGCGACGGTGGAGTGGGCTCGGCAGCAGCTGGCGGGCTGGAATGCGCAGCATCGGCGCGAGAGCGCGGCCGCGGCACTCTACCAGTACGCGTCACGCTCCATCGGTGCGGACGTACGCGCGCCATCCACCGACAGCACGCGTCGCCGCATGCTGCTCGAGACGGCGATTCGCGCGGGCATCGACTCGCTGCGCCGGACGCAGGGGAGCGACCGAACGGGGTGGCGCTGGGGACGCATGAACCGCAGCGAACTGCCGCACACGCTACTACGTGCGTACGACATCGCACCGGTCGAGCGCCATGGCGGCGCCGGGTTCGTCGCGGCGGTCGGCGCGACGTTCCGCGAAATCGCGGACCTCGGACATCCGGACTCGACGTACGTGACGAACGTGCCGGGCCAGTCGGGACAACCGGGCAGCCCGTTCTACAGCAACCTGGTCGAACCGTACGGCCGCGGCGACTACTTCCCGCTGGCGTTCACGCGCGCCGCGGTCGATCGCGTCACGGCGCACCGGTTGATTCTGCGTCCGGGCGGGCGGTGAGGCGCTGATGGTTTCTGGCGGCGGCTGAACTGCAACTGTGAACACCAAGCGCGAACGGCAACCGCGTCTCACGCGGAGATGATCGCGGACCACGGAGGTACGAGGCGAACCGCCGGTTTCTACAGCATCACGCGGAGGCGCGGAGAACAGCGCACGGAGCCGCGGAGAACAGCGCGCGGAGGCACAGAGCGGGGCACGCCGAGGGGATCGCGGCATGCCCCGCTTTTCTTTTCTTGGTGGGGTCGGTGGCATGCCACGGAGCCACCCCAAAAGAGTCGCTGCACTGATCTCGCGGCATGCACCCCTCCGCGCCTCCGTGCGCAGTCCTCCGCGCCTCCGCGTCCGGCTGTAGAAACCGGCGGTTCGCTGCGCCCCTCCGTGGTCCGCGATGATCTCCACGTGAGACGCGGTTGCTGTCCGCAGTTCTTTCTCTCAGCAGGCGTTCCCACTCGACCAGCGTGCTGCTGGCGCCCCACGACAGGCCCCAGTAGCTTCGCCCGCGAGACCCGTCGCCAGCCACCGCGCGATCCCACCGACGTACCAGACCCCACGCCACCCATGTCCATTCGCCGACTCGGCACCTCGCTCGCGATCGCGTTCCTCGTCGCCGCGCCGGCGGGCGCGCAGACGCCCGTGCAGAACGACAGCGCCGTGCGGAGCGCCGCCCGGGTGAGCGGGCTGCCGCTCGCGACACCGCGTACGCTCTCGTTCACCACCGACGAAGCGTCGTGGATCTCGCTCGATGTCGCGCCCGATGGACGCACCATCGTCTTCGACATTCTGGGCGACCTGTACACGCTTCCGATCGCCGGTGGCACCGCCACGCGCATCACCAACGGGATGGGATGGGATCAGCAGCCGCGCTTTTCGCCCGACGGCCGGCAGATCGTCTTCGTGAGCGATCGCAACGGCTCCAAGAACATCTGGGTGGCCAACGCCGACGGCACCCGGCCGCGCGCGCTCACGCGGAGTGAACGCATCAACTTCGCGTCCCCGATCTGGGCGCCGGATGGCCAGTATGTCATCGCCGCGCGCGCCGGGCAGCTCTGGCTCTACAACAAGGACGGCGGTTCGGGCGTGCAGCTCACCGGGCTGCGCCCTGAGGGTGTCACTGCCGCCGGTGCGGTGCCGTCGCACATCGGGGCGGCGCCCTCCAACGACCCGCGCTACCTGTGGGTGAACGTGAGTGGCGGCGTCCCCGCGACGCTGGCCGTGAATGTCCATGGCGACGACGTCATGTCCGCCGATGACGACGCCCGCGAGCACGCGGCGCGCAGCAATGCCCGACGTGTCGGGCAGTACCAGGTGGCGCAGTTCGACCGGGAGACCGGCCGCACACTCGTCCGCTCGCACGAGACCGACGGCGCGTTCCGCCCCGTCGCGAGCCCCGATGGCAAGTGGCTCGTGTACGCCGCACGTCGCGATGCACGCGCGGTGCTCAAGCTGCGTGATCTCGCGAGCGGCGAGGAACGCTGGCTCGTGATGGACGTGCAGCGCGACAACTCGCAGGGCGGCGGCGCCAACGACCGCGACCTCTATCCGGGCTCGGCGTTCACGCCGGACTCGAAGAGCCTGATCACGAGCTACGGCGGCAAGATCTGGCGCGTCGACATCCCCTCCGGCACCGTCACGCCGATCCCCTTCTCGGCCAAGGTCGACCAGCCGATGGGCGCGCTCGCAAAGTTCGATTACAAGGTCAACGACTCGACACTCGTGGTCACGCAGATCCGTGGTGCGCGCCCGTCGCCCGATGGCCGCACGATCGCCTTCACCGCACTCGACCGGCTCTACACCGGCGAGATCGCCCCGGTCGGCACCGACACCTCTCGGCGGGAGGTCCGCAACACCCGGCGGCTCACCACTGGCACCATCGTCGAGCATGCACCGGTGTGGTCGCCGGATGGACAGTACCTCGCCTATGTCACGTGGAGCGACACGACCGGTGGCCACATCTATCGCGTCCGCGCCGATGGCAGCGCGCCGGCCGAACGGTTGACGCGCGCGGCCGCGTACTACGACAAGATCGCGTACACGAAGGACGGCACACGGGTGATGGCTGTCCGCGGGTCACGCTACAGCCGCCTGCGGCAGTTCGAGGACTTCGGCAACATCGCCAACGGTGAGCTGGAGTACGTGTGGATCCCCGCGAATGGCGGCGAGGTCACGCGCATTGCGTGGGCCGGCAACGGACAGTCGCAGCAGGGACGCAACATGCCGCACGTGGGGCCCGACAGCGCGCGCCTGTACGTGTGGGCGGGGAACGAAGGCCTCGTGTCGATGCGCTTCGACGGATCCGACCGGAAGGTCGTGGTACGCGTTGCCGGGCCGCCGCCGCCCGCGCAGCCGCTCCCGCCGGGTGCAACACCACCGCCTCCGCCGACACCGGACGAGGTGCTGCTCTCGCCGGACGGACGGCGCGCGCTGGTGCTGGCGAACAACAACGTCTTCATGATCACGGTGCCGCCGGTGGTCGGGCAGGCACCCGCCGTTGCGGTGACGGCGAGTTCGGTGCCGACCACACGCCTGACGCGCATCGGCGGTGACTTCATCGGCTGGTCGCCGGACGGCGCGGCCGCATTCTATTCGATCGGACGCAGCTGGTTCCAGTACGACGTACGCGCGGCCGAAGCGGCGATTCGGGATTCAGTGTCACGCGCAGATTCGATTGCGGCGTCAGGTGGAACTGGAGGTGCAGGCGCCGGTGCACCTCCGGGAGGTGCTGCCGCTGCGGGAACACCGGCCGCCGGCACGGGGGCTGCGCGCGATACCGCGCGACGCGTGACGATGGCGTACGAGGCACGCCGCTTCGACATCGCGATCACGGCAGAGAAGGATCGCCCGCGCGGCACCGTCGTGCTGCGGGGCGCGCGAATCGTCACCATGAAGGGCAACGAGATCATCGAGAAGGGTGACGTGGTCGTGACCGACAACCGCATCGTCGCGGTGGGCAGGAGCGGCTCGGTGCGTGTCCCGAAGGGCGCACGCGTCATCGATGTCGGCGGAAAGACGATCATCCCCGGCTACGTCGACATCCACGCGCACAACTGGTTCGGCTGGGGCGTGCATCGTGACCAGGTGACGCAGCTGCTCGCCAACCTCGCATACGGCGTGACCACGCAGCGCGATCCGCAGACCTCCGCCACCGACATCCTCACGTACACGGACCTGATGGAGACGGGCGCGCTCATCGGCCCGCGCCTCTACTCGACGGGCCCCGGCATCTTCTCCGCCGACAACATCAGGAGCCTCGACGAGGCGCGCGACGTGCTGCGGCGCTACGCGGATCACTACAACACCGGCACGATCAAGCAGTACCTGGCCGGCGACCGCAAGGTTCGGCAGTGGGTCATCATGGCCGCGAAGGAGCTGGGACTCACCACCACGACAGAAGGTGGTTCGAACCTCTCCATGAACCTGACGCTGATGCAGGATGGTTATCCGGGACTCGAGCACGCGATGCCGATCTTCCCGCTGTTCAAGGACGTCATCGAGCTGCAGGTCGCGAGTGGCATCACGTACACCCCCACGCTCATCGTCGGCTACGGCGGGCCGATCGGCCTCAACTACTGGCTCACGCGCTACAACGTCGACGACGACAAGAAGCTCCGTCGTTTCACGCCGCACGACGAACTCGACTCATGGAAGTCGCTGTCGTTCGACCGGGAGGATCAGTACATCTTCAAGGGACACGCCGAAGGGCTCGCGAAGATGGTGAAGGCGGGCGGGCGCGTCGGCCTGGGCTCGCACGGGGAGCTGCAGGGGCTCGGCGTGCACTGGGAGCTGTGGATGATGCAGTCGGGCGGCATGTCGACCTTCGAGACGCTGCGCGCCGGCACGATTCACGGTGCAGAGGCGATCGGACTCGGCAAGGATCTGGGCTCGCTGGAAGTCGGAAAGCTCGCCGATCTGCAGGTGCTCGATCGCAACCCGCTCGCCGACATCCGCAACACGAACTCGGTGCGCTACGTCATGAAGAACGGCCGGCTGTATGACGGCAACACGCTCGATGAGGTGTGGCCGCGCGCCAAGCCGTTGCCTGCGCAGTGGTGGTGGACGGAAGATCCGGTGGAGAAGCCGTCCGGCGCGCGGTCAGCGAAGCGCTGACACGATCACGCCGTCATCGCTCGGTATTCGCGCGGGGCCTTGCCCGTCCACCGTCTGAAAGCGCGGTGAAACGCGCTGGGCTCCGAGAAGCCGAGCAGGAAGCCGACCTGGCTTGCACTGGTGGCGGGGTTCGCGAGATGCCGGATCGCCAGGTCGCGTCGCACGTTGTCGAGCAGCTGCTGAAATGAGGTGCCGTCGTTGCGGAGCGCGCGCTGCAGGTTGCGATCGCTCATCGAGAGCTCGCGCGCGATCTCGCCCAGCTGCGGCACCGTCCCCTTGAGTCGCTCCACCATCACGCGCGCCACGTCGTGCGAGCGCCCCTTGTCGCGCTCCATCGCGAGCAACACCTCGTCGGCGTGCTGCTCGAATGAGCGCAGCAGTGCGGGGTTGGCCGACAGCACAAGCTGGTCGAGATGGCCCAGCGGTAGCAGGAACTGATCGTCGGCTGCACCGAACGTCAGGGGCGCCCCGAAGACGCGGTCATACTCCGCACGCTGCCCCTTCGCGGGTGCTGGGCGCCGGAAGTGCACCGCGCTGGCGCGGAGCGGTGAGGCCGTCATGCGCAGCAGTTCGCGCGAGAGGCCGCCCCACAGCGCATCGATGGCGTGCCGCGGAGTGCGCAGCAGGTAATTGTCCATCGACTCGACGAAAGTGCACCGGCACACCGCGACGCCTCCGTGCCGCTCCACGGTGACGGAAAGGCCGTCATTGAGCACGCGCGCATAGCGGGCGAGACGTTCGAGCACGTCGCCGATGGTACGGCAGCTGAGTACGACGTACCCGAAGATGTCGAGCGCACCCGGGCTATACGCCTCCGCCATGTGCAGCCCGATCAGCGGATCGCCGGTGCGAGCCTCCGCAAAGGTCCACAGACGCTCGACGGTGCTGCCGGGAATGCGCGCGTCCGATTCCGCCGGGGCACCCAGCGCGATCGCGCATGCCCTCGTGGCCTCGGCTGTTGGAATCCCGCGCCCCTCGAGGTACTGCAGCATGTCCACGACCACACTGGCGGCGACGGACGTCTCTCGCACGGGGCTCCATGGCGGGAAGGGTGGCGCGTTCGGTCATCAACATGGCGCCCTCGATCAACGCGCGCCAATCGGGGCGTTCGTACCCTTGGTGGGTCTGCATCCTCCGCCACCCAATCCGGGACCTCCCATGCTTCGCTCGATCATTTGCGCCGTTACGATCGCTGCTTCGCTCGCCCTCACCGTCTCCGCATCATCGGTCGCTGCGCAGACTGTTGCCCCGTCGAGTGGACGGTCCATCGCGCTCGAAGCCGATGCGCTCTCCTATTTCGTCGGGGGTTACTCCGGTATCGTCAACGTCACCTTCCGCAACAAGTGGCATGTCGCACTCGGCTCCGGACGCTACGAGGTTCCGGCCTTCCTGCTGGAAGAGGACGACAACTTCGACGCCGCCGGATGGAAGGCCACGTCGACGTCGATCCAGGTGCTGCGCGTCGGCTATCGCTTCAGGGGTGCGATGAAGAACGGGCCCGTGCTCGGTGCGATCGTGTTGAACCAGAACTGGCGGTTGAAGTCGGAGACGCTCGGTGGTGAGACACGCTTTCGGCCGCTCAGCGTCGGTGTCACGAGCGGCTACTACCAGCACATCGGCCGGCACCTGTACGTCTACCCGACAGTGGCCTTCACCAGCAACCGCGTCGTCTCCGGCAGCGCGGCAGTGAAGGGCACCGCCTACAAGGTCGCGCGCTTCAGTCCGAACGCCTCGATCCACATGGGTTGGGAGCGCAGCTGGTGATCGTGTCCAGTGGCCTCTCGGCCCCGAGCGGGCGCCACACGTCCTCCGGACGCTTGGCGAGCCCGTCGCTCCGGGGTCACATTGGATGAACTCCGCCGGCCTTCCGGTGTGAAATGAACGTGCGGCCGAGCCGGCCGCCGGCGCCGGAGCAGCGGCGACGCTACGAAACCGACTTCCCAACACACCCACATGACCACTCGTCTTCAGTCTGCCGCACTTGCAATCGCCCTGACGGCTCTGGCCGGCTCCCTCTCTGCCCAGGCCGCACCCGCCGCCCAGAAGGCGGCCGCCAAGCCCGCCGCGCAGGCCCCGGCGTCGCCCCGCGATTCCGTGACTGCCACGATCTCGGGCGCCACGATCAAGGTGAACTACGGCCGCCCGTCCAAGCGCGGCCGCGTGCTCTTCAACGGCCTCCCCGACATGAAGTGGGGCATGGTGTGGCGCACGGGCGCAAACGAGGCCACGCACTTCAGCACGAGCAAGCCGCTCATGTTCGGCAGCACGATGGTGCCGGCCGGCACGTACACGCTCTTCACGCACATCGTGGAGAACGGCAAGTGGGAGCTCGTGATCAACAAGCAGACCAAGCAGTGGGGCACCGACTACGATCCGAAGCAGGACCTCGTGCGCGTTCCGCTCACGGTGACGTCGAACAACCCGGTGACTGAGAAGATGACCATCACGGTTGCGCCGTCGGGCAGCAACGGCGTGCTCACGATCATGTGGGACACGTATAAGGCGACGACGTCGTTCATGGTGCACTAGGCTGTTCATGACGTTCCGGTGCGCATGCGCCTCGGGACATCGTGAAAGGCTGTACATTCGATCGGGGCCGTGCGGGTACGCACGGCCCCGATTCGTTTTCATCTGTCAGTAGGAGCTGGAATCAATGATACCAAGGTGCGTTCTCAGCAGAAGATCCTCCGCATTGTCGCGCAGGGCGCGGTCAGTCGGCTTCGTGTCGGTATTGTCCGTAATGGCTCTCGCACCGCTGGCCGCACAATCAACAGGTGCGGTGGTGCCGACGCAGACCGCCGTGACTGGAATCGCGAGGAGTTGGCGAAATGGCTCTCCGTCGACGTCTGCGAGCATCGAGGTGCAGGACGTACCGGGCACTCGCGGGACGACTTGGCGTCGGATCGCACACTCTGATTCGACCGGGCGGTTCCGTTTGCTGCTGCCCGTCGGCAGCTACCTGATTCGTGCCCGCAGCTTTGGCGACATGGGCGGTGGCGATGTCGGAGTGCCGCTGTTCGTTGGCCGCACCGACAGCATGAGTGTCGACGTATTCACGCTTCCGCGCGGGTTCAACATGGTGGTGCGCGACATGCAACTCGTCCAGCTGGCCGCCAATCGCGCACGCTGGGACGCGTCAGCCGTGAGATCCTACAACGCCGACATCAGCATCGAGTGCTTCTGCTTCGGCTCCGGGAGCGGACCTGTCGAGGTGAGGGACGGGAGTCCGATACAACGAGGCGGGGTCCCGGCGAGCGGTGGTCACAGCGCTGCGCTTACGATCGATATGGTGTTCGACATGCTCGATCGCATGATTCGGGAGCCAAGTACGCAGACCGCCGTTCAGTATGATCCGGTTCTGGGCTTTCCAGTCTCCATTCACAGCGACATGCTGGGCTTGGCAGACGCAAGCGTACGAGTCCAGGTGCGCAACCTGAAGCGAATTCGTTAGTGTCGCAAAGGCCGCTTTGAGCACTCGCGCACTCCGCATCACCCTGCTGCTCGCCGCTGTATTCAGCGGCGCGTGCGCCACCTCCCGCGGAGCAGCAACCACCCCACCGTCCACCGTCGCGCGTGTCGCCGCCGCGAGCCGAGGCCTCGACACGGTGTGGTACATCTCGACGCGTGCCCGGGTCGACGGTCGTGATTCACGTCGGCTCGCCGACTCCCTGGAGTTCGGGTACGTGCTGCACTCGCATCGAGCCAAGGGCGACCGCGTGGCGGGTGGGCTGGACATCGCGCTCGAGGATTCCGTGCGCCTCTCGCGTGCGGAATTCATCGCCGGCGTGCGCGCCGCGACGGGTGGCGATGCCACGCGCGACTTCGCCGCGCTGTATGTGCACGGCTTTGGCACGTCGTTGCACGAGTGCTGGCAGTACGCCTCCGAAACGCGGGTCCGTTCGCAGTCGCGCGTGCCGTGGATCAGCTTCTGCTGGCCGTCGAATGGCGCCGGTGTCGCTCGTCCGACACGTGACGCCGTGTTCACCGGTGCCTACGTCAACGATTCCGTGGCGGCGGTCGCGAGTCAGCCTGCATTCGTCCGTGCAGCGGAAGCCATGCTCGAGGCGATTCCTGCCGGGCAGCTCATGTTCGTCGCGCATTCGCTGGGCTCGCAGCTGCTCGGGGATGCGCTCGGGGCACCGGGCGCACTCCGCACCCGCCTCATGACGGATCGCGCGCGTGCGATCGTCTTCGCCGCACCCGACGTCGAGGTGAATCGGTTCGCCGACGTCTTCGTCCCCGCACTCCTGCCACTGGCCGAACGAACGGTGGTGTACGTGTCGAGTCGCGATCGCATGCTCTCGCTGTCGCGCGCACGGAGCGGGGCCGTGCGCGCCGGTGCCAACGTTCGCACCCCGCTGCTTCGTGCAGGCCTAGAAACGGTGGATGCGACCGGTGGGCTCATGGCAGAGCCGGCGTTTCAGCGGCTCTTCGGAACGCACCACGCGCTCCGTCGGGCCTCGTCGGTGATCTTCGACCTGGTGCACGTGATCGGCGCACGGCGTGATGCCACCTGTCGGGTCGCACTTGGCACCGCGACCGCGCGGGCGGATGGCGTGTGGCAGCTGACCAGATTGCGCCCGGATTCCGCGTTGTTGATGGAGCGATGCCGGACGGCTCACGGGTCCCGGTGATACGGCCGGTGAACCGCACGATGACCTCAGGTCATGACATGGGGTTGCGTCGCGCGCGTTGACGGCACGCCGGGCCGGCGGCAGGTTGGGGCACGAGTGCACGTCGGCATTGGTGCACGACGGCAATGTGCACCACCGCATTCATGCACCACCGCATTCGTGCACGACGGGCAGACCGACACTTCGAGAGGCGACAATGCGCACGATCCTGTCGGTGGCCCTGCTGACATTGCTGTCCGTTCATCAGGCGGCTGCTCAGTCGCGTCTCCCGACCGATGGCGGAACCACTAAGTCGCTCGGCCAACCCGGCCCGTGGGCGTGGTCAATCGGGCTGGCGGCCGGTTACCGTGGCGAGCCGGATGATTTGGTCGGCGTCGGTGAGTCGCGGGTCGGCGTCTATCACGAGCTGTTCAGCCGAGCGCTGGGCGTGGGTGGCCTGCAGTCGGAGCTGTACAGCCAATCGCGCAACGAGAACTACGCGGCGGGAGTCAGGCTGCGTTTCGTCTCGCAGGTCACGGGCATCGCGGTGGGCGCCGATTACAGCCTGAAGGACAGCCGGCTGCGTCCCATCTTCACGTACGTGCATCCGATCCGGCGTGGCGGCCTGTTCGCCGACGGCAGCGTGCTGCGCGTCGACATGGTGACGGGGCCGCAGCACACATTCACGGTCGGTTTCGAGAAACCGATCCTCCGTCGCATCCGGATGGGCACCACGCGCCCGCGCGAAGACGTCGCGCGCCTTCCGACGACGCGTGCGAGCGCGAAGGGGCGCCCTCCGCTGCCGACGCGAATCATGCCCGCTGTGGCGATCGCCCGCGATGCCGCACAGGGTATACAGCAACTTGCCGTGCCATGGCTCGAGCATGAGGGAACGAACAGTGCGCGGAGCGACCGGCAGGTCACCGACCGGTTGAAGGTGCTGCAGCAGCTCACGTCGTCGTCCGGCGCCGGGCGCAACATCGACCGGGAGACGGTGCGCTTCCACGACGCCGTCGACCTCGCGTTCTCCCTCGCGCTCGGGAACGCGAGCGACGGATCGACGGGCGCGACCACCCCGGCGGGTCAGCGCATCGGCGCCAGGGCGCGCGCGATCCTGTTGACGGAGGTGCTGCTGCCGTACGATCGGCTCCTCGGGCAGATCAAGCGAGATGACTCCACAGTGGGACTCGGCGAACTCGCACGCGGGGCATTGATTCGCTGGATGCAGGTCGACGAGCGTGTGCCTACGGCGTCCGTCGCACCGGTCGCGGCCGTGTTCGACGCGGTGCTGGACATGGTGGAACAGAGTCGCGCCGCATCGGTGCGCGAGACCGGCACGTCGCGCTTCGTGTGGATTCCGCTGCAGTTCGGGCTTCGCGCCGAACAGTACGACACGCAGGCGGAGCTCGATGACATCGTGGAACTGGCGACCCGTGCCTCGTTCACCGAGAACAACGTGGTGTCGTACGTCATCAACGACGAGTTCCAGTACCAGCTCAGCCGCACGATTCGTGAGGCGAAGTCATACCACGTGCTCTGGACTCACGACTTCCGCGGACACAACGTCGCCGGCAAGCCGGACGAGATGGGGTACCGGCACGTGCTGCGCTCATACCTCGCAGCGCTCACGGCGCGCGTGCGGGCGTACGACAGTACCGGCACATTTCCCACGTACGTGATCATCCTCGACGAGTGGTTCTACGAGGTGAACAACGGGCGCCTTTGGATGAACCTGCTGGAGGATCCGACGCGTCATGTGGTGAAGCTCGACCGGCGCTTCGCGGCGTGGGAAGATTCGCTGCGCATCGCGCAGCAGGAGTTGCGGGCTGCAATCGATCGGTCGGTCCTGCTCTCGTCGCACCGGCGGCAGTATGGCGACGCGTGGCTGCGGGACCTGGTCAAGGTGCAGGTGAACATCACCAACGCGTCCGATCCGAGTTTCTGGAGCTGGAACGTGATTCGCGGATTCCCGCTCCCCGACACCTGGCTGCGCGATCATCGCAAGATCGTGTTCTACGACATCACGGAGTCCGATCCGTTTGCGGGCGGCGCGATCTTCACGGGTGCCGGCGTCGGCGAGCACTACGCGAGCGATTTCTGGGAGGATCGCTCGATCCTCGTGCGCGGTCCGGTGCTCCTCTCCCTCAAGCGTGCCGCGCGCGACCTGCTCCTCAAGCAGGGTACGAAGGTCGCGGACATACCCGCCGTACTCGAGCCACGCGACCTCCCCCGCGATTACTACGCGAAGGTGGCCGCGGGCCCGGCCCCTGGCGTCCTCGGACTCCGCGCGGTGGGGCTGCAGAATGGCACTGGCTTCGACGACAAGCAGGTCAACGTCGCGAAGGCGGTGCTGTACACGCTCATGCCTGCCGGGTCGGTCATCAAGATTCCGGATTCACTCTGGAACGGCACGTTCTGGGGGTCGGCCCTCGTGGGGGCTGCGCTTCGCGGCGTGCGCGTGATCGTCGTGGCGCCATCGCTGGCCAACGCGCCGGCACGCATGTTCGGCTCCATGGTGCGCAGCCGCGAGCTCCTCTGGCGCCTGCTGACCGCATCGAATCTACTAAGGGCCGAGATCGCGGCGAGCGGCGGGCTGCTCAAGGTCGGGATCTACAACTCAGCGTTGCCGGTCAGTGACAACGAGGGCCGGCTGCGCGCGATCAACACGACGATGGCGAAGCATGCGTGGTTGCGCGACCTCTTCGCATTTCCCCCATCGGTGTACACGGGACTCGTGCAACTCAGTGCGGAGCTCGACGCGAAGGCCGCCGCAGCCGCGAATGGCTCCGGAGGCAGTGCGGTGCCGCGCTCCAACGGGTTCGCGTCCGAGGGTCGCACGCTCCTGCATCTCAAGGCCAACTACTTCGCGTCGAGCGAGGCGTGGCGTGTGATGGCGCGCCCCGAATGGGTGGACGTGATGAGCGACTTCGTGCAGGAGCGCATCGATGAGACCGGGCGCAAGTCCGCCAGGCTGGACGTGCTGCCTGCTGCATCCGATACCGGCTTGCGGCTCGGCGATGCGGTCGTCCGTCGGTGGCACGACGAGACGCCGGAGAGCGCACGGCGCAAGGTGATCTTCTACACCGTACTCGGCTCGAGCAACCAGAACGATCGAAGCATGGTGAGCGATGGCGAAGCGGGATTGCTCCTCGCCAACTGGCCTGCCGTCATTCCCTACCTCGACATGCTCACGCTGATCGGTCAGAGCGAATGGATCGAAACCCCCGAAGAGCTCGAGAGATTGCTGCCGCGGCAAGGCGCATTGCAAACCGGCATCGCACACTGGTTCAAGTTCGTGTTCTGAATGCCTACGTGAGCAGTGTCGCGCGAAACGTTGCCTTGAGGTGCTGCACGTAGCGCTTCGTCGACCAGCCGAGGTCCTGCACCAGCTCATCCCACACGAGCATCGAGCCGATCGCCGCGATCAGGTCGCCGGCAGTATGCGGGGTGAACGGCGCGCGCAGGCGGCCAGCATCGGCAACCCGTGAGGCGACCGCCCGCGCGCCGTCGCGGCGCGCGCGCAGCCGATCCTGCCATGCATCCTCGAGCTCCGGCAGCGCGCGCAGCCGATAGGCCATGCGCGCCACCGCCACGATGCGCGGATTGTAGGCCCCGAGGAAGTCCGCGTACGCGTCGAGAGTCTCCTCCGGGGTCGTGGCACTGACCACCGGTGCACTCCACTTCCGCACGTCCTCGCGCTCGTCGAGCCAGCGCGCCGCCTCGACGCCCAGGGTCGCGCGATTGGGGAAGTGCAGGTACACCGCCTGGCGCGAGACGCCGGCCCGCCGGGCGACGGCGGCCATGTTGAGGGCGTCCTCGCGCCCATCGGCGAGGGAGGCGAGCACGGCATCCAGGATGCGTTCACGGGTGCCGGGAGTGGCGTCACTTGACACGGTGTAAACCTCGGTGGTATGATGGCCTCACGAACTTTACACTGTGTAAAGCACGGCCGCCACTGCTATTCGAACGGCTGCACGCGACGTCACTCTCCGGATCGACCCAATGTCCCTGTTCACGGCTATCGCGCTTTCCATCGCCACGGGAGTCGCGGTGTATCTCATCGTCGGCAACTGCTGGCATCACGTGCTGCAGCCGCTGCCGCCACCTGATCCCGCGACCTTTCCCGTCGCGGGCGACGTGTTCGGCAGCAATACCGAAGGGGTAGTGCAGGAGATCACGGGCGTCCGGAATGGCTGGGTCACGATGAACTCCACGATTGCACCGGGCGCAAAAGGCCCGCCGATGCACGTGCATCGTGGCTTCGCGGAGACGTTCGCGCCGACGCAGGGTGTGCTGCACGTGGAGCTGGCCGATCACATCGTTCGGCTCGAGCCGGGCCAATCGCTGCATGTGCCCGCGGGTGTCGCGCATCGCCCGTTCAACCCCACGGGCACCGAGGTCGTGATCATCGGCGAGGGGCCCGCCATGCCACAGAATTTCGCCGCAAGCCTGGTGCAGCTCTACCGCGTGATGGAGGAGCAAGGATCGAACCCAGTTACCATGCTGCTGCAGGCCAGCGTGATGGACCCGATCGCCGATGTGCGTCTCGCGGCGGTACCGGTGCCGCTACAGCGTGTGCTGTCCTTCGTGCTCGCGCCGGCTGCACGCCTGCTCGGCTACCGGAACTACTACCCGGAGTATGCACTGCATGGGTCGGCACGCAGACGTCATGGCCAGAGCGGTGTGGCCAGGCCGACGGTACTGCGCGGGAGTGCATGCGCCCCGGACATGAAGCTCCGTCACTGATCCGTCACTGACATTCGAGAGAGCCCTCCCCGACGTCCGGAAACGTCAGACTGCATGCAACCAACTACTTCGGGCAGGGGTTTGCCGCGCTTGTGGCCACACGAATGCCGAGAGATGGATCGGCTTTCGCGCGCTGAATGCGATCACTGAATGCGAGATCATTGCGGAGCGACGACGCGACATAACGGTCGAACGTGCGGGGAAACGGCCACACGCGGCGCACCGAGTCATCGCCGAAGAGCACGAACACGGAGGAATCCCTGATGGTCGAATTGGGGCGCTCGACGATGCGACGGATCGTATCCGCATGGTGCGTCATGAATTGCCTGCAGTTGAGCGGATACACGATCAGGGTGTCCGGAGACCGCGGCAGGTCGCGCAGGGGAAGCTGCCCGAGCCTGGCGAGCGAGTCGATCCTGTGTGCGCGAACGAGCGCCTCGCGGTTGAAGTTCGCCACGGTGCGTGAATGCATGCCGGGAGTACCGACGTATGGAATGAATGCTCCCGGGGCACCGGTGGCCGCGATCACTCGCACACTGTCGCGCACACGGAGGAACGTGACCGACCATCGCATGAGGCCGTGCACGTAGTTCGTGCGTGTGGACGTATCCCCACGGTGCACCTCGAGCTGCATGGCGCTGTCACGGCGCGTCCAGATGCTGTCGCCGCGCTTTCGCAACTCGCTGCCCGACATGCGGTCGATGATGGTGACGTCCTGAGCGCTCGCTGACGACGCGGCCGTGAGGATCATCGCGACAACGGGGAACACTCGCGTGATCATCGAGGACCAGATGCTGGTGTGCTGGCGCGCCTGTGTCGGGCTGGTCATTGGACTCACGTTGGACGCACAGGGGATTGAAGAGAATGCAGCGGCGGACCGTCGGGCGCCTCTCCTGGCAACTTGGCCGTCGCGTACCGTGAACGCCAGCACGTCCCTGTTACTCCGGCACCCGGTACAACCCCGCGTCCGGATCCCGCTCGCCGCGCAGCCCCGCCGCCACGACCTGCGACGCGATCATGCTGTACGTGATCCCGTTCCCGCCGAAGCCCGCCACCACCCACGCGCGCGGCGTGCCGGGCATCGGTCCGATGAGGGGCAATCCCGTCGGCGATTCCGCGAATGCGCCTGCCCACTCGTGCGTGACCTTGAAGCGAAGCTCCGGCAGCAGCTCCGTGACATCGTCGGCGATGCGCAGACCCTTGGGTGAGAGCAGCGCGGGATCGCTGTAGCGCGAGCCGTTCTCCACGTCGTGCCCGCCGGCCACGAGGCGCCCGTCCTGTGTCGTGCGCAGGTACAGATACGGATCGGATGCCTCCCAGACGACGGTGTCGCGCAGCCACCCGGGAATGTTCGCGACCTTGCCCGTCCCGATCGCCCAGGTCGACTTCATGTCGCGCGACGATGTCGGCACGGTGCGTACCGTCTCGTAGCCCGTGCAGAAGACGACGGTGTTGGCCACGATGGTGTGTCCCGATTCGAGCTCGATCGCGACGCCGCGCGCAATGGCGTGCGTGCCGAGGACGTTGCAGCCATGATAGATCGGCATGCCCTTCGCACGCAGCCGCCGCAGCACGCCGGCAGTGAGCTGTGCCGGGTTTGCCGCCGCCGATCCATCACTGATGATGGCCCCCGTGCGCTCGATGCCGTAGTCGGTGCGCAGCGCGAATTCCGACACGAACTCGCCGGGAATTCCCGCTCGAGCGCGCATCGCGGTCTCGTGTGCGAGGGCACGGTGCCCGTACGCGTCACCCGCGAGGTACAGGCTGTCGCGTGAGGTGAAGCTGCAGCGGATCCGTTCCCGCCGCACCAGCGTGCCCAGGTCCGACACGGCCTGCACGGAACGACGATAGGCACGGATCGCGCGCGGTTGGCCGATCTTCTCGGCGAGTGCGTGCAGCGGGATGTCGATCTCGAACTGCAGGAGCGCCGTCGATGCCATGGTGCTGCCAGTGATGGGCAGCCGTCGGTCGATCATCGTGACGGCATGACCGTCGGCCGAGAGTGCGTGCGCGACGAGGGCGCCACTCACCCCTGTGCCGACGACTACTACATCGGCGAACAGGTCATGCGTGAGCCGCTTGCTGGTGACGGAGTAGCCGCCGAGGTCTGCCCAGAGCGAGCGGCCGCGGCGGAGATGACGTTGAACGGTGAAGGGCGTGTTGTTTGGCGTGACAGGCATCCGCGGTCAACGCGGCGGGGCATGGCGTAGTGCCAAGGGGATCCCGGGCGCCGGACATCCGTCGAAGTCCGCGGCTGGTGCACCATCGGGATTCCTCGCACTATTACTGCCCTGACCGATGCTCCATTGAATGGCCCTCGAAATCCGATTTCCACTTGTACTCCGTATTGCGCGGGCTCGTACCGAAATGGTGGCGCGACCGACCTGCGGTGCCGTTGGAGCTCACGGCAGTGGCCATCGTGTTCGGAATCGAAGGTGTATGGGCCGGGGTGACAATGCTGAACAATGCAATCCATGGGCAGGTCAAGCTGAACTTGGGCGTGCTCGCCGTCGCGGTGGCAGTCGGTCTGTTGCACCTCAGCGAGTCGGCGTACCGCTGGGCCAAGCGGATGTTGTGGTTTGCCGTCGTCGCGCTTGGAATATTTCTGCTACTCCTCCTGTTTTCGACGGGAGAAGTCACGACCACACGCTTCGGCAAGCCCGTCGAGCCTACGGGAGCGCTCGCTCTCTGGGGCTTGCTGATCGGCTCCGCCGTTCAGACGTTCTGGCAATTGAAAGTCCTTGGGCGGAATGACGTCAAGGAACTCTTCGAAGGTCGCGTTGCTTCAGCGATGTTCCAGCAACGCAGACGCGCGCAATTCCTCATGGAACTGCGGGCGCACGAGGAAGCCACTCGTCAGCAGGCGCTGTTTGCGGGCTACATGGGACCTGTAGTAATGACTTGCCTCGAGCCCGGGCTGGTCACGGCATCGCGGCCGTATGACGTGCCGCCGGAACAGGTCTTCAACCAATGGCTCGATCCCGACTGCATGCGTCGTTTCCTCGTCGACAGCGTTGACGGTACCGGCGTGCGAGCATCCTCCGATGTGCGCATGGATGGACACTTCAGTGTGTCGGACATGCGCGGCGATTGGCGGGTAGAGCACAAAGGGGTCTACGTGGAAATCTTGCGTGCCAGTCGGCTGGTGTTCCTGTACTCCTTCAATCGCAAGACCACGTACGCACGTGTCACGCTCGACATCGTCGCGACCGCCGGCGGGTGTGCGCTCACATTGACGCAGCAGGGCCACGCGACCTGGAGGGAACCTCCGCAGGAGGCCGCAGTGCGATGGGCGGGCGTCCTCGACAACCTCGATCGGCAGCTCCGCTTGCGCAGCACCAACGTCTAGGGCATATCGTTTCCCGCATGACGTCTCCCACCACCACTCCGCATCCCACCCTCGACGAGATCAGGGCCACGCGCGAACGCCTCGGCGATCTCGTGCTCACCACATCCGTGCGGCGTTTGCAGGATGACGCCGTCGCCGCCGCGGTCGGCGATCGTACCACGGTCTGGCTCAAGGAAGAGCTCTTTCAGTACACGGGCAGCTTCAAGCCACGCGGCGCGCTGTCCGTGATGCTCCAGCTGGCGCCCGATGCACTCGCGCGTGGCGTGACCGGCGTGTCGGCCGGGAATCACGCGATCGCGCTGGCGTTCGCGTCGCGCACCCTCGGGACCACCGCCACCGTCGTGATGCCCAGGACGGCGAACGCATTCCGTGTCGCGCGGTGCCGCGAGCTCGGTGCGACCGTCGAGCTGGTGGACAACATCACGGAGGCATTTGCGCGCGTCCGCGAGATCGAGACGACCGAAGGCCGGACGTTCGTGCATCCATATGAAGGGCCGTACACTGCGCTCGGCACCGCCACGGTAGGTCTCGAGTTCATCGAACAGGTTGCCGCGCAGGGCGATGCGCTCGATGCCGTGATCGTCGCGGCCGGTGGCGGTGGGCTGACGGGCGGCATTGCCTGCGCCGTCAAGCAAATGAGCCCGACGACCGAGGTCTACGTCGTCGAGCCGACGGGTGCCGACACCATGGCGCGGTCCTTCGTGAGCCGCCGGCCGGAAACCCTGGCTCGCGTGAACACCATCGCCGATTCCCTCGGCGCTCCCCGGACGGAGCCATACTCGCTCGCGCTCAACCTCGCGTTCGTCGACGAGGTGGTGCTGGTGACCGACGGACAGATCCGTGATGCGATGCGGCTACTGTTTCGGAGTGCGAAGCTGGTGACGGAGCCTGCGGCCGCGGCCGCACTCGCGGCCTTGATGTACCCTCTGCGCCAGCGTCTGGACGGAAAGCGTGTCGGCGTCGTGGTGTGCGGCGGCAACACCGATGCAGCGACTTTCGCGGCGCAGCTTGCGGATATGGATGAGCTCGTAAACACGTAGGTTGCTGTCCTAAGCAGCCGGGGCCATTATTGCGGTGAACGATTCTTCATGCTGACGCTGTCATGTTTCTGACCGTCGGCCACCGCCTTCCGCTGGCCCCAGAGGTTTTACATGCGACTCTCCGCTCGCGCCGTTGCCGTGGCGCTGCTCATCACCGCGCCACTGCCCCTGTCGGCACAGCTCGTCGCCAGCGACGCCAGCTACACGATCACGCGCTCGATCGACCACCCGTTCAACTCCATCGTCGCGACCGGCACGAAGCTGGCTCCATCCTCGAACGACGATGCGGCAGTGGGCGTCGCCATCGCCCCGTTCAGCTTCTACGGCAACGTGTATAGCACGGTATACGTGAGCACGAACGGGCTATTGGCATTTGGTGGCCCCAATTTCGCCTTCGGCAATTTGCCGCTCTCGACGCCGACGCCGGGCATCCCGATCGTCGCAGCATACTGGGATGACCTGCTGTTCGACGCCTCGTCCGGGTTGTACGCGCTGGTGGCGGGCAACGTCACCACGATCGAGTGGAACAATCCCCGCTACGAGAATGACGCGTCGTCTCGCATCACGGTGCAGGCCATCCTCAACTCGGTCACGGGCGTAATCACGCTCAACTACGGCGATGTGAACGATGGTGCCGCAGCCTTTGGCGCATCCGCAACCATCGGCATAAAGGGACCGTCGACGTATGCACAGGTGGGATTCAACACGGCCGGCATGATCGGCAACGCCGATCGCTTGACTATCGCACCCGTTGGCATCAGCACCGTGCCCGAGCCCTCGACCTGGGCGCTGATGCTGGCCGGTCTCGGAGCTGTCGGCGCCGCGGCACGTCGCCGCCGCTGGCAAACGAACAGCTGAACGCATTCTCGATAGCTGCACCCACTGCACGCGCACGTACGAGCGGGGCGACTGATTCCAGTCGCCCCGCTTTCGTTCACCGAATGTGCGCCGTGTTGAATCGCACCTGACCGCACGTTCGTATTTCCTCTCATGCCCTCCGAACACACCCTGCGCCCGCTCGACGCGCTCAACGCCCGCGTGATGTCGCACCCCGCGGCCGCGCGGCTCACGCTGATGTGCCGCATCCTCCTCGCGGTCGCATTCATTCCCACCGGCAGCGTGAAGCTGATGGGCGAACGCTTCACCACGATGGGTGTCGACTCATCGGTCGGTGCGTTCTTCGAGGCGATGTACCAGACCGGCGGCTACTGGCGCTTCCTCGGCCTGTCGCAGGTGCTCGCGGGCGTGCTGCTGCTGATTCCGGCGACCGCGTTCTACGGCGCCGTGCTCTTTCTGCCGATCCTCGTCAACGTCGTCGTCGTGACGATCGCGATCGACTTCAAGGGCACACCGGTCATCACGGTGCTCATGCTGCTCGCGAACCTGTGGCTGATGGCGTGGGACTGGCCACGCTGGCGATCCGTGCTACTCACGCCCGACACACCCCCGATCACGCACGGTTGGAGCGGATTGGAGCGGGCCGGCTGGTTGATCGGTGCCCTGTCGCTCGCCGCATTCTTCTTCGGCGTCCGCGGCGTGTCGCTCGACGGCATGATGGGCGCCATCGTCGCGATCGGTGTGCTGGGTGGCCTCATGGTGGTCACGGCATGGATTCGAGGCAGGGGCCGGCAGCCGCGGTGATAACTTGCAGGGATGGCGCGCATAGTCATCACCACGTGGGGCTCCTACGGTGACGTGAACCCGTATCTGGGCCTCGGCACCGCACTCAGAAGTCGCGGGCATGATGCCGTGTTGTGCATGCCGCCGTTCTACGAACCAGCCGTGCGCGCCGCGGGGCTCGATTTCACTCCCGGCGCACCCGATGCCGACCCGGACCTCGATCAGGAGATGATCCGTCGCGTCACGCATCCGACGAAGAGCGCTGAGATCATCTTCCGTGAAGTGCTGCTGCCGTCGCTCCCGGAATCGCACACGCTGCTGTCGAACGCAGTGCGGGGCGCCGACCTGATGGTCAGTCATCCCACGACACTCGCGGCACCGATCGTCGCCGAACAGACGGGCATCCGCTGGGTCTCGACAGTGCTCGCGCCGATGAACTTCATGTCGGCACACGATCCGATCATCCCCCCGATGACACCGTGGATGCGTCACCTGCCGCTGCCCGTCCTCAAGCGCGGGGCACCGACACTCGCATCACTTGGCCGGATGGTGGGAGCGTACTGGACGCGGCCCGTGCAGGAGTTCCGGCGGTCGCTCGGGCTGCCACCTGGTGGCAATCCAATCTTCGAGGGCCAGCATGCACCGCAGGGCGTACTCGCCCTCTTCTCGCCGGTCCTCGGCGGGCCGTATCCCGACTGGCCGCCGAAGGTCACGATCACGGGCCAGCTGCGCTACGATGCATCGTTCGGGGCGACGCTGAGCGACGAGCTGCAGCAATTCCTCGACGCCGGCGACGCACCGATCGTCTTCACGCTCGGCAGCTCGGTGGTCGAGGTCGCGAGCGGCTTCTGGGATGAGAGCCTCGATGCCGCACGCCGGCTCGGCCGCCGCGCCGTGTTGCTCGCGGGACGTCATCACGCCGCGCGCGTGCGGGAGATCGCTCCGGCGAGTGCACTCGTCGTGGAGGGCGCGCCGCACTCGCTGCTCTTTCCGCGCGCGGCGGCCGTCGTGCATCCGTGCGGGATGGGAACGACGGGCACCGCACTCGCGTCAGGGCATCCCCAGCTCGCCGTGCCGTACGCGAACGACCAGCACGACACGGCGTGGCGTCTCACGCGACTTGGCGTTGCGCGCACCTTGTACCCGTCGGCGTATCGCGGGGTCACTGCCGCTCGCGAGCTGTCGGCACTGCTGCTGCAGCCCGAGTACGCGCGGCGTGCACGCGATGTGGCGGATGCGGTGGCGCACGACCGTGGCGCCGATGCCGCGTGCGACGTGATTGAACAGGTGCTGCAACAGCGGTAACGCCCGAGAGGAGACGCGGTAGCAGCGAAGTCGTGGGGACGAGTGGCTGACTACCGCGTGCGCTCCCGACCTGTCTAGCGTGCTGCAGCCGCCAGCGCTTCGGTCTGCGCCATGCTCTCCGCGCTTGGCTCGTTCACTGCCCACTCGATGCCGAACGGATCGAGCAGACGCCCATACGTGTCACCCCAGAACTGGGGCGCGAACGGCATCGTGACGGTGCATCCCGCGTCCACCGCGCGATCGAACCACTGCTGCCCGTTGTCCGTCACGATCTGCATCGTGAACGGATGGCCGCCCTCGACGGCCTTGCGAGATCCCATGTTGTCCATGTGATCCATCAGCATGATGATGCCGCCGTTGATCTCGAGCGTCGCGTTCATGACGACTCCCTGCTCGTCCTTCATGGCCTCACCATGCAGCTTCGCACCGAACGCCTTCCGATAGAACTCGATGGCGGCAATCGCGTTCTCCACCGCGATGTATGGAATGACGCCCTGGTAGAGTCGGCCGTAGTCGGGGGTGTCGCTCATGATGCGGTCTCCTTGTCGGTGAGGAACAGCAGGGTGAGATACTGCGTGAGGTGGTCGTAGCACTGCTCGGCGATCGCATGGCCGCCCGTCGCTTTCGCGAGGATGAATGCACCCTGCATCGAGGCCTGGATGTACGCTGCCAGGCTCTCGGCACTCAGCCCTGCGGTCATTCCACGGTCATCCATCGCCGCCTGAATGTCGGGCACGAGTGTCGCCGCGTGTCCGAGCATGCTGTTCGCACACGCGTCGCGAATCGCGGGATTCGTGCTGTACGCTTCCTGGACCATCGTGCCCGCCAGACACGTGAACTCGGCAACCGGTCGGGCGAGCATGTCCCGGCGAAACCGCACGTAATTGAGCACGCGCTGCGCGGGATCGGGCGACGTGTGGTAGGGCGCACCGCTGAAGAACGCCGAGGTGGTGTCGCTCCAGTGCTGCGCGGTCGCGACGGCGAGCGCTTCCTTGCTGGCGAAGTGATGGAAGAACGCCCCCTTCGTCACGCCCGCCGCACGGCAGAGTTCATCCACGCTGGTTGCGGCGAGGCCCCGCTCACGGATCACGCGGACGGCGGCGTCGAGAAGTTTGTCCCGGGCAGAAGCGGTGGCGATCATGCCGCTAACATACCGACCGGTTGGTATGTGTCAAGAGCGAAAGTGCCGCACCGGGCTGTGCCGGCGCGGCTCCGTTCCGGGCTTCCTTCCGTCGTCAGGTGATCGAGTACGACACCTCGGCACCGGGTGGGAACGCGCTCACGACCTCCGAGGTCACGTTCTGCATGCCACCCAAGCTCAACCGCTTGAGCCTGGGCAGTCGAGCGAGTGCCACCACACCTGCATCGGTGACTCCGGGACAGCCCGAGAGCTCCACGTCCTCGAGCGACGCCATTCCACTCAGGAGGTCGAGGCTGCGGTCCGTGATGCGGGTGTAGCTCGCGAAGTACTTCGTGAGCCGAGTCAGCCCGGTGATGTGCGCTGTCGCCGCATCCGTCGTGTCCCGGCAGTACATCAGGATAAGACTCTCCAGCCGCTGGCACTGCCCGATGTGTCGGTACCCGTCGTCCGGGATATCCATCGGCATGAGTTCGCGCAGCGCAGGGAATCGCGGAAGCGCCGAGACGCCCTCGTCATCCACGTTCTTGCAGCTCACCGACAGGCCGCGCAATGTCGGGATGTTCGCGAGCGCCACGAATCCTCGACGCTGCAGACCGTAGCATCGCCGTCCCCAGATATACTCGAGCGAGCGTGACCGGCTCAACGCCTCGAATCCGTCGTCACCTGCCTCGGTATCCTGACACATCAGGAAGCGAAGCGCGGGAAGTGCTGCGATATATGGCATCGACTCGTCCTTTGCGTCGAACGCCAGCCAGCCGAGCCGCGGCACTTTCGACAGGTGCGCCACTGCGCCGCCGGTGAGCTGAAGTTTGCTGTCGTCGACATTCAGCGCGAACAGTCCATCCAGTCCCACAAGCGCACTGAACCCATCGTCGGTGAACGTTCCCCGCAGGGAGAGTGAGTTCGGTTCGGCACCTGCCGACAGCAATGCCATACTTTCCGCACCACCCTGCCAGCGAGTGAATACCGGGAAGCGGTGCAGCAGTCGCAAGCCGTCGTTCGTCACGCGGTTGCCACTCGCGAAATGCCGAAGCGAGGCCTTCCCGCCCAGCGCACTGATCGCGCCGTCCCCTGTCTCCGTGCCCGAAAGATCCACACGTTGCAGATGATCGCACCGTGAGAGAAATGCGGCGCCTTCGTCGGTGACGCGTGTCCACGCGAGGTTGAGCGTCTCGAGTGCCGGCAGGCCTGCAATCAGATGCAGCGCCCGATCGGTGATCGCCGTGCCGCTCAGGTCGAGGTGCCGCAGCTGCGGCATCTTCGCGAGTTGCAAGGCTGCTTCTTCCGTGAGTTCGGCGGAGCCGCCGAGTCGGAGCGTCGTGACGTGCGACATGCCGGCCACACGCTCCATCAGATCGTTCGTCATGCTGCCGCCAGCATCCAAGCCTGGCAGCTGGCGCGAGGCGAGCGTTTCGAGGGCGGCGTCCCAGTCACGCGTGGTCTCGCTGTCACGCGATGATGTAGCGTCGTTGCTCCCGAGCAGGCGCACGGGATTCCGTGCCAGCGGACGTCGGCTCGCGCCCTGAGCGGTCACACTGTCGACGAGCGCCTGCCAGCCCCCGAATCCGTGTACCTGCGCAACGACGAAGCGCGCATCGTCCGCCGAGATGTCGACGTACGCGTCATCGTCGGGCGCCTGCCTTCCGAGGTACAGCAGGATGTAGCGACGCATCGCCGGCCACGTGCGCTGGTGGCCTGCGTCCACCCAGTGGCGGCGCATCGCTTCAGGGTCGCCGGTGCGATAGGCCTCGAGCAGCCTCCACGCCATGCGTTCGTACGGCTCGACCGGGCTGCTCGCGTACGACGCCTCGGCGTCACGAAGCCGTTCCGCGAGATCGAGCATGCCATTGCGCTCCGCACGATCGGCCGCCGTCATGCCATCCTTGTTGCGAAGCGTCGGATTGGCGCCATGCTCGAGGAACAGCTCCGCCGTCGCGATTGCGCGAGCCTCGTCATCGGTCGCGAGCCACATCAGGGGCGTGTGCCCGTCCCATGCCACGCGCGCGCGCTCCGGTTGCTCGGCGAGCACCTCGCGCAACCGCTCGACCTTGCCGGCGTGCGTGAGCTCCCACACGTCGCGACTGTGCGGTGACAGCAGGTCGATCATCGCGCGATGCTGGCTGTACGCGGCGGCACCCATCGGTGTGCTGCCCCAGCTCGACTCGACGGGGTCGATCGCCGCACCGCGCTCGATGAGTACCTGCGCCGCCGCTACCGCATTGTCGTATGCGGCGGCATGTAGTGCGCGCTCCTTGCCCGCATTCTCCACGTCGGGTGACACGCCGAGATCGAGCAGGAACTGCACGACGTCTGCACGATCACGTCGCGCCGCCTCGTGCAATGGTTCGGGCGCGAGCAGCAGTTCGGGGTGCTCGGCGATCATCACCTCGACGCGCGCACGGTCCAGGCGAAGACACGCCTGCGCGAACTCCTGAATCAGTGAAGGCTTGATGTCCGATGCGGTCGCACCATGGCGCAGCAGGGCGTCCACGACCTCGGTGCTGCCACGCAGCACAGCCTCCTCGTATAACGAGTGTTGCGGAGATCGTTCATCACGCGCCGGTGCCGCGTCCAGCCCCGCACCGTGCGTGAGGCACCACTCCGCAAGCGCCGCGTCGTCGTTCTTCACCGCGCGTTCGAGATGCCATCGGGCGCCCGACCCATAACCTCCCATGTCGAGCATCGACCATTCGGGATCGTCCCAGTCGGCCTCTCGGCCAAGCGCGACGGCGCGTGCGTGGATCCGCTCGAGGAACCATTGTGCGTTGCCGCTGAAGCCGATGTTGTACACGACCTGGATGTCGTACGGTTCGGCGCCGCGTTCGAGCAGCAGCTCGACCAGTGCGTTGCGGTGCGGGTGTGGCGGACGGTTCTCTTCTCCTTCGCCGATCGCGCCGACGAGCGGCGTGTAGCGACTGTCGCCCGCCATGAAGTACGCATTCGGATCGGCGCCGGCGTCGAGCAGCAGACGGGCGATGGCGAGCGAATTGTCGTTCGACGCAGCGAGTGGCATGCGGGTGAAGCACAGGTAGAGCAGGGGCTCCCACCCCTTCGTGCCAAGGTCCGCGCGCACGAGATCTCCGTCGCCGCCTACCCCGGCCCGCTGTTCGGATGGGATACCGTCGGAGCGCGTCGCGAGTGACGGATCGTCGCCGAGCATCTGCTCCACCATGGCGATCTCGCCGCACACCACGGCGGCGCTGAAGCTCGATGTCGCGAGCGCGGGGTAGCGTGCGAGCAGGCGCATCGCGGTGTGTCGCGCGCGCACATGATCGGGGCCACCACGTACGTGGTGGTCGGGGCACGCATTGTCGAGGAAGCGCGCGACGAGCGTCGCATCGA
>JAZKCW010000017.1:0-157174 GCA_040387895.1 Gemmatimonadota bacterium
AGGCGGTTCAGGCGCGCGTCCTGCCAGAGCGTGTTGAGCACGCGCTGCTGCGGCGAGTTGATGCGCGCGACCATGCCGCCCGCTTCGATGCGCTCACTGATGTCCGGGCGAATCAGGTACGCCGGTGCCTTGAAGACATTCTCGTTGATGAACTTCACGGCTTCGGCCTGCTTCGCGCGCGGGATCGGCGAATACACCGAGCCCTCCTGACCGCCCGACTTGTACTGCACCGACGCACCCGACACCATCGTGGCGACGTGCGCGGCTTCATTCGCCCACTGGCCCACCGTGCGGTTGTACAGCTCCATCAGGTCCGAGTTGTCGTTCATCGGATCCGTCGCCGCGGTCTTCAGGTAGCCCATCACGCGCTCGATGTTCTTGAAGCCGAGCGTCGTCGCCTTGACGGGATCGGCATCACCGACGGCTTCGCTCTGCGTGCCGAATGCGCCGTATGCATTGTTGGCCGAGAAGCGGTACCACGGAATCGAATCCTGCATCCGCGACCACCCCTCGAGCGTCACGCGCTCGGCATCCGGGTTCTTCGCGTTCGGGATCGGCTTGTAACCCCACATGATCGCGTACTTGTCGTACGGGCCGACGGTCGGGATGAGCAGGTTGACCGGGATGTTGTCTTCCGGCTGTGCCACGTAGTTGAAGCGCGAGTAGTCCATGATGCTCGGGCTGTGGCCCATCTTCGTGAGCCACGAGCGGCTGCGCAGGCTGTCCACCGGGTACGTGCTGCTGCCGATCTGGTCATGCTGCAGGCCCAGCGTGTGGCCGACTTCGTGTGCGACGACGAACTGCACCAGTCGCCCCATGAGCGAGTCCGGCATCGGCAGCTTCTGCGCGCGCTTGTCGAGCGGCGCCGCCTGCGTGAAGTACCACGAGCGCTGCAGGTTCATGATGTTGTGGAACATGCGCACGGAGCCGTTGAGGATCTCACCCGTGCGCGGATCGCCGACGTGCGGGCCCTGTGCGTTCTCCGTCGTCGACGGCAGCCAGCGCACGACCGTGTGGCGAATGTCCTCGGGCGACCAGTCCGGATCCTGCTCCACCGACGGCGGCGTCGCGGCGACGATGCCGTCCTTGAAGCCGGCAGCTTCGAACGCAACCTTCCACTCCTCGACGCCCGCGGCCACGTACTTCTTGAGCCACTCCGGCGTGTCGCGATCGACGTAGTACGTGATCGGCTTCTTCGGATAGCAGAGATTTCCGGCCTTCCGATCGCTGCACTCCAGGCGATAGCGCGTGATGTAGCGACGCGCTGCGGAGCGGTGCTCGTTCGTGCCGAAGTCGGTGGTCTGGTTCGAGAAGAAACCCACGCGTTCATCGAAGCGGCGCGGCATCATCGGCGACTCGGGAAGCCGCACGATGCTGTAGTGCGCCATCACGCTTCGCGGCGGACGCGGAGCCGCGGCACCACCACCGCCGCCGCCTCCACCGCCGCCGCCAGCGGCGGGCGCGAGTCCGGTCTGCGTGGCTTCGATGCCGATGTTGTCCGGGAATGCGAGGTGGCGGTCGATGAACGACCGCGTGGCATCGATCGTCCCCGGAATTGCCTGAATCTCCGGAACGGCCGTCGTGAAGAGCCGCGTGACGTCGATGACGGGCGCGCTGTCCGGCCCCCATGCCTCGACGTTGAACGTGGCGATGACCGCGGCATAGTTCGCATTCTCGACGGCGCGCAGTACCGACGCCGTCGTGTCGCTCGACGTGATGCCGAACTCGGGGCCGCGCAGGATCACGCGATTGCCCATGACCTCCCAGCGCAGCGTGCGCTCCGCGAACTGGTCGCCCGCGTACGCCGTGCCGCCGCCGCCGGAGGGAGCCGCCGCGCGGGCGAAGCGTCCGATCAGCAGCTGGTCGCGCTTGAGCTCCCGCCGCGGGATCTCGAACAGGAGCCGGTCGCCGATCCGGTGCACGTTGAAGAGTCCGCGCCTGGTCTTCGCGTCGGAGGTGATGACGCGGTCGTACGGGCGTGGCGTGCCGGCGCCGCCAGCACGTCCGGCACCCGCGCCGCCGCCGCGGCCGGTGGAATCAGGATCCTGGGCGAGTGCCGGCCCGGCAGCCGCCGCAAGGAGCGCGACGCAAAGAGAGGTTCGCATAGGGCTTCGCATGAAGCAGTGACCGCGGTGGGGAGGGAGGGTGCGGAACGACAGACAGGGCGAACTTCGCTCTCGCACGAGGGGCCGACAAGGTGGCGGTGCGGGCGAGGGCCCCGGTAATTACGTCAGCCGCGCAGCGGGCGTTCGGCCCGGCGCGCGAGCCGGTAGGCGGCGTAGTGGACGGCCGACACCACTTCAAGCACGACCTCGGTGCGTGACTTCCAGGCCAGGGAACGGCGCAGGTGACCAAACAGCGACCTGCTCCCGTCGCCGCGGAGCAGCAGACTCGCGAAGTACGCGCCGCGCCCCCGCGCGTACGAGTGCCGCAGGTCCGCAATCTGGGCGGGATGCCGGCGGCGGTGGTGATGACGAACCGTCGGGCCAGGGAAATAGCCCCCGGCCGCGCCGGCGGACGAGGCACGGGAGGACATGTCGAGGTCCTCGAAGTTGAAGCGTCCGCCCGGACCCAACGCCGGGTCAAAGCCGCCGAGCTCGCGCAGCAGCTCGCGGCGAAAGGCCATGTTGGCGCCCTGCAGGAATCCCGGCTCCACGAAGGCGCCCGGCCGGAGGGTCTGCGGCTCCAGGTCCGTCCGGATCGTGATCGGAAAGTCCTCGGGATCATGCAGGAGGATGCGCCCCGCGGCGTAGCCGATCGCCGGGTCGGCGAAGCACTCGACCCAGCGATCAAGAAGGTCGTGGTCGGGATAGCAGTCGTCGTCGGTGAAGGCGAGCAACGGGGCGCGGGCTGCGCGCACGCCGGCATTGCGCGCCGACGCGAGCCCCGGCCGTGGCTCGTGGACGAGGGTCACGCTGAACGAGGCGCGCGCCGCGAAGTCACGCAGTAACGCCGGCGTGCTGTCGGTCGAGCCGTTGTCGACCAGGACGAGCTCCCACGGAACGGAGGGGCGCATCGCCGCATGGCTCGCCAGCGTGACGGGAAGCTGCGCCCCGCGATTCCGCGTGCAGACGACGAGGGCGATCGCCGGACCCGTCACCGACTGCGTCACCCCGAGACCCGCCTGTAGAGGCGCGCGACGTCGGCCGCGATGCGCGGCCACGCCAGGGACTCCGCGCGTGCGCGCCCGCGCGCGCCCATCGTCGCGCGCGCCTCCCCATCGCATCCCAGCCATTCCAGCGCCGCCATGATCGCGTCGGGATCGTTGCCAGGAACCAGGACGCCGGCATCGTCCGGCACGTACGCGCGAAGCGAGGGCGTGTCGGTCGTGACGACGGGAAGCCCGCACGACATCGCCTCGAGCAGTGCGTTGTTGGCGGTCGCGTCGACGAGCGGGAGCAGGAGGACGTCGCACGACCGGTAGAGCGCGAGGAACGACTCGTCGTCGAGTGACTCGTATCGCATCACGTTTGGCAGGCCATCGAGCCCGGTCTCCCGTGAGGTGACGACGTGAAACTCGATGTTGCCGGCACGCGCGGCGCGCTCGACGACGCCCCGCATCGCCGTCCAGTCGCGGAGCCAGTGCCCCACCGTGATGCAGCGCAGCTTCGTGCCGCGATCGCGTGACGCTTCGCACCGGCGCGCGTGCGGGTCCGGCGAAAAGAAGACGGTATCGACGCCGTGCAGCACCACCTCGACGGGCACGCGCGGAACACGTGAGGTGAACCACTCCACCTGCGTCGGTGACACCACCGTGACGAGGTCGAGCCCCGCGACCGCTCGACGGTCGAGCAGTGCATCGAGCATGGCCGGCGGTTGATGGAAGGTGCCCACAGTGCGGACACGCCGGCGCGGGAGACGACGGAGGAGACGGGGAAGAAATTGCGCCGTGTGCTCGCCGTCGAGGTAATGCACGATGTCCACCTCATCCCGCGACACCGCAGCCGCAGCGTCCCATTCCGCCTGCACGTCGCTGAGCCGGTACCACGCCATCCCGCTGAGACCCCCCAGTCGCCGCAGTCCTGCGCGCATGAGCGGGTGCGAGACGCGGCAATCGTCGTCGCCATCGGAAAGGGTGATCACCTGCGCCGTGACCTCGCGCGGGTCGAATGCGCGCGGCAGCTGCACCATGCCCGCGTACGCGCCCATGTGCGGGTATCGGGTACGCAGGACATGCGCGCGCAGTGGTGATCGCATCAGCGTCGTGCCGCCCCGAGGAGCCCCGCCACCTGGCCGACGGCGATGAGCGCGTGACACGTGTCGGTGAAGGCCCTGGGATCGTCGGGTGTCGCGACGGCGTCGCGCAGCAGGCGGGGTTCACGCAGCAGGCGCTTCACGCCGCCGAGCGCCCAGCGCACCCGTCGCGACGGGGAGGGAGCGCCTTCGACCATGCGCATGACGCTGTCGGAGATGCCCTGCCAGTAGTACCGGCGCCGGAACCAGCCCTTCGTGAGGCGGCTCGCCGGAACGAGATGCAGCACTCCCATCGCGGGTTCGTAGCGCACCTGCAGGCCGAGCGCGAGCACGCGGCGCTGCAGGTGCACGTCGCCACTCGAGAGCAGGTTGTTCCCAACGCGATCCAGCGCCGGGTGAAAGCCGCCGGTCTCGACGAGCACGCGCCGCGGCAGGGCCATGTTCGTCCCCGCGAGCCACTCGGCGCCCACATCGGGGATCTCGTGGGCATCCGGACCCCAGTCGAGGACAGTCAGGGCGCGGGCCGCCTCGTCCGAGAGCCACGCAGGGCGCGGCGCATCCCACATCGGCGCAACCGGCCCGCCGACCACGCCCGTCTCCGGCCACGCGGTGAACGCGTCGACGATCGCCACGAGCCACCCCGGTGGCGCGATCGCGTCATCGTCGAAGTACGCAACGATGTCGCCTGCGGACGCGCGCCATCCCGTGTTGCGCGCATGGCAGAGGCCGAGCACCGGCTCGTACACGTGCCGCACGGGAAGGCGCCCGATGAACGACTCCACGACGGCAGGTGTCGCATCGGTGGAGCGATTGTCGACCACCAGCACCTCGGAACCCGGCACCGCAGCGCACCCCGGCACGAGACTCTCGAGCGCATGCCGCAACAGCTCCGCACGGTTGTGGGTGCAGATGATCACGCTGATTGACACTGCGGTCATTCTTCCTCACCGCCGTTGCGGCGGCCCATCATGCGATCCACGGAACGGCGCGAAACTCTCCACAGTCGCGGCACGAACCAGCGCGCCGAGCGAACGGGTTGGCGCAGGCCGCTGCGCACGGCGTATCGCATGACGCTGGCGGCCCACCGAAGTCGGGCCGGGGTGTCGAGCATTTCGAGTGCGGCGCCGGCATCGGGGGAGGCTTGCCAGATGGTGCTGGCCTGGCGCGCTTCGAGGTCCATCACCAACTCCACTGCATGCGTTCCGATGGCGGGGGATGCACGTTCGAGGATGGCGCGTCGCGCCTGCAGCCATCCCACGTGTGCCTCGACCTGATCCATCCGCCCGGTCCGGTGATCGCGCCCGGTGGGGGGCAGGCGCCGCGCGAGGATTTGTGGCCAGGTGACTGCGCCCCAGCCCATCGCCATCACTGCGGCAGAGGCATCCCAGCACCAGTAGCGCGCGGAGATCGTGGACGGGAAGCGGCCGACACCATGCAGGGCGCTGGCGCGGAAGACGAGCGCGCCGCCCGCGTGATCGTCGAGGAGGTGATAGGGAAACACCGGCGCGGCGCCACCGTGACAGCTCCCGTTGGTAGCGAGCGTCCATGGGGCAACGACGCCGAGGCGGGGATGGGCACGAAGCGCGGCGAGCGCACTGCGCAGGAAGTCCGGGTGCAGCGCGTGTCCGGCCTCGACGATCGCGATCGCCTCGCATTCGTCAACGACTCCTGCTCCGTGCGCGAGCAGCGCGAGCGCTCCGTCGAGGTCCCGTGCTGCATCCCACCCATCGGGGAGTCGCACGGCCTCCGGGCTCACGAGAATCCGGCGCGTAGTTCCTCCATGCTGCGACGCGACGCTCGCGATGCATGCTGCGAGAGGCACGCCCGGCTCCGCGATCATCACCATCGCCACGCTGGCCGAGGCGCCGGCCTGAACGCTGTCCGCAGCAGGCGTGGGAAGGCCGGTGCGCGCGCCGAGACGGCTCCACGGAAACGACTGCGGCACCGCGCCCGAGTTCGTGGTTCCGCGCTCGATCAGTCGCTGGCGGAATTCGCGATGCCGAGCGACGATCGCATCGTTGTCGCAGATGTCGCGCACCCGCTCGGCTGCCGCGGCGCCCATGGTGCAGAATCGCTCGGGCGGCGTGGCGAGGGCCCGGCGCAGTGCTGCCTCCAATCCTGCGGCATCCGTGCTCGGCGCAATCCAGCCGGACTCACCGTCCACCACCATCTCGGACATGCCCCCGTCCGGTGATACCAGCACGGGAATCCCGGATGCCATGGCCTCGAGGCAGCTGTTGGGAAAGTTCTCCCAGCGCGAGGGGACGACACTCATGCGTGCCTGCGCCAATCGCTCCATGAGCTCGGCGCGACCAACCGCGCCGCGAAAGCGAAAGCGCTTGCGATGGCGCCCGGGGATGCGGTGCTCCAGGGCGTCCTTGACCGACACGTCATGGATCAGCTGGACATCGCTCCCGATGAATTCGAAATGCAGCCGCGGGTGATTGTCGAGCACGCGGATCGCCGCGTCGACCCACTCGAGCACGCCTTTCCGTGGCTCGAGTCGCCCCACGAAGCAGATCGTCCCGTCGCGCCACGTCGCCGCGTCGCGCACCGCGATCGCGGTGTCGCCGCGTGGCAGCGGAATGACCTCGATGGACTCCGGCGGGATGCCGTAGTGCGCTCCCGCCTGCCGGGCCAGAAAACGGCTCGGGCAGAGCCATCCGTCAGCTGCCCCGATCGTGTAGTCCTCGAGGCGCACGGCCGGGACGTAATCCGATCGATTGGTCGACCACTCGTTGTGACGGAAGATGAATTCCGTGGGGGAATGCAGGTTCACTAGGCAGGGCGGCCGCGGCGCTGGGCCAAGCCCGAGTGCTCGCCGGAGCTGGAAAAAGGCCAGCGGGGCTTCCCACTCCTGCGCCTCGATGACGTCGATCCCCTCGTGTTCCACGAGCCACTCCGCGAGCAGGGCGACCCGGTAGGCAAAGGCCTGCTGCGGAAACGATGAGGCCGCGAGCGCGTCGACCGTCCCGCGATGCACGCCGCTCACCTCCTCCTTCACGAGCCACGGGGCGTCACCCCCTGGCAGGTCGGCCAATCGATCGATCCCGACGCGGTGCACGACGAGCCGCCCGTCGTGCGACGCTTCACGGTGTGTCGGAGCGCTCCTCCATCGTTGCGCGATGATGTGAACCGTGTCTCCAGCTTCGGCCAGGAGGCGCGCAATGTTGGCGACATACGTTCCGATCCCTCCCGGCGGGTATGGCGTCGGAGGGAACTCGCGGCTGACGATCAGGTGGCGCAACGCGTCGGGGCAATGGGATGTGATCGGGGCGGACGGCGAAAAAGCTGTGGCTGCCCTAGTTTCGCAGGAAACGTTCCGTGACAGGAAGTTCACTCTCGAGAACGGTTCGATTCGCACTGCCCGTTGCATGATGCCGAACACAGCCACTCCATATCACTCACGTGCGTTGTGCGTCCCGAACTTCTCCTGACCAGTATGCCAGAGAACCCGTCAACTGATGCCACCACCGAACGTCGGCGCGTGCTCGCGGCGAGTGCAATCGGGACCACGATCGAGTGGTACGACTTCTTCATCTACAGCACGTCGGCCGCGCTGGTCTTCAGCAAGCAGTTCTTCTCGGCGTTCGACCCGGCGACGGCACTGCTGCTGTCGATGGCGTCGCTCGGTGTGACGTTCGTCGTGCGGCCATTCGGGAGCGCCGTCACGGGCCATTTCGGTGATCGCATCGGCCGCAAGAAGATGCTCGTGCTCACGCTGGGTGTGATGGGTGCGGCGACGGTCGGTGTGGGGTTGCTGCCGCCGTACCAGCAGATCGGGGTGTGGGCGCCGATCCTGCTCGTGCTGCTTCGCTGCCTGCAGGGCTTCAGCGCGGGTGGTGAATGGGCGGGCGCGGCGCTGATGGCAGTCGAACACGCACCGGCGGAGAAGCGCGCATGGTACGGATCGGCCGCGCAGATCGGTGTGCCGATCGGGCTGATGCTCGCGAACGCGATGTTCCTGATCATGACGAAGAGCACCTCGAACGAGCAGTTCATGCGCTGGGGATGGCGCGTGCCGTTCCTGCTCAGCATCGGGCTCGTGGCGTTGGGTTTCTACATCCGGAATCGCGTGAGCGAGAGCCCCGTATTCGCGGAGATGAAGGCGACGCGGCGGGAGGCACGCGCGCCACTCGCGGAGCTGTGGGCGAAGCACAAGCGTCCCGTGGTGCTCGCCGCCGGCACGTTCCTCGGCAACAACATGGTGGGGTACATCTTTCTCTCGTTCCTGCTGTCGTACAGCACGAACACGCTGGGACTCCCGCGTGATGCCATGCTCGGTGTCGTGATCGCGGGCTCGCTGTGCTGGCTGGTGACGATCCTCGTGTCCGGACGCATGGCTGATCGCACCGGCGCGCGCACACTGTTCATCGCGGGCTACGTGGCGATGATGCTGTGGTCCATCCCGTTCATGCTGATGGTGGACAGTCGCAATCTGCCCGTGATCGTGGTTGCGACCCTGGTGCTCACGGCCACGCTGGGATTCACGTACGGCGCGCAGGCGGCGCTCTTCGCGGGACTGTTTCCGACGGGAGTGCGCTATAGTGGTGCATCGATGGCGTACGCGTTCGGTGCCATCCTCGGCGGCGGCTTTGCGCCGCTGCTGGCGAGCTATCTCGTGGCGAAGACGGGTAGTGGATTGGCCGTGGGGGCGTACATGGTGGTCGCGACGGCGGTGAGCGTGGCCGCGAGTGTCGCAATCAGGGAGAGTGACATGGTGGGGTTGGCGCACGGGGCAGGGCGCGGCGAACGTGGCTGACGGAGTACCACGTACTGCCCGTCGTGATGCCGTGGTGCGCACAGCGCATCAGCATGCTTCTGCGCATGGGTTCAACCTCGTCCCGTTCGCGGTCATGTCTGCAGGATGGCTGGGACCGCTCGTAATGTTCTGGCTGTACGTGTGGGGGCCGCTGCGGCCATTCTCCTATCCAACCGGAGCGCTCTTGCCGAGCGCCTCGTTCGTGCCGGTGGTTGCTGTTTGCATAGCGCTCTGGTGGTTGATGCCACGTGCGTACTTCCAGGTGCACCGCTTCGAACGCACGGGCCAGATCTACGAGTGGTTGGGAGTGCGGCTCTTTCGCCGGTTCGTTCCGGACGGCGATCTCGCGAACCGCCGGGAACGAAAAACGAGACCGCACTACCGTGTCATCGGTGGACGTCGATCGGCGGCCAATTTCGTCCTGCGCACCGAGCAGAGCGAGCGCGGTCACCTCGTGCTGCTCGCGCTGGGCATCGCATCGGCCGGGTATGCACTGCACCTCGGATGGCATGGCTGGGCCACATATCTGAGTGCAGGCAACGTGCTGGTGAACGTGTACCCGATTCTGCTGCAGCGATACACGCGCAGTCGCTTGCATGGCGTGCTGTCTCGCATCCAGTGAATGCCGGGCTTTACTCCAACACTCATGCAACGACTACTCCTCCTGCTCCTGCTGTCAGTCACGGGTATTGCCTGTGTGCGCAACCGCGCTGGCGCGATTGACTCGCAGCTGAAGCGTGATTGCCCGCGCGTGCCGGGAGCAGATGCCGTGACCATCGATTCGGTTCCGCTGGAGAGGTTAGCCGGTCGATTCCGTCTCATCATGATCGACACTGCCAATCCGCAGCTCTCTCCGACAGTGGATCACCTCGAGCTTCGTCCACCCGATCGCGCGTTTCTCGAGATGCTCGACAATGCACAGCGAACCCTGGCACTCATGCGGCCGTCGGCCCCTGCGCGCAGCGCTCCACCGTTGTTCGACCACCGCCCGAACAGCGCACTCTGGATGGCGGAGCGCACCGGAATGAGCGAAGGAGAGTGCATCGGCATTTGCTCCGATTCATCTCCCACCTACTTCGGGTTCACCTATCTGTCACCGGCCGTCGTCCGCGGTGTCTGGTCGAACGCCATGACGGGAATCGCCATCATGGTCGATCCGGTAACAAATCGCAGACTGCCGCCACCCGGTGGATACTTCTGCATGCTCCGGGAGTGAAGATCCGATGAGTCCGCTCTGCCCTCTGTTCAGCGAGATCGAGTGATGCAGCGACGTGAGTTCCTTCGACTGTCAGCCGCGGCGGCCGCGCTGTCGGCGACACCGGATGCGCCTGTGGCATTCGGTGCCTCGAATGACGAACCGGGTATCGAACGCTTCCCGCCGTTCGACGCCGACCTGCAGGACGCACTGCAGCGCGCGCCCGACGACGACGCATTCTGGGCGCTCATCCGCCGTGAGTACACTCCGCCCGCGGAGTACGTCGACCTCGACCAGGCGAACACCGCACCCACTCCACGGCGTGTCTTCGACGCGTTCATCGCACGCGCACGGCGGCTGAGTCATGCCCCGGCGGCACGGTTCGGCGAAATGTGGGAGAAGGAGCTCGACGCCGTGACCCGACCGGCACTCGCCCGCTACCTCGGCGCGGCGCCCGAACACCTCGCGTTCACCGCCAATGCGACGTCGGCCCTCAACACCGTGCTGCACGGGTTTCCTCTCGAGCGAGGCGACGAGGTGCTCGTGACGGATCACGAGTACCCCGACATGATCGAGACGCTGCGACTGCGCGCTCGTCGCGACGGGATCGTACTTCGTGTGGTACGCGTCTCCAACGCATCCGAGGATCCGCTCGCATTGGTCTCCCGCATCGCCGAGGCGATCGGGCCGCGCACGCGGCTGATGCTCATTTCGCACATCAGCGCGTGGTCGGGCGTGATTCTCCCGGTCGCGCGAGCGACGGCCGCGGCGCGTGCACGCGGCGTCGCCGTCGTCGTGGACGCTGCGCAGAGTGTGGGCATCCTAGACGTCGGCTTCGACGCGATCGGCTGTGACTTCCTCGGCGCGTCGCTCCACAAGGGCCTCGCCGCGCCAATGCCCACCGGTGTGTTGCTCATGCGCCCCGAGCACGCTGGCAAGGTCTCGCCACTGCACCCGCCGTCGTGGGATACGTCGAAGCATCCGATGGATCTCTACGAGTGGTCCGGCACGTTCAACATGGCGGCGCTGTCGACCATCAAGGAGGCACTGGATTTCCAGCGCGTACTCGGCGCAGAGCGCAAGCGCACTCGCTTGCGACAGCTCGGTGCGTACTGGCAGGATGCCCTGCGGGGTGTTTCGGGTGTTCGCATGCTGACGCCGCGCGAGGGGGATCGTTCGTGCGGCCCGGCAGCGTTCGCGATCGAGGGTGTGGAATCCGGGCCGCTCGCGAAGAGTCTCCGCGAGCGGCGACGAGTTTCCGTGCAGGACAAGGCCGGTCCGCACTCCCCGTTCACGAATGCCATCCGTGTGTCGCCCGGTGCACACACCACGTTCCGGGAACTCGATCGGCTGGTGGTGGCGGTGCGCGACATTGCGAGGGCGGGCCGGCTGCCCTAGCGGTCACTCCAGCGGAATCGGCTGGTGCCCATTCGGCGCGAGCCTGAGCGCCAGCTCTGCAACCGCGTAACCGAGCTGCTGCCCCGCCGTCACGTCGAACCGGAAGTGCAGGCCCGCATAGATGCGCGACATGCCCGCCTCCACGACCATCGCGTGCAACGCGTCGGCCTCGGACGGGAAGAACCCGGAGAGCACGCCCGCCGCTGCGGACGACAGGCAGGAGTGGCCCGACGGATAGCCCGGGAAATTCGGGACCGGCACACCGGACGGGACGGTGATCGCCGGGTCGGCCTGATACGGGCGGATGTACCAGTACGCGTACTTCCCTTCGTAACAGCCGATCGATGCGTCCATGATGGCCATGTGCAATACCGCGAGTACACGCGACATGCGGCGTTCGTCCAGATGCTGCCGCGTTCCCCAATCCGCCGCCAGCGCGCCGAAGTAACCGGCCGGGCCACCCGCGCCGTAGCCGGTCGCCCAGAACCGCGCGATCGCGAGTTGCTCCGGCGTGCGGTTGTCCGAGTAGGCGCGCACTTCGGCCAGGTCGGCGAGATACTCTGGTGAACCGATGGTCGGCGGGTCCACAGGATGGAACTGGGCGCCCGACGACATGAACCACGGACGCGCGTTACCCCAGCTCGCATCCTGTGGCGGCATCACGAGAGGGGTCCAACCGCCCGAGCCGGTCGAGCCATCCCACGCCACCCTCGTCCGGTCAGTCGCCGCGTACGCCATCACCGCGGCACCAACCGCACGTCCGACCGCCGCGCCGGCTGCGAAGTCGGCGTCGCGTTCCGAGGGAAGCGTCGGAAAGTAGGCCGCGTCAGCAGCAAGTTCACCTGCGATGTACGCCTGCTCGGCGGGATACAGCGCCAGCAGGACCGCGGCGGACGCTGCGGAGGATGCGCCCGCCTCGGACGGGTGCAGCCGGCGTGCCTTCGCCTGCTCGGCGGCGATGACGGCGTCGTACTGGGCAACGCTCACCAGCGCATAGGCGCGGGTGGAGGCGTTCGCGCTTCCGCCGCGACGGGAGATGATGGCCCGGGTGCGCTGATTCCAGAGCGCCGCAGCGGTGACGCGGGTGGCGTTGGCCTCAGCCGACATCGCAGCCGCCGCCTCGTCGAATGCCGTAGGAGCGTTGCTCGCGTCGCTGCATGCAGCAAGGCCGAGCACGGCGGTGAGCGCAATGAGGAAACGGCGTGGCATGGTGACCTCCGGGGCTGTGGCGCGCAGTGGGGACGCAGTCGTATACTGGCAGCAGCGCGGGTGAACTCCGCGCCCTACCCAGCATGACGTCACGTGGCGCGGAATCCCGACATCGCCTCGACATCGTTCCGATGTCATCCTGATCCTCTCGAGCGTCGGCCCGGGGCATCCCCGTGACGGAGCGGACTGGTGCGCTGATGGACTCGTCGGTCGTCCTCGCCGCCCTGAATGGCGGCAGTCGCGAGTCGTTGGAGCGGTTGGTGCCGCAGCTGTACCAGCAGCTTCGCCTGATCGCGCACCGGCAGCTTGGCAGGCAGCGACTCGACGGGACGCTCCAGACGACGGAGCTCGTTCACGAGGCGTACCTGAAGGTGTTCGCACACGCGTCCGGCGAAGCGCCCGACCGGCCACACTTTCTCGCGCTGGCCTCGCTGGCGATGCGGCACGTGCTGATCGATCGCGCGCGGGCGCGGAAACGCCTGCGCCGCGGCGGGGAGCAGCGCCTTGTCACGTTCGACACGGATCAGATCGCAGTGGCCGACCAGCCCGAGGCGTTGATCCAGCTCGACGACGCATTGACGCGCCTGGCGGAGCTGGAGCCGCGCCTGGCTCGCGTGGTGGAGTGCCGGTTCTTCGGCGGGCTGCGCGAGGAAGAGATCGCCGCCGCGCTTGGTGTCACGGTGCGGACCGTTCAGCGTGACTGGGTGAAGGCGCGCACGCTGCTGCGCCGCGAGCTCGAGTCGTGAGCCACGGCGATCATCCGCCAGGCGCACCGGGGCCGAGCGCTGACGCTCCCCCCCAACGCGCGCCGCGCCCACCATCGCCGGAGGAGTGGCGACGGCTGGAGCCAATCATCGACGCTGTACTCGATGCCCATCCCCGTGAGCGAAGAGCACTGATCGCGGAACTGAGCGACGGCGACGCCGATCAGCGTGTGGAGCTGGAGCGACTCGTTGCGGAATTCGAGCGCGCGTACCCGCTGCTCGACCGGACTGCAGCGGAGCGCTTCGCGGGGGTACTGGCCGATGACACGCCATTGCTGCCCGAGATCGTGGCAGGCCGCTATCGCGTCGTGCGCGAGGCCGGCCGCGGCGGCATGGCCATCGTCTACCTCGCGCATGACCTGAAGCACGGCCGGGACGTTGCGATCAAGGTCGTGCGCCCGGAGCTCGCCGCGGCGATCGGGCGCGAGCGCTTCGTGCGCGAGATCGAGATCGCTGCGCGCCTTCGCCACCCGCATATCGTGCCACTGTACGACTCGGGCGAGCTGGCGATGGAAGACGGAGAGACGGAGGACGGGGGCGCGCTCCACTACTACGTGATGCCGTACGAGACGGGGCACTCGCTGCGCGAGCGACTCGAGCAGGACGGACCGCTGCCAGTGACGGACGTCGTGGTCATTCTCCGCGACCTGTGCGGGGCGCTGACGTATGCACATGCGCTTGGCGTCGTGCACCGCGACATCAAGCCGGACAACGTACTGCTCTCCGGTCGCCTTGCGCTGATCACCGACTTCGGTGTCGCGCGCGCAGGCGCCCCCACCGCAACGGATGCGATTGCCGGCACCGGGAGCACGGTACGGGGCACACCGACGTACATGGCGCCTGAGCAGGCAGTGCCCGGTGCTCTCGTGGATCATCGCGCGGACATCTACGCCGTCGGGGTGCTGGCATTCGAGCTGCTCACCGGTCGCACGCCGTACACGGACCGCCCACTGCGCTCGTCGCACACGTCGGCCGTCGCCGACGATCTCGCGGTGCGATTGACGAGCCTGCGCCCAGAGGTGCCGGCAGCGTTCGCAGCCGTGATTGCGAAGTGTCTCAGGGAGAGACCCGCGGACCGCTGGCAGAGCGCGGACGAACTGCTCGCCGGACTCGACACGATGGCGGCTGCGTCGCGCGCGGCTGCGCCGACCGAGCCTACGCGGCCATCGATGGGACAGGCACTCGCGCTCTCAGGAGTCGGCGTGCTCGTCACCGTGCTGCTTGCAGTCGCGATCACACGCTCGACCGACGGAGAGAATGCGGATGGCAATCTCGCGCGTCCGGCGCTCGTCGTCGGACGCGCCGCACAACTCACTTCGGAGCCCGGGCTGGAATTGCAGCCGTCGATGTCGCCCGATGGCCGGCACGTCGCGTATGCGGCGGGCCGCTCGCTGCGTACGCACATCGTCGTCCGGCCGGTGGCCGGAGGCCGACCTGTGCGACTCACCGGCGATTCTGCGGAGAGCGAGTGGTATCCGCGCTGGTCGCCGGACGGAGCACGCGTCCTCTTCCTCACGGGCAAGGGCGTCGTCAGCGCGCCGGCAGACGGAGGGACTGCGCGCCTCGAAGTGGCGGCGCGGCGCGGCGGCAACGTGATGTCGGCGGCGTGGTCGCCGGATGGACGCGAGATCGCCTACGTGCGCGGAGACTCGCTGCTCGCACGCGCGGTACATGTTGTGAATTCAGCATATCCCGTGGACACGACGAGCACCCGGCGCGACCGGTTCATCGCCACGGGGCCAGACCTGCACTCGTGCAGCTGGTCGCCGGACGGTCGGCGGCTTGCGTGCGTCTCGGGCAACTCGTTCTACGTGACGATAGGCGCCGTACTCGGCGGGCCGATGTTCGGAAATCTCGCGCCGAGTCGGATCGTGCTCGTTGCGGCGGCAGGCGGGCGCGTCGTGCCCGCGACCGACGGCGGCTCGCTGCATCAGAGTCCCGTCTGGTCGCCGGATGGGCGCACGCTCTATTACGTATCCAACCGGCAAGGCCCGCGCGACATCTACGCGCTCGACGTATCGAGTGATGCAGTAGCCTCTGCCACATCCAGTGCAGCGCCGAGTGCAACGCCAGTACGCGTCACGACGGGGATGGGCGTGCAATCCATCGACGCATCACGAGACGGGGCGCGCCTCGTCTACGCCGTGTACGGCAGCAGCGCGAACATCTGGGCGATGCCAATCCCGACCGGCACGCTCGCCTCCGCGGATTCGGCGGTGCCGGTCACCACGGGAAACCAGACCGTCGAAGGCGTCCGCGTCAGCCCCGATGGCCGGTGGCTCGTCTACGACTCCGACCTCGCCGGAAATTCCGATGTGTATCGCGTGCCCATCACGGGTGGGGAGCCGGAGCGGCTGACGCGCGAGGAGATGGACGAGTTCCGAGGCGTTCTGTCTCCCGATGGAAGGGCGCTGGCATATCACACGTTCGAGGCGGGATCGCGAACGCTCTTTCTGCGCACACTCGAGGGAGGGCCCCCGCAGCGGCTCACGAGACCGCCGGGGCAGGGGTCCATGGCCAACTGGTCGCCCGATGGGAGCGCGCTCGCATTCTTCGACATGGCAACGAGCGAAGTCCTGGTGATGCACCGCGGCAGTGATCGAAGCTGGAGTGCACCGCGATTCGTCGGCGGGCGAGGCTGGCGACCGGAGTGGGCACCCGATGGACGCACGATCGCGTTCGTGTCGCCGGCGGATGGACGCATCGGCGTCGTGCCGGCGGATTCGGGCGCCTCGCGTGACATACATGTGCCGGGCGACGGTGGACCGATGGCGGAACTGGCGGTCTTCTCGGCCGACGGGCGCACGCTGTACTTCAAGAGCCACGACAGGCGCGGCCGCGCGTCGTTCTGGTCGTTACCTGCAACGGGTGGGCGTGCGCGACTGCTGGCTCGCTTCGACGACCCCGCGCGCGCATCGAACCGATTCGACTTCGCGAGCGACGGAAAACGGTTCTACTTCACGATCGAGGACCGGCAGAGCGACGTGTGGATCGCGGAAGTGGCGAAGCGATAGGGTGCAACGACGAATGGCGCCCATGCAGGGCGCCATTCGATCATGCGGTGTTCGCGTCACAGTGACTCGCTGCGTCGCTACTTCGACGCCGCCGCGAGCCTCCTGATCTCACCAGCCATGGTGCGCACGCGCGCGGCATCCTTCGCACCCTTCACGTCACCGTCGACCTGCACGGCGATCGCGTTGAGGGCGGTTCTGCGCGCGGCGCCGGACTTCGCTTCCGCCGCCTCGAGCGCTGCGGAGATCGCCGTCGTGCGCTCCGCCGCGAGCCCGTTGCCCCGCACCAGCTGGTCGAGATACGAGCGCACCACGACGAACGCCGCCGGCCAGGAGATCTTCGGCTGGCTCTGCGGATTGTACTGCGTGAAGGTCACCAGCTTCGCCGCGGCGATCTCGTTCGCCGACAGCTGCGCGCTCGGCGTCAGCTCATAGATGTCCATCCCGCGGTCGAGCTCGGACGAGTAGATGTGGCCGTTCCAGTAGTACGCGCCCCAGGACCCACCGATCGTGTTGCTGCGCGGGCGCGCACCCGCCGCTCCGGCACCCGCTGCGGCCGAGGGTACGTCCACCGGCTGCGGCGGATCGATGGAACCGCGATCGAAGTACGCGATCTCGAAGGCCTTGTTCTCGTCGGTGAAGTCCATGACGTTCACGCCGCCCTGGTACCAGCCCTGCACGTAGAGGTCGCGGCCAGGCACCGGGATGATGCCGCCGTTGTGCGACACGCAGTTCTCCTCGGCCGACTGCGCCGACGGGAGCTTGAAGTACGCCTTCTGCGACTGCTTCTTCTTCGCATCGAGGGAGATGATCGTGTTGCCGCCAAGCTCGATCATGCTCGATGCCTGGCACATCGGGCCCGTGCCACCGCCCCATTCGTCGGTCTGGATCAGCTTCTTTCCGTCGTTGCTGAAGGCCGCTGTGTGTCGCCCCTGAAAGTTGTTGGTGTCGGTGAGCGCATCGAGCCGCCTCGGCTTCTCGGGGTTCGAGATGTCGACGACGATGGAGTGCGTCGAGCACGAGGCCGCGAGCAGGCCGAGCGCGGGATACGCCGTCACGTCATGGCAGTTGCGAGGCCCCGTGGAGACTGGCTCGGCGGCGGCCGCTGGTGCCGCTGCGGCAGCGCCAGGAGCGGCGGGAGCGGCGGCGCCCCCACGCCCGCGGCCGGCACGGCGCGGGTCGACGGGTGCGCAGAACTGCTTGCACTCGCCACCACCGTCGAGGCCCGTGAAGATGCGCGCGCCGGGAATGACCACGGCCCGCTCCGGATTCTTGAGCGGCACCTTGATGATGTCGAGCTGATACATCGAGTTGGTGCGGTCGGCCGGGTCCGTGCCGTTCTTGCACCCGGCGAGTTCCGTCTCCGGGCGGGCCGCCTGCTGTCCCGACACGTAGAGGTAGATGATGTTCGGGTCCTTCGGGTGCGGCACGAGCGTGTGCGTGTGCGAGCCTTTGCACGTCTGCACGTTCTTCACGAGCTTCGGCGCCTTCGGATTGGATACGTCGAAGATGCGCACGCCCGCCATGTGATCCTTCGGGTCCTGCACGCCACCATCGCCGCAATCGTTGCGGTTGCCCGCGCCCTCGGCGGACAGAAAGAGCAGGTTGCCCACGATCGTCGGGTCGCCTTGCGACGTGATGCACCGAACGGCCGACTCGAGGACCGGCTTCGCTGGATCAGTGATGTTCCAGATCGTGAAGCCGGCGAAGTTCGCCTGGTAGACGTAGTTGGTTCCGAACGCGAGGTCGGAGTTGACGAACGTCAGGCCACGCGCGGTGTCGAACTGCGCGGGTTTCGGCGTGAACGACACGAGGCGCATGTTGCTCGCCGCGACGCCGGCATCGAAACGGCCTGGCGCGAGCTTGCTCCGCGGATCGGCGCTGGTCGGGTACGTCTGTGCCGACACCAGCGTCGGTGCGGCAACTGCTGCCAGTACGAGGATCACGCTACGGACGATGCGCATCGGTCACACTCCGGAAGGATGAAGAAACGGGCGGTACGCCGAGTGGCGGTACGCCGAGTGGCGAGTTACTTCGGGGGGAGCGCGCGCAGCAGGCGCCTCATGATGCCGATCTCACCGGTCTGCGTCGTCATGACATCATTGGCGAAGACGTTGGTGTCCACTTCCTGGCCGGCACCCGGCGACTTGAAGAGATCGTCGACCATCTTGAGTGCGCCCTCGTGGTGCTTGATCATGCCGACGAGGAAGAGTCGATCGAACGCGACGCCCTTCGCGACGCTCAGTGCCTTGATCTCCTCGTCCGAGAGCATGCCGTCCATCCGCATGTCGTGCCAGGAGGCGGTGTCGGGCGCGAACTGATCGTGCCGGCGGAGCCACTGCTGCATGATGATGATCTCGGGCACCTGCGACTGATCGATCTTCCGCGACAGCTTGAGCACCTGCGGATTGGCACCGTTGCTCTCCGCCATCCGTGACATCACGATCGCCTGTGCGTGATGGGCGATCATCCCCTGCATGAACTCGACGTCGGCCTTCGTGTAGTTCGCGCCCTTCGGGATGACGATTTCAGGGCCCATGCGGTGCATGTCGTGACCCTGGGCGGACGCACTCGACGACGTGCCGGCCAGCAGGGAGAGGATCGCGACTGCGACGATCGGGCGTAGGGCCACCATGGCGTGCGTGCTCCGTCAGTGTGCCGGCATCCTGAGCGAGCCGGGCGGGTGAGGTGGGCGTATCGGGAGCGGGACGTGGGGCCTGAGCAAGCGACAGGACGTTACGGTCCGGGGACGTGCCGCACTAGGCGCGGGCGGCCTTGCCCATGGATTCGCGAGGGCGGAGCTTAGTGGCAGTCCTGCTCGCCTGATCCCCACCGTACTCCGCCTGCCTTTTTCGTCCACCCACGAGGAGTCTTCATGAGGGCCGAGCGTGCACGCGGTCGAGCGATGATCGTCCGCAGTTCAGCTACGCTCGGAATGCTCGGCGTGTTGAGCGTGCTCGGCGCATGTGCCGACACCGAAGGCGCGAACCCTTCGCCCTCCCCCTCGGCCGACCTGCTCGTCGCCGTGCGCCATGGCGCGATCACCGCGCCGGATTCCGTGTCACCGGGGTGGACCCGCGTGCGGGTCGAGGAAGCGGAAGATGCGCATATCGTCGTGCTCTTTCGCCTGCCGGCCAACAGTACCGAGCAGGACGTGGCGGCCTTCGTCGCAGCCCTCGATACGGCGCCCGCGACTCCGCAGCCCGGCGTGGCGGTCGGTGGCCCGGAAGTCGGTGTGCTCGGCGAGGTGATCCTTCGGGTCACTCCGGGCCTGCATGTACTCGCGTGCGTCCGGCGTGGCGAGGACGGACATCGCCACGCGAGCCGTGGAGAGTTCAGGGTGCTGCACGCGCGGCCCGAAACCGCGGCACACGAGGCGACAGCGGCGCCGCCATCCGGCGCGCAGGTCGTGCGGATGGTCGACTTCGCGTACGTGGGCACCGATGGCTGGACACCGGGTGCACAGCTGCTGCAAGTCGAGAATACAGGAAAGCAGGACCATGAGGTGCGATTGGTACGCCTGCGTGATGGAGCAACGCTGCAGTCATGGATGACAGCCGACGATCCCGATACTGTCGCCACGTCGGTGGCGGGCATGGCGCGCATCGGCCCGGGCGAAGTCGCGTATCTCCCGGTCGACCTCGTGCCGGGGTCGTATCTGGTGTACTGTCTGGTCGCCGACGTGAGGTCGCGCCGTCCACATCTCGAGCTCGGGATGGTGCGTGAGATTCGGGTGCAGTAGCACGTGCATGGTCGATTCGCGGAAGGCACTCGAAACAAGGAGACTCGATGACGCTGCATGATCTCGCCTCGCCCGCCGGTCTGCGCGCGCAGCTGTACGGGACGCTGGCAGCCGCACTGGTGACGGCGCCCGGGATGGCGGGCGCGCAGGGCACGCTCACCGACTATCGTCGCGCCGCCACGATCAACGGGCGGTTCGCCGGCCTCACGACGGGCATCACCGGGAACGTGACGTGGATCGGACGGACGAACCAGGCCGTGTATCGCGTCTCGGTGCCGGGCGGCCACCGCTGGGTGAAGGTCGATGCCGACGGGTGGACCAAGGCGCCTGCCTTCAACCACGCGGCCGTCGCGGCGGCACTCTCGAAGACGAGTGGGGAGCGCTACACGGAGATCACGCTGCCCTTCCAGTCGATCGCATTCGCCGAGAACGGAGCCGTGGTCGAGAGCGATGTGGGCAGCGTGCGCTACCGCTGCCCGACCAACGGCCTGAACTGCTCGCTCCTTGGTAGCGCGACCGGGGGTGAGAGCCCGGGCGGCAGTGCGGCTGGAAGTGGCAGTGGCGGACGCGGCGGCACGCCGCGCTGCGGCGGCGCGAGTCCATCGCCGGCGCCGGGACAGCCAACCGAGAATGTCGGCGTCCATTCACCGGACTGCCGCATGGTCGCCTTCGTGCAGAACTACAACATCGCGATCCGGCCCGCTCCCGCTCCCAACACCGGTGCACGAGGCGGCCGCGGCGGTGGCGGTGCAGGTGCCAACAGCGCACCTGGCCACACGATGCTGAGCACGGACGGCTCCGAAGGCGACGCGTACCTGCAGAACTCGATCGTGTGGTCACCCGACTCGAAGAAACTCGTCGCGTACCGGCAGACACCGGGCTACAGCCGGCAGGTCACCTTCGTGCGATCGTCTCCCACGGACCAGGTGCAACCCAGGACCGAGACCACGCGCTCACTCGGCGGCTTCGCGTCCACGTATGCGAAGCCGGGCGACGTGCTGGCAACGAACCAGCCGGTGATCTTCGACGTGGAAACGAAGCGCCAGATCACCATCGACCGTTCGCTCTTTCCGAATCCCTATGCGATCTCGCGGCCGGTGTGGCGAAAGGACAATGGCGCGTACGCGTTCCACTACAACCAGCGCGGTCACATGGTGTATCGCGTGCTCGAAGTCGATGCGGGCACCGGCGCGGTGCGACCGATGGTCGACGAGAGCACGAAGAGTTTCTTCATGTACAGCGATGCGGGACACAACTTCATCCACGACCTCGGCTCCAACTGTCGGCTCGCGCAGGGCGGTGGCACGTGCAGCACGTATACCGGCAACGACCTCCTCTGGGTGTCGGAGCGCGATGGGTGGAACCACATCTACCTGATGGACGGCCGGACCGGTCGCGTGAAGAATCAGGTGACGAAGGGTGCGTGGGTGATGCGTGGCGTGGACAGCGTGGACACCGCCAATCGCCACATCTACTTCCGCGCGGGTGGCATGAACCAGGGGCAGGACCCGTACTTCGTGCACTACTATCGCATCAACTTCGATGGGACGGGGCTGGTCGCGTACACCGAAGCGAACGGCACGCATGCGATCAGCTGGTCGAACGATCGCTCGTACTACATCGACACGTACTCGCGCGTCGACATGCCGCCGGTGGTGGAACTGAGGCGCGCGAGCGATCGCAACACACTCGTGCTCGAGCAGGGAGACATGTCGGCCGCAGTGAAGGCGGGCTTCCGTCCACCCGAGGTGTTCGTGGCGAAGGGGCGTGATGGAACGTCCGACATCTGGGGCTTCATCGTGCGGCCGGTGACGTTCGACGCGGGGAAGAAGTATCCCGTCATCGAGCAGATCTACGCGGGCCCGCATGGCAATCACGTGCCGAAGACGTGGGGCAGCGGCCAGAATCTCGCGGCGACCGCGGAACTCGGTTTCGTGATCGCGCAGGTCGACGGCATGGGCACGAGCAACCGCTCGAAGGCTTTCCACGACGTGGCGTGGAAGAACCTCAAGGATGCCGGCTTTCCCGATCGCATCCTCTGGCACAAGGCGATCAACCGGAAGTACGCGTGGTACGACACCGAGCGCGTCGGCATCTACGGCACGTCGGCCGGCGGCCAGAACGCGGCCGGCGCACTGTTCTTCTTCCCGGAGTTCTACGATGTCGCGGTTGCCAACTCGGGCTGCCACGACAATCGCATGGACAAGATCTGGTGGAACGAGGCGTGGATGGGCGAGATGGGTGCGCACTACGAGACCAACTCGAATGTCGGCGCGGCGAAGAACCTCAAGGGGCACCTGTACCTGACGGTGGGTGAGCTGGACACCAACGTCGATCCGTCGTCCACGCTGCAGGTCGCCGATGCGCTGATTCGCGCGGGCAAGGATTTCGACCTGCTGGTCGTGCCGAACGGCGGCCACGGTGCCACCGGCGCCGAAGGCACGCGCAAGCGCAACGACTTCTTCGTACGCTGGCTGCTCGGTGTGAACCCGCCTGACTGGAACTCCGGCATCACGCTCGCCGGTGCGGCTTCACCGGGCGCGGCTCCGAGGTCGGGCGGAACGCCGGGTTCGGGTGCGGCGTTCGAGTTTCCATCGAACGAGTCGCCTGTCGATAGCTTCTTCGACGCGGATCCGAGCTTCTCGTCGCCCACTTCATGGTGGTTCTGAGCCTATCTTGACCCTCATCGACCGCCTGCGCGCCAGTCTCCAGGACCGCTACGAGATCGACCGCGAGGTCGGGCGTGGCGGCATGGCCACAGTGCTCCGGGCCCGCGACGTGCGCCATGATCGTACAGTTGCGATCAAGGTCCTGCACCCGGAACTGGCGGAAGGACTGGGCGCCGAGCGTTTCCTGCGCGAGGTGCGCATCACCGCGCGACTGAATCATCCGCACATCCTCCCGCTGCTCGATTCCGGCGAGGCCGATGGGCTTCTCTTCTACGTCATGCCGTTCGTCGACGGGGAGTCGCTGCGCGACCGGCTGCAGCGCGAGCGGGAGCTCCCTGTCGACGACGCCCTGCGGCTGGTCCGCGAAGCCGCAGACGCGCTGGCCTATGCACATGGGCTGGGGATCGTGCACCGCGACATCAAGCCGGAGAACATCCTCCTGCAGAACGGACACGCGCTCGTCGCCGACTTCGGCATCGCGCGCGCGTTTCAGGACACGGCGCAGCTCACGATGACGGGCATGGCGATCGGGACGCCGGTCTACATGAGCCCCGAGCAGGCGCACGGCGAGTCGGACATCGATGCGCGGAGCGACCTCTACTCCCTCGCGTGCGTCGCGTACGAGCTGCTCACCGGTGAACCGCCGTACACGGGGCCCACTCCGATGGCGATCACCGCGCGCAAGCTGACCGAGTCGGTGCCGCCGCTTCGCACGCGCCGCTCGAGCGTGAGCGCGCCGGTGGAGGTCGCGCTTACGCGCGCGCTCCAGCGCGCGCCAGCGGATCGATATCCCACCATGCAGGAGTTCATTGCCGCGCTGAGCATGTCGGCGGACGCTGAACCGGTTCGTCGCGCCTCTTCGCGACGCGTCCCGCTGCTGCTTGGCATGATCGTGGTGCTGCTGGCGGCGACCGGGTGGTTCGCGTTCCGTGCACGTCCCTCGACGCTCGCGGTCGATCAGTCCTCGATGGCCGTGCTGCCGTTCGAGAACCTGTCATCGGACTCCTCGCAGGCCTACTTCGCCGAAGGACTCGCGGACGAATTGGTCACGAGCCTCTCGATGGTCGACGGAATGCGCGTCGCGTCGCGCACTTCCACCTCGGCACTGTTGCGCCGCGGGCTCGATATCAAGACCATCGCACAGCGGCTGGATGTCGAGACCGTGCTCGAGGGGAGCGTCCGTCTGGCGTCCAACCGGATCCGGGTGGCCACACGACTCGTGAACGTGGGTGAGGATCGTCCGATCTGGTCGCAGACGTACGAACGTCCCATCGACGACCTGCTGCGCATTCAGGAGGAGATCGCCACGGCGATCGTCGAAGCGCTGCGTGGCAGACTTCTCGACCGAAATGTTCAGGCCGTGAGCAGCGGCACGACCGATCCCGAAGCGTACGATCTCTACCTGCAGGGCCGTTCGCTGCGGCTGCGCCAAACAGAGCAGGGACTCAACCGCGCCGTGGAGTATTTTCGCGCGGCTCTGGCGCGTGCTCCCGACTTCGCGCGCGCGCACGCCGGCCTGGCGGAGACGTACGCGGTGCAGGGGTGGTACGACTTCCAGCCGCCGCGTCAAGCGTTCCCCGCGGCGCTCGACGCCGCGGCCTCGGCCCTGGAGCTCGAGCCGCGAAACGTATCGGCGCTCGCGACCACCGCCTATGCGACCCTGTACTACAGCTGGGACCTTCCGGGCGCCGAGCGTGCGTTTCTGAAGGCGATCGCAGCCGACTCGAACTCGGCGATCGCACATCAGTGGTACGCCAACTACCTCGCCGTTGCGCAGCGCTGGGATGCGGCGGAGGAAGAGTTTCGCACGGCGCTTCGTCTCGAACCCACGGCCCCCGTCCGACATGCCGTGCAGGTGTGGGGGAAGATGTACCGCGGTGATTACGCCCGTGCCATCGAGAGCTTCGACAAGGCGGCGCAGTTCGATTCGTCCTACGCCATCACGTTCCAGTGGGGTGCCATGGCGCTCGAGGGCGCGGGCCGGCTCGACGAGGCGGTGGTGGCCATGGAGCGCGCAGTGCTACTCTCGGATCGCGGCGCCAGCTTCCTTGCCGGACTGGCGCGGCTCTACGCGGTGCGTGGTGAACGCGATCGTGCCGGCGTGCTGCTGCAGCAGACCCTCGCGGCCCGCGTGGTCCCCGCCTACGACGTGGCGAAGGTGTATCTCGCACTCGGCAACCGGTCCGAAACGATGAAGTGGCTGCAGCGCGCGTTCGAGGCGCGTGCGCACTCCATGCTCTTCCTTCGCATCGATCCGCAACTCGCGAAGCTGCGTGGTGACCCGGCGTTCGAGGCTTTGGCGCGCAAGGTCGGCGTCTGACGAAAGATCGGGTTCTGCGCGTGAGCTCGCAGGAGCAGACGCGAGGCACACAGCGCACGAGCCTGCAACCTGCTGCTTGACCCCACGGTTGCGAGGTGCATGTTCCCGCGACGCCTCCGGCGCTTTCGCGGTGGCACGAATGACACACCCCACGTCGGAGCACCACGTGAAGAATGCCCTGCCGCAGCTCGCCACCCTCACCTGCGCGCTGCTGGCCGCCTGTGCGGATGCGCCCACTGTTCCGTCGCCATCGGCGATCGTGCCGCCCCTCGCCGCCGCGCCCATCAAGTACGGGTCGCTCGATGGTGCCGCACATCCCGCTGTCGTCCTGCTGATCGCCGAAGTGGGTGGCCAGCCCGCGTGGCGCTGCACCGGCACGCTGATCTCACCCGTCTTCGTGATCACTGCCGGTCACTGCACCGGGAACACCGGGGAAATCAGCGGCGCCCGCGTCTTCACCGAGTCCGACGTGCAGAACGGCACCAACAGCTATCCATTCGCCGGCGCGAACGCCGTGGAGGCGGTGGGCTGGTGGACTTTTCCGGGGTACACGGATGCTGCCTTCTTTCGGTACGACGTCGGCATCGTCAAGCTCGCGCGCCCCGTGGTGCTTCCTGCGGCGGCGTATGGCGTGATTCCGGGCCTCGACCAGCTCGACGCCCTCAAGCCATCAGGCTCCACGACCTTCACGGCCGTCGGATACGGCCTGCAGTTCTCGAATCCGGCTCACGTGATGGCCCAGCGCGTTCGCATGACGGCGACACCGCGGCTCGTGCAGATCAACACGGCTTTCACCGGACCGGCGTCGCTGCTGCTGTCGAACAACGCGTCCACCGGCGGCATGTGCTTCGGCGATTCTGGCGGCCCGAGCTTCATCGGCACGACGAACGTGATCGCAGCCGTTACGTCATTCGCCATCAACCCCACCTGCTCCGGTACGGGCGGTGTATTCCGCCTCGACCGCGCGGCCGTGCGCGCATTCATCGCGGAAACACTGACGAAGTAGCAGGTCGGCACGCCGCGCGCCGATCGGGCGCGCGGCACGCGAAAGTGTTTGTCCTCAGCGACTTCATGTTTCGGCTCACGCAACCCAGCACCCGGCAGATCGCGACGTTTCTCTCCCGTCAGCAAGCGCAATCATTCTCGTACGCTGAGGTCGGCGCGACTCGCGAGAACAGCGCGCCGGACCGTTACACCGTCGACCACAATCGCATTCGGCTGGGTTACGGCGCCGCCGTGTTCGACAAGGCGGTCAGCGCGCTTCGCGCGTGGCGGATGGCCGCGCTGGGGTGGTCGACCGTTCATCCGGCGAGCACGATGATCCTCCCAGGCGCGACAGTGGCCGTGGTCGTGCGCCACTATGGTTTCTGGTCGATGAATGCATGTCGCGTCGTGTACCTGCTGGACGAGGAGAGCGAGAACATGCGCTGCACGGGGTTCGCGTACGGCACGTTGCCGGAGCACGGCGAGGCGGGCGAGGAGCGGTTCATCGTCGAGTGGCACAGGGCTGACGACAGTGTGTGGTATGACCTACTCGCGTTCTCGCGTCCCGGGCATGTGCTGACGCGGATGGGGTACCCGCTCGCGCGTCGGCTGCAGCGGCGCTTTGCGCAGGGGTCGAAGCAGGCCATGGTGAACGCGGTGCGGGAAGACGCGGTCGGCGTCAAATGACAGGCCACAGCCTGTCCGCTGGTCTCATCGTCACGCTCACCGTCATCGTGAGCAGACGATGAACACTCGTCGACGATTCATCGCGTTGCCGCTCCTCCTCGCGCTGCTGGCGGGCTGTGGTGAGCAGCAAGGAACTCCGCAGGCAACACCGCAGGCAACACCGCAGGCAACAGCGCAGGCAACACCGCAGGCAACACCGCAGGCAACACCTCGAGCTGACGCAGCTTCGTCAGGGGAACGCACCGCAGCGGACACACGCGTCTCCGGAGCTGGCGCCGCGCGTCTCGACTCGGCGGCGCGTCGACTGGTGGCGTTCCTCCGGGATGAGCGCCCGCTCGACTCACTGTGGCTCGCCGACACGGTGGTGCTCCGGCTGGCACCGGAGGGTGGCGGGCACGAGGCACGAGTGCCGCGCACCGAGCTCGGCGAACGCACCGCTTGGGCAGTGTCGGCGGGACGAACGCGCTACGCCATCGCCCCCGCAGCCGGCATGTCGCAACTCACGACGGCCGTCGGCCGCCACTTCAACTGTCAGCCAACAGTGCTCGCCCAACGTGTACCAGCGTGGGCGAACGCGCCGCACGTCGGCGCCCGGCTCGCGTCTACCGCGGGCGAAGAGAGCTGTCTGCGGGTCTGGAACGCGACCTTCGTGTTCGACACGACCTCGCCGGTCGGGCGCCCGCGGCTTGTCGGTGTGCTCTATGACCAGTGGGAGTGGTAGCCCATGCCCCGCCTACGCCACCAGCCGTTCGGATACGATGAGCTGCGGCGGCGTGTTCGCCGTGAGGCGCATGAGCGCGCGCGCATTATCGTCACAGCTGCTCTCCAACCCGGTCGGGAGACGCAGCTCGCGCGTGCGCCGCACCGCGAGATAGCGTTCGGCGTCGCGCCGGAACTCGGCCGCCAGCGCAACCGGGACCTCGTCCTCGTGCACCGCCTTGGCAGCGTCGCTGATGCGCTTCGCGAGAGCCCGCGCGGTGTCCGGCGCGACCCGAAAGTTCGACACGGGCATCGTGAGCCCGAAGAACGTCTGCAATGTTGCGGTCATGTTCCTGCTCCTTCCTGCTGCTGCATGTCTGGGAGCGCGTTTCGCTCCGTCCGGCGCTCTGTAGTGCGAGGAGAATGCCGACTCTGCAGTGCCAGTCAGGCAGTCTTTCTTGCCGTGTGCTGGGCAGCAGACGCAATGGCGGCGGGACGAGCGCCGCAATGGCGGATTCCCCGTGGTGCGCGCCGCGGCGGCGTTGCAGCTTCCACGATCCCTTGGACGCCCGTCCTCTCGCCACCAGAGAATCGCCGTTGTCAGTTCAGCCGCGTGACCCCGACTTCGAGCGACGCGTGCGGGCGAGTTTCGGGCGTCAGGTGGCCATGCAGACGCTTGGCATCACGATGGAGCGCGTGGCGCCGGGTGAGGTCGAGCTCATGCTCCCGTTCCGGGCCGACCTCACCCAACAGCATGGATTCCTGCACGCGGGCGTCGTCACTGCCGCCGCGGACACCGCGTGCGGGTACGCTGCACTCACGCTGATGGAAACCGGCGTCGCGGTGCTCAGCGTGGAGTTCAAGGTGCAGCTGCTGGCACCGGCCCGTGGTGCACGGTTCGTTGCGCTCGGGCGGGTGGTCAAGGCGGGGCGCACCCTCACCGTCGTGGCAGGTGAGGTGCGCTCGGATGACGGGCAGACCGTCGCGCTGCTGAACGGGACGATGATGGCGGTACGGGACCGGCCCGAACTGCTGGACTAGCAGCGCTGGCACAGTCGGTAGTGCAAACAGGGTCGCTCGGCGATCGGCAGTATTGGTGGTGCTCTGCAGCCTATCGCATCTGCAGTTGTGCGGCGGGCGATCGCCTGATCGATGTGCCGGGCATGGCTTGCGAGCGGCTGCACGTAGCGGCACGTTCGGCGAAGGCTGCAGGAATCGGCAGCATGACGCAGCGGCTACAGCGATCGGCTGCAGGCTACGACGCGTCAGACCGCCCCACACATCATCGAGAGAGCGAAATGACCGCTGCCGTTGCTGCGATCGCCGCCCGGGAGCATGCCCAGCGCGTGCAGGCGATCACGGACGCCTTCATCCGGGCAGGAGCCACAGCTCCCGCGCAGGCACGGACGCTCGCGGACCTCGGTGTCGAGCACGCCGACGCTGCCAATGCCCTCGCCCGAGCCGGCGTGTTGGTGCGCGGCGCGCACGCAGACACGTGGTACGTCGACGCGGCGGCCGCAGCGTCCCGCCGCGCGACGGACGTGCGCGGAGCGCAGCGTCGGCGGGCGACCATCATGGTGGGTGGACTCGTTGGCGTCCTCGTCGCCGCCGCTCTCGCGTGGTTGATCAAGGGCGGGTGAGCACTGGCCCAACGAATCGATGCCGCTGACGCGGTGGCAGGGCAGGTAGTACGCGGTTGGCGAGCGTGACACCCGCGAACCGCACCGTTCCAGCGGGTGCGGTTCGCGGCACCAGGACCGCTACGGTACTGCCGCGATGATCGTCTGGCCGGACGGTAAGGTGACGAACGATCGCACCTGTGCATACACCGTCGCGTTCTCCTTGAGCTGGCTATGCGACATGCACGCGGTCTCCGTATTGGTCGCGCCAGACAGGATCGTGCTGCTGCGCGGGTTGACGACCTCGTCGCACGGTGACCGCCACGTCGCATAGAACGTGGTGCCCCACGTCTCGTCGGTCGCGTTGAGCGTCGAGAGGAAACTCGATCCCGGCCACATCTCGAAGCAGGACGTTTGAAAGCACGCGTAGGCCGTGCTCGTCCCGTGATCGACGCCGGCCAACGACACCATCGCAGCCACCTTGCTGTCACCAGCCAGGTTGCGAAGGTAGTAGCGTGCCGAGAGCGATCCCATCGAATGCGTGATCAGCGTGACCTTGGCTGCACCGGTATTCGCGCGGATGGAATCCACCTTCGCGGCGATGATGCCGGCGGTGGTCGCATTCGACCGGGAAAAGTCGTACGAGAACGTGTGCAGCTCGGCATCGGTCCAGCCGTCCGCGCGGAACCGGCTCCGCATCGTCGACCAGGTGCTCGCGCTCGAGTTCCATCCATGCACGAAGATGATCGGCGTGTGCGCCGGCGATGGTGTTGGCGGCGGCGGCGGTGGCGGCGACTTCTTCGCGAAAGCGGGCTGGACCGCCGATAGATCAGCCTGCGGTGCAGTGGGAGAGTCGCACGCGGTGAGCATGGCGAGAGCGGAAGCAGCGAACATCAGGGCAGCGTGGCGCATGCGATCACCGAGACGGGAGCACGAGGAGTGGCGGGACGTGAACATGGTTGCATTCGGTCGCGCACGCAAGCGGACCTGTGACTGCGCCCGCACACGATGCGATGGTCTGCGTGCGAGCTTGCTGCGTTCGCGCTACGCTCGCTCTACGCTCGCAACTGACGTTAGCCTTGTCGCGGAGCGCGGCGTCCGTCCATCGCCCTGGAAAGCAATGCGACTCGCGAGACGAAGCTTCGCGTACACCAAGGGAGTGTTGTCGATGCCAGTCGTGAAGCGCCGGATCCTTTGTGCCGGTTTGCCTATTTGAGCCCGGCAGCGTTACATACCACCGGCGGCGAGGAGCTATCGTTTCCGGCCGCCCCGCTAGCCTCTTCGACAATGAGGTCAGAATGCTGCGACGCTCCTTGCTGTCATTTGTCATTTGCCTGGTCGCTCTCGCGTGCAGCGACACCACGAGTCCCGGCTCCAATCGTGGAGAAGTTGGTACATGGCGACTGCAGACCATCAACGGTCTTCCGCTGCCGTTCACGCTCGAGGGGGCCGGGGCGAACAGGGTCGACGTGACTGCCGAGTCCATGACACTGGTTGCGCCGGGCCGCGTTACGATGGTCACCGCATTCCGCGTGACCGAAGGTGGCAACGTTTCGACGGAATCGGTGCCGGATGCGGGAACGTACTCCGTCAACGGCTCGACGGTGACGTTCAAGTTCGACAGCGACGGATCGACTCCCACCGCAACAGTGAACGGCGACACGATGACTCTCGGTGACATCGGTCTGACGTTCGTGTATCGTCGCGAGTGAGACCGCGGATGAAGCGATCGATCATGACCGGGAGCATCGCCGCCTTGCTCAGCATGTTTCCGGTTGCGTCACTGCTGGCGCTCGTCTGGAAATTTCCACTCCCGATGGGGGGCTATGCGCAGGGCGTTCGTGCTGCTCTCCTCGCACCCCTGGCCGCGCTCTTCTATGGGCTGTTCGGCGGGTTCCTGGTGGTGCCAGCCCTGGGAGCCGCGTCCGGTGCACTCGCATTCAAGTTGTCCGAGGGCGATAGCGGCCAGGCCAGGAAGCTGAGCATCGCGCTGGGTGTGGCTTCCGCGGTTGCTGCCGGCGTGTTCCTCAACGTCCTAGACAAGATCATTGGGCCATGGTGATGCGTGCCGCGCGCCGGATGAGCGCGCGGCAACCTGCGTCATTTGCTCCGGGATTCCCTACGGCGTGATCTTCTTCGGCGCCTGCTGCTTGATCTTCTCCATGTACTTCTCGAAGAAGAACTTGTGGATGTCCATCATGTTGATCTCGCGTCCCTGGATGTACGACTGGATGATGTTGCTCGTCATGTCCAGCGGCGTACCCGTCGTGATCAGCAACGTCGCTTCCTTGCCGACCTCCAGTGACCCGACCTTGTCGGCGATACCCATGCTCTCGGCGGCATTGATCGTCACCGCCTTGAGCGCTTCCTCCTCGGGCAGGCCGAACGCGACTGCCACACCGGCCTCCCACGGCAACCGATAGCTGTACAACCCGCCGCTGCCGCCGGCGATCGCGAACTTCACACCCGCCGCATGCAGCTTGGCCGGCGTCGCGTACGCGTTGTCGTAGCTCTCGTACTGCCGGTCGGGCGCCGCCATCGTGCTCGTGAGAATCACGGTCACGCCCTCCGCCTTGAGACGATCCGCCGCGAGCAGCGCGTCGCGCCCGCCACGGATCACGAGCTTCACCTTCTCCGCACGCGCCCACGTGATGGCGTCGTTGATCTGCGCCGCGCCGTCCGCCGCAACCACCACGGGAATGGCACCATCGATCGCCGGGATCATCGCCGCGTAACGCGCATCCGTGCGGGCCGCCTGTCCGGCTTTCACGGCATCACGGTAGGCGCGCGCCTCGGCGAACCAATCGCGGATCTGCTGCACCTGCTCGGCGTACGTCTTGGGCGGCGGGCCTGCAGCGCCACCACGGCCGCCGCCACCACCACCACCGCGACCGCCCTGCCGCGCGTTCGGGTCGGGCCACTTCACGTTCAGTGCGGCCGCGCCCTTCATCGACATCTCCTCCCACGTCCAGCCCTCGAGCGACATCGCCGACGAGAGGCCGGAGATCACGCCGCCCTCGGGCGTCGTGAACGCCACGAGCACACCGGCGGACCGCGTCGTGCCGATGTGCCGGCTCTCCGCATTCACGGCGACTTCCGCTCGCACGTTCGGGTTGAAGTCACCCAGTTCGGCGATGTCGTTGGACACCTCCACCGATCCGATCTCGGTGATGCCGACGGTGCTGTACGCGTCGACGAGGCCGGGGTAGATGTGCTTGCCGGCGAGCTCCACCACCTTCGCCGCGCGCGGAATCGCGACCTCGGGGCCGCCGATCGCGGTGATCTTGCCGCGCTCGAGCACGATGGTGCCGTTGGTGATCGTTCCCTTGGTCACCGTGTGGATCGTCGCGCCGCGCAGCACGACGGGGGCCTCCTGCGGCGGCACGGTCATGCGCACCTGCGCGCCCGCCACGGCCGGAGCGACTACTCCGGCGATGGCCGTCGCGAGAGCGAGTGTGGCTCCCCGCACGGTCGTCTTCATCGTTCGCATGGATTGGTGTGCTGGAAGGAATGAGCTGGTCACTTGCGGGCTCCGTCGCCGCCGCGGCCACCACGGCCGCCGGCCGCCGGCGCTTCACTCGCGCCGGCCGCGATCACGGCCTGGATGAGCTGCGCGCGCTGCTTGGCGATGTCTTCACGAAGCACCTTGTCCTCGTCGAGCGAGAAATACTTGCGGCCGTCCACCCACGTCTGCTCGGCCTTCGTGAACTGCGAGAGCGGGTTGCCGCTCCAGATCACGAAGTCCGCGTCCTTGCCGGCTTCGAGCGAACCGACCTTGTTGTCGATGGCGATCGCCTTGGCCGACTGGTTGGTGACGGTCGACAGCGCATCGATCTCGTTGACGCCGGAGCGCAGCAGCTTGCCCGCCTCCCAGTTCATGCGCGTCGAGATCTCGGCGTCGTCGGAGTGCAGCGACGTCACCACGCCCGCCTCCATCAGCAGGCGCGCGTTGTACGACGTGGCGTCGTACGACTCGAGCTTGAACGCGCCCCAGTCGCTCCACACCACCGCGGCCACGCCCGAGTTCTTGAGCTCAGTCGCGATCTTGTACGCTTCCACGCCGTGCTGCAGCGTCTGGATGCGGAACTTGAACTCTTCGGCCAGGCGCACCAGCGCGAGGAACTCGTCGGCGCGGTAGCCGTGCGACGACACGAGCAGCTTCTGGTTGAGGATGTCGAGAATGGCTTCCATGCGCAGGTCCTTCCGCGGCGGGATGCCCTTCTTGTCCTTCTCCCAGGCCTTCCACTCCTTCTCGTAGTCACGCGCCGCGAGGAAGTGGTCGCGGATGATCTCCTGCACACCCATGCGGGTGTTCGGATAGCGCGTCGGGCTGCGCTTCGGGTTCTCGCCGAGTGCGAACTTCACCGTGCGCGGCGCGCCCTGGATCTTGAAGTCGTCGGGCAATCCGCCCCACCGCGTCTTCACGAACACGTTCTCGCCGCCGATCGGGTTGGCGGAACCGTGCTTGATCATCGTGGTGGTGAGACCACCGGCGAGCTGGCGATAGTACCAGATGTTGTTGTGCGTCAGCACGTCGCCCATCTGCACTTCGGGGACGATCGCGAAACCGCTCTCGTTCACCGCGCTCACACCGGAGTGCGTGTGCGGGTCGATGAGGCCCGGCGTGACATGCTTGCCGGCCGCGTTGATCTCGATCGCGCCTGCGGGCGCCGTCAGCTTCTGCCCGACGCGCACCACCTTGCCGGCCTGCACGAGCAAGTCCGCGTTCTCGAGCTTGCCCTGCGGGCCCTGCGTCCACACCGTCGCATTGCGCACGATCACGGCGGCGGGCTGCGCGGGCGCGGACGTGCGGCCGAACTCCATGCTTGGCCGAATGAACGGCAGGTCGATCTTCGGCACCTTCACGGCGATGATGCCGCGCGCGGGGCCCTCGAACGCTTCGGTGCGCGAGCCGCGGTAGCGTGCATCGGTGCCGTTCGGCAGCGACAGCCAGCCGAAGAACGTCGTGTCGCGCACGCTGCCCGCGAGCAGCAGCGCGCCCTCCTGGCCGATCGCCTCACCCGCGAACGTCGCCTCGAGGCGTCCCGTCTCCGCGATGATGCGCACGGCGGTGAGGTTCACCGGGCGACGGCCCGCGAGTTCGATGGTGCCGCGGATGCGGTTGAGCGGGCCGTCGAGCCGCAGCGTTGCCGTCTTGAACGTGCCGGCATCGTCGGAGGTGATCGTCCACGTGCCGCGCGGGTCGACCTGCGGCGGGCGCGTGACGCCGTACTGACGGCCCTGCACCCACACGTCGCGCACGCTCGACTCTTCGGTGAAGAGGTCGCCGTCGCTGATCACGAGATTGGCGGACTTGCCGACGGCGATCGTGCCGTGCGTCTTGTCGATGCCGAGCATTGCGGCCGGCACCGTCGTCAGCGCAGCGAGCGCCTTGTCGGCGGCGAGTCCACGTGAGACGGCGGTGCGCAGGTTCGGGAGGAACTGCTGCAGCGATGACAAGCCGTCCGCCGTGATGGCGAAGGGAATGCCGGCGGCGGCCAGCTGCGACGGATTCGTCGGCGCGAGGTACCAGTGGCGCAGATCCGCGAGCGAGACGTTCACCGCAGCTTCCGGGCTCGACACGTTCGGTGCGTCGGGAAACGTCAGCGGCAGGACCAGCGGCTGCGTGCGTCCCTTCAGCACGTCGATGAGCCGGTATTCCTGGCCGCTGCCGCGGAACCACGGCACCAGCTTGTACTCCTGCGCGAGCTTGTAGGCGCGCAGGTATTCCTCTTCGCTGTCCGTCTCGAAGAAGACCGGCTGCTGGCCCTTCACGGCCTTGCTCAGGGCAGACAGCGCTTCACTCGTTTCCGGCGGCAGCCCGGCACGGCCACCCGTCTCGTGGGCGGCCCACGCGCGGCCATACCACTCGGCGTCCATGAGCGTCTGCTTCATCAGCGCGACGGTGCCCATGGCGGAGTTCGGGTACATGCCGCCGAGCGCGAAGGAGCGCTGGAAGCCGATGGCCTGCACGAGGTCGGGGCGCATCACGCGGTCACGCGGGCCGCCGTCGCCGAGGCTGAGCACCGACGCCGTGCCGCGAAAGATTCCCTGACGCGGCACCGCGAGCGCGGCGCCGAAGCCGAGGGAGCGGAGGCCGGTACGGCGCGTGGTGTCGTCCTTGAGGTTCGACGTGGTGCTGAACCACGCGCGGACCTGGGGATTCCAGTGCGTCGGGCCGACGTCACCACCCGTCGCCGGCGCGTCACCGCCGAGGTCGCCTGAAGCGTCGATGAAGCCGGGGTACACGGTGAGGCCCTTGAGGTCCCACACGCGCGCACCCGCTGGCGGGGCGGCCCCTGCGCCGACGAACGCGATGAGCCCGTTCCGGATGACGACCGTGGCGTTGTTCAGGACCTGACCAGGCGCCGTGACCACACGCGCGCCGACGAGCGCGTGGTAGCCGGTGCCGTTGTCGCGCAGGCCGGTGACGGGTTCGATGCGGGAGGACTGCTGGGCCTCGAGCGAGCCGGCGACGACTGTCGCTAGGACGAAGAGGGGGGTTCGGAACGCTCTCACGAAGGGCTCCCAGGACGGCCGGCTTGGCAGCCGTCGGTGGAGAAATGGTGGGGTCGACGTCGGCGGCGCTCAGATTGGGTAGCGGCCCGCGTCAGCCTGCAGAGAATCGCCTGAGGACTACGCGGGGGGCAAGGAGGAGGTTGGAGAACCTGCGCCTCTCAGGCCCTTTCGGCCGGCGCGCCGTATTTTCCGGAGATGCCGATGCTCTCCTTCCGCACCGCCCGGCCGCTCCTCGCGCTGGTGACCCTGTCTGCCTGCCTCATCACGCCGCTCGCCGCGCAGGCGCCCGCCGAGCACGCGCGGACACGATGGGAGCGGCTGTGCCAGATCCGGCGCGATCAGTTCGATCTCATTCTCCCGGCTGCATTGCGTGACCACGGTGTCGACATGTGGATCGTGATGCAGAAGGAGAACCAGTTCGATCCGATGTACGACGACCTTGGTCGTGGGTATGTCGGCAGCGTCGGGTACTGGATCTTCACGGATCGTGGTGGCGACCGCATCGAGCGCGCCGCCATCGGAGTGTCGGGCTACCAGCTGGACAAGTGCGGCTACGACCTCGTGCGGGGATTTGCGCCGCTCAGACCCTTCGTCACGGAGCGCAATCCCAAACGGATCGCGATCAACACGTCGGAAGGGATCGGCGCGGCCGATGGCATTTCCAAGACCAGCTACGATCGACTCATCAAGGAGCTTGGGCCGGAGTTTGCGTCGCGCGTGGTGTCCGCGGAGCGCGTGGTGTCGGACTTCCGAAGCGGCTTCACGGCGTCCCGTCTCGTCGCATTGGGCGAGGCCGGCGAGCTCTCCCGTCGACTCGCGGACCGCGCGCTGTCCAACGAGATCATCGTGCCAGGCGTGACGACTCTCGAAGACGTGTCGTGGTGGATGATGGATCAGCTACAGCAGCGCGGACTCGGCTCGAGTTTCGAGATGCCATCGGTGTACATCACGGGGCCGAAGGGCATCGAGGCGACCTCGAACGATCGCATCATCCAGCGTGGCGACCTGCTGATGATCGACTGGGGCGTCGGCTACCTGAACACGTGGACCGATGTCAAGCGAATCGCCTACGTGTTGAAGGCCGGCGAGACGGCGGCGCCCAAGGGACTGCAGACCGCGTTCGACAACGCGGTCAAGGTGCGCGATATCATCCGCCGGACGATCAAGCCGGGACCGACCGCCGGGCAGATGATCGAGCAGCTGGGCGCCTCGATTACCGCGGCCGGCTATCGCATGCAGGGCACGTTCAACGAGGTCGCTGGCGACAACAAGATCGAGGTGAACATCGGCTGTCACTCGGTGGGTGATCGTGGCCACGGGAGCGGTCCCTCCATCGCCTGGTTCAATCCCCGGCAGCAGGCGTTCCCCATCAAGCCGTTCAATCCCTTCTCGATCGAGCTGTTCGTGTGGACGCCCGTGGCAGAGTGGGGCGGTGCGAAGGCGCGCATTCCGCTCGAGGACGATGCCATCGTGACGCAGCGCGGGGTGGAGTGGCTGTATCCCATCAACGAACGCATCCGGTTGATCAAGTAACGAAGAGGACGTGCGATGACTCAGTCTCCCGCCATTCGCCTCGTACGCGTGACGGACGCCGTCGCGCTTTCCGCGCACGATCCGGCGGCGCTCGAGGGTCACTGCAACGCGTCGGTGGATGGTGTCGCCGACATGATCGCGGCCGTGATCGAGCAGGGCGAGGCGCACCGCGGGCGGACAGGCGCGCCTCGGGAGTGGGGTGCGTTCCTGGCCGTGGACGACGCCGAACGAGCGGTGATCGGCACGTGCGCCTACGTGAATGCGCCGGACGCACATGGTGCAGTGGAGATCGCGTACTTCACGTTTCCGCAGTACGAACGGCGTGGCTACGGCGGCGCGATGGCCGGTGCGCTGCTGGCCGACGCCGCCGCGACCGGTGCGGTCAAGCTCGTGTACGCGCACACGCTGCCCGAGATCAATGCATCGACGCGCATCCTGGCGCGGCATGGGTTCGCGCAGACCGGCACCGCGCACGATGAGGAGGCGGGCGAGGTGTGGCGGTGGGAGCGCGCGGTTGATGGGCAGGTGAAACAGCCGTGAAACCCAGCACGCAGACGGTCGCATCCCTGCTCACGATTATCATCCTGCCATTTCACATCGGCGGCGACGTGATGCTCGGGTTCGACCGCGGAGGATCCGGGCTCCTGTTCGTCGTAGTGCCGATCCTGCTCGTGCTGGCGTGCGGCACGCTGCTGCTGGCCGAGCGACGATCTGGGCACGTCATCATGCTGCTCGGCGGGCTCGCGGCGCTGGCGATGCCCATCATCCACCGGAACAACGGGTTCACACCGGCGGTGGCGCGTGCCCCCGGGGGGCTCTTCTTCATCTGGACGCTCGTCGCGCTCGGCGTGACGGGCGGCCTCGCGGTGATTCTCTCGGTGCGCGGACTCATGAAGCCGCGCGCACCGGAAAGGTGACGTCAGCCGGGGCGCTTCCGCTGGAGCCACCGGGCTCCCGTCACCTGACAGCCGGCATCATCCCGCTCGAGTCTCACGTCGGTGATCTCGTCGGCCAGGATCCACGTGGGCCGTGATCCCACAGGAATCAGCAGCACACCCGATGCGGGCGTGAGGGCGAGGCGGTGCATCGTCGTCGTGTCGTGCGAACGGGCCGACCATGTGAGGTGCATGGGAGCCATCGGAGCCTCTGAAACCGCGCACTGCAGCTCGACGCGCAGTACGTCGAAGCGCGGCAGTGCTGCTTTAGAATCACTCGTCGCCACCGGCTCCAGGCGCGTCACCAGATCGCCCGAGGCCACGAGCTTCGCATCGCGGTGCACTGACGTGAACGACGGGTCGAGCGTGCCAACGGATGCGCCCCACGCCGCGGGTAGGCTCCTCAGATCGCTCACTGCGAACACGCGATCGAAGAGCACCATGGGTGCCGCGCCGCCCTGCACGAACGCGGCGAACTCAGGCCGCGCCGCGAGATCCCGTCTCACCGCGAACACGTAGCCGTCGCGGTCGAACGGGACGTAGTCGGCGAGTGCGAATCGATACAGCCAGTAGGCTCGCAGTGCAGCGCTGCCGCCGTCGAGCTCGAAGTTGCTGGCGTGCAGCAGCAGCAATGGCACGCGTGCCGATGCGAGTTCCGCCGCAGTGCGCGCCTGTGCACGCTCATCGGCGAGGTAGTACGGCGAGGTCCACCGGGTTGCAGGCGGTCGATCGAAGTAGACGTAGCGTGCGTTGTGGTTGGTGAAGTCGTAGTACGAAGTGCGGGCCGGCAGCATCTCGTCCAGCAGGCGGCGGATGTGCTGCAGCTCGCCCAGATGCGCGGAATCGAAACGTGCCCGCCCCACCCGATGCAGTTGGGAGACAGGTTCGTGGACGAGGCCGTCGGCGACGTTGAACTGGCGGGGAATCCTGAGCGCGTTGGTGCTCAACGACGTCGATCCCTCGCTCGACGCATCCGCACTCACGTGCGCAGCGGAGGCGAGAAAGATTGCGGCGACTGCCAGCGCGCCGCGAACCGCTGCATCCCCGCGTCGTCGCGCGACGAGTGGCGTCAGGGCACATGCCAGCAGCGTGAGCGCTCCAATCCGCGAGGAGACATCGGCGTCGATGCGGCCGAGCACACGGGGCAGGAACACGATCACTGTCGCCAGGACGGAAACCGGCACTGCGATTTCCAACCGGTTCAGGCGTTGCAGGGCGTTGCGAAGCTTCGAGTCGGTTAACGTGTCTCCCGGCTGCAGCCATGCACGGGTTGCCGCCCACGCCATGCACGCGCCGACGACCAGGCAGAACGCGCGAAAGACCTCGCGAACGACGGGATTCCCGACCCGTGAACCGGTGAAGCTCTCCGACCACGGGATACCGCTGCCCACGGTGTTGATCGTGACGTTGTCCGCGAAATAGAAGCGCACGCCTGCCCAGATCTCGCGAAACGTCGGGCTGACGAGGGCGAGCAGGGCGACGCACGCGAACGTGAAGGCAGCGGCGGCGACGAGCCAACCGCGGCCGCGCATGCTGCTGTTGAACGCCGCATAGAGCAGGAGCGGCATCGTGGCCGCCGTATACAGCATTCCCTGCCCGGGCGCGACCGCAAAGAACACGAGCGAGGAAAAGAGCCAGAACAGCGATGCTGCCGGATTCCGTCCACGCACCATCAGGCCGACCTGCACGCTGGCGCCGGCGACATACAGGTAGTCGATGCGCGTCAACGGGGACGCGAAGTCGAGCACGGTGATCGCCACCAGTGCGGCGCCCGTACCCGCCCCATAGCGCATCGCGAAGAACACGACACCGGAATAGAGCAGCGCCAATGCGGGCCGAAGGAGTGCGACGTCGGCGGCGCTCCCGGTCATGAAGAGCGCGGACAACCCGGCGTCGGCCAGTGAAATGAACCCGCGCACCGGCATCAGGTCGGCGTACGGAACCAGGCCGAAGTCGCGCCACCCGGCCCACGGCAGGAGCAACTCGCCGAAATGCCAGTCGTCCACCGGCACGAACGGCAGTGTCGTGAACGGCGAGCGCAGGATCCAGACGCAGAGGAGCAGCGCCAGCGGTGACGCGAACGATGTCGCCGACCGGAGGTCGATGCTCGCGGCCTTTCCGCGTGCCGTGCGCACGATGTCGAGCAGCACGGCGATCGCGGCCAGTGCCGACAATGCTGCAAGCGGCAGCGAGACGCTCTGGATGCGGGTGAGACCCGTGTCGCCCATGAGCGGCGTCGGAATCACGCCGAGTGCAAGCAGCGGAATGGCGAGCTGCGACAGGAGTGCGAGACGGCGCCAGTCGACACGAGGCGACGAGTCGCCACGTGAGCGGTGCAGGCTGACGATCACCACAACCACACCGGCCAGGTAGCCGACCGGAAACGCCGGCACGCGCACGGGCACCAGCAGCGCGCGGTTGAGGAAGTAGAGCACACCGAGCGCGGAGAAACCCGCAAGCAACGGAACGAGCATCAGTGCCATGGCCCCTTCGGCACCCGCGCCGCCACGTGACCATCGCGTCACCCACGCGCCGACGGTCCACCAGCCGATGAGGGCTGCGGCGACGAACAGCCACGACATACCGGACAGTGGGTTCATCAGCGTCTGTGCGAACCACACGGCGCCTGGCACACACGCAAGCTGCAGTGCACCGAGGTCGGCCAGCCCTTGCTGGCGATACGCGTCTGCGGCGACGCGGAGGCTCCACAACGCGACCGGCAGCGCGAGCATGAACGCCAGCGCCGCCGCAGGTTCGCCGCCCTTGGACGACGCATTCCAGGCGAGTGCTCCGGTCACCAGCTGCGGGTATTGTTGTGGACTCTGCAGGAGCCGATGGGTCGCGAGCGCGCACGCGAGCGCGAAAAGCAGCGACGCAAAGATCAGGAAGCCCGCTCGCAGCGCCCCGTGCGCCGGTACGAGCGTGTGCGGTACGGGCGTGTGCGATACGAGCGTGTGCGATACGAGCGTGTGCGGTTCCGCGTCGCGCTGAAGTCCCGGGATCAAGACTGCTTCCGGGCGACCGCCGTGACTTCCCCGGTCGGCGTTTCGAGTGCGGCATCCGCGATGGCGGGTGGCAGCAGCCGGCGCAGTGGGGCCAGCCACCCCGTGATCCACGGATTTGGATAGCGCGTGAACTGATGCGCGATGTAGGTGATCGAGAGCGATTTCCGTGCAGGCCGCAGGTCGACGACGGCGAGACCGCTGGTCTCGAGCGCCCGTCGCAGGCCTCGGCGCGAGAAGTAGGACACGTGTTCGGGTTTGAAGTGGGGCCACCGGGTTCCCATCAGGCGGCGGCTGACGCTGCCCGCGTCGGGTGTCGTGATCACGACCACGCCGCCGGGTGCAAGGCGTTCGGCGGCCATTGCCAGCACCGCACGGGGATCAAGCACGTGCTCGAGGTAGTCGGACATGAAGATCGCGTCGAACCCACGGTCCGTGGCGTTACCGAACGTCGACGAGTCGAACTCGCCGCAGTGCAGGTGTGTCCGGTCGACGGTCGCTGCACACTGTTCGATCGCGTGCGCGGAGATATCGATGCCGTAGACCTGATAGCCGCGCGAACTCGCCTCGCGAAGGAAGGACCCCGTCGCGCAACCAAGGTCGAGGATCGTGCCACCCTCCTTGATCCACCCGGCGCAGTGTTCGAGCCGACGCGCGAACGTCGCTCGCTTGAGCGCATCCGTGCGATTGCCCGCTTCGTGCAGCCCCCATGCATCGTAGTAACCGCGGTCGTAGATCGCGGTGAGGAGCTCCGGCGCGGGTGGCACGTCGGAGCGCCCGGACCCGCACTCGCGGCAGAACGAGATCGAGAGCGCCGGCGAGATGCGGATCCCATCGGCCGGGCCATGGCTGCTGCATGCGAAACATGCCATCACCGGGCTTGCGAGAGCACTCCGAGGGCTCGTCCGTTGTCCATGTAGACGATCGGCGACGAGGCATCGGGACTGACGCGTCCTTCCAGGAGGAGGGCGAGGGACGCGCGCAGGACATCGTCCTCGGCGATCCGCTTCATGCAGACGTTGTCGCCGCGGCAAGGCGCGACATCGAAGTGATGCACGCACGGGCTGCAGTAGACCCGGTGATACAGGATGGCGTGCCGGGAGTTCTTGCCCGAGAAGGCGTAGTGCTCCGGCTCGACCGGACCGAACAGGCTGACCGTCGGTGTGCCCATGCAGAATGCGATGTGCATCGGTCCACTGTCGTTGGTGAGAAGAAGCCTGGCGCGTCCGATCAGCCCGATCAGGGCACCGAGCGAAAGCTCACCCGCAGTGTTGCGCACCCGCGGTCGATGCTGCGCGGTGACGCCGGCCAGTACCGTTTCCGCGTACGCGCGCTCGTTCGGTGCGCCGATCAGCATGATGCGACAGGTAGGCACGGACTGCAGCAGGTCGGAAATTACCCGGGAGAACCGCTCGCTGGGCCACCGACGTTCCAGTCGCAGCTCCGACGCATTCGGATTGACCAGGATGATCGGCCCGTCGCCGCCCCCTTGCCGAGCGAGAAGCGTATCGACTTCCCGATGGTCGGCGATCGTAGGCGTCAATGCGACGAGCGACGGCGCCAGTTCGGCGCAGCCCATGGCGCGACCGAGTTGCAGGTAGACCTGGGAGATCGGTGCGCCGGGATTGAAGTACACGAGCACATCGAAGACCCGCTCGAGCTTGAAATCCGAGGGATTGCGGAAGAAGCCTGCCGTCCAGCGCGCCCCGCTGAGGAGCGTCATCAGCACGCCGAGCCGCGAGTACGCCTCCAGATTGATGAAGCACACGTTCTTCATCGCGCGCACCGCGCGCACCGTGCTCCAGAGCGAGCGGGCAAGGCTGGTCAACGACCGGTCGTCGATGGTGAGCGTTCGGTCGACGAGATCGATCCGTTGCGTCAGCGCGTCATTGCCTCTGCGCGTGACGAAAGTGAATTCGGCATCGCCGTATCGCTGCTCGAGGGCGGCCAGAAGGGGCGTCGCCTGCACGATGCTGCCGAGGCCGAGCAGCTTGAGGACGACGATGTGGTCGGGCGCGATCGCTGGAGGTGCATCCGTGCGCCGCCGCCTCGCGACCATGACGAGGAGCCCGACGAACAGCGAGCCGACGATCCGGTCGACGAGGAGCTTTGTGCCGAGTTTCATGTCGCGCGGCCGCGCATGTCCACGTGTGTTGGAGTCGGGCGGCGAACGGTCGCGGAGCGCGCACGTGCGACAATGCGACGGGAGAATTATCGGCTGATCGAGCTATCTGGTGGCGCTCCTGCGTTGACGCAAGGGCGGCGGCACGCACGGTCTGACGAAGCGGGCTCGAACCTCGCAACAGCCGATGTGCGAAATGCGAGCCAGCGCCTCGGAAGTGGATCAAGGCAGACGCGTTCGCGTCGGTGCGTTCACTCGTTCACGGCGATCGGCGCTACAGAAATCGGAAAGCGTTCCTGCAGCCACGCCTGCCACTTCGGCTGCTCTCCAACGCTCCCCAACGCCGATGCCGGTGAAGCCCAGCGCTGGGGATGCCCGATTCGCTGCCTTGGATTGCTGGGGGTCGGGGCGTTCGGCGATACGACGAAGGAAGCGGCGGTCGCCACCACTGGTAGTCGACCTTCTGCCGGGCGAGGCCGACCCGTGACAAGAAATCTTGTCGATGTGTAGCGTTGCTGCGTAACCGAATCACGTGAGCGCCCGTACGCAGGAGACAGCCCCGGATTCGCCGGTGGCGTGTGATTCGCCCCCCAACGTGCGGAGTGATGTCCCGTGGACCCAGCCATCTTCGACTACCTGCTGATCGCCGTGGGTGTGACCTCCCTGAGCACGTTCGGCTTTGCGGTCGCGTGGATTCGCGCGCGCGAGCGGGCGGTTCGGGCCGAAGGACGTGCGGCGGAGCGATTCTCCGCCGGAGCCGATGCGCGATTCGACCGGCTGGAGCAGATCGTCGAGGGGACAGCGCTCGAGCTCGAGCGGCTGGGCGAGGCGCAGCGCTTCCAGAGCAAGCTGCTGGCGGAGCGCGCCGGTGCGACGGCCTCGTCGGCGCGGACACCACTTCCGGGACGCATCGTCACGCCGCACTGAGTCGCGCGCGCGTCGGGCACCGGAAACTGGCGCTTGCGGAATCTGGCTGGGTCTCGGATATTGGCGACCCGAACGTACGCCGAAGCATGACCACCACCTACCGAGCCTACCATGTCCACGGACTCGACCGTCGCTGACGCACCTGCCGCTGCCTCGCCCACCGCACTCCTCATCACGCCCGCCCAGTTCCTCGCGCACTGGCAGGGACACCGGAAACTCACCCGCCGCATGATCGACGCGTTCCCGGACGATCAGCTGTTTTCCTTCTCGGTGGGCGGCATGCGGCCGTTCGGGGTCCTCGCGAACGAGATGCTCGGCATGGCGGTGCCGACGGTGCAGGGCGTGATCACGGATGCGTGGGTCGCGTATGCAGAAGGTGCTGCGACGACGAAGCAGGAAGTGCTCGCCCAGTGGGACGACACCACGACGCAGCTCGAGAGCCTGTTCCCGCAGATTCCCGAGGCCCGCTTCCAGGAGACGATGACCGCATTCGGCCAGTGGACGATGCCCGGCTACGATCTGCTGCTGTATGTCGTCGACAACGAGATTCATCATCGCGGGCAGGGCTACACGTACCTGCGCGCGCTCGGGATCGAGCCACCGCCGTTCTGGGAGCGATAGGCCGCGGACAGCGAGCTCACTCTCGTGCCGGCACGAAACCGTTTCCCGCGATCATGACGTCGCGGGAAACGCGCTTGGCAGTCAGACCGCTACCGCCGTCAATACTTCCGCCAGTACTTCATCGCCAGTCGCAAGCGCTGCCAGAACTGCTCGTCGAAATTGCTGATGGCCAACGGATTGCCACCCGATACATCCGCCTCGTTGCCGTGACGCACCACGACCAATATTGCCACTCCACTGCGCCCCTGCTGCTGCTCTCCTACTGCGCGTCCTCGCCGTTTCCGCTCACTGCACGCGGCGTGCGTCCGCCACCGAGTCGCACCGGCAACCAGTAGCTGACCTTCACCGACAGGAAGTTGTCTCCGACCGCCCGCGTCGTGTTCAGGAGTTCCCGCAGTCGCACAGTGCCGCCGAACGGATCATCCGTGCGCCGGTTCTGCTGCCACACGAGAAACAGCGTGCTGCCGGGAACCCACTCCCACCGCATCACCATGTTGGAACGGAACGACAGCACGTGGAAGTCGCGATTGCTGATGGTGAACGTCTGTCCGTCATCGGTGATCGTGCGCCGACCCGTGGTATCCGTGGTCACCGTCGTTCCGTCCGTGCCGTACACGCGAAGCGCACGGCTGCGCGGCGCCGACAGTTCGCCGAACCCGGAGTACTCGCCACTCGATAGAAACGGCTCGCCGTATCCTTCCACGGTGAGGTTGGGCGTGAAGGAATAGTTGAGGCGAAAACGCGTCGAGATCGTGCGCCGGTCGATCGCGGCGAACAGGTACCGTGCGCCATACGTGCGCGTACCACCCGCAACCCGCGCAACGTACTGCCGCGGGTCCACGCCCCAGTTGTAGTTGGGCTCCGCCGACACCGTCACGCGCGCTGATGGCCGCAAGGTGAGCTGCCCGCCGAACCCCTGCCGGACCGCGTCGAACTCGTCGAAGTCGTAGCGGTAATTGATGCGCCACCCGGTCCGCGCGCCGGACGGCCCGTTGAGCCGGAACTCCTGGGCGAAGTCGCGCGGCTTGCCCATGAGGGGACCGCCGCGTGTCAGTGCGTCGTCGATCGCGGCGAGCGCAATCGACGAACGCACATTCACCTGCCAGAAGTTCATGAACGTGACCGACGAGTTCTGCGTGAAGCTGTTCTGCTGCTGAATTCCCTCAAAGTTGAGGGCACCACGCGTTTCGAAGCCGAGCTGCCACCCTTGCAGCCGCGTCCCCGGAATGTTGTCGCGGATCTGCAGGTCGGCGTTGTATTCGATGTCGTCGGTGCTCGCCAGGCGCCCGAGGTCGTTCACGTCGTAGCCCGGCGACTCGAGCTTCACCTCGGCGCCCCAGAGATAGCGCTTGCCTGCATCCTTGTCCGCGCGAAACTGCGCGCTGTAGCCCGAGAGCGAGCGCTTGGTGGGATCGAAGATGACCTGCTCACGATCGGGGCGCTGGAAGAAGCGCGTGCTCGCCGTCTGCAGCCGCCGGATCGCGCCGGTGTCCCCGGCCACGTGCGACGCGGCGACGAAACCGCTGAGGGCGTACTTGCCCTGCTGGAAACGCAGGCGCCAGTCCAGCCCGGCGTAGTACGAGTCGCGCGCGAGCAAATTCTGCAGTGGAGCCGAGCCGCCGAACGTCCGCTGCGTCGTGGTCAGGGCGAGTCCCACGGTGGACGCCTGCTTCCCGATCTCCTGTTGCAGCCGGAGCAGGCCGTAGGCGGTGCGAGGCTCGACCTGCGTCGCTCCGCGCAGACTGTCGCTGACGTCGAACGTGCGCGCATCCTCGCGCGCCGTCACGGCCGCCAGCGCGCCGATTGACAGCCGGCTCGGGAGCCGCCCGGTGAGCTTGGTGGCGCCCAGGATGGTGCTGGAGCGAGGCGTGTCCACGAAGTCGGCGGACGCGGTGAGGTGAGGCGCCGCGCCAATGCGACGCGGGTAGAAGTATCCCGAGCCACTGCCACGCAGCATCTCCGCACCTTCCACGAAGAACGGGCGACGCTCATCGAAGAAGGTCTCGAATGCGCTCAGGTTGACTTCGGCGGGGTCGGCCTCGACCTGCCCGAAGTCCGGGTTGACCGTCGCATCGAGCGTGAGGTTGGACCCGATTGCGAACTTGGCGTCTGCGCCCATGCGCCCCGCGAAGGGCTGATCCAGCGGGTTCGTGGTCGTCGTGCTCCCGCGTCGCGTTGCGTCGCCCGCGAGATAGGGAACGAACTCCACGGGCCGTGTGCGCGGCAGGCCACTCAGCCCCTCGAGCGTTCCAAAGCGCGAGATGTAGCCGGTCTCATTCGCGGCTACCACGATCCACTTGACCGTCTCGTTCTTGTCGGGCATCCACCGGTCGACCTGGACTCCCCACCGCTGTACGTCACGGGGCGGGAAGCGCAGCTGCGAGAACGGAATGCGCATCTCCGCACTCCACCCGGTCGAATCGATCGTCGTCGCCGCCGTCCACACCGGATCGAACTGGTTCTCGCGCCCGCTCATCTCGCTGTCCTGCGTCAGCCGGAAATCGGTGCGCACACCGGCGGCCGAGAGATGAAAGCCGACGGCGGTCCGGCGATCCTGCTGCGGGTCGAAGATCACGCCCACACGCTCGGCGTTCCCCTGCGCGTCCCGGCGGGTCATCGACCGCTCGATGTCGCCGGGGTTCTTTCGGTGCATCCGCGCCGCCACATAGATGGCTTCGTCGTCATAGACGAACGCGACTTCGGTGAGCTCAGAAGCCGCTGAGTCCGGCTTGGGGCGCTGCTGGCGGAAATCCGATGCGAAGCTGGCTTTCCCCCAGACGGCATCGTCCAGGCGGCCATCGACGCGGGGTGCCCGGCTGATTCGCGTGATGCGCATGACCTTCGACGAAGGCTGCGCACTGGCGGGCGATGAGAGCGGTACGACCAGCGACAGGGCAATTCCGGACGGCAGAGCCAGCCGCGGAATGAAGCGACACAAACGACTGATGAAGCGATGCAAAGAAGTCAGGGCAAGGGCACGAGGCGAACGGGCAGCCTGGAGAATACGCAATGGCACACCCGATCGTTCGGCCCAGCGTTTACTCTCCTCGACTTCCGCACCCGTCGTTGGTCACCGGCCCGGTCTGCGGCGCTACGCTGGCGGCGCGAACTTTCGGTCGACGAACTGTTCGACCGTCATCGGTGCCACGCCAAATCGTGTCGCAGTCGGCTGCCAGTTCGTGAATGCATCCGACAGCGTTGCCGTGTAGTAGCCCATCGCCATGAGCCGGGAGCCCATTTCGTGGAACGGCCGCAGCGCGACCATCCCTGCGCGCAGCACTCCCAGTGGCATGTGCCGGCGTTTCGATTTCGCTCCGAGCCGACGCTCGATCACGCTCGCGACATCCGCGAACGAGCACGTGGTCGGCCCCCCGAGCTCGATCCACTCGTTCTGAATCGTCGGATCGTCGAGCACACGCAGCGCATATTCGGCGACGTCGTCGACCGCGATGAAATTCGCGCGCGTCTTGCCATCCCCGAACAGCATGACGGGCTTGCCCTGACGCACTGCATCGCCGATCAGCGTCTCCACCCAGGTCTCCATCAGCACGGTGGGCGCGAGCAACACCCACGGCACGCCACAGCCGCGGATCAATGCATCCACCTCCTGCTTGACGCGGAAGAAGTCGACTGGCGACTTCGCACCGCCCAGATCTTGCGCCGACACATGCACGATGCGAGACACACCCTGCTCACGCATCGCGCGGCAGATGTTCTCGTATGCACGACGATCGACGCGATTCGGACTCGATGCACCCGAACCCATCGCATTGTTGGCGGTGGTGAACACCTGGTCCACGTCCGCGCACGCACCGCTGACAAAGTCGGCGTCCAGCAAGTCGCCGGCAGCGATCTCTGCACCCAGCGCACGCAGGGCTGCCAGCTTCTGCGGGTTTCGGCCAAGTGCGCGCACCTGATGTCCGGTTTCGAGCAAGCGGCGCGTAACCGCGCCCCCCAACTGTCCGGTTGCCCCGACTACCAGCACACGACGCTGCGTGATGCTCATCCCAACGTGCCTCGGCATTGTGGGTCCGCGAATCGCTCGCGACGGCGCTGTCGGGTCGGCCGGTGGCCATCCGTGTCCATCACTCTCGCGGCAGGGCTATAATGTCACCTGCCGCAGCGTCGCGCGACCCGACTGCGGAGTTCGTCGGACTCATCTCCACACTGGCCGGCCATGAAGAAGATCCAGGTCCAGGGACTCCATCACATCACGCTCGTCGGCTCGACCCGCCAGGTCTCCATGGATTTCTGGCACGGTCTGCTCGGCATGCCGTTCCTCTTCGAGCAGCCGAACCTGGGCAAGCCCGACGAGAATCACCTGTACTTCGACCCGGGTGACGGCCGCCTGCTGACGGTCTTCACCGACGAGACGCACGCGGCAGCACACCGCCCGGCGCCGCGCGAGATCGGCAGCGTCGAGCACATCGCGTTCAACGTATCGCGCGCGACGTTCCAGCAGATTCCGGCGCGCCTCAATGCGCGCGGCATCGAGTTTCTCGAGCGCGACCGCGGCTTCATGGACTCGATCTACCTGCGCGACCCGAACGGCCTGAAGGTGGAACTGGCCTGCTACAAGTTCGAGACGCCCGAGGGTTTCCGCGATGCCGATGTGCTGGTGAAGGCTTACCAGCTCCGCCTCGAGCGGGGCGACCATCACATCGAGGCCGAGCATCTGGCCGACGCCATCGAGCTCCTGATGCAGGAGCGAGGGACAACGTGAGGCTCGATCCGCTCCCGACACGTCACGTGCGCGTCAGCTGACGTATTGTTCGTCATGGATCGCAACGCTCCCTGCCCGTGTGGCTCCGGCCGCAAATACAAGAAGTGTCACGGTGCGGCCGTGCCTCCCGAAGCGGCTGCACTTCCGGCAGAGGCACGCGCCGAATGGGTGCGCGGAGACGCCGTGCTCTCGCGACAGAAACGCGTGGGGCAGGAGCTGCTCGATTGGGCCGAGCGCAGGTTGGGCGCGGAGTGGGTCGATGGTGCGCTCGACGCCTTTGGCGTGAGCCAGGAAGAGGACGTGGACGAAGCCGTCGCCGACCTTTTTACCCCGTGGTCGCTGTTCAACTACACGCAGCCCACACTCGCAAAGCCCATCGCCGCGGCCTGGCTCGACGATGCGGCGGGGCGCAAGGCCGACGCGGATACGCGACGTCTGGTGACCGCGGCAGTGGCATCGCCCCTCGGGCTCTGGCAGGTCGAGACCGTGGAGGCCGGTGTCGGCGCGACGATCACCGATCGGCTGTCCGACACGACCTGTTTCGTGCACGAACCGGATCTCACGCACGACGTCGCGCCGAGCGAGTTCCTGCTCGCCTATGTCCTGGAGACGGATGGCGTCTTCGTGTTCTCCGGCATCCACGCCGATCCGCTGCTGTTCATGGATGGAAAGACGATGCTGACCAACGTGCTGGCCGACGCAGGCATTGAGGCGGCGCCCATCCCTCGTGCGTTGCAGAGCGATGCTGCGTGGCAGGTACGAGTGATGCGCCAGTGGAGTGACGCAGCGGCGGCAGCCTACGGTGACCACGACGCGCAGAGCGACCACGACGCGCAGAGTGAACAGGATGACGAGGTGCGCCCATGAAGCTCGAACGCATGCTCCGCGGAAAACACCTCGATGTGTGGGAAGCGTTCGCCAGCGAGATCGGTGGTACCTGGAATTCACCGGGTGCGGGCGACACGCCGCGCATCGACATCCCGCACGCGCGCGGTCCACTGCGCATCGAGGGGCACATCACCATGGTGATGGCCGGGAAGGTGCTCATCCCGGTGATCTCCACGCGATTCTCGGCGCTGATTCCCACCATCGTGGCCCAGCGCTTCTCCGTCTCGCGCGCCACGTTCGCGTCGGCCGTGGCGGACTGGTTCGGGGCGCTCGACATCCAAGTCGACGATGATGTGTTCGACGCGGCGTTCGTGCTCAAGGGTGAGACGCCTGATCTCGTGCGCGCGCTCTTTGCGAGCGACTCGTTGCGCGCACGCTACCTGCGGGACTTCGAGGGGCAGCTGCATCGTCGTGATGACGGCTCGATCTGTGGCGATCCCACGCCGGATGCGGATCCGTTCGAGTTGCTGGTGTCGGGGTATGTCGACACACCGGAGCGCATGCGCGCGCTCTGGGGCCTGTTCGTCGAGACACTGGAGCACCTTCCTGATGGGGTGCCGCCGGGCGCGTAGGGCACCGGTGGGGAACCCGTCGTTCCAGCGTACGTCCCATCATTCGTGGCGCCTGACAGTGTAACCGGGATTGATCAATGGCCCAGAACAAGACGAAGCCGAGCGAAGCCAGCGTCGAGGCGTACATCGCGTCGCGAGCGAACGACCAGCAGCAGGCTGACTGCAACGGGTTGATGGTGCTGCTGCAGCGAGTCACCGGGCAGAAGCCCAGGATGTGGGGGCCCAGCATCGTCGGCTACGGCGTGTACCGCTACACGTACGAGAGCGGCCGCAGCGGGGAGGCGCCAGTGACCGGCTTCGCCATTCGCGGGCGGGAGCTGGTGCTCTACGTCGACGTGGAGGGAGCGACGCAGCAGGAGTTGCTGTCGAGGCTCGGCAAGCATTCGATGGGCAAGGTGTGCCTGTACTTCAAGCGACTCGCCGATCTGGACGTGTCGGTGCTGGCGCAGCTGGTGGCCAACTCGGTGGCCGAAGTGGAGCGGCGGCATGGGCCGCAGGACGCGGCGTGATGGCGAGTGTGCAACAGGGTCGCAACGCGTTCGTCGTCGCTCGGTGTATCGGACTACCGTGGCCGAGCGCATGCAGACTCCCGTAGAGCTGCTGCAACCGAACGCTGGCCTCAACTTCCTCACGGCACTCCTTCTGATGCTCGGCGTCGTGGGTGGCAGTGTAGCGCTGCTGATCTACTTCGTTCGGCGGTTTCTGCGAGCGTACGAGAAGCGGGCGACACCAGATGCCCTGTCGCCAACACTCGCGACCGTGGAGGCGCTGGAGACCGACGTGGCGCAACTGCGCAGCGAACTCGCGCACCTCGCGGAGGGGCAGGCGTTTACCGCGGCCCTGCTCTCGCAACGGCCGGCGCCGCAAACCGCTGCGGCACCGTCGGTCAATTCGAGCCCGCCGCCCCCCGGCAAGGACGTCGACCGCGTGACCTGACGTCGTGCACATCACGCGCAGTATCGGCAGGCGGGGCAATTCTTGCGATGGCAGGCGGACTACACGACCAGACATCATCACCATCCCGCCCGAGTTCAGCTGCATCTGATGGAACGTCCCCGGTTCGACAACGCAGCCCCGCTGCAGATCGTGATGAATGGCAAGGCCGGCCACTCGGACTCCGACGCGACGCGCCTCACGATCGAGACGGGGCTGCGCGAGGCCGGGCGCACGGGTACCGTGCACTTCGCAGCGCCGGGTGAGCTCGCGCGGGTAGCCCGGGAGGGCGCGGCAAAGGCGTTGGCAGACGGCTCCGCGGTCGTGGCGGTCGGCGGCGACGGCACCATCAACACCGTCGCGCAGGCTGCGCACGGGGCTGGTTGCACGATGGGCGTCCTGCCCGAGGGCACCTTCAACTACTTCGCCCGCGAACATGGCGCGCCGACGGACACCGCCGAGGCGTTGCGCTGGCTGCTCGTGGGCCATCCGGAGCCGGTGCAGATCTCGGCCATCAACGAGCGGGTTTTCCTCGTCAACGCGAGCCTCGGGCTGTACCCGGACCTGCTGCAGGACCGTGAACGATGGAAGGCACGCTTCGGCCGCAGCCGCCTCGTGGCGTTCGGTGCGGGCATGGCCACACTGCTGCGCGCGCGGAATCGACTGAGGCTCTCGATTCAATGGGACGGCATCCAGCGTGAGGTGCGCACACTCACGCTCTTCGTCGGCAACAACCGGCTGCAGCTGGAGCAACTGGGATTAGCCGATACGGATGAAGCAGGACATGGCCACGCCGCCGCCGCCCGCAACATCACCGCCGTGATCCTCAAACCCGTCGGCAGCGTCGCCATGCTCGGTCTCATCCTGCGTGGTGCCCTGGGGCAACTGGGTGACGCCGAAAGCGTCGAGCGCATCGTCTGCCAGAAGCTCGTGGTCGACCCGTCGCGCACGTGGAGCCGTCGTCGCGTCAAGGTCGCATTCGACGGTGAGGTGAGCTGGATGACCTCGCCGCTGACCATCCGTGTACTGCCGGCGCCGCTGTGGCTGTTGAAGGGGCCGCTTGCCATGAACGGTACCTGAGCACGCTGTTAGGGGTCTCGTCGTTTACCCTAGGAGACCCTACGGCCATGATCTCGACCGATCTCAATCGCAGCCTGCCCTCGCTGTTCAGTGAACTCGTCTTCGGTGCGCCCGAGCACGGAGCATACGTGCTCAATCCCAAGGACGCGGGACTGCTGAAGTCACTGGACGATCTCTCGGCCGCGCAGGCATCGATGGCAAGTCACGGCGGCGCGACGATCGCCGCACATGCCGAGCATCTGCGCTACGGCTTGAGCCTGATGAACCGATGGGCTGCCGGAGAGAATCCCTTCACCGATGCCGATTGGACCGCCGCGTGGAAACGCACGACGGTCTCAGACGCCGAGTGGAGAGAGGTGCGCGCCGGACTGCGGAACGAGATCGAGCGATGGCATGCGTCGCTGCAGGAGCCTCGCGAGGTGAACGGCATCGAGCTGGATGGCGCGATCGGCAGCATCATCCATCTCGCGTACCATCTCGGGGCGATCCGGCAGATCGAGCCGCGGATGCGCGGGCCGAAGGCGACCGAGTCCGCCTGACAATCACGAGTCCCATGTCGACCGATCGCCCCTGCGTCTTCTGTCGCATCGTCGCCGGCAGCGCGCCGGCGCACGTGGTGTGGAGCGATGCCGAACATGTGGCGTTTCTCGACACGCACCCGATCACGGCGGGTCATCTGCTGCTCGTTCCGCGCTACCACGTGCCATGGGTCGATGAGCTCACTGCAAGCGCACACGCGGGGCTGTTTGCGCGTGTGCGCGACCTTGCCGGACCCGTAGCGCGTGCGGCGGGAGCGCCGCACACCGCCATTGCCGTCGAGGGATATGGCGTGCCGCATGCGCACGTCCACCTCGTTCCGGTCTGGCGTGGGGGAGAGCTTGACCCGTGCCGCCAGGCGCCGGCATCCGACGTCGAACTTCGTGCAGCGGCCGAGCGGTTGCGGGCAGCCATCGCCGAGGCGGGGAGCTAGTACATGCAGGGCGGTTGAGCGGCTCGGTTTGCGCGCTCTGCGTTCGAGCTGCTTATTGAGCGGTCGGCCATTGCATTCGCGTTTTCGAGAACTTCAAGGAGTACCAATGACGCCGTCACTGTTCTGGCTCGCGATGATCGTCTCCGCACTGTTCGCCACCGGAAGCGCCCTGCGACTCAGAAAGCTCCGACGAGGTGAGCCCGAGTGGTTCGACGCGGCAGCATCGACTGCCGGTTGTCTCGCGGGAGCGTTCGGCGTCGCGGGCTTCCTGCTCAAGCCGCACGTCGACTGGGCGATGACGGTGTCGACGGTCGGAATTGCGCTCGTCACCGCTGCAGTCGCACTAGGAATGATGGCCAATCGGGAGCGAAAGTCTCGTGCATGACACCTCACCACGGCAGCGCGCACAGTGGATTTTGCGACTCACCGCCTGTGCCATGATCACTGCCTGCTCGGCGTCGGTCGACCATGAGCAGAAGAATCCTGATCCGACCGGCTGGCGCATGAGCGGAGGAGGCTGGGAGGAGTTTCGAAAGCAGGGCGACGCCACCGTACTGCACGAAGGCCGGCCGACCGCTCGTCTGGCGCCGCGTGCCGATTCATCCGTTGGATACGGCACGTGGATGAATTCGCTGTATCCGTTCCCCTACTCGAACAAGCGCATTCGGATCTCGATCTACACGCGCACGGCCGGCGCAACGCGACGTGCCGACTTCTGGGCACGGGTGCAGGGCAAAGGCTCGCCGGGAGATGGTTATGGACTGGCCGGAAAGTTTGTGCGACTGCCGGCGACGAGCGATTGGCAGCGGCACGAGATCGTCATGGACGTGCCGGGCGACGCCCAATGGGTCCAGTACGGAATCGGCATCGCCGGCCCGGGCATGATGTGGATGGACCAGGCGAAGATCGAGGTGGTCGACGAATCCGTGCCGCTTACAGCCGGCCTTCGCAGCACTCTTACGGCGGGAAAGTGATGCACTGCAGATTAGTCAGCCGGGCAACACCCTCTCCGCGTAACGCACGAAACTTCGTGCTGCTTCCTGCACTGCTCACACTCCTCGCGTGCAGCAACGCCGACACGCCGGCCGCCGCTGGCCGCGCCGAGGGTGGCGTGCGCGAACTCCGTCCGGCGACGGTCGTCACCTCCGATTCCGCGATGGTGGTGTCGGCATCCCCCTACGCGACCGAGGCAGGACTCAAGGTGCTGCGAGACGGTGGCAATGCCGTCGATGCTGCGGTCGCGGTGGCGTTCACGCTCGCGGTGACATACCCGACGGCCGGCAACGTCGGCGGGGGCGGGTTCATGGTGGCACGGGTCAACGGCGAGAACGTCGCGCTCGATTTTCGCGAAACGGCCCCCGGCGCTGCCTCGCGCGACATGTATCTCGACAGCACTGGCGCGCTCACCGACCGAAGCGTCACCGGCGCACTTGCGGCCGGTGTTCCGGGATCCGTGGCCGGTCTCTTCGAGGCACATCGCAAGTACGGCTCGAAGCCCTGGGCTGAGCTGCTGAAGCCGGCCATCGATCTTGCCGAAGGCGGATTCGTGGTGGACACGGCGTTCACCGAGGATGGCGAGATGGCCGCCGAACGCCTCGTGAAGGACTCGGCCAGCGCGGCGCTCTTTCTCACAGAGGGCCGCTTCGTCGCCCCGGGCACCAGGTGGCACGCGGCGGAGCTGGCGGCGGTGCTGCGGCGCATCGCCGAGCGGGGGCGCGACGGTTTCTACAGCGGGGAGACTGCGAGGCTGATCGTCGCGGCGATGGAGAAGAACGGGGGCATCATCTCGCAGGCGGATCTCGAGGGGTACACGCCGGTCTGGCGCACGCCGGTGGAGTTCGACTACCGCCGGCACCGCGTCGTGTCGATGCCCCCCGCATCGTCGGGAGGGCTCACCCTGGCGCTCATCCTCGGGATCGTCGAGCGGGACGACATCGCTGCGTTGGGTTGGCGCAGCGCCGCATCGATTCACCTACTCGCTGAAGCGGAACGTCGTGCATTTGCGCGCCGCAACTCGATGCTCGGCGATCCGGAGTTCGGGGCGAATCCGACTGCGGCGTTCCTGTCGAAGGACACCGCTGCCGCATTGCGTGCGCAGATCACCGATCGCGCGTCGGTCGGAAGCAACGCGCCCGCTACGCCCGAGCCGCGGCACACCACGCACTTCTCCATCGTCGATGCGCGCGGCAATGCGGTGTCGCTCACCACCACGCTGAATGAGAGTTTCGGTGCGGCCTTCACGGTGCCCGGTGCGGGCTTCCTGCTGAACGACGAGATGGACGACTTCACCACCAAGCCCGGTGCGGTGAACGCGATGGGATTGGTGCAGGGCGAACGCAACGCCATCGCGCCGGGCAAGCGCATGCTGTCGAGCATGACCCCCACGCTGGTGATCGACTCGGCGGGCGCCATCACGCTCGTCACGGGTGCCGCAGGCGGAGCGTACATCATCACCGGCGTCGCCCATCAGATCGTGTCGCTGATCGACTTCCGCAAACCGCTGGGCGATGCGATGGCCGCTCCGCAGTTTCACTTTCAGGATCAGCCGGATTCGCTCGTCGTAGAACGGGTCGCGTGGGCGGATACCGCCTTGACCCTGATGGCCGCACTGGGGCACGGCGTCAAGCCATCGCCGTGGGGTGTGCTCGTGAGCATGCAGAGCATCCACCGCGACGGGGGCAGGTGGAAGGGCGTGTCGGAGCCACGCGGGTTCGGACTCGCCAGGGGATACTGACGTCATGCACGCACCCGAGCAGCTGTTTCTGGACCTGCAGCAGGCACTGATCGGCGAGTACTCACTCGAACGTGAACTGGGTCGCGGCGGCATGGGCGTCGTCTACCTCGCGCGCGACGTGCAGCTCGATCGGCTGGTCGCGATCAAGGTGCTTCCTCGCGAGCCTGCGGGTCGTGACGAGACGCGTGCGCGATTCCTGCGTGAAGCTCGCACGGCCGCGCAGCTCTCCCATCCGAACATCGTGCCGATCTTTCGTGTCGGCGAGGCGGCTGGCCTTCCGTACTTCGTCATGGCCTACGTCGACGGCGAGACACTCGGCGAACGGCTGCGCCGGCGCGGGCCGGTGACGGCGTCGGTCATGACAGCGATCCTCCGTGAAGTCGCGCAGGCGCTCGGGTATGCGCACGGCCGGGGAGTCATCCATCGCGACGTGAAGCCCGACAACATCCTGCTCGACCGGGAGAGTGGGCGCGCACTCGTGTCGGACTTCGGCATCGCCGGCCGCATCGACGACCATGCCGGTCATTCCGCTCCCATGGGCACTGCGCAGTTCATGAGCCCGGAGCAGCTGCAGGGACAACCGCTCGACGGGCGCGCTGACCTCTACGCGCTCGGCGTCGTGGCGTTTCTGTCGTTGAGTGGGAAGCTCCCATTCGACGGCAGCACCGTAACGGCGAGCAAGGCACAACGGGTCGGCTACGCCTCTCCTTCGCTCGCTGACGTTGCACCCGGACTGCCGACGCATCTCGTGCGCGTGGTAGATACGTGCCTGATGCAGGAAGTCACCAGACGATGGACGAATGCCGAAGCCCTGGTGAGCGCGCTCCACCCCGAGCCCCTCGCGCGCCGAGAGCTTCCGGAGGTGCTTCGCGATTGGGCCCGTCCGACGTGGCTGGTGAACCTCGCTCCGCTTTGGATCATCTTGCCGCTGTATCTGCAACTCGCATCTGTGCCGTGGGCAGTCGCGATACTGGTCGCGCTACCGCTGATACCAATCGGCGTGCTCCGTTTTCGTCAGAGTCGTGATGTGCTCGCTGCAGGCCACTCGCTCGCCGATCTGCGCCTGGCTTTGCGCGTGCGCCAGTTCGGGCGAGTGGATGCAAGTGGCCAACCCGTCATCGAGCGTCGGAGCGATGGGGTGGTTCGTGCCGTCACGCTAGGGCTCGTGGTCGCGGCCGCGATGTGTATGGGGCTCGAGTACTGGCGGGGGGACAGCACATATGTGTCCGTGTTCGATGTGAGGCTGCCGCTCACGCGCGCAACCCACAACATCCTCGAGAATGTCGGCAACTGGGCGTTCTGGTTCGCGGCTGCAGGGACCGTGATTCTGGGAACTCTCGGTGTTCGTGTCCTGCCACCGCGGTTCGAGCGCCGCACTTTCGGGCGTCTTCGCGAGCGGATGTGGAACGGCCGCATGGGCGCATGGCTGGTAGCGCGGCTCACCCCGAAGCATCGCGGGGTGCCGTCCAGTCATTTTCGTCCGACGGAGATTGCGCTCGCGGGCGCGGCCGAGGAGCTGTTCGCCACACTTCCAGCCGCGTACCGCGCTTCGCTCGCCACGCTCCCGTCGGTCGTCACGCGTCTCACGGCCCGCGCGAGCACGCTGCGAGAGCATGTAGGAGAGCTCACCAAGCTATCGGACGATAGGGGCGCGGAAATCAGGCACCCGTTGATGGGTAGCGTCGATCGCGCTCGTAGGGAACTGAGCGAAACGGTGACTGCCCTCGAGTGCATCCGCATGGACCTGCTCCGCCTGCACGGCGGGCTGGCCGACCTGCGCCCCCTTACGTCGACGCTCGATGCCGCGCGTGCCATTGGGGACGACATCGACCGCCTGCAGTCGGCGCAACGCGAAGTGGCGTTAGGCACCGAACTGCCGATCGACCTGCGGACGCCTACGCCAGCGTAGCACTGACCAGCACTGACCAGCACTGACCAGCACTGACCAGCATCGTCCATCCGGCTAAGATTCGGGTGCAGCTCCCGCGGCGCCGTTCGCATCATCGGTACAGGCCCCAGCCGCCAACCATTCCTGATCTTCTGCCATTCCCGGGTGACCCTCCTTTCCGTTTCCAACGTCGGCGTCTCTTTCGGCGCGACTGAACTCTTCAAGGACATCACCTTCACCGTCGCCGAGGGCGAGCGGTGGGGCATCATCGGGCGCAATGGCGCGGGCAAGTCCTCGATCTTCAACGTCATCACCGGCGATCTCCAGCCGTCGGTGGGGAGCGTCGCGCGCAAGCCGGGGCTCAGGCATGCCCTGCTCGACCAGCATCGTGCCTTCGAAGGCGCCACGACGGTATGGCAGGCCGGCGCCGCCGCCTGGCGCGAGGTGATGGCGCTCGAGCAGCGGATCGCCGAGCAGGCCATCGAACTCGGCGAGCTCGGCGAACGGGTCTCGGACGAATTTCTCGAGCGCTTCGGGCGTGACCAGGAGCGATTCGGTGACATCGGCGGCTACGTCTACCACTCGCGGGTCGACGCCGTGCTGCAGGGTCTCGGTTTCGACGCGGAGGAGTCGAAGACTCGGCTCGTGTCGTCGCTTTCGGGTGGTGAACGTGGCCGTGTTGGGCTGGCGGCGCAGCTCATCGCACCCGCCGACCTGCTGCTGCTGGACGAACCGACCAATCACCTCGACCTCGACACCACCACGTGGCTGCAGGAGTGGCTCACCGAAGCCGAGGAAACGGTGATCGTGGTGTCGCACGATCGCGCGTTCCTCGACGCGATCTGCACCAACATCCTGCACGTGGAAGGGAAGTCCAGCGAATCGTACAAGGGCAACTACAGCCAGTTCGTGCCGCAGCGAGCGGAGCGCCGGCTCACGCGCGAGCGCGAGGTCGAGAAGCAGCGCGCGTACGTGGAGAAGGAGCGCGACTACATCATGCGCAATCTCGCGGGCGCCAACTCCTTCCAGGCGAAGGGCAAGCGCAAGCGTCTCGAGCGCCTGCCGCGACTGGCGCCGCCTCCCGGTGACCCGGCAGCGATGTCGCTCGAGTTCAAGGTCGCGGACCGTGGTGGCGATCAGGTGGTGGCCATCAACGAGCTGCGCGTGGAAGTGCCGGGGCGCGTACTCGTCGACGAATTCACGGCCGTGCTGCGGCGCAACGACTTCGTCGCGCTCGTCGGACCGAATGGCGCTGGCAAGAGCTCGTTCATCTCCACGGTGCTTGGCGATCGTGCGCCGGCAGGCGGCGCGGCGCGGATCGGCAGCTCGATCACGCCGGCGTGGTTCCGGCAGGATCTCTCGGACCTGCCGCTCCGCATGTCACTGTCCGAGGCGATCCTCGCGCAGCGGCCGCTCTGGAATCGCGGCCAGGTGCAGAATCATCTGGGCGCCTTCGGGTTCAGCGGCGACGAGGTGTTCCGCGAGGTCAGCACGCTCAGCGGTGGCGAGCGGGCGCGCGTCGCGCTCGCGCTGATCACGCTCACGGGCGCGAACCTGCTCGTGCTGGACGAGCCCACCAATCATCTCGACGTCGAGAACATCGAGGTGCTCGAGGACGCGCTCGACGAGTACGAGGGCACGGTGCTGCTGGTGAGTCATGACCGCGCATTCCTGCGCGAAGTCGCGACGCGTGTCTGGTGGTTCGACGGCACGCGGCTCGTCGACTTCGACGGTCCGTTCATCGACTGGGAAGCAGACGTCGCGCGTCGGGCAGGGAAGGGGCGCTAAGCAATTCGGGTAGTGGATGCATGCAGTCTCCACCTTTCGAACGGAGGGATCCATGTCCAAGGTCATCGCCATCATGTCGGTGTCGCTCGACGGCTTCGTCGCCGACCGCAACGACGGCGTGAACGAAGTATTCGACTGGTACTTCAACTCGGGTGACGTCGAATTTCACGCGGGCGGATCGGATGCGATGACGTTCCACGTGTCCGAGCCGAGCGCGGCGCACTTGCGGGGGCTCTGGTTCGAACTCGGTGCAGCGCTCACTGGCCGGCGCACGTTCGACGTCGCCAAGGGATGGGGCGGGAATCATGGGTGGGGCCCGGCCTACGTGCTCACGCACAGCATTCCGGATGGATGGCCACGCCCGGACTCGACCGTGCACTTCGTGACTGACGGCATCGAGAGCGCGGTACGCCAGGCGAAGGCCGGGGCGGCCGGGAAATCCGTCGGCGTGCATGGGGGCGATACGATCCGGCAGTTGCTGAACGCGGGTTTGCTCGACACACTCTGCATCGACGTGGCGCCCGTGCTGCTCGGATCCGGCGTTCGCCTCTTCGACGGGCTCGAAGGCACGCCGTCGATCCTTGGCCACCCGACGGTGATCCAGGGCGTCGGCGTGACCCACCTGCGGTATGAGGTGCGGAAGGCGTAGCAGCATCCTGCACTAACGTGCATTTCCCTCAGCGGAGTCGAACGGCATGCGACCCATCGTGCACGCGCAGGCGGCGGACTTTCCGTACAACATGACGACGACGGCGTTCGAGATCGCTGGCTATCGCATCACGGCGAATCTCGGTGTCGTGCGCGGCGTGGTGGTGCGATCACGCTCAGTGTTCGGCACGATCGGCGCGGGCTTTCAGACGATCGTCGGCGGCAACATCTCGCTCTTCACCGAGCTGGCCGAACGCACGCGGCAGCAAGCATTCGACACCATGCTGGGCCAGGCCGAGATGGCGGAGGCGCACGCCGTCATCGGCATCCGGTACGACGCCACCGAGGTGATGAGCGGCGTGACGGAAGTGATCTGCTACGGGACGGCCGTGCAGGTCAAGAAGCTGGAGGAGTAGCTCAGGCGCGTGTCCCGGCGTCTATCGCCGCGGTGCCACCAGTCGCTCCGACAGTGCACGTAGCCCGGCCCGCACCGAGTCGTCGTAGGCCTGCGGGTGGGCACGCCCCTCGCGCAGGCCGTTGTAGAACGCGCCGTTCACCAGTGCACTGTCCGTGATCAATCTGAAGAGCGCGGTCGCCCCTTCGTCGACCGTCGATCGCGGCTGCACACCCGCCGCATGCACGAGATGCGTGTCCATCAGCGTGGCGGGGTGCAGCGCCACCACCGTCACGCGCTTGCCCTCGAGCTCCCGCGCCAGGTCGAAGGTGAACATCACCTGCGCGAGCTTGCTCTGCGAATACCCACGCTGGCCGCTGTAGCCGCGCTCCTGCATCACGTCGTCGAGCATGACCGGCGACTGCGTCTGCGATGCGACGTTGATGATGCGTGACGGCGCGCTGGCGACGAGACGCGGCAGCAGCAGGCGCGTGAGCAGGTAGCCGGAGAGATAGTTCACCGCGAACGTCATCTCGTAGCCGTCGGCGCTCGTCTGGCGCGGCCCTTCGCGCAGCCACACCCCCGCGTTGTTCACCAGCACGTTCACGCGCGGGTAGCGGCGCAGGATCGTGTCGGCAAACGCGCGCACGTTCGCGAGTGAGCCAAGATCGGCGGCAAGGAACACCGCCGACCCTTTGCCGGCGCGGGTGATCTCAGCCACCACGGAGTCGCCGCGCGCCCGGTTTCGTCCGTGCACGATGACGTGCGCGCCGGTGGCGGCTACCCGTCCCGCGACCTCGCGGCCGAGTCCGTCCGTGGAGCCGGTGATCAGGACGACGGGGGCGTTCGGGTCGCGGCGCGGGGTTTGTGCATCGGTCGCCGGGGCGAGCGCGACGACGAGCACGAGAGCAGCTGCGAGCAGGGACCTGGTCGTCATGGCATTCGTCCGGGCGGGTGGTGGCGAGGCGAGCCTCGCCTGGTTCTCCCATGAGATTGCCTCATCGGCTGTGCTGGCGCAAACGGGCCATGCGGTACCGCGCTGCTGGACGGGTCAGGGTCGCCGCGGCAGATTCGCCGATGAAGTGCAATGGTGGAGGACAACGGCAATAGCCCGCTCCCTTTCTGCGACGAGCGTTCCCATGGAACCGCGACACGAAGCCGACGAGCAGTTGGGCCCGCCACCGCTCGACTCCTCTCGGATGAGCACCGAGCCCGAAGGGCCGCCCCGACTACGAAGGGTACGGCAGTACGGCCTCGGGGCGGGCGTGCTGCTCACCGTCGCATTTCTCGCCTACCAGATGATGCTCGGGCCGGTGCATGGCGTGGCAGATGCGAGCGAGTGCGCGCGGGCCTACGCCGATGCGCGAAGCCGCACGGACACGGTGTCCGTCGATTTCATGTCGTATCCGGATACCGGGGGCCGTCGCCGCAAGATGCTGTGCGGCTTGCTCCGGCCGATGCCGGTCGTCTCGCTGGGTCGCTGAGCGCAGCGGCGCGGTCTGCCCACACGGGAACGCCTGCATGGGACTGAGCGGTGCTTGCTGGTAGGCCGACGTCCGAATCCGTACGTTAGCAGCGGGTTCCCGCTGCACACCGCTCACCTGTCTCGAGCCGCTACCGCAATGCTTCGATTCCCTGTACTCGCCGCGGCACTGCTCGGCGCGAGCACGCTGTCCGCGCAGTCGTTGTCCGCGCAGTCGCCTGCCGCGCAGCCGTCTGCAGATACACGCCTGCTGCGCGAGCCGACGCTCAGCACCACACACATTGCCTTCAGCCACGCCGCCGATCTCTGGATCGTGCCCCGCGCGGGTGGCGAGGCTCGCCGACTCACGAGCACACCGGCCGTCGAGAGCAACCCGCACTTCTCACCCGACGGCGCATGGATCGCGTTCACGAGCACGCGCTCCGGCTCGGCGGCCGTGTACCTGATGCCTGCGGCCGGCGGTGACGCGACGCGGCTTACATGGAGTCCGGCGGGCGAGCAGGCGCGCGGATGGACGCCGGATGGGAAGTCCGTGCTTTTCTCGTCGGGCCGAGTCTCCGCCCCTACGGGTTACGCGAAGCTGTTCACGATCCCGGTAGCGGGTGGGCCCGCGAAGCAGCTTCCGGCCTACATGGGATTCCGCGGGAGCTTCTCCCCGGATGGCGGGCGCATCGTCGTCGACCGGATGGACCGCTGGGACGTGGAGTTCCGCAGCTATCGTGGCGGACAGAACACGCCGCTCACGATCACCACCATCGCGGACGGCACCGAGCTCCGGCTGCCCAACGAGCTCACGATGGACATCGATCCCGTCTGGCTCGGCGAGACGATCTACTTCCTCTCGGATCGCGACTGGGCGACGAACGTGTGGTCGTACGACACGCGCACGCGCGCGCTCAAGCAGCTCACGACGTTCGCAAACGCCGACGTGAAGGCGCTCGATGGTGTCGGCAACACGCTCGTCTTCGAGCAGGACGGCTACCTGTGGACGCTCGATCCCGCGCGCGGACAGCCGCAGCGGCTCGCGATCACGGTGCGTGGTGATTTCCCGTGGGCGATGGCGCGTCATGCCGACGTGACGAACTCGGCGCAATCCGCCGCGATCGGGCCGAATGGCAAGCGTGCGCTGATGGAAGCGCGCGGGGAGATCTTCACGGTTCCGGTGGAGAAGGGCGACGCGCGCAACCTCACGCGCTCCTCCGGCGCCGCCGATCGCGCGCCGGTGTGGTCACCCGACGGCCAGCGCGTGGCGTGGTTCAGCGACGAGGGGCAGGGCTATCGCCTGCTCGTCGGTGACGCAGACGGACTTGGCACCCCTCGCACGATCGCCATCGGCGACGTGAAGATGGCGTGGAATCCCTCGTGGTCGCCTGATGGCAGCCGCATCGCGTTCGTCGACGACAAGGTGCGGTTGCGGGCGATCGAAGTCGCGAGCGGGCGATTGAGTGTGATCGACACCGCCGGTGCGGCCAACGACCGCGGTTCGATGGTGCCCGCGTGGTCACCGGATTCGAAGTGGCTGGCGTACGCGAAGACGTTCCCGAACCAGTACCGCCGCGTGGTCGTGTATTCGCTCGCCGACGGACGGAAGCGCGTCATCACCGACGCGCTCGCGAGTGCCGGATCACCGGTGTGGGATCGCAACGGCAAGTGGCTGTACTTCCTCGCGAGCACCGACCTGGGCGTCCAGAGCGGATGGGCCGACGTCGGCAGCCAGACGCGCACGAGCACCAGCTCCGTGTACGTGACGCTGTTGCGTGCGAACGAACCGAGTCCGTTCACGCCGGAGAGCGACGAGGAGGCAGCCGCGCGCGCGGCGGGCAACCCGGCTCCCGCAGACTCCGCGCGCCCCGCACGTGATTCAGCCGCGCGCCCGGCCGCCAACGCAGCAGGCGCCGTCCCGCCGGCTGCACCTGCCGCTGCCGGCTCGCGTGCACCGGTCACGACGATCGACTTCGATCGCATCGATCGCCGCACACTCGCGCTTACGCTGCCGACGCGCGACTACGCGAATCTCGTCCCCGGTCCCGCCGGCGTGCTGTTTGTTGCGGAGCGGGTGCGCAACCAGCCCGGCACCACGTTGCACAAGTGGGACATGGCCCGGCGCCGTGTGGAGCAGTTCGCGACCGGTGTGACGTCCGTGTCGACGACCGCCGATGGAAAGAAGCTGATGTGGCGCGCGGGAACGGCGTGGGCCGTCGTGAGTGCCGACGCGCCGCCACGAGCGGGCGACGGTGCACTGCGCGTTTCGTTGAGCATGATGCTCGAGCCCGCGCGGGAGTGGGCGCAGATCTTCGACGAAGCGTGGCGCATCGAGCGCGACTTCTTCTACGATCCCGGTCTGCACGGCGCCGACTGGAACGCGGTGCGCGCGCGGTACCTGCCGCTGCTGCCGTTCGTGAAACATCGTGCGGATCTCACCTACGTCATCGACCAGATCGGCGGTGAGCTTGCCGTCGGACATTCGTTCGTCGGTGGTGGCGACTTTCCGCCGACGGACAGTTCGCGCATCGGCGCACTGGGTGCCGATCTCGTGGCCGACGGCGATCGCTGGCGCATCGCGCGCGTCTACACGAGCGAGAGCTGGAACCCGGGACTGCGTGCTCCACTCGACGCCCCGGGCGTGAAGGCGCGTGCCGGCGACTACCTGCTCGAGGTGAACGGCGTGCCGGTGACCACGCGTGACGAGCCGTGGAAGGCTCTCGACGGCACGGCCGATCGCCAGACCGTGCTGCGGCTCGCGGAGCGCTCCAACGGTGACGGCGCCTGGACGGTGACCGTCGTGCCGGTGCGCAGCGAGACGCAGCTGCGGCAGCGCGCGTGGGTGGAGGACAATCGCCGGCGTGTCGATTCCCTGTCGAAGGGCACGCTCGCGTATGCGTGGATCCCGAACACCGGTGCGCCGGCCGTGACGGCGTTCGACCGGTACTACTACGCGCAACAGGACCGGAAGGGTGCCGTGATCGACGAGCGCTTCAACGGCGGCGGACTGCTCGACGATTACATGGTGGGCGTGATGGCGCGAAAGCCCGTGGGTGGCGTGACGGATTTCGTGCCGGGCGCCGTGGGCACGAGGTTGCCGGCGTCGGGCATCTTCGGTCCCAAGGTGCTGCTTACCAATGAACTCGCCGGGTCGGGCGGCGACTTCTTCCCCTGGGTGTTTCGTGAAACGGGTACGGGACCTTTGATCGGCACGCGCACGTGGGGCGGCCTCGTGAACGCATCCGTGCCCTATCCGCTGGTCGACGGTGGCACGATCACGGCGCCCGCGCTCGCGGTATTTGGACCGCAGGGATACATCGCCGAGGGTGAAGGTGTGGCACCGGACATCGAGGTGCTGCAGGATGCGAAAGCCGTGATGCAGGGACGCGATCCGCAGCTCGAGCGCGCGGTGCAGGAGGCGATGCGGCTGGTGACGGAGAAGGGCGTCGTGGCGCCGCCGCGTCCGACGGCAGTTCCGCCAAGGGCGAAGCGCCCGCCGCGGCGCTGACACCGGCTGCAAGGCACTGTGTCCGGTGGACTCGGGAAGCACGTTGCCAGGGCCACGGCTCTGTCGGCGTGCCTGACACTGTGCCTGCTGCTCCCATTTCTCCCCGGGCGGCACGACGCGCTGGCGGTGCCGCTGTCGATGATGGCGCAGCTGTTCGGAATCGCCGGATTGGTGTTGGTGCCGGTCGGAGCGGGCTGGCTGCTGTACGAGCTGACCAGCCGGCAGAAGGGGAAGCGTCGCGCATTCGGGGGCGCCGCGTTCGCGGCCGTGACCGTCGTCTGGTTGGTCGTCTCCGTCGGCACGATGTTCGAAAGTGTGGCGCTCGGATCGCTTTCCCTCCTGCTGCTGGCCGCCGTCGCTCGACGATTGTGGCAGTGCTTCGTGGCATCGGAGCGCGTGCTGACGGCGGGACCGCCCGTGTATCTCCTGGTGCTCCCGGCTGCCGTCGGCATCACGCGTGTCGCGAGCGCTGATGCCGCCGCGGAGTTCAGCAGGAGCAGAGCGATACACAATGCCGCGCCGCTCATCGCCGACATCGAGCGGCATCACGCCAGCAACGGTCGATATCCCGTGTCGATCGTGAGCGTGAACCCCGATTATCTCCCCGGGACCATCGGCATCGCGCGATACCAGTACGAACTGAATGGCACATCCTACAATGTGCTGTTCGAGCAGCTATCGTTGCGGATCGGCATCCGGGAAATCGTGATGTACAATCCGCGCGGTGAACACCGCATCTCCAGTCATGCCGCGGATGTGATCGGGATGACGCCAGCCGAACTTGCACTCGATCGATCGCGCGGGCACAATGCCATCCACGCTGCGCGCCAGCCGGGTTGGAGGTACTTCTGGTTCGATTGACACGTCCGTGCAACGTATTCCTCCTCAACACGCCGGGGTCCCACCATGCGTAGATCGTCGAGAGTCGCAACGTTCGTTCTCCTGCTGGTGAGCAGCGCGTGTGGGGCGGGACCCACGGAGAAGGACATCCAGGACTCGCTGACAGAGGAGCTCCGCTCGGTCGCGGGCGACTGGCGGGGGACGTCCACGGGTACGAACGCCATCACGCTCGAGTTCCGGCTGCAAGAGGGCACAGATGGCCAGGTGACTGGAACGGGCACCATGAAGGAGGCGCTTGCCGCGTCGGCCGTTCCGATCACCGTCTCGGGAACATTCACGCGGCCGGCCCTGGTCCTCACGTTCACGGGACTGCAGTACGAGGGACAGCAGGTAACAGGGGCTGTGCAAGCGAATTACACCACCGTCGGGGGCATCAGCACCAACTTGCAGATGACGGGGCCCGGTTACGCGAAGGGCATCGTGATTCTGTTGCAGGAGCAATAGGAGCGGTGACGTCCGGCTCCGCGGAGCCGGGCGTCGGTCATCTCAACCGCTCAACCGCCCGTGCCGAACTGGCGCGTGAACTTCACGAACACCGACCGCTGCTGCGGCGCGCCGATCTCGAACGGGCCAGTGGCAGCACGGCCATCGTTCAACACCACAAACAAGCCCGTGCCGGCGGTGTTGAGCCACCCGAAACGCACGTTCGCCGAAAAGATCTTCTGCTGATTGTTGTACTGCGTGAGCGTCTGCACGAACACGCGTGGCGAGAAAAAGTAGTTGAGGCGCAAGGCTTCCAATGAACTGATGAAATTGCCTTGCGGCAGGTTCACGTCGTTGTAGTCGGCCGTGAACGATCCGGAGAACGTGGCGCCGCGTCGCAACGTGATCGTGCCGCTGCCACCGCTGCGCCGGCCGGTCCAGAACTCACCCACATCGAAGCGACCGCTCGCCGAGAGATTCTCGCTGGGGTCGGTGGCGTAGTCCCAGCCGAACGTGCCCCAGTCATACTGGCCCGGGGGAAGCACGACGCCCGGGGCGATCGTGAACGGCGCCTGCAGGCCCTCGTGCGAGATGTTGTACTCCGGACCGAATCGCGTGCTGTTCGCCAATTCGAACTCCGTGACGTCGATGTGCCAGTAGCCTGACTGGTAGAAGCCGTCCTCGATGCTGAACGCGCTCCGGTAGTTGACGTGCGGGTTCCACTGGCGGAACCAGGCCCACTCCGGCTTTCGCACGAGGCGCATCACCGAGGCATCGTATGCGCGGTAGCCACCCGGCCGGCTCATGAAGCCGACTTCCGGGTTGAAGTCCTCGCCGATCTGCGCGACGCGCGCGCTGTGATTCCAGACGTTCGTCTGATACGCGATACGCCCGCTGAACGCATCCGCGTCGCCCTCCAGCCCGCGCGTCGTCGTCCGGGCAGCCCAGAGGTCGCTCGTCCAGCGCTGTCCGAGGCCGATGCGGCTGTCCACTGCAAAGGTGCGGTTCACGTCGGCGCCGTCTTCGGTCGACATCCGCTGCACCACCATCGCGCCGACGCGCGAGCGGGCCGAGAGTTCGCGCGTTGCGCGTGCCACCGTGAACGACTGGCCGGTGCTGGTCTCATCAGGGGCATCCGTGATCATCTGCAGCAGGCCCACGGTGGTACCCGCCACGCGCCCCGACAGGCGACCGCCTCCCAGGATCGATTGCGGGGTTCCGTTCGCCGCGATGCCGATGCGGCGCGTGAAGAAGAGATCGACGGCCTGCGGCGTGCCTGCCGAGAACACGCCCGCGTTCTCGAGGAAGAACGGACGCTTCTCGGGGAAGAAGACGGGGAAGCGCGTGAGGTTCACGCGCTGATCATCCACCTCCACCTGTGCGAAGTCGGTGTTGACCGTGAGGTCGAGCGTGAGTGCCGGGGTGATGCCGTACTTGATCTCGCCACCGAACTCCGTCGGGCGCTTGTTGGGCCCCTTGATGCCGTCGGTCCAGCGCTCCTGTGACGAGGTGAGCACATACGGCGTGATCGTGCGAATGCGGCGCACCGGCGGTGCGAGATCGGCGAGCGTGCCGGCGATCGACAGGCGATAGAGGTTGAACTGGCGCGGAATGAACGCCCAGTACAGCTCCTCGTTCTTGCGACGGATGTTGCGCGACACGTTCATGCCCCACGTCTGCTCGGCGCTGCCCGACTGGTAGCGCAGCGTCGAGAAGGGGATGCGGAACTCCGCCGTCCATCCGAGCGAGTCGACCGACGTGGCCACCGTCCAGCTGGCGTCCCAGTTCACGTTGAAGCCGCCCATGCCGCCGGCCTGCATGCGATTCTGTCCGGCGACCTGCGCCCCGCCACCCTCGCCTTCGCGGATCACCTGCCCGTCGTACTCCACGCCCGCTGGCGTGGTCGCGAACACGAACCCGTTCTGCTGATCGTGATAGGTGTCGAAGACGAACGCGATGTGATCGCTGTTGGCGAGCTGCACGTCGCGAATCTTCTCGCCCGGCACGATCAAACCCGGCTCGCGATCGTACATGCGCGCGCCGATGTAGAGATTGACGCCATCGGTCGCGAGGCGAACTTCCGTGCGCTCGGACGCCGGAACGCCCTCGTTGAGCTCACGCTGCACGAAGTCGCGAATCGGCGTGCCCTGTGACCACACCGCTTCGTCCAGTCTGCCGTCGATCGTTGGCGCCGTCGTCACGCGCATGGCGCCGAACGAGGGCCGCGGCCGGGCGCGTGCTGCCCGGGCGAACGAGTCGGCCACGGCAGCATCCAGGCGGACCCCCGCAGTGCCCGCGGGCGCGTCCTGCGCACCCGCGGTCGTGGCGAGTGGAACGAAGGCCGTGGCGGCGAGAGCGAGGGCCACTGTCGCCAGCATCGTGCTCGTGTTCACGTGCAGGATCGCAGGCGTGCGGTGTGCCCGGCGTCGCGGCGCGGAGAGATGAGACAACGGAAGGGGGATGCGAGGGGAGGAAGATCGCGGCGACGTCGCCAGACTGGCAATCTGGTGCCACCCTGTCATCGGACGCCAGCGAGGCGTGGGTGTACTTTAGATCCGATGAATACGCCCCCGTCTCCGTGTCGTGCTCTCGTCGGGCTGGCCGTCCTGCTGTCGCTCACCGCGTGCGCACCAGCAGCGCGCCGGCAGGTCGTGAACCCACCGGGCATCTCGCCGCTGGTGCCGGCCTACTCGGTCGCCATCCGCGACGGCAACCTGGTTTTCGTGTCGGGAATGACGGGAGTGAAGCCCGGCAGCCAGGACATCGTGGACGGCGGCGTTGGGGCGCAGACGCGGCAGACGCTCGCGAACATCCAGACCGCACTGCAGACCGCGGGCGCCAGCATGGCCGATGTCGGTGAGTGCACGGTGTTTCTGGTCGACATGGCGGACTACGCGGCGATGAACGCCGTCTACGTCGAGTTCTTCCGGGTTGATCCGCCGGCGCGCGCGACGCTCTCGGTGACTGCGCTGCCCAGGCCTGCGGCGCGGGTGGAGATCAAGTGCACGGCGGTGCTGCGACGCCGCTAGGGGTGCACGTACACGACGCCGGACTCCTGCGCGTCCCAGCAGGCGCCGGAGCAGTACCGGTACTCTCCCGGCGTGAGGAATCGATGAGTCGCGGACCCGGTACCCAGGTCCAGCCACCCCGCCGCCGCACCGTTTCGGTCGAACAGATACAGCAGCCCATGCGGTTCACCTGACCAGCTGTACGCACCATAGGTCAGCCACTGCACCGCGCCGCCCGCCTTGACGTGTGCAACGGCGGGGTGCCAACCGAGGTGGGCGTCGGCGATCAGCACGACGTTGGCAGCGGGAACGACGTGTCGCGTCGTCACTTTTATCGACGCGTTTCTGGTGATTCCGGCGACGGTCTTCGTGACCATGATGTCGGCGGAGCCGGCCGCGATTCCGATCACCCGTCCGTGGTCGCTCACCGCGACGACCGAAGGATCGCTGGTGGTGAAACTCAATCCGCCCACGACGGCCATTGGCACACCACGCTGATCCCGTGCGACAATCGTCAGCTGGACGGACGCTCCCAGATCGAGACTGGTGGTACCCGGGGTGACTTCGAGCGTCGTCAGCACTGATGGAGCGATGCCTGGCGGACCGACAGGCGGCGGGTTCGCTCCCGGTGGGGCGGACTCGGTGGCGCTCGTGCCTTCGCAGGCACTCGCGAGGGCAGCGGCCGCGAACAGCAGGAGCGCGAACGATCGTGTGGTCATTGTCACCTCGTCAGTGTTCTTCACTGCCCGCTCATGCTGTCGCTGCCGTCCGCGTACCCGCATCCAGCATTCCAGAATATGCAGCTTCCTTGGCCGGCGCGCCACGACACACGTCGGCGACACGGCAGGGACGCCGGAGGCCGGTTTGAAAGGAGCTGCGGTCTGGGGAGCCGTGCTCGTCAGGCAGCTGCACAGAGGTCCCCCTTGCAGCCGTTGGTCGACTGGTACATCCGCCCCCTCCCGATGCAAGTTTCTGCACCGACGTACCCGAATGCGCGCCCCGCCCGCCTCTCGCCCCGCCTCACATGACCCGCCCCCTCCCGCGCGCGCCGCGCGCCGTCCCCGGCGTTCTCGCCGTCCTGCTCGCGCTATCGCCTGCGCTGCTCCACACGCCGCTCCAGGCGCAGCAGGCCGGCACGAAGATCATCACCCTGCGCGACGTGCTCGCCGAACCCACTTACGGTGGCTACAGCATCTCGCCGACCGGCACGCAGATGCTGTTCGTCAAGACGACGCGCGATCCGAAGGACTTTGCGGCTACGAGTCACATCTGGATTCACGACTTCGCCTCGAGCCGCACCTTCCAGCTGACGAATTCACCGAAGGGCGAGAGCGGTGCCCGTTTCCTTCCCGACGGGCGCGTGGCGTTCAGCTCGACCCGGGACGCGCGACCGAACTGGTACGCCATCTCGCCGAGTGGCGGTGAAGCAGTCAAGCTGGTGGACGACGACAGCCTGCCGGCAAACGGTTCATTCTCGGCGAACGCGAATCACTTCATCTTCACCAAGGCGACGGACCGCGCCGACAAGAAGGAGTGGGAGGGTCGCGTCAAGAACAAGGACGACGGCTACTACGCCGAGAAGAAGCTGACGTACTCGCACATCTGGCTGTCGGACCTGCAGGGCAACAAGAAGAAGCAGATCACGACCGGCACCGTCGACAACACGGGCGCCGAGCTGTCGCACGATGCGAAGTGGATCGCCTTCTCGTCGAACCGTACCGGTACGACAGTGCTCGACGCGAACAGCAGCAACAATTCGGATCTGTTCATCGTGCCCGCCGACGGTGGGGAGCCGCGCCAGCTCACGACGAACAAGGGGCCGGACAACGGGCCACAGTTCTCGCCGGACGGCAAGTGGATCGCTTACGGCTCGAGCGATCACATCAACAACACCGCCGATCAGACGGACGTGAAGGTGGTGAGCGTGAGCGGCGGCGAACCGCGCAATCTCACGGCGAAGTTCGATTACTCCGCGTCGAACATCCGTTGGTCGCCGGACGGCTCCACGATCTACTTCGTGGCGGCCGAAGGATTGACGTCGAAGCTGTACAAGGTCGCCCCCGCCGGTGGCACGCCCGCGGAGATCTCGTTCGGCAAGGACTTCGTCGTCAGCAATGTCGACATGACGGAAGACGGATCGAAGTGGCTGGTGAGCGGCGCGACGATGAACGAGGGCACGGTCGTGTACCTCACGGGCCGCGATGGCAGCGACCCGAAGCGACTCTTCCCGGAGCACAGCGGCGTCGCCGCGTATCGCGTCGCACGCGCCGAAGGAATCAAGTGGAAGGGCGCCGACGGGCTCGAGATCGAGGGTGTGCTCACGTACCCGCTGGACTACAAGCCGGGCACGCGCTACCCGACGATCCTGCAGGTGCATGGCGGGCCGTTCGGTCGCTACACCGCTACGTTCAACAGCGGCGCACAGATCTGGGCCGCGCGCGGCTACGCGGTGCTGCAGCCGAACCCGCGCGGCAGCTCGGGACGCACGTTCGCATTCGGTAATGCCAACGCGAACGATTGGGGCGGCAAGGACTTCGTCGACATCATGAAGGGCGTCGATCACATCATCGCGCTCGGCGTCGCCGACTCGTCGCAGATGGGCGTGATGGGTGGCAGCTACGGCGGCTTCATGACGTTCTGGACGGTCACGCAGACGCCGCGGTTCAAGGGCGCGATTGGACACGCGGGCATCAGCGACTGGTACTCGTTCTTCGGTCAGACGGACATCCCGAACCTGCTCGAAGGCGGTTTCGGTGGCCTGCCGTCACAGAGCAAGGCCACGTACGAGCGGTGGTCGCCGGTCGAGCATGCGAGCAAGGTCACGACGCCGCTGCTGATCACTCATGGCGAGGAAGACCGTCGCGTGCCGATCGCGCAGGCCGAGCAGTACTACCGGTTGCTCAAGAAGCAGGGGAAGACGGTGGAGTTCCTGCGCTACCCGCGTGAAGGGCATGGCATCGCGGAGCCGATGCACCGCCTGCATCTCGACGTGGAGCAGGAGAAGTGGATGGACCAGCACGTGCGGAAGCGCGGCACCAAGGCCGTGAGCAGCGCTCGGTAGCAGCGCGGTAGCGAGCGGTAGCGAGCGCGTTGCAATACCCGGTCACACCTGATGGTCGCTATTTCGTGGTGCGCGGCCGGTTGTGGCGTTGCGCGAACCCGGAATTGTCGGACCTTGAGCGCAAGCGACTGGTCGGAGAACTGATGACGGCGCGGCGCGCGGTGGCGACGGGCACGCGCGCCGGTGATGTCGAAGCAGTCGCTGCGGCGCGCGCGGCCGTGGACGAAGCAAAGCGTGCACTCGGGGAGCGCGGTCCGGTGTGGTGGACGGATGGTGCACCGGACTACAATCGGCGTATGGTGCGCAACACGCCATACGCCGCGTGGTTCGCCGGAGCGTGAACCGCTTTCGTCATCTGCTCTTGTTCGACTCGATCGCCGGACTGACGGCCGGCGTCATCATGCTGTCGCTGTCGGGCTTCCTCAGCGCGCTCTACGCGCTGCCACGAGCGCTCCTCGTCGGCATCGGCGTGGCGAACCTCCTCTACGGCACGTATTCCGGATCGCTCGCGCGTCGCACGCATCGGCCGATGGCACTGCTGATCGTGCTCGTGGTGGCGAATGCGACGTGGGCCGCCCTGTGCGTGCTGGTCGCCGTGCGGTTCTGGGACACGGCATCGCCGTTCGGACTAGCGCAGTTGCTCGGGGAGAGCGTGTTTGTCGGTGTGCTCGCCAGGCTCGAGTGGCGGCATCGCGCGCTGCTCACCCGGGCGACCTGAGCGCCTTCGCTCGCACGTCGCTCACACTTCCCGCAACCCTCGGAGGATCACATGGTCGGGCTGACCGCACTGTGGATGCCGATCGTCGTGTCGGCCGTGTTCGTGCTCGTCGCGCTGTTGATCCTCCACATGATGCCGGGCTGGCACAAGAGCGATCTGCGAGCACTTCCGGGTGAGGACACCGTGCTGGACGCCTTGCGCCGTCTCAACGTGCCGCCGGGCGACTACCGATTCCCGTACGGCGTGACGGTGAAGGACATGGAGGCACCGGCATTCCAGGAGAAGATGCGGCAGGGCCCCGTCGGCAATATGACGGTGCAGCCGAGCGGCGAGATGAACATGGGGAAGATGCTCGGGCAGTGGTTCATCTACTCGCTCGTCGTGGCGGTCATCGTCGCGTATGTGACGGGGCGAACGCGCGAGCCGGGTGCCCACTACCTCGAAGTGTTTCGCGTCAGCGGCGCCGTGACGTTCTGCTGCTACTCCGTGGCGCACTGGCAGAACTGGATCTGGTGGGGAAAGGGCACGCGGTTCACGGTCACGAACACGATCGATGGCGTGATCTACGCGCTCCTCACCGGCGGAACGTTCGGCTGGCTCTGGCCCAGGTAGGCATTCGTGCACGCGGTCGCGCGGCACCCGCACCTCGCGCACCTTTTTCCGATGTGGCAATATGCGGCGTTCGGCTGCCCCACCCTCCAGGAGCGAATCGATGGCGAAGGTAACGGGAATTGGCGGTGTGTTCTTCAAGAGCAAGGGTGACCATGCCGCACTGGCGGCGTGGTACCAGCAGCACCTCGGCATGGCGCTCGAGAGCTTCGGCGGCGCGATCCTCAAGTGGCCAGAGGACAAGGGCGGCGACGACGGCCTGACCGTGTGGAGTGTGGCGAAACACGACACGAAGTGGTTCGCGCCGAGCACCTCGCCCTTCATGATCAACTATCGCGTCGACAACATGGACGAGCTGCTGGCGCAGCTGAAGGCCGGTGGTGTCGAGATCATTCAGGGCCCTGAATCGCACGAGAACGGCAAGTTCGCGTGGATCATGGACCCGGACGAGAACAAGATCGAGCTGTGGGAACCGATGGCGTGGGACGACAAGAACAAGGGCGCCTGAAGGAGTGGAAAACGAAACGCCCCCGGACTATTCGTCCGGGGGCGTTTCGTTTCTGTTGCGGTGATCGTGAGCCGCGTCGTGCGTCAGGCACCCGAGAAGTTCGGGTTGTTGCGCGTCTCCACGAACGGTAGCGGGATGCAGGTCATGTTGCTGAAGATCTGTCCCTTTCGGTTCACCCCGTTGGTGCCCATTTGGAACGGAAGCTTCTTGCGCAGCATGTCGTTGTAGCGATGTCCTTCGCTGAACAGCTGCCGGCGACGCTCTTCGAGCACGAGCGCCCCCACATCCGTTCCCGCCGTGAACGCGGGGAGCGGTGCGATGTTCGACAGCGCACGCACACGGTTCATCGCGTCGATCGCCGCCTGTCCGGTCGATGTTTCCGCCAGGATGAGCTGCGCTTCCGCGTACGACGCGATCGGGAGTGATACCGCGCCGCTGCCCGTGAACTTCTGCTGCTGCCAGATCGGTGTCGCGTTGTCCGGCCCGATCCTGTTCATGTTGTTCACGCGCACACGTGGATCGGCCACGCCGTTGACCGTGAGCCCACGGTAGTCCGGGTGCACCGAAAGGAAGTCGTTGCGCACCGTGAGGTTGTACAGCCGGTTCTCGCGAACAGGGGCCGTCTCGGAGAACTCCGCATTCCGCACGAAGCCTGCAGGCACGAGTGTCGCATCCGCCGCCGCGCCCGTCAGGTTGCCGAGATTGAGGCGGGTCCGGGCACGTCCGACGCGTGCCATGTTCAGGATGCTCGTGCTGTTGGCATTCACCGGAAGTGCGCTGGCGGTCGTGATGGCGGAGGTGAACCTCGTCTCCGCGATCGCGAACACCTGTGCCGGCGTCAACTTCGGCCCGCCGTCGATCGCCAGCTCGCACATGCCTTCCGCCAGCATGGTGTACATGTAGCCCACATACGCGTATGCCTCGGCGAGCAGCTGCTGTCGACCGGGGACCTGCGCATCCGTGAATGACTCGAGACGTTTCGCCTGGTCCTCGAGCTGGAAACGGGCCTGTTGCATGGGGGTGTAGTACCCCATCGACGTCGTCGCGCGGTTGCCCGGGCAGCTGCCGGGCGCGTTCTGGATCTCGACGATGCCGCGCCACTCCCACGGATGGTTGTCGACGAAGCCGTTCGCCGAGATGTACTCACCGGAGAGCATGCCACCGGTCGCCACGTACTGCGCAATCGCGCACTGGGCCGATTGCAGCGCAGCCGCGTGCAGGATGGGTGCTACGCCCGGGTCAGCCAGTGCGTCGGAGGTCACGCGACCCGGCACGTCCACTTCGAGCAGGTTGTTGCACGCGCCAAGTGCGGTGAGCGATCCCACCAGGACTGCGCGGCGGATTCTGATCATGATCATCATCGTCTCCGTCGGTCAGAAGGTGAGTCGCAGCGTGGTCACGAAGCTCGCCGTCGGTGGCAAGATCGTCTGGAAGCCATTCGAGAGCTGTCCAACGGCACGGATCTCGGGGTCCCACGAGTGCATGCCCCCGACGTCCACCGCGATTCGCCCGTCGCGTGAGGTGTTCCAGCCGTGCTGCTCGGTCCAGAGCATCGACAGGTTCCGGCCCGCGACACTGATGCTCGCGGCGGACGCGCGGACGGAGCGAGCCCACGCCGGTGACAGCGTGTAGGTGGCCGAGACCTCGCGGAGCCGCAGGAATCCGGCCTTGTAGGTACCGGGTGCATCCGCCTCGATGGTGCGATACGTCTGCAGCAGCGGGTCGTTGCGTTCGATGACCGCCCGCGTAGTGCCCTGGTTGTGCCGGGCGCGAATCTCGGTGTTCGACTGCACGTTGCCACCGTTGCCGTCGACGCGACCGTAGAGGCGCAGGTTGTTCCACAGTGTCAGCGTGCTGTTCACGCCGAACTGCCACACCGGCTGCGTGTGTCCCCAGTAGACGCGAGGCGCGTTGGCGCACGGCACATCGGGGCCGCCCTGCTCAAGACCTCCCTTGCCGCGCCCGCCGTCGCAGACCGACGACAGCACGGTGCCGTTCGCGTCGAGCGTCGCCGACCGCACCTTGTACATGAAGATGTCGGCGATGCCGAAGCCGACGCGGTTCTGCGCCTGGCCGCCACCACCGACCGTGAGGAACTGCGGGCCGCCGAGATCGTCGATGCGGTTCCGGTTCATCGACCACTGCGTGCCAAGCTCCCAGTTCACGCGGTTGCCGCGCAGCACGTTGTAGTTGACGCCGAGCTCATGGCCCCAGCCACGCACCTTGCCGACGTTGACGACCTGTGAGCCGGGGAAGCCGACGGACGGAGGAATGGGCGCGTTGACGATCGCGTCGCGGATGTCGCGGCTGTAGTACGTGTACTCGATGTTCGTGCGGCCATCGAACATCGCGGCCTCGAACCCTCCTTCGATCTCCGTGCTGCGCTCTGGACGGAGTTCGGGATTGCCGAACGAGGCGGGCACGAGGCCCGGCTGGTTCTGGTAGCCGACGCTCGGATCGTACAATCGCGCCGCGTCGAACGTGCCGGGCTGCGTGCCCGATGCACCCAGTGCTCCGCGCAGGCGCAGCGACTCGGTGAACGGCAGCTTGAACCAGGACTCCTCGCTGATCACCCACGACGCGCTGAACTTCGGGTAGTAGATCGCCGAGAACTCCTTGCCGAAGCTGCTGTTGTCGTCGGAGCGCACGGCTGCCGTGAGGAACACGCGATTCCGCCACGCCGCTTCCTGCTGCACGAACATGCCGAGCGACGAATTCGCGAAGTAGTCCTCGGTGCCGAGGCGCGTGGTCCCGCCGCTGACGGTCGTGATCGGACCGGCGGGGAAGACCAGCGCCGATGAGCCGATTCCGTTCAACTCGTTGCGGTAGTGCTGCAACCCGTACGACGACGTGAAGTTGACGTTCTCACCCCACCCGTACTTGAGCGAGCCGGCGTAGTCGAGCGTCAGCAGCGTGCGGGTGTTGCGGGCCACGTTCTTGCTGCCGAGCCCGAGGTTGCCGAGCGAGATGGCGGAGGGACTGCCGATCGGCTGGCGCGGGTAGAGCAGGAAGTTGTGCTCCGCGCCGATGTCGAGGCCCGTGGTGAGGCGGTGCGTGAACCACGAGAGGGGAGTGTAGTTCGCCTGCAGGCTGAGCGTGGTGCGGTCGACGTCGGCGCGGCTTTCCACGGTCGGCCATGTTTCGGGCGGTGACGCCTGGAATCCGCGCTGCGGACCGGCCAGCGAGCTGGGATTGCCCCACACCACCTGGCTGAACGGATCGACGTCGATGGCCGGTTGCGCGAGGCGCGTGCGGGCGCGCACGAAGCCCAGCGATCCGGCGAGACGCAGCTTGGTGCCGGCCAGGATGTCGGCGTTCGCGCGTGCGCTGTACTTCTTGTCGTAATTCCAGGGCACGACGCCGACGTCGTTGTCGTGACCGAGCGCCAGGAAGTAGCGGCTGGCGTCCGTGCCACCACTCAGGTTGGCGCTGTAGCCCTGGTTGCGACCGTTGGTGAAGACCGGGCCTGCGCCTTTGTCGCGCTCATACTCGTAGAGGTTGAGCGCGCTCAGCTGTCCGGTCGTCGCATCACGCGACCAGAGCGGATCGATGCGCCCTTCGGGATTCGCGAGCCAGTTGGTGCCCTGACGCGTGGTGAAGTCGAACTTCGGCTTCCCGGCCTTGCCGCGCTTCGTGATGATCTGCACGACGCCGTTCGACGCTTCCGTCCCGTACAGCGTGGACGCCGCGGGGCCCTTGATCACCTCGATGCTTTCGATGTCCTGCGGATTGATGTCGTTGAGCCGGCTCGCGCCGGCGCCACCGCGCTGTCCGGGGCCACGCGACGCCGACGCGTCCATGCGGATGCCGTCGATGAAGACGAGCGGATCGTTGCTCAGCGAGAGGCTGCTCGCGCCACGCACGCGCAGCTGCGCGCCCGTGCCCACCTGACCGGTGGACGGGAGCACGATGAGGCCTGGTGTGCGTGCGCCGAGGAGCTGCTCGACGCTGCGGGCGGGTGCCGTCGCGAGCACATCCGCCGCGTTGACGGTGTTCACCACGTTGCCGACGGCGCGACGCTGCGTGACACCGGCGGTGCCGGTCACGACGATCTGGTCGAGCTGCGCGGTCCGCTCCGAGAGCTGGAAGTCGACCGTGTACGATTCGCCGGCGACCGTCGTCAGGCGCCGGGTCTCCTGCCCATAGCCCACGAGTCGTACGCGGACCGTCACCGGTCCTACGCTGCGGGTGAGGATGCTGTAACGTCCGTCGTCTCCCACGCGGGCCGTGCCGGCGTCGGTACCGCCCGCGGCCTCGACGGCCACGATGGCACCGGCAAGTGGTCGTTTGCTGATCGAATCCGACACCTGCCCACGGACGGTGGCCTGGGCAGAGAGTGAAGCGGCAGGTGCCATCAGCAATACAACGAGCGGAATCCAGCGATACCTTCGGCTTCTTTCTTCCACCATCGACCAGCCTCCTGAAGGAAATGCAGAGGTCGCCGTCGAAAGGGACGGCGACCGGCATCATGCAGAACGACAGCGCAGCATCGCGCCGGCAACGTTCGGTCGCTGACTTACGACTTACCACTGAGACTGTCAAGCAGCGCAATCGTGCGGGACGAAGTGCACCACCGACTGGACCATGCGTCCTATCGCGACCGAGTTATGTCACTGTTGAACCGCGAATGTCGTGAACCGGTCACACATGAAAAACTCTTTCATCATGAGCGATGCGTCAGCACACTTCGATGTTCGTGCATGCAGTCCTGGCTTCGCTGCTGCTGCAATCGGGGGGTTTGCCTGAGCCTTCGCCAGCGCGTTCGCCAGCGCGTTCGCCGGCGCGTTCGCCGGCGCCGCTCCGAGTACCCGCGGATGTACGCGCAGCTCTTGCACGCCGCGGATGTCCGGTGGCATCGACGGTGCGCGCGGGGCAGCGCCCCGCCGTGATCCGCGGACAGTTCACGTCCGGGGCGCGCGTGAACTGGGCGGCCGAATGCGGTAACGCGGTGGTGGTGCTGACACTCGGGACGGTCGTGCGCGCGGACAGCATCGCACCGCGCGGCAACGGACTGCAGACGGCTTCGCCCGCGTACATCCGGCGGCATCATGCCGCGTACGGCGTGGTCGCAGAGACGCTCGGTCTCGGACCGATTCGCCGGGATGGCGTCGAGGTGCTGATAGGCGACTGCTGTTCGCTGATCTACTATTGGGATGGCCGCCGCTGGCGTGACCTCCCGGGTGCCGACTAGCGCGCGACTTCCGCGACATGGAATGGCACTGGTGTAGCACTGGAATAGCAGCCGATACGCCAACCGACCACGTACGACTCCCTCAACTCGCCTGCGATGACCATCACGCTGCGGTGCGCTGCAACGGCATTCGTTCTCCACGCCGCGGTGGCGTGTGCGGTGAGCGCGCAGGCTTCGGACTCGACGAGCGCTGTACAGCTGCAGCAGCGGTGGTGGCGCGCGTTCGCTGTCGCCGACACTGCGACCGTGCGTGCCCGATCGACGGCGAACGTGTTTCTCACGCTGAGCACCGGAGAGAGCTTCGCCGGTGACGCGGTGATGCGGCAGGCGGCGAGTAACTCCACCACGGGCGGCCTGGTGATGACCTTCTCCGACGAGAGGGTTCGCTTTGCAACGCCGACCGTCGCCGTGGTGACGACCCGGGTCTCCGAGGTTGCGGGCCCGACGACGAGCGTGCTCCGTTTCATGACGGTGCTCGAGCGCGGAGCGGAAGGATGGCGCGTCGCAGCGGCGCAAAGCACGCGCGAGCTCCTGCCATCACCGCGCAGGTACGGCGCCGACGGCGCCAGCGGCACGGCACTCGCAGACTATGTCGGTGCCTATCGCACGCCGCGCGGACTCGCCCTGCGCATCCAGGTGCGCGACTCGACGCTCGCGATGATAGAGCCATCGGGCAGGGAAATCCTGATGGAGCCGGTGGGGCCGGGACTGTTCGAGCTCGCGGGAGTGTCGCCGGCAAATGGCCTCGTGCGCCTGTTGTTCACACGCGATGCAGCCGGACGCGTGACGGCATTGAGTCAGTTGGTCACCGGTGCGGTGAACACGTATCCACGAATTCCGTGAGTGGAGCGATGACACCGAAGACGTGGGCACCGGGAGTATTCGGCACAATCGCGATTACGGTCGTCGCGCTGGTGGTCGGTTGCGCACGACCCACCGCCGCACAGCAGATGTACGAATCGAGGGGTAACGCTCGGATCGTCGGGTCCGTTCGCGATTCGGCTACGGGCCGGCCGATCCTTCGAGCCAACGTCTGCAGTGTCGTCGATAACCACGACAACAGCGCGAGCAGCCTGTGCGTCAATCCGGATTCGTTGGGCAACTTCGTGCTCGCCGGCCTGCCCGCGGAGGAGAACAAATTCGGTGTGTCCTGCCCGCCACGCAGCCGCAATAACTTCACCGGCCGTGAGCTGTACTGGGCGAAAACGTTGGTGCTGAAGAACGCCGATACGGTCCGCATCGATATCGTCGGCGACGCTACGTGGTGCGACATGCGTCCATTCACCGTGCGCACCGGCGTGTTCGAAGGGATCTATACGCCGGAGTTCGAAGCTTCGCGATTCACATCGTGCGATCGCACGGTGCATGCGGCACCCTATCTCACTGACGCAGTGGCTTCAGTGCTGTACCGGGTGAAATTCAACCACAAGCATCCGGGCGCCTACTACGTGAAGTGGGAGGGTACCTTCAGTGGACCCGGAGAGTACGGGCATTCCGGAATGACACCGTATGGCATTGCAGTGACACGAGTCCTGGTGGCGAGGCCCTGGAAGAAATCCGACTGCAAGACGCGATGAGAACACGGGCATGAGCGTCCCTGGTCCCATGCCAGTCACCCGCATCACCCATCGCCTGAAGGCGCCGCGCGCGGCTGTGTACCAGGCGTTTCTCGACCCCGTCGCGGTCATGCAGTGGATGGTGCCGGCGGACATGACGGGTGAAGTGCACGTGTTCGAACCGCGCGAGGGCGGCGCATTCCGCATTTCGCTCACGTACCACGCGGACACCGGCGCCGGGAAGTCGAGTGCCCACACCGACACGTATCATGGCCGCTTCGTCAGCCTGACGGAGAACGAACGGATCGCCCAACTCCTGGAGTTCGAGTCGTCGGATCCCGCGATGCAGGGCGAAATGACGCTGACCGTCACGCTGGCCGATCGCGACGGTGGAACGGACCTGACCGTCGTGCACGATCGTCTGCCGCCCGGGTTGTCACCGAGTGACAACGAGTCCGGCTGGCGGCTGTCGCTGGAGCAGCTGGCGTCGCTCGTCGAGCGCTGAGGGCGCGACCGGCCCGACGGCGATACCGATTGCGACACGTGCAACAAAGGTGGCGGGCAGCTCATTAAGATCGGTATGCCGAGCTGGAGCGCGCCACCGAGGGCGTAGCGACGCGGCCCCCTCTGATCCCTGATTCGTGCCAGCACTGCCCGTCCGCCTGCGCTCCATCGCCGTTTCCGCCGCCCTCGCCTTCGCCCCGGCTCTCGCATTCGCGCAAGGTGGCCCACCGGCCGGCGGACCGCCGACGGGTAGCCCGTCCACCACGGTCCAGCCAGCGGCCGCGCGTCCGGATTCGGTCTCCCTCCAGTCGCAGGCCATCCGCGTGTTCCTCGACTGTCAGGGGCGCGTCCGCGGCTGCGACCGGGATTTCATCGTCACCGACGTGAACTTCGTGAACTGGATGCGCGACCGGTTCGATGCCGACGTGCAGATCCTCGTGTCCGGCCTGCCGAACGGGGGTGGCGGCACCGAGAACACGATCACGTTCATCGGTCGCCGCGGGTTCGAAGGCATGACCGATACCCTGGTGCTCAACACGCTCCCCAACGATGCGGACGACCGCGTGCGACGGGAGCTCGCGCGCGTGTTCAAGCTGGGGTTGACGCGCTACGTGGCCAAGTCTCCGCTCGCCTCGCGCGTGCAGGTCGCGTACGCCGCGCCATTCGGCCAGCAGCAGGCCAGTGCCGCGAACCTCAAGGACAAGTGGAACCTCTGGACGTACACGACGAACTTCAACGGCAACGTGCGCGCGGAGGAGCGGCAGCAGTCGTTGAGCGGCTCGCTCTCCCTGTCCGCCAATCGCTCGACGGAACAGTGGAAGCTCAACTTCTCCGTCAGTGGAAACGTCAATGAGCAGAAGTTCGACATCAGCGCGACCCCCACGCGTCCCGCATTCACGATCACGAACGAACAGCGCACGTACAATGCGAGCGCGCTCATCGTGCGGTCGCTCAGCAAGCACCTGTCGGCGGGGTTGAAGCTGGGTGCCGGCTACTCGGACTTCCTGAACCAGGATCTCGCGCTCCGCGCACAGCCCGCGATCGAGTACAACATCTTCCCCTGGACCGAGCAGACCCGGCGTCAGCTCACCTTCCTCTACAACATCGGTCCGAACTACTACGACTATCAGCGCACGACCGTCTTCAACGAGGACAGCGAGTTGCGCGTCAGCCAGCAGGCCACCGCGTCGTTCGTCGCGCGGCAGTCGTGGGGCTCGACGAACGTGTCGCTCGACTGGCTCAACTACCTGCATGACTTCCAGCGCCACGCGCTCACGCTGAGCGGCAACATGGACCTGCGCATCGGTCGCGGCTTCTCGCTCAACATCGGCGGCTCGGCGGCGCGCATCAACGACCAGATCTACCTGCCGCGCGCGGGCAACACCGAGGAAGAGATCCTGTTGCAGCGACAGGCGCTGCAGACGGGGTTCCGCATCACGACGAACATCGGCATCCGCTACACGTTCGGGTCCATCTACAACACGATCGTGAACCAGCGCTTCAGCAGCCTCGGCTCGAGCGGCGGGCGGTTTTCGTTCTTCTAGGCGCGCACTATGCGCCCGGCCGGCATGCGAGCCGGGCGCCGGTATCCGGTCCGCTCTCTCATTCGTCCTCGAGACATGCGACTCACCACCCGCCTCCGCACGGTCCTGGCATCGTCCGCCGCCCTCGTGCTCAGCTCCGCTACCGCGCTGCAGGCGCAGCAGCCCGTGAACCTGGCGCCGAACGCGCCGGCCGATAAGCCGGTCAACCTGGCACGCGAGTGCCAACTGGCGGCCATGCTGCGCGCGACCGCACCCCTCGTCGAGCAGGCACGCGCCAGCTACCCGGCGGCCCGCACGCGGTTCCTGGCGGGCCTACCGCCTCGCCACACGTTCTTCGTCACCACGCTGCTGCGCGATGCCGCAGGCCGGACCGAGCAGGTTTTCGTCGTTGCCGACAGCATCCGCGACGGGCACATTGCCGGACGGATCTGGAGCCAGATCGCGGTCGTGGCGGGGTATCGCCTCGGGCAGCCGTACCGGTTCGCGGAGACGGCGCTGCTCGACTGGATGATTGCGCGTCCGGACGGTAGCGAGGAGGGGAACGTCGTCGGCAAGTTTCTGGATACCTACCAACCGCCGGCCACCTGCGAGAAGGACGATCACGCCGGGTAGGTCGCGAATCGACTTCGTCCGAGGCGCATCGCCATGTTCGCACTCGTAGCTGCGGCACTGCTCGCTGTTGTCTCGCTCCCTGCGGACTCACCCCGACGCTGTTCGATGGCGGTCGAACGTTCCACCCGCCCGATCGATCCGCCAGTCCTGGTGATCCAGGCTGCATCCCGTGACTCGGTGTTCGACGCGTACTATGCGACGGCTACCATGCGCCGCGTGACGCCCGATTCTGCGCAGCTCGACAGGCCCAAACACATGCGTACGACCCGAGCGGTGTACGGCCAGGTGTTCGACCTGCGCGCCATCGATGGACCTGATGCGAAAGCTGTCGGAGCCGCGAAACGCGTCGTCGTGATCTGGTGGGGCATCACTCCGGCATGCAGACACGACGTCCCCTTCAGGGCCGTGCGGGATTTCACCGGCGAGGCCTTCGTGCTCGCACGCGCGCGTCCAGTCGGCGAGTGGATCGATGGGATGCCGACGTTCGATTTCAAGTACAACAGTTGGGAGTACATCCCAAGCGCGTACAAGATCAGCACACCGGCGGATTCCGTACTCACGATGGCGGAGTACCGCACATTCTTTCCGCTGCTGCCGACGTCCGAGTACCCCGCAACGATCCCACGGACGATTCGTGACTCCGCGGAGGTGCGCCGCTTCTGGAAGCCGCTGCTGGATTGGGCGGATGCAAATCCCCGCCTTGCGGTGAGGGAACCAGCGTTCTGGCCGGTCTGTGCCGTGCGCCTGATGAGTCCTGGTGATCGCAGGTGCACTCCCAGGCCGAAGTGAGCCTTCTCAGGAGAGGAGTGATGCGCCGAAGCTCGTGTCATATCGTGCTCGCACTGCTGGCGGCGCTGTCGCTCCCACATCCGGCGACCGCACAGGCGCGCCGCCCCAACATCGTCATCATCGTGGCCGATGACGTCGGCTACGCCGACTTCGGATTCCAGGGCAGCACGGACATCCCCACACCCAACATCGATCGTCTGGCCCGCTCCGGTGTGCGCTTTACCGATGCCTACGTCACGGGCCCATACTGCAGCCCCACGCGTGCCGGCCTCCTCACGGGAGTGTACCCGCAACGCTTCGGACACGAGTTCAACCCGGCGGCGAGTCCGGACATCGCGCCGGGGCTACCCGTTGGTCAACTCACCATCGCCGACCGGCTGCGCGAGCACGGATACCGCAGCGCGCTCTTTGGTAAATGGCATCTGGGCACCGAGCCGCAGTTTCATCCCATGGAGCGCGGCTTCGACGAGTTCTTCGGTTTCCTGGGCGGCGCGCACAGCTACTACGAGACGCCCGCCATCGGCGAGCACGCGCTCCTGGATGGTCGTCGCAGGGTCAGTGAGCCCAAGTACCTGACCGAAGCCATCACCGACCGCGCCGTCGACTTCATCAAGCGCAGCGCGTCACGGCCGTTCCTGCTGTACCTCGCGTACAATGCAGCGCACACACCGATGCATGCCGAGCCGCAGCATCTCGTAAAGGTGGCCGGCGTGCGCGACGAGCAGCGCCGCACGTATGCCGCGATGATCACCGCCATGGATGAGGGAGTTGGCCGCACGCTCGATGCGCTGCGCGACCAGCGCCTCGACGAGAACACCATCGTGTTCTTCTTCAGCGACAACGGCGGTCCGACGATGATGGGATCGTCGATCAACGGGTCGAGCAACGCACCGCTGCGCGGGTCGAAGCGTCAGACGTGGGAGGGTGGCATCCGCGTGCCGTTCGTGATCCGATGGATGGGGACGCTGCCGCAGAACACGGTCAAGACATTCCCCATCATCCAGCTCGACGTACTGCCGACGGCGCTGGCGGCGGCGAACATCCCGGTGCAGCCGGCATGGGAGCTCGACGGGGTTGACCTGCTTCCGTATCTCTCCGCCACGCGCAGCGGGGTTCCGCACGAGACCCTGTACTGGCGACTCGGGGAGCACATGGCGATCCGCAAGGGCGAGTGGAAGCTGGTGTATTCGCCTGAGGGACCGCTGCGGGCCGCGAACGGCACGGCGGCCCGCGATCTCTCGGGTGCGCAGCTGTTCAATCTGCGCGACGACGTGCGCGAGTCGAAGAACCTTGCGGCTGCCAGTCCGGAAAAGGTGAAGGAGCTGGCGGCGGCGTGGCTCGCTTGGAGCGCGGAGCTGGCGAAGCCGTTGTGGAAGCCTGAGTGACCTAGGCGGACCAACGATGCACGTCGAAGTGCTGTCCAGCATCCCGATGTCCGGCAGTATTCGCGAGCGGCACTTCAACGCCTCACCGGGTCGCAATGCGTGGGTGCGCTTCGATGATGGTATCGGCGACCCGTGGGTGGGCGTCTTCGGCCTTCGCAGCGACGAGTATCACTCAGCCAGATTGAGCACCGGCATGCCTGCCGCAGTTGCCCCCTTTAGCGATGACGCCGGGCGCACGGTACTCGTGATCGCCGGAACGCATGGATACGTCGTGGACGCGGTGCTCGGTGTGATGCTTCGCGAAAGTGCAATCTACTGCGGCTATAACTTCACTCTCGCGAGTCCACCAGCCCGCGACTTCGTGCTCCTGGCCGACGAGTACAGGATTCACGCCGTCTACCGTGACCGGGACGTGCAGGTTGCGCTAGCAGGCTCGGACCCTGATGACTATGTAAGTCTGTAGTCTTACGACGGAGGAAACGAAGTGATATTCGCGCAAGGCCACATGATCTAATGGACCGAACGCCGCTCCCTGAGGAGTACTCCCGGGTGTCGAATCCCGAACGGTTCCGACCGTTGGTGGAGTTCGTGGTGCGCTATCTAAACGAACTTGCCGTGACGTACGATGTCGTCGTCACCTCAAAGTTCCGGATCGACGCCGACACCGGTATGCAGGAGTTTCCTTACGCTCGGCCGCCGGTGCGTCTCGCTCCCACCGATTCGCTGTCGGCACCTATTGAGGTAGCATTCTCAGAATTCCCGAGCGTTATGGTGCGCTGCGGCATTTGGCACATCAACAGTTTCCCCAGCTGCGGATGCGACGCGTGCAACGAAACGGCAGAGGCGGAGATCGATCGCCTTCGGACGATCCTGGATTCGGTGGTCTCGGGGCGCTTCACCGAGACACTGCGCGTACCATTGCTCGGACGCGCCAGCGTGCAGCACACCTTTGTGCATGGTGGGTACACTGGGGTATCGGGTGGTGAGCGGCCGATTTCACGCGCCGAGGTCCGCGCCATGCTCGGACGGAAGCGTAGTGTCCCGCAATGGGTCCAGTGGCCCGTGCGCACTGCGGCGCGCAGTTCGAGCGCACACGATCTGATGTTACAACCTGCGACCACCGCTATCCATGTACTCCGACCTCCAGACCTTCCTCGACTACCTCGGCAGCGTACACACGCGTACCCGCCGCGTCATCGATTGCATCACAGCCGACGCGCTCGAATGGGTTCCCGCACCCGGGCGCTGGTCGGCCGGTGATCCGGTACGCCATCTCGCCGCGGCCGAACGCTGGATGTACGCCGAGACGGTCGCAGGCAGGCCGAGCGCGTACGTAGGGCACAGCGCAGAGCTCGCGAGCGGGCTCGATCGGGTGCGCGCGTACCACGACACGCTGCACGCGCAGTCCCGCGAGATCTTCGCGTCGCTCACGCCTGAACAGTGGACGGGCCGCACGCGCACGCCAGCCGGTGTCGAGGTCACGACGTGGAAGTGGCTGCGCGCCATGCTGGAACACGAGGCGCATCACCGCGGACAACTCTACTTCACACTCGGCATGCTCGGCGTGACCACGCCGCCGATTTACGGGTTGACCGAGACGGAACTGATCGCGCACTCGGCCGGGGCGCCCAACCGACCACCGCTCAGCTGAACACGACCGATGGCAGCGGCGCGGCGTACGCGAGCGCGGTGCAACTCAGGCGCCGTCGCTCACACCCCACAGCCACGCCGCCCCGCGCACCCCGCTCGCGTCACCATGCATGTTGCGCACGACACGGGTCGTTACTGATTCCGAGAATACCCAGCGCGGCAACAACTCGCTCACGGTCTCCGCGATGCGCGGCACGTTCGACAGACCGCCACCGAGCACGATGGTTTCGGGGTCGAGCACGTTGATCACCGACGCGAGACCGCGCGCGAGCCGCTCGTGGTGGCGAGCCACGGTCGCACGGGCCGCAGCGTCACCCTCGCCAGCCGCGCGTACGATGGCGCGACCATCGAGGGGCGTTCCCGTGACGCGCGCGTGATCGTTCGCCAGTCCCACGCCCGAACACCACGTCTCGATGCATCCCGCGCGGCCGCAGTAGCAGCCCGGACCTGGTAGCTCGTCCGGCGCCGGCCAGGGAAGGGGATTGTGTCCCCACTCGCCGCCGATGAGGTTCGCGCCAATATGACAGCGGCCATCGATCACGATGCCGCCACCCACGCCCGTGCCGAGAATGACACCGAACACACTGCCCGCGCCGGCGGCCGCACCGTCGCGCGCTTCGGACAGCGCGAAGCAGTTCGCGTCGTTCATGAGCCGCACCGGCCGCCCGAGGCGCTGTTCGAGATCCGCGCCAAGCGGCTCGCCGATCAGCCATGTCGAATTCGCGTTCTTCACGACACCCGTCGGTGTGATTGCACCCGGTATGCCGATGCCGAGGGAGCCGCGTGCTCCGGCATCTCGTTCCAGATCGGCGACGAGCCAGCTGATGGAGTCGAGCGTGCGCGCGTAATCACCGCGCGGTGTGTCGATCCGCTGGCGGGCCAGGGTCCGGCCGTCATTCGCGAGCGCGATGCCTTCGATCTTCGTCCCGCCGAGGTCGATGCCGATGCGCATGAGGGTCATATGCTGGAAAGGCCATTCGACGACGGTTTGACTCACCGTCGAAACTCTGCCGTCACAAGGTCGTACGGCCCGCACCGACCCGGTAGCTCCCGCCGTCTACGTACTCCTCCCGCCCTCTGCACCATGGACCTCGCGATCCGCGGCGTCTCCAAGACCTATCCCAACGGCGTCCGCGCCCTGCGCGATATCACCCTCGACATTCCTCGCGGGATGTACGGCCTCCTCGGGCCGAACGGCGCCGGCAAGAGCACGCTGATGCGCACGATCGCCACGCTCCAGGAGCCCGATAGCGGCTCGATCACCCTCGGCGACATCGATGTCCTGCGCGAAAAGGACCGGGTCCGCCGCACGCTCGGCTACCTGCCGCAGGAGTTCGGCGTCTACCCCTCCATCACCGCCGAACGGCTGCTCGATCACTTCGCGGTGCTCGAGGGATTCACCGACCGGGCCAAGCGCCAGCCGGTCGTCGAGGCGCTGTTGCGGCAGACGAACCTGTGGGACGTGCGAAAGGAGCGGTTGGGCGGTTACTCGGGCGGCATGCGCCAGCGCTTCGGCATCGCCGTCGCACTCCTTGGTGATCCGTCCCTCATCATCGTCGACGAGCCCACCGCCGGGCTCGACCCGGCCGAGCGCGTACGGTTCCTCAACCTGCTGAGCGAGATCGGCGAGAACAGCGTCGTCATCCTGTCGACGCACATCGTCGCGGATGTCGCGGAGCTGTGCCGGCGCATGGCCATCATCAACAAGGGCGAGATCCTGCTCGAGGCCGAGCCCCTTGCGGCGATCGACAGCCTGCGCGGGCACGTGTGGCGCCGCATCGTCGCGAAGCAGGAACTGCCGACCATCGAGCGGCAGTACAACGTGATCTGCACCAAGCTGCAGGCCGGACGCACCCTGGTGCACGTGCACGCGGACGCGCGTCCCGGACCGGATTTCGAGCCGGTGGATCCCGACCTCGAGGACGTGTACTTCACCGTCATGGGCGGCCACTACGAGGCGCGCGCCGCGCGACCGGCCGCGTGACAGTCGGCGAGGTGTTCCGCTTCGAGCTCGAGTACCGGCTGCGCCAGCCATCGACATGGATCTACCTGGCGGTGCTGTTCGGCCTTCCGTTCCTGATGATGCACGCGATCGACGGCAGCAGGCAGTTCCTGAATGCGCCAGAGATGCTCATGAACGCGTCGACCATCATGGGGAGCATCGGCATGCTGGTGAGCGCCGGAGTGTTCGGGGACGCAGCCGCGCGCGACGTGCAATCCCGCATGTACTCACTCTTCTACACGTCGCCGCTGCGCGAGCGGCACTACCTCATCGGCCGCTTCCTCGGCGCCGCCGCCGTCAACGCGATCCTGCTGCTGGGCATTCCGCTCGGCCTGCTCCTCGCGTCGGTGATGCCGTACATGGAAGCAGGGAAGTTCGGCCCGGTGCACCTTGCCGCGTACGTGCAGGCGTACGTGCTGATGCTGCTCCCGAACATGATCCTGATCGGCGTGTGCATGTTCACCGCGGCGGCGCTCACGCGACAGGCGCTCGCCACCTACGTCGGCGGAATCACGATCTTCGTCTTGGGCGCCGTTGCCCGTGATCTCACCGCAAGTGTGGGCAACCTCACGGTGACGGCGCTCGCCGACCCGCTCGGGGGAGCCGCGATCGCTGCGGTGACACGACTCTGGACGCCGGTCGAGCGGAATTCGCAGCTCATCGGCTGGCCGGAGCTGGTGCTGTGGAATCGCGCGCTGTGGCTTCTGGTCGCCACTGGTGTGTTCGCGCTGCTCGTCATGCGATTCCGGTTCACTCAGCCGACGCGGCTCGCGAGTCGCCTCCCGTGGCGCCGGCGCCCGGTCGTCGACACGGCGCCCGATCGTGTCGCACCGATCGAGGCGCCGCACATTCCGGCCGCGGCCACTGCGTCTGCGCGATCGTTCTCGGCCGGTGCGCGTGCGCGCCAGACGCTCGCCATCGCCGCCCGTGCGTGGCGCGAGATCGCCGCGACGCGCGCGTTCCTCGTCATCCTCGTTGGCGCGCTGGTCTTCGTCTTCGCCATGGGCTGGGACGTGGGGTCGGAGATCTTCGGCACGTCGACGTGGCCCGTCACGCACCTCATCGCGGGCACGGTACTGAGCACGGCGCTCGCGCCGGTGATGGCAGTGCTGATTGCCGTATTCGCCGGGGAGCTCGTGTGGCGCGAGCGCGATATCGGCCTCGGCGACATCGCAGACGTGGCGCCGGTCCCGAATGGCGTGACGCTCCTCGGCCGCTTCCTCGCGCTCGTCCTGATGCTCGTCGTGCTGCAGGCGACGCTCGGGGGCGCCGGCATGCTGCTGCAGGCGGTCCGCGGCTACTACCACTTCGAGCCCCTGGTCTACCTCAAGCTGCTGTTCGGGATCAAGCTCGTCGACTACATCCTGCTCGCTGCGCTCGCGATGACGATCCACGTGATCGTGAACAACAAGTACGTCGGACACCTGGTGGTGATCCTGTACTTCGTGTCGACGTTGTTCACGGGAGTGCTCGGCATCAATCACAGCATGCTGGTCTACGGCGGGGACCCGGGGTGGATCTGGTCGGACCTGAATGGGCTCACGCCGTTCGTCACGAGCCTCGTCTGGTTCAAGCTGTACTGGGCGGCGTGGGCGCTGCTGCTCGCGGTCGTGGCAAACCTGTTCTTCGTGCGCGGGCGAGAGCGCGGTGCACGGCGACGGATCGAAGTCGCCCGGCAGCGGCTTCGCGGAGGCACGCTGGGCGCCGCGGCACTGGCAACGGCGCTGGTGCTGGCGACCGGCGGCTTCGTCTTCTACAACACGAACGTCCTCAACGCGTACCAGTCCCCCGATGAATGGGCGGCGGGAAGGGCGGAGTACGAGCGACGTTACAAACGCTTCGAGAAGGCACCGAAACCGAGTCTGTATGCATCGCGCCTCAACGTCGAGCTCTATCCCGACGAGCGCGCCGCCGAGATCCGCGGCTCGCACGCGTTCGTGAACCGCACTGCACGCCCGATCGACTCGCTGCACGTGGTGCTCCATCCGGATGTCGAAACGCGCGCGCTCCGTTTCGACGAGGCCGCGCGCATGGTGCTCGACGACAGTGCCAGATACTACCGCATCTACGCGCTCGATCGGCCCCTCGCGCCGGGCGACTCGATCTCGATGATGTTCGAGGTCACGTTCCGGCCGCGTGGCTTCCGCAACGCCGGGCAGGCGACCGAGGTGACCGCGAACGGCGCGTACTTCGAGGGCACATGGTTGCCGAGTCTTGGCTACAAGGCGTCGCGCGAGGTCATTGAGGAGCGCATGCGCCAGAGGCAGGGACTGCCGCCGCGCGTCGGGTTGCCGAGTGTGGGGGACGTGGCGACGAGCGAGGATGACGACGGCGGTATCCAACTCACCGATGTAGAGACGACCATCGGCACGGACCCGCGCCAGATCGCGGTTACGCCGGGCAGGCTCGTGCGCGAGTGGCAGGAGAACGGGCGGCGTTACTTCCACTACCGGACCGACGAACCGATCAGTTTTAGCGGTACGATCTTCTCCGCGGAGTACGCGACGCGCGAAGTGCAGTGGAACGGGATGCCGCTGCGTGTCTACTTCCACCCCACGCACGGTGTCAATGTCGACCGGATGCTCCAGAGCATGCGGACATCGCTCGCCTACTACTCGGAGCAGTTCGGGCCGTACCAGTTCCGTGAGCTGCGCATCGTGGAATTCCCGCGTTACGCCACGTTCGCGCGCGCACACCCGCACACGATCGCCTTCTCCGAGGGCAGCGCATTCCTCACGCGCGTCGACTCGGGTGAGGTCGATCGCACGTACTTCGTGATCGCGCACGAGACCGCGCACCAGTGGTGGGGCGGGCAGGTCCGGCCTGCACCAGTCGCGGGTGGGGCCATGGTGTCCGAGACACTCGCCCAGTACAGCGCCATGATGGTGCTGGAAACCGCATATGGTCTCGACATGGCGCGTCGGTTCTACGACTACAACATGGACCAGTACCTGGGCGGCCGGATCAAGTTCACGAATCGCGAGAAGCCGCTGCTGGATGTGGACGGTCAGCCGTACGTCCACTACTTCAAGGGCGGGGTGGCGATGTATACGCTGCGTGAGCGGCTCGGGGCCGCCGAGGTGAACGGGGCGCTGCGCCGGTTCCGCGAGGGGTACGGGGGGACCGAGGCACCGCCGGCCACGTCGCGCGCGCTCTATGCCGAGCTGCAGGCGGTCACGCCCGACTCGCTGCGCCCGCTGCTGTCGGACCTGTTCGAGCACATCACGCTCTGGGACGTGCGCACGGACTCGGTGCGTGCGGAGCCGGACGGCGCGGGCGCCTGGCGGGTGACGCTGCATGTGAACGCGACGAAGGTGCGCGCGGACAGCGTGGGCAAGCAGACACCGGTGCCGATGGACGACCTCATGGAGGTCGGCGTGTTCGCGGAGGGCACCGCGAGTCAGGGGGAACTGGGAGCCACCGCGTACCTGAAGCAGCATCGCATCCGCAGCGGCCGGCAGACGATCACGATCGTGGTGCCGAAGCTGCCGGTGCGGGCTGGCGTCGACCCGTACGCGAAGTTCATCGAGCGCGAGCGGAGCGACAACGTCGTGGAAGTGAGCAGCCTTGGAATGAAGGGCGGCTGACCCTCACGTCCGACACGCTGCCCCATGCGACGCCAATCGAGCGCGTCGCATGGGGAACAACGATCAGGCGCGGCGGCGTCGCGCCACGAGCCCGAGTGCGCCGAGACCGGCGGCGAGCAGCACCAGTGTCGCGGGTTCCGGCGTGACCATCACCGGCGGCGGTGTCATGGGCCGAAATCCGTTGTAGGTGGAGAGATTGAACTGGCCGCTCCCGGAGACCGATGCCGCGACGACGTCGCCATTGATGTGGCCGTTGTTGAAGCTGAACACCGCGGTCGGCGCGAGCACCGATCCGGAGAACCCGATGCCGCTGACCGTCAACGAGGTCGCTTCGACGAAGTTGAAGAGAATCGTGCTTGCCGTGATGCCACCGCTCAACGTGAATCCCTTGTTGGTGATCGAGGCACTGGTGCCCCGTACGTTGATGATGACCGTGGCGGTAGTCGGCGCGTCGATCACGATGTTGCCGATCATCGGGAACGAGGAAGCCTGAACGTTGAACACGAAGGTGCCGGCCGATGCGGCAGTCACGGTGAGCGCGCCATTCGCGAACGAGATCATGCCACCGGCACCGCTGCTCGCCATCGTCGAGAACGAGGCGGAGAGCGCCTGCTGCTGTGTCAGCGCCGACGCGAAGAAGCTCTGCGGTGCGCCCGTCTGCGCCGTCCCGCTGATCCCGACCTGCGTCAACGCCGCCGTGCCGCCGTACACGACGTCCCCGTACACGGTGCCCTTGTTGATGCTCACATTGCCCCCGACCAGCACGGTCGGCGTAGCGCTCTGCAGGCTCGCGTAGAGCAGCCCGAAGCTGTAATCGGACGCGGTCAGGTTTCCCTGGACTGCCATGCGCCCTTCAACGTCCGAAGTGGATACGACGGCATTGCCGAAGAAAAGCCCGCTGTATGCGCCACCGATCTGGGCGGCAGCAGGCGAAGCGGTGGCCACGATGGCAAGCATCACGGCAGCAGTGCGAAGGCGAAACGACATGGGAAGGCGGGCGGGGACCCACGCTGGGGTCTCGAGACAGGCAGGATGTTGCGAGCTTGACCATACCCTGAAGCGCACGTACCGAGCAGTGTCGATCTCTTCCCACAGAACGCACCACAGTTGCCAAGTCGCGTTCCATAACCAGGATAAGGATGGCCGGAGGCGCTCGCGGGACGCATGTATCGGTCGCAACTTTCCCTTTGGTCGATGGACCGTTCAACCTTGAGGATCACATGACGCTGGATGAAGCGCTCGCGCAGCTCGAATCGCTCGGCAACGAGCGGGTGCGGAAGCAGAACAAGAACCGCGGTGCGGGTGAGAATCAGTTCGGCGTGATGATGGGTGACATCCGGAAGCTGGCGGCGAAGATCAAGACCGATCATGCGCTGGCCCTGCAGCTGTGGGACACCGGCAACATCGACGCACAGTTCCTCGCGGTCCTCATCCTGAAGCCGGCAAAGTTGTCGTCCGCCGAAGTGAACCGGATGACCCGGTCCGTTACCTTCGTCGGCGTGGCGGACTGGTTCACGTCGTACGTGATCAAGAAGCATCCGGACAAGGAATCGCTTCGCGCCGAGTGGATGCAGTCCGACGATCCCTGGGCCGCCCGGGCCGGCTGGACGCTCACCGCCGAGCGGATTTCGCAGAGTCCGGACGGCATCGACCTGCCGGCATTGCTGGACCGGATCGAATCCGAGATGCCCGATGCGTCGACGCAGGAGCAGTGGACCATGAACAGCGCACTGGCGGGGGTCGGCATTCATCACGCGCAGCATCGTGCGCGCGCACTGGCGATCGGCGAACGGCTTGGCATCTATCGTGATTACCCGGTATCGAAGGGGTGCACGTCGCCGTTCGCGCCGATCTGGATCAACGAGATCGTACGCCGAAAAGGATGACGCGGCAGTCATGACACGCGGCGCGCTGCTGATGGCACTTGTCTTCGCGACGGGTGCGCATCGGACACAACCGCAGCGTGCGGGCAGGGCCTCGCACGGCCCGACGGCCACGATCGTCGTCGCAAAAGGTGACGCACCGGGTGACGCACTACGCGACACGGTGGTGCAACTGGATACGACGCGCCTCGCGCGGGCGTACGCGGAGGCCGCACGGATGCCGCGGATGCGCAGCCTCCTCGTGCAGTGGCGCGGGTCCCTCGTGCGCGAGCGCTACTACCGAGGGGCGACGGCCACCTCGCCCGCCAACATTAAGAGCGCGTCGAAGAGCATCATCTCGGCGCTCGTCGGCATCGCGCTGCACGAGGGCCGACTTCGCTCGCTCGGCCAGCCGCTGTCGGAGCTGCTGCCCGACGCGGCGCGCGGTCTCGACGCCGCGAAGCGCGCGATCACGCTCGAGGACCTGCTCACGATGCGGGCGGGGCTGCAGCCCACGAGCTTCGACAACTATGGTGCATGGGTCTCGAGCCCGAACTGGGTGCGTGATGCGCTGCGCCGGCCGATGGTGGCAGCTCCGGGCCACCTGGGCGGCCCAATGCTGTACAGCACCGGCAGCACGCACCTGCTGTCCGCCGCGCTGGTGCGCGCCACGGGCACCAGCACCCACGCGTTTGCGCAGCGGGCGCTCGCACGACCGCTGGGCTTCCGGCTGCGCGGATGGACGACCGACCCGCAGGGCATCCACTTCGGTGGAAACGAGATGCGGATGACCTCACGCGAGATGCTGGCGTTCGGGACGCTCTACCTGAACGGCGGCCGCGCGCCTGGCGGGACACAGGTCGTTCCACGTGCGTGGATCGACAGCTCGTGGGTCGTGCGCACGTACTCGCCGTTCAACGGCAATGGTTACGGGTATGGGTGGTGGCACCGACGTCTGGCCGGACACGACGTGCACTTCGCCTGGGGCTACGGCGGCCAGTTCGTGTTCATCGTGCCGGACCTCGCGCTGGTCGTCGTCACCACGTCGGATCCCAATGCGCAGCGTGAACGCGGCCACCTCGACGCGATCTACGGGCTGCTCGAGCGGGAAATCATTCCGGCAGTTGGGGGTGGGACGGCAACGGGTCGCTGATCGCGAAGGACTGTCGTCCGGCTATCGAAACCGACAATCGGCTGGGAGTTTACAGCTGTCGATGGCATCGAACGATGACAGCGAACGAGGACCTCCCACCTCAGGAGACAGGCGTGGCGATACCAGGGGCGACACCGTCGTCCGTGCAAGGCATCGGGCGTCGCCTCGCCGAGCGTTTTGCGCTCATCGCGTTCGGGCTGTACCACGTCCCGCTCTTCCTCAACAACTATCCGTCACTTGGCGGCGGTGGCTTCAACGACACCGGGCTCGCGGTGCAGTGGGGCCGCATCTTTACCGTGCCGGGGCTCTGGGTCGCGCAACACCTGTTCGGTGTCGCGTCGCCGGGCGGTGCCAACGGGGACAACGGCGACACCGCGGAAGAGTTCGCGCGCGTGCTCCTGTGCGTGGTGATCGGCATCGCCGGAGCGATCGTGTGGACGGTTGCCGATCGGCGGCGCCCGCGCGCCGAATGGACTGAGAGCGTGCTGCGTGTGCTGCTCCGCTACTCCATCGTGCTCGGCCTCATGGGGTATGCCATCGCGAAGATTCTCCCGCAGCAGTTTCCGCCGCTCACCCTGCCCGCACTCGAGCGGCGCGTCGGCGACCTCACCCCCATGGCGCTGCTCTGGACGTTCATGCAGTTCTCGCGGCCGTATGCATTCATGGCCGGCCTGCTGGAGCTTGTCCCCATCGTGCTGCTCTGCTTCCGGCGCACCGCGCTGCTCGGCGCGTTGGTGTGCCTGCCGGTCATGCTGAACGTCACGCTGATGAACTATGCGTACGGTGTCCCGGTGAAGCTGTACGCCACGATGATCACGCTCTCCTGCATCGTGCTGATCCTGTACGATGCACCACGGCTGCTCGACCTGTTCGTGCGTAACCGCCCGGTGGGCGCGTCACGTGAGTCGACCATCGTGCAGGACCGTGTGGCGTGGCACTGGCGCGCGGCCATCAAGTTCGTGGTGGTCGGCAGCGTGGTGGTGTCGTGCGTCCGGGCGATGTCCGGCACCCTCGCGGGACCCCCTCCGCCGACTTCGGCGGCGACCGGCACCTGGCAGGTCGTCCCCTTGACGCCGGACGCACCGTGGCGCCGTCTCACGATCGACGGCGCCGGCGTGCTGATCCGAACTGCGGACGACGTGGCGATACGGTGCGCGCTCGACAGCTTTCCGGTCGCTGGTCCGCTGTCGATGCAATGCCGGGACGGTCGTCGTGGTACGTTCGACTGGACGCGATCGTCGGACACCCTGCGTCTCGAGGGGACGTTCGACGGAGCACCGGTCAGCTTCGTGGCGACGTGGGTGGATCGCACGAGCTACACGTTGATGCGGAGCGAATTCCGCTGGTTCTTCGATTGACACACTCCCATGACAGCACTCCGGTTGGCCAGACAGTGACATATCGCACTCGCTTCCTTCTGCTCCTGCTCTCCCTGTGCTCCGCCCTGCCCATGCGGGCGCAGGCACCGGCCGCTGGTGTCACGCTGTTCGGCAAGGTACAGGAGGCGGGCACCAAGGCCGCGCTGCCGTACCTGTCGCTGCAATTGCAGACGGAAAGGGACAGCGTCTTCGTCACCGGGCGACTGACGAACGAGTCGGGAGAGTTCACCTTCACGGCGCTCAAGAAGGGTGTGTACGTGCTGGTTGCCCGGTCGATCGGATTTCAACCCATCCGCCAGCGGGTGCTGATCGGCGAACTCACGCCGTTCCTCGACCTGGGTACGCTGCTGATGGTCCGGGAAACGCGGCGACTCGGCGAAGTCGTCGTGACGGCCGATGCCGAGGCGCTGTCGGCGGCGATGGACAAGAAGACGTTCACCGTGTCGGACAACATCAGCCAGTCCGGTGGTTCGGTCCTGCAGGCCATGTCCACCGTGCCGGGCGTGACCGTCGGGCAGGACGGCAAGGTGGAAGTGCGCGGCAGCGACAAGGTCGTGGTGTTGATCGACGGCAAGCAGACGGCGCTTACCGGCTTCGGTTCGCAGAACGGCCTGAACAATCTGCCGGCGTCGGCACTCGATCGCATCGAGATCATCACCAATCCGTCGGCGAGGTTCGACGCGAACGCCAGTGCCGGCATCATCAACCTGGTGCTCAAGAAGCAGGACCAGGACGGATTCAACGGCCGGGTCGGCGTGATGGGCGGTGCGGGCGCGCTCTGGGTCAAGCGACAGAACCTGCCGACCATCCGCCCGCAGTCGCAAGGCACGCCGAAGTTCAACCCGTCCGTGTCGCTCAACTACCGCCAGGGGGAGACGAACACGTTCCTGCAGGGTGACTGGCTGTATTCGCCGACGTTGAACAAGAACGAGTTCTCGACGCGCACGTACGACGATGGCACGGTGGTGCTCCAGCAGGTGAAGCGCAACCGGCGCACGGACTACGCCACGTTGAGTGCGGGCGTCGACCACGCGATCGATGCACGGAACTCCCTGAGCATCTCCGGCCTGTTCAACCGGGAAAAGATCATCGACAACGGGGACAATCCCTACTTCGAGGGCACGCTCGAGAATCGCTACCGGCTCTGGCAGTTCCTCGAGGACGAGGTGAAGTACACCGCCTTCGCCACCGCCGTCGTCACCCACCGGTTCGCGCAACCGGGGCACACGCTCGCGTTCACGTCGAACTACTCGTTCCACCGCGAAGACGAGAAGTACTTCTTCACGAACACGTTGCCCGCATCGGTCGGACAGGATGCGTTCAAGCTGCTCTCCGACGAGCATGTGGTCGACCTCAATGCGGACTACATCAAGCCGCTGCGGCAGGGCCGCGTCGAGGCAGGGTTCAAGGGACGCTACCGGTCCATCCCCGTCAACATGCAGTTCTTCGCGGGCGAGAACTCCCCGATCGACACCGGAGCCGGCGGGCGGGCGACGTATCGCGAGACGATCCCGGCGATCTACACGAACTACGTGTTCGAGAGTGAGCGGGTCGAGCTCGAGGGAGGCGTGCGCTTCGAGGGTGTGGGCGTGGACTACGACGTCAACCCGAATCACAACACCTACAAGAGCGACGGCTACCGTTACTTCCAGCCGTTCCCGAACGTGCGTGCGGCCTACAAGTTCGACGACAGCAACAAGCTGTCGCTGTTCTTCAACCGACGGGTGGACCGGCCGAACGAAGTCGACATCCGCATCTTCCCCAAGTACGACGAGCCGGAACTGATCAAGGTCGGCAACCCGGCGCTGCAGCCGCAGTATTCGACCTCCGCGGAACTGGGATTTCGGCGAGGCTGGTCGTCGGGAAGTTTCTACGGGGCTGCGTATCACCGGATCGTCGACGGCACGATCACCCGCATCGCCACCCAGGCGCCGGGGAGCGTGCTGCTGTACAACGTCTTCCAGAATGGCGGGCGTAGCTGGAGCACGGGCACCGAGGTGGTGTGGCAGCAGACCGTGTCGCGCAACGTGTCACTGGGCGCGAATGCGAACGCCTACCGTCGCACCGTCGACGCGTTTTCGGTCGTCAATCAGTATCCCGTGCCGATTCGCTATTCCGCCGCGCGTGAACAGCTCACGTCGGGCAGCGCGAAGCTCAACGCCACGCTCAGGCTCCCGTACGAATGGCAGACGCAGCTGTCGTCGGTGTATCTCGCGCCCGACCTCCTGCCGCAGGGTCGCGTCGAGAGCCGTTATTCGCTCGACATCGGACTGAAGAAGAGCGTCCAGCGGGGGAGGGGCGAAATCGTGGTGAATGCCACCGACCTGCTGAACACGAATCAGGCGCGCCGAACGATCCGCGGCACCGACTTCACCATCGTGAGCACGGACTACCTCGAGACGCAGGTGGTGCGGGCGGGCTACAACTGGAAGTTCTAGCTGCGAGCCGGTGAGGCGGGCCTCACCGGCCTACCCGTGAAATCGCGGGCCCGGGATGTCGCGCGTTGCCGCGATCCAGACATTGTCGTGCAGGTGTCGCAAGCGATCGGGGCCCAGCGGTAACTGCAACGCGCGGGCAACGCGTGCGGTCGGCGAAGCAGGTCGCCGGAGTCGCGGTGTGACCGTGAAGAGCAGGTGAACGAGGGCGTGGAGAAGCAGGGTCGAACTCCATCGAACGGTGATGGGTGATGCGGGCGCCACCAGGAAGCGTCTGCTCCGCACTGCAATCTACGTCGTCGGTCGCGCCCTCCCAGGCGGACTCGGCGTTCCGCGCCTTGCCGCAGCGATTCCCGGCCGACACAATGCAACGGAGCAATGCAGGCTCCCTGATTCGCGTCGAGCGCTGGTCATGTACAGCACCTGCCTTTTCTGCCTCGGCGCGCTGGGGCGCAACGAAGCGCTGGCGTGGTTTCCCGTGGGCCGGCGGCTCGCCTTCGATCCGGCGCGTGGGCGCCTGTGGGCCGTCTGCGGCGGTTGCGGGCGGTGGAATCTTGCGCCGATCGAGGAGCGCTGGGATGCGGTCGAGGAATGCGAGCGCCAGTTTCGGGCCTCGCATCAGCGATACGGCACCGGCAACATCGGGCTGGCCGGGCTGCGCGACGGAACGGAGCTGGTGCGCATCGGTCCAGCACTGCGGCCGGAGATCGCCGTGTGGCGATACGGTGCGCGGCTCCTGCGCCAGCGCGCCACACGCCGGCAATCGCTCGCGCGTGCTTCCGCCGCGGTCATTCTTGCCGGTACGCGTGCGGCGCGATGGCTGCGGTCCGGGCCCAGCCCTGTCACGTCGGAGGAGCAGGCGCTGCAGCTGGTGACAGGTCTGGCGGGGCCGGGACAGCGCGGTGAGCGCGTGCTCGCCATCGTACGGCGTGACAGCGCGCGCGATGACAGCGTGCGGCCTGACAGCATGCACGACATGTACGACGACACCGCCAGCACCCCCTCTCACGCGTGGGTGCCCACCGGCAACGATGTGCCGACCGCGATCCTCCGGCGGCGCCACCTGGCGACCGCACACCTCGTGCGCCCTGAGCAGGGCGAGCCGTGGCAGCTGGAGATCGCGCACGAGCTCGGCCCAATCCGGCTCTCCGGTGCGGAGGGACTGCGCGCGAGTGCGAGACTGCTCGCGACCGTCAACCAGTACGAGAGCTCACCATCTCTGATCGCCGATGCCGTGCGGAAGGTCGACGACGCAATGGAGCCCGACGGATACTTCCGCCGAGTGCTCGCGTCCGCGTGGCACTGGCAGTGGGGACGATTCGCGCACACCGCCGGCGATGCCCATGACGCGCTCCCAGCTCACGCGGCGCCAGCCGTCACGACACTCTCGCAGGATCTGGCAGTGCAGCTCACCGGCCGGTCCTTCTGGGCACACGGGGGCATGGGAAGCGCGCAACGCATGGCGCTGCTTCGCGTGCCTGCGGTCGACCGCCTGGCGCTCGAGATGGTGGCGCACGAGGCGGCCGAGCGAGTGGCGCTCGACGTCGAGCTGGATGCGCTGAGCGAAGCATGGCGTGATGCCGAGGAGATCGCGGCCATCGCCGACGCGCTGTGACGCCCGCTCTGACGCAGGGACGCTGGCAATGTGAGCCCCACGATGTCCACACCGCCGTCAGGCTCAGTCCGGCCGTGCGTGCGACTCGTTGTCGCGGATCATCGTCGCGCCTTGTGCATGCGCGCAGTGGGCACAGCAGTAGAACGTGCCGTTCGCCTCGATCCCGTGGCCGATGACGCGGCAGCCGCAATGCGCGCAGACGGGCGCGAGCTTGTGAATGGCGCACTCGAACGAGTCGAACGTGTGCGTGGCACCGGCGGTGATCACCTGGAACGAGAGGTAGTAGTCGTTGCCGCACACTTCGCATTTCGCCATCTGGGTCTCCCGGTAGGGTGAGCGCACTCCGGTCGCAGAACTCGCGCCACGCACGCGCTGCGCTTGCTTTGCTATGCAAACTGCTTTACACTACCAGTGTGCGCTCACCTTAACCCGTCCGTTCACCCGCTCGAGGAGGCCCGCGTGAAGTCCGCGAGACAGCTGCTCGTCCCGATCGCCCTCGTCTCGGCCGGCGTCGCGCTTGCCGCCGCCGGCATCTACGTCGGAGACACCGATGATGCGCCCGGGGCTGCACTCCTCGGCATCCTGCTGATGGTCGGCGCGGTCGTGCTCGCGGTAAGGGCTGCCCGGCGCAAGGTGTAGCAACCGACACCGACGATCCTCCATACCGCTGGACACTTCCGTGATGCGCCAGCTCACCGGTGAGTTCGAGTACGTCCAGGTGAACACCGTTCGCGGATACGAGTCGCCGGTGCTCCGCGGCCGAATGCGGCTCGCGCTGAATGACACGCTCGAACGGTTCTACCTCGCAGGTGTGATGGGTGATCGCATTCGCCGCGGAGATCGGCTTCTTGCGGGTTCCCTCGTGACACCACCGTATCCGGGAGACAGTGTCGCCATCGATGGTCGGACGATCATCGTGGATGTTCGATGCGCGTTCGGGATGTGTGCGGACAAATCCGCGCACCACTACACGATCGCACGAGCGGACGCACAGGGTTTCACCGGATGGTGGTCGTATCCCGGGGGTGGCATCGGTATTCCGAGGAAAAGGTGGGGGCGCCGCCTCGCCAGACAACGGGGGTATTTCTGCGCGCGACGTGTGGCGGCCCACGGGTAGGAATCTTCGTGACCGTCGGTGCGTAGGGAGTGTGCCGGGGCAGCCGCCCACGGCGCTCTCGCTGCGGCGCGTTCTCGCGCTCGGAGGCGCGCATGCTCTCCTCATTGCCCACAGACGCCACACCGCGCCTGCAGCCGCTCATTCGCCTCGCCACGGCCCTTCTTCTCGTGGTCGGACTGCTCGGCCATTTGTACGCGGCGCACGCAATGGGTGGAAGCCAACTCGCGTACACGCACCACGCCATGGGATTCGTGATCATCCTGGTGGTGACGGGTGGGATCATGGCGGCAGCAGGCTGGCGATTCTGGCGTTCTCACCGGGAACTCACGCTGCTCATGATTGGCCTGGTGCAGGCGCTGATCGGCCTCTGGATCGCCGCCGTGCCGTTTCGCGGGGCTGGTGGCGCGTGATGCTCGCCGGCCCCACCTTCGGCATTCGCTCCCGCGAGTCTCGGGGTGCTCGACTTCACTCCAGTCCCGAAATCCAATGCGCACGCTGATCCCATCCGTCGGTGTCCTCCTGCTCGCGGCGGCATTGGCACCGCAGGCTGCTGCGCAGTCCGCGGTCAGCGACTCCGCACTCAAGAGGGCCCAACAAGCCGCAGGTTCGGCGAAGGTGCTGGGCACGCGTCTGTTCGGAAGCGATTCGCTCGTCGTCGAAGTGGGGGATGGCTCGTTCACGCTGCGCGCGTTCGAGGAGGGAGAGTGGCGGTTCGGCGGGCGTGACGATCCGGCGCGGCAGGTCGGTCGCGAAGTCGCTGATGCCGCGCGCGCCGGATTGCCTGCACGATCGGCGGTCAAGCTCGTCGTCGTGAACGTCCTCGGGATCGACGGGACGCGCATGCGATTCCCGTATGAGGCGATTCCAGCCCGGCGCCCGTAGCGCGCTGAATCATCCGGAGAAAGGCGATGTCCGACGAACGACCATTTGGCCGCCTGCGTGCGGCATTCAAGAACGCCACCGTCTGGGGCGTGGCCTGGGGCGCACTCGGGACGGGAGTGGCCACGGCCATGCGTCTCTCCGACGGCATTCCGATGCTGAACGCAATAGGTGACGGGGTAGGCATGGGGATCAGGATCGGCATCGCTGGTGCAGTGACCGGCGCGGCGTTCTCCGCATTCGTCAGCCTCGCGTATCGCGGAAAGCGCCTCAGGGAAATCAGCCCGGTGCGTTTCGGAATCGGCGGCGCCATCCTCGCCGGTCTGTTCGTGCCCGCGTTCCTGCAGACGATGAACCTGCTGTCCGGAGAAGGGATGGTGGCATGGTCGCTGGTGATCGACGACATCCTCTATTCGACACTGTTTGGCGGCATCACCGCTGCGGGCACCATGCGGCTCGCACAGCGTGACGCCGATGCCGTCTCTGTGCACGATCTTCCGGGCCGTGCCCCGGGCGACCTGCTCGGCGAAGGCGAAGCGCCAGCGTTCACGAGCCAGCAACGCGAGAAAGCGGCAGAGCAGTACTGAGAAGGGCTGAGCAGTACTGACCTCGGGCTCGCTCCGGGCTATCATGAGGCGCCGCCACTCACCAGCGCCGCTACGCCGATCGCCCTCCCGAACCGCACATGCCCGTCAGGAAGACACCGCCCGCTGCAAGTTCTGCATCGCAGAACGCATCGCATCCCGCCGATTCGCACGACCGGATCCGCGTGCGCGGCGCGCGCGCGAACAACCTCAAGGACGTGAGCCTCGAACTTCCCAAGCGACGCCTCACGGTGTTCACCGGCGTCTCGGGGTCGGGAAAGTCGTCGCTGGTGTTCGGCACGATCGCCGCGGAATCGCAGCGCCTCATCAACGAGACGTACAGCGCATTCCTCCAGGGCTTCATGCCCTCGCTTGGCCGTCCGGAGGTGGACCTGCTGGACGGCCTGACGACGGCGATCATCGTCGACCAGGAGCGCATGGGCGCGAACTCGCGCTCCACGGTCGGCACGGCGACGGATGCGAACGCCATGCTCCGCGTCCTCTTCAGCCGGCTCGGCAAGCCGCACATCGGCTCGTCGAACGCATACTCGTTCAACGTCCCGTCCGTGCGTGGCGCCGGCTCCATCACGGTGGAGAAGGGGAACGGCAAGACCGAGAAGCGCACGTTCACCGTCACGGGTGGCATGTGCCCGCGGTGCGAGGGCATGGGATCGGTCACCGACATCGACCTGTCGCAGCTCTACGACAGCAGCAAGTCGCTCAACCAGGGAGCGCTCACCATTCCGGGCTTCACGGCGGACGGCTGGATGGTGCGGATCTTTGGCGCCTCAGGGTTCGTCGACCCAGACAAGCCGATCGCGAAGTACACCAAGAAGGAGCTGCAGGACTTTCTGTACAAGGAACCGACGAAGGTGAAGTTCGAGAGCATGAACCTCACCTACGAAGGGCTCGTGCCGCGCGTGCAGAAGTCGTTCCTCACGAAGGACGTGGACGCGATGCAACCGCACATCCGCGCATTCGTGGAGCGCGCCGTGACCTTCACCGCCTGCCCGGACTGCAAGGGGACGCGCCTCAACGAGGCGGCGCGCTCGTCGAGGATCGGGAAGCTCAATATCGCCGACGCCTGCGCGATGCAGATCAGCGATCTGGCCGAGTGGACGCGAGCGCTCGATGACGCATCGGTGGCACCATTGGTGGAATCACTGCAGGGCACGCTCGACTCGTTCGTCGAGATCGGACTCGGTTATCTCAGCCTCGACCGCCCTGCCGGCACGCTGTCCGGCGGCGAAGCGCAGCGCACCAAGATGATCCGGCACCTCGGCTCCTCACTCACCGACGTGACGTACGTGTTCGACGAGCCGACGATCGGCCTGCACCCGCACGACATCCAGCGCATGAACGACCTGCTGCTGCGGTTGCGGGACAAGGGCAACACGGTGCTCGTGGTCGAGCACAAGCCTGAGGCGATCGCGATTGCCGACCACGTAGTGGATCTCGGACCCGGTGCGGGCACCGCCGGCGGCGAAATCGTGTTCGAGGGAAGCGTTGCCGGACTGCGGTCGAGCGGCACGCTCACCGGGCGCCACCTGGATGATCGTGCGTCGCTCAGGACATCCATTCGGAAGCCGACGGGCGCGCTCAAGGTGCGCGGTGCGAGCACGCACAACCTGCAGAAAGTGAATGTCGACATCCCGCTCGGCGTGCTCGTCGTCGTGACCGGCGTGGCCGGATCCGGGAAGAGCTCACTGATCCGCGGCTCGGTGTCGACGCAGAAGGGCGTGGTGTCGGTCGATCAGGCACCGATTCGTGGCTCGCGCCGCAGCAACCCGGCGACGTACACCGACATGCTGGAGCCGATCCGCAAGGCGTTCGCGAAGGCGAACGGCGTGAAGCTTGCGCTGTTCAGCGCGAACTCCGAGGGCGCGTGCCCCACGTGCAACGGCAATGGCGTGATCTACACCGACCTCGGGATGATGACGGGCGTGACCACCGTCTGCGAGGACTGCGAAGGGAAGCGATTCCAAGCGGAGGTGCTCACGTACAAACTCGGTGGCCTCAATATCGCCGACGTGCTCGACCTACCCGTGAAGGATGCCGTCGCATTCTTCGCATCAGGCAAGGCGCACACACCGGCGGCGCACGAGATCCTGCAGCGCCTGAACGACGTCGGGCTGGGCTACCTGCGACTCGGTCAGCCGCTGACGACACTGTCGGGTGGCGAGCGGCAGCGGCTGAAGCTCGCCTCGCAGATGGCAGACGAGGGCAACGTGTACGTGCTCGACGAACCCACTACCGGGTTACACCTCGCCGACGTCGAGCAGCTGCTGGGATTGCTGGACCGGCTCGTCGATTCGGGCAAGTCGGTGATCGTGATCGAGCATCATCAGGCGGTGATGGCACACGCCGACTGGATCATCGACCTCGGGCCGGGCGCGGGACATGACGGCGGACGGGTCGTGTTCGAAGGAACGCCGGCCGCACTGGTGAAGGCAAAGTCGACGCTCACGGGTGAGCATCTTGCGGCGTACGTCAAATAGCGCCACAAAGCGGACGGAAGGAGCAAGCAGACGACCTGATGTATTCACCAGCGGGCCTGAGCCTTGCGCACCCGCTCAATCATGGCCTCACACCTCGTACTGCTCGGCGACTCGATCTTCGACAACCGCAGCTATACGCGTGGCGCGCCGGACGTCGTCACGCACCTGCGCGACATTCTCCCAACGCCGTGGCGGGCGACGCTCTGCGCCGTCGACGGGCACACCACGCGCGAGCTGGCACGGCAGCTGTCGGGAGTTCCCGCCGACGCATCGCACGTGGTCGTCTCGATCGGCGGCAATGACGCGCTCATGAACAGCGACCTGCTCAACAAGCGCGTCGGTTCAACCGCTGAAGCGCTCGCACTGTTCGCCCGGCGGATTCACGCGTTCGAGGTGTCGTACCGCTCCGCACTCGACAGTGTCCTCGCACTCGGGCGGCCCACCACGACGTGCACCATCTACAACGGCAACCTCGATGCGTCCGAGGCGCCGATCGCACGCGTTGCACTGATGATGTTCAACGACGTCATCCTGCGGTACGCGATCGAACATCAACTGGCCGTCATCGATCTTCGCATGGTGTGCAACGAAACGGCGGATTACGCGAACCCCATCGAGCCCTCCGGTACCGGCGGTCGGAAGATTGCATCGGCCATCGCGAATTCGATCGTCGCCGAACATCGACATGCGAGCGTGTACTGGCGCTGATGTCGAGGTGCGTGCGGCGAACTTCATCACCCGGGTACACGGCCGCCGCGCCGCAACGAGGAATGCAACATGACATCACCCGATCGGACGACAACGCCTGCCGAGATTCTGGTGGAGCGTACGGATGTAGCATCGCACACCGGCTTTCGGTTGAGCTGGGGTGCGATCATCGCCGGCCTGGTGATGGCCACCGCACTGCAGATCGTGCTCACCACGCTTGGCGGTGCCATCGGCCTTGCGGCGTTCGACCAGAACTCCGGACGCGGGCTCGGCATCGGCGCGGCGATCTGGGCAATCGCTTCAATCCTGATCGCGCTGTATCTCGGCGGACGCACGACGGGCCGCCTCGCGGGCGTGCTCTCGAAGAAGGATGCATTCCTGCATGGCGCGCTGCTCTGGTCGCTCTCGACACTGCTCACCGTATGGATGGTGTCGCGTGGTGTCGGGTCACTCACGGGGGCGGCGTTCCGGGTAGTCGGTGCCACGGCTGGGGCAGTCGCATCCGGCGCCGGTTCGGCAGTAGCGGCCGGTGTGTCACGCGCTGCGAACAACGCGGATGACGTCAACCTGCGGGGCGAGATCCAACGCCTGCTTCGCCAGACTGGCGATCCATCGTTGCGGCCCGAGTCGCTCCGCGCGGATGCCGGGGCCGCTGGCCAGACCGCAACGGGCACCGCAGGCAACGAGCAGGCTGCGAGCGAGATCTGGGATCTGGTGCGTGAACGCGCCGACAACCTGAACCGCGAAGACGTGATCAACGTGATCGTCGCGCGCACCGGCCAGAGCCGCGCGGAAGCGGAGCGTATCGCGGATCGTGTGGTTGCCGCAAATCAGCAGGCGCGCAGCAGGATCGCCGGTGTGCGCGAGCAGGCGGGCACGCTCGCCGAGGATGTCGCGTCGGGCGCGTCCACCGGGTTGTGGTTCGCGCTACTCGGGTTCGGCCTGAGTCTCGCCGCGGCGGTGCTGGGCTCACGGGGGACGGCGAGGGAGTAACGAAGGCTGAGAAGAAGAGAGGTGGCCGCTGCGGGGAGGCATCGTTGCCTGACGCCTCCTCGTGTGGTGTCTCGTGGAGGGAACCATGGACGCACCGACCTTCATTGCCGCACTCGTGACGGCGCTTGCATGGCCGCTCACGGTACTCGGCATCTTCCTGGTGCTGCGCCGGCCGCTGCTTGCGCTCGTCCCGCTGCTCGCTCGGCTCAGGGCTAAGGACCTGGAATTCGACTTCGGACGCCGGCTCGCCGACCCTCGACGGGGAGGGCGCTACTCCGTGACGCGGCTGCCTACCGCACCGCCTCCGCCGCACCACTCCTGACGGCCCGCTCCATCAGCGTGCGCATCCCGGCGTTGGCGCGCTTCGATGCGGTTTCCATCTGCGCGCCGAGCACTTCCATCTCGCGGCCGAGTTTCTCCATGTCCTCGCCGAGCCTGCGCGATGGCGGAGCCACATTGCGCATCTCGTCGTTCACCGCGCGCATCTCGACCTCGAGCTGTCGCATGTCGCGCTCGAGCTTCTCGCGCTCTCGCTCGATTTCCCGGCGTTCCGACGCCGACACTCCCTCGGACTCCCGCGCGGACAGCAATCCGAGTTGCGCGCCAATGACACCCTGACGCGCACCAAGAACACCGAGCTTCGCGCCGACCTTGCCCTGCTGTGCTCCATGCCGGCCCTGCTCGGCGCCGATCTCGCCCTGCTTCGCGCCGACCTTGCCCTGCTCCTGGCCGACGCGGCTCACGGGCGCCCACAGCTCCTCGACTTCACGCAACACCTTCTCGTCGCGGACGATGTACTCCTGGCCGTCGCGCCGGAACCAAAGCAATGGTTCCCCCGACCGGCGATACTGACGTGCACGCGACACGTCGCCGCTCGAGCCCGACATCGTCGTGTTGCGGTCGTCGCTGAAGTACACGAATCGCAGATCCTGCTGGCTCCCGCGCTCCTGCTGGCCGCTCGCTGCTGTCTGGGCGATCGTGGCGTGCTGGCCGGTTACTTCGTCGTGCGCACGTGCCTCATGTCGCTCGGTCGCTGCCCGCTGCGCGGTAAGGGCATGCTGCGCCTGCTGCGACTGCTGCGACTGATGCGACTGATGCGACTGCTGGGCCTGTTGCGCCTGCCGTGCGTGCTGTGCCTCGATCGCCTGCTTCGTCTGCGCATGGTGGAGCTGTTGCGCGTGCTGCTTCTGTCGCGCCTGCAGTTCCACCTGCGTTCTCGCGTGCTGGCCCGCATGCGTGGACGGATGCTGGCGGGCCACATGCGCCATCGTCGAGTCCTGCTGAACCAAGCCGGCCGATGCACTTTCCTCGAATTCCGTCATGGTGACGGGCGACGGGTAGTACGCAGCAGCGGCAGGAGCAGCGGTGCGTGCGACAGCTTTCACCGGCGCGACGGCAATGATGGCGAGCGCTGCTACCGCAGTGCCGGCCATGCGAGCACCAAAAGTTGTCGAGGATGAATGACCGAGCATCGTGATTCTCCGTTTGAGATTCGAGAACGACCAGGCGGCACCAGCGGCAGAAAACGTGGCCTGCGGCCGCGACACGCCGAGTGCGAGGAGCAGGCGGCCATAGCTCTGTGGCGAGGCACCGAGCGACTGGAGCACGGCCTCGTCGCACGCGGCTTCCCGCCAGAACGCGTACTCGCGTGCGGCCAGGCGTGCGACCGGATGAAAGAAGAAGCACCGCTCGACCACGGCGGGTATGCAGCCGAGCCACAGGTCACCGCGCTTCATGTGCGCGAGCTCGTGGCAGAGCGCCATGCGCTGCTGTTCGGCTGAGAGCAGTGCGAAACTGTGCGTCGGGACGAGGATGACCGGACGACGAATGCCCGTGATGAGCGGCGACTCGATCTCGGATGACGCGCGCACATCCGCGATTCGGCGCAGGCCGAGCAGGGCCGACAGCTCGCGTACGACCTCGTGCAGCGGGGCACTACCGGCCTGCGAGCGCGAAACGACCCCGCGTGTCTCCTTCCACGAACGCAGGGTGCGCGTCAACGAGACGCCGAGCCCCAGCGCCCACAGGCTCACGAGGATCGCCGTCCATGGCAGGCCCGGCCCGTTGCGACGCGCTGGTTCACCGGCCGAAGCGACGAGTGATGTTCGGTTGGCGCGTTCGGGAGCGACCGTACGAGAAGAACTCGGCATGGTGGCCCCGCCTGCTTCCGGCGTCACTGCGGAAATCACTTCACGGGGCAGCGGCGCGGACGGAAGTACCGGCACTCCGATCGGTGCGACCGGGAGCAGCGCGACGACGAACTTCGCGGCGACGCACCACCAGAGCAGGGCGCGAACCGCCGGCGACAACCGCGGCATCGCGCGGCACGCCAGCCAGACGACGAGCGCGAGTAACGCTCCTTCGAGAGACGCGCGAGCGAGAAGGGAGAGCATCAGCGATCCTTGCGTTGTGCGGCGTCGAGACGCGCGACGATCCGCTCCAGGTCCTGCTTCTCCTGCTCGGAAAGTTCGGCGGCTTCCGACAGGTATGCGAGGAACGGCGAGACGGATCCATCGAGGTTGCGCTCCACGAATCGCTGCACCGCGTCCTTGAGGAGCTCGGCGGACGACGAGAGGGCGCGATACCGGAACACGCCGCCGGTCATGCGGCGTGACAGGTAACCCTTCCGTCGCAGCCGCTCCATCATCGTGAGCACGGTCGAGCGCGCGAGGCCACGGCTCGTGCCGAACTCGTCGACCGCTTCCGCGACGGTGACCGAATCGCGGTCGGCGATGTGGCGGAGCAGGGTGAGTTCCTGCTCGCCGATGGTCGATTCAGCGGGGGGCATCGGTGCCTACACGTGTCGTCATGGGTCCACGGTACGGCTGCCTACACGCGTAGTCAAGACCGAATCGAGCCGGCAGGGACAAGGTTCGTTCTCTCGGGGACGAAGCGCTCCGGCGAGCGTCAGGCTGCCCGGCTGCACATTCATGCCATCACGTGGACGCTCGCCGGACCCGGGTTCGTGGCGCAGTTTATTCCCCGACGCCGCCGAGCCCGGCGCGTACTTCCCTCAGGAGATCCCGATGCCCACCCTGCTCCGCAACGTGCTTGCCGTCATCGCCGGAATCGTGATCGGCGGCGCCGTCAACTCGGCGCTCATCCTCGTCAGCCCGTCGCTCATCCCGCCGCCGCCTGGGGTAGACGTCAACAACGCGGAAAGCCTGAGCAGCTCCATGCATCTCTTCGCGCCACGGCATTTCGTGATGCCATTTCTGGCGCATGCCCTGGGCACGCTGGCCGGCGCGCTCGCGGCCTACATGATCGCGGCGAGCAGTCGCGCGCGATTCGCGTACGCCATCGGCGTGCTGTTCCTGATCGGTGGCATCGCGGCGTGCTTCATGATTCCGGCGCCGACCTGGTTCATCGTAACGGACCTGCTGCTTGCCTACATCCCGATGGCGTGGCTCGCGGTGCAGATCGGGTCGCGCATGCAAGGTGGGAGCGCCACTGCGCGGAGCCAGATGGCATGACGGCCGCGAAGAAGACGGCGAAGAAGGTCGCCGGGAAAGCAGCGGCCGGCGACGATGCCTCGCAGCTGATCGACGCGCGGATTCAGGAGTTGGGCGACTGGCGGGGTGACACGCTCGCCCGCATGCGGGCCCTGATTCTCGAGGCGGATCCCGAGATGACCGAGGAGTGGAAGTGGATGGGCACGCCGGTGTGGTCACACCAGGGCAACGTCTGCACCGGCGAGAGCTACAAGTCCACGGTGAAGCTCACGTTCGCGCGCGGCGCAGGCGTCCCCGATCCGACGGGTCTCTTCAATTCCAGTCTCGAAGGCAATACGCGCCGGGCAATCGACATTCACGAAGGCGAAGAGGTCGATGGAGCAGCGTTCAAGGTGCTGGTGCGCGAAGCCGTGGCGCTCAATGCGCGTTCGGTGAAGAAGCGCTGAGATACGTGCACTCGCGCTAGCTCCGGTTGCAGTCCGCGGCTCCCACACGGCACACGCGGAACTTCACCACCGACTCGACGCCGTCGGCATCGCGCTCGATCGCCCACACGTGGCTGCCGTCGAGCGTAGTCACTTCGACGCCGTTCGCCACTACGGCGCTGCCCGTCTGCTGCCCGCTGCTCGACAGGATGCGCCATGTGTCCTTGCCACCCTTGGCGCGCAGTCGAATCCATGACACGCCATCCGATCCCACCACCGCGCCACGAACCAACGGGAAGGCGGCTGGAACCCGCAGTGCGGTGCGCACCGATTTCGCGAGGTTGGGATCGCGCCGCTTGGCCACCATGTCAGCGACCGCGCTGTCCACGACCGATGGCGGGATGCGTTCGACATCCGTCGTCATCGCAGTCCGGAAGCGCGGCTTGCCGCGCCCGTCCAGCATTTCGACGTCGACGTTGCCGCGACGGTTGCCCTCGAGCGTGCCCTCGGCGCGTAGCACCCACGCCCCATTCGGTGACACCGCGACCACGGGATCGACGGAGAACGGCTGCGTCGCGTAGAAGGTGCCGCCACCGGAGGGGAGCGCCATGATGGACGAGTTGATGGAGAATCGCATCAGCGTGTCGAGCGACGATGCCGAGCTGGATCCGCGCAGCACGGCCAGCGGCTGGGGCGCACCGCTCCGCAGCCGGTTCCCATCGACCGCCGACTTGAAGATGGCCTGTCCATCGGGCAACAGCGCCGCGGGCGTCGCCCACCCGCTCGCCGCCGCAGCGGCCGACGGCGTAATCGTCCCCACCACGCGACCACCGACGAACTTCGTCACCCGCGCCAACTGGTAGTCGGCCACCCACAGCGTGTCACCGATGATCCCGTACGACCCGATCGACTCGAACTCTCCCGGGCCTGCACCGCGACGGCCAACGGTACGTCGGTGTGCCCCGGCGGGCGTGAACTCGTGGACCTTCAGCTCCGTCACGTCCGCAACGAAGACACCGTTCGCGCCGGCACGGACGGGCCCGAGCTTCGTGAAGTCATGATCGGACCCGTTGATGCGCAGGGTCTCCCGCAGCTGGAATCGCACAGGCGCCTGTGCAGTGCCCGGTGCAGGACGCTGCGCTGCTGCAGGAGTGCTCGAGAACAGGAACAGGAAAACGACGCGTGTTCGCATCAGGGTCATCACCGTCGGTAACCGGAGGTTGAGGTCTCGATTCGACCCGAGCGCCCTCGAAACCGTTGCCCAATGGTGCCGCGATCACCTCGGCTGTGACCAAAAAGCGGCCCGTCCCAGAGTGAATCCTGAAGCCCCCGACTTCAGTAGGGTGGGAGCCGGTGGTGCCGAAGCAGGTGCCCTCTGCACCTGTGTTTCGTACAAGCCAGCAGCCGCACGCCGGCCCATCCCGCCCTTTCAGGCCCTCCGATCATGATCGCACGTCTCCGCAGCGCCGCCCTTCATGCGCTGCCCGCCACGCTCGCCGTTGGCCTCTCCGGCGCAGCGCTCGGCGCCCAAGGCGCCGCACCGAAAATTCCCATTCGCACGCTCGCGCCGAGCACCGCGCTCTCGACCGACAGCGTCGGGCCTGTGCTCGCAGTGCGCGCATTGCCGAACGGCAGCCTGATGGTCAACGACATCGCGAACCGGCGTGTCGTGATGTACGACAGCAAGCTCGCGCGGACGAAGGTCGTGATCGACACGATCGGCGGCACCGAGCCGGACGCGCCCGCGAAGGTCGTGCAATGGGCCAACACGCTCATTCCGTACGGCAGCGACAGTTCGCTGTACGTCGACCGCGCGACGCAGTCGCTGATGGTGCTCGACGGGCGCGGCAAGGTGGCGGGCATGATGTCGCTGCCGAGGCCGAGCGACTTCGTCACGATCGGTTCGGGTGGAGAAGCCGGACATCCGGGCTTCGACCGCCAGGGCCGGTTCGTCTATCATGGGTTGCCGATTCGTCCACGTCCGGAGCCGGACCTGGAGCGTCCGTGGCTGCCGCCGATTCCGGTGCAGGTCGATTCCGCGCCGATCGTGCGCGCCGATCTGGACACGCGAAAGATCGACACGCTGACCTCGGTCAAGCTCAACATCGGCGCGCCGTTCAGGAAGCTCGAGGTCGATTCGGAGGGCAACGTCATCGCGCGCATGTACCTGAACCCACTTGGTGTCGACGATCCCTGGGCCTTGCTGAGCGACGGCACGGTCGCGGTGCTCAGCGTGCACGACTACCACATCAACTGGGTCGATCCCGATGGCACGAAGCGCTCCACGGCAAAGATGCCGTTCGACTGGAAGCGCATCACGGACGTCGACCGGAAGCGCATCATCGATTCACTCACGCCGCAGGTGGAGCGCATGAACAACGTCGCGCCACGCACCATGAACACGCCCAGCGGCCCGCGCACCGCCCGGCAGCATTTCGAGTTCCTGCCGCCCGAGAAATTCGGTGACTACGAGCAGCCCATCCAGACCGGCGCGATGAAAGCCGACCTGAATGCACACGTGTGGATCGTGCCGCGCACGTCGCTGAGTGCGAAGGGCGGGTTGCTGTACGACGTGATCAACCGCAAGGGAGAGATCGTCGAGCGCGTGCAGTTCCCGGGTGGCTACGTGCTCGCGGGTTTCGGCGAGAAGGGGACGCTGTATGTCGTGCGCCTGAATGGGCAGCGGGGCATCCTCGAGCGCACGACGGTGGTCAACACGACCGTGTACAAATAGGTTCGATTGTCGTAGGAGCTTCGCGGCATTGCGACGGACGATCGGACACAGGTATGCTTCGCCGTTGGCGGAATTACCGACACCCGGTCGTCAGTCGAGCTGGTCGGTTCGGCGAACTGCATGCAATCAACACCAAATGAAATCCTTTCTTGCACTGTGGCTGCTGACCTTCGGCTTCCCGAACGGAGCGCTCGGTGACAGCCACCACCCGGCGCCTCCGACGCAGGCTCGGGTTCCATTCGCGTCCGGCGAATCGGCGGACTACAGGGCGAGCTGGGGAATCTTCGGCCGCGCTGGTGCAGCGACGCTGTCGGTGGCGCGCGATACGCTCCAGGGAGCGACCGTGCTGCACGCGCGGCTCGCACTGCGCGGCGGCATTCCTGGCGCTCGCGTCACCGAACGCCTCGAGACGTGGATGCATCCGGAGACGGTGGCTTCCCAGCGATTCGTGCAGCATTCGCGATCACCGGGATTCTCGCGCGACCGGCTTCGGTCGTTCGATGCCGCGCACCTGCGATGGGTCGGTCACACCAATGCGATTCCCGACTCCGGTAGCCTGCCGAGCGCACGACCCTTGGATGACCTGTCAGCCGTCTTCGTCGCCCGCACGCTGCGACTCACCGTCGGCGAAGATGTAGTGCTCCACGACTACTGGCGCCCGGAGAGCAATCCGATCGTGCTGAAGGTGCTACGGGAGGAGACGGTGAAGGTACCCGCCGGCACCTTCCGGACGATCGTGATCCGGCCGATCATTCGCACGAGCAGCCTGTTCGCCGAGAATGGAGAGGCCGAGGTGTATCTGTCGGATGGTCCGCACCGGGAGCTGGTGATGCTCAAGGCCAAGCTCAAGTTCGGAACGCTCGTGCTCCGTCTTGAGCGCTTCGCGTCACAGTCGCCGTGATTGACGCGGTGCGCACGGCCCGCATGCTCCTGCGGCCGTGGCAGGCCAGCGACGCGGCTGCGCTGCTGGCCGTGCTCGAGGCCAATCAAGCGCATCTGGGCGACTGGATTCCGCGGCGCGTCTCCGAGCCGGCGCCCTTGCCGGACATGACGCGCCGATTGACGGAGTACGGGGCGGAGTTGGCGGCGGATCGTGCATGGCGGTACGCGCTGATCGACGCCGAGTCTGGCGCCGTGCTCGGTGAGGTCAGCCTCTTCCCGCGTGATGCGGCCGGGCGAGTCGATTTCGCGGCGGCCGATCGCGTCGAGATCGGATACTGGCTGCGCGGCGACCGAACAGGCGAGGGGCTCGTCACCGAAGCGACGGAAGCGGTGCTGGCGATGGTGAGTGCGCTGCCGACGCTCGCACATGCGGAGATCCGCTGTGACGAGCGCAATCATGCCAGCGCCGCGATTCCGCGCCGCCTTGGCTTCATGCTCTCCTCGAGCCTCCACTCGCCGGCGGTCGTACAGGGTGATCCACCGGAGGTCTTGCAGGTCTGGACACGCTCACTCCGGCAGTAGCTTGCCGGAGCCAGCATCCGCTGGAGTTCGCGCTAGCTTCATGGCAGCGCAGGAACGCACCCACACTCAGGCCCACGTCATGGCGCGCGTCCAGGAATGGTTCCGGCTGTGGTTCACCTTCGACCGCGCGGTCGACCGGCGCGCGTACATCGTCAGCGGGCTGGCCCTCGTCGTCGTCAAGTATGCGGGCGACATGCTGATCGTGTGGCTCGCGACGGGGCGGGCCTGGCAGGTCACCGATTATTTCGGTTCGGTGGGGTCGCTCGTCTGGTCGACGCGGATCGGTACGTCGCCCATGCTTCTCCCCGCGCTCGCACTCTGGGCACTCCCGTTCCTCTGGATCGGCGTGAGCATGAGCATGCGGCGTGCGCTCGACGCCGGACTGTCGGCCTGGCTGTCGCTGCTGTTCTTCGTGCCGGTCGCGAATTACGCCCTCATGCTTGGCCTGAGCGCGTGGCCCACCAGTACGGAGCCCGCAGCGACAGAGGAGATTCCCCGCTCGTACGAAGCGCGCCTGCCGAAGGCGCTGCTGGCCATTGCCGCCGGTGCACTGCTGGGCCTCGGCATGCTCGCGCTCAGTGTGTTCGGCCTTTCGAGCTACGGGATTCCGCTGTTCCTCGGCACGCCCTTCGTGATGGGTGCGCTCACGGCGTTCCTGTTCAACCGCCGCTACCCGGCGTCCGCGCGCGAAAGCCGGCAGGTCGTCCTGATGACGCTCGCCTGCGTCGCCGGAGCGACCCTCCTCGCCGCTGCAGAGGGCGCGCTCTGTCTCCTGATGGCTGCGCCGTTGGGCATCGGCATCAGCCTGATGGGCGGCGCTCTCGGGCGTCGGATCGCGTTGCGCGACAGCGGCGGGCTGCCGAAGGCGCTGCTCGCCGTCATGCTGCTGCCCGCGAGCGCCGCGATGGAGGCCGATCGGCCGCCGACCGCGCTGCGCGAAGTGCGCTCCGCGGTGGTGATCGACGCAAGCCCGGAGGAGGTGTGGCGGAACGTCATCCAGTTCCCGCCGCTACCGGAACCGTCCGACATCGTGTTTCGCGCCGGCATTGCGTACCCGCAGCGCGCGACCATCGTCGGTGAAGGGGTCGGCGCGGTTCGCTATTGCGAGTTCTCGACCGGAGCCTTCGTCGAGCCGATCACCCGCTGGGAGCCGGGGCGCCGCCTGTCGTTCGACGTCAGCGAGCAGCCCGCGCCCATGCAGGAGTGGAGCCCGTACGCGGATATCTCGCCACCGCACATCGACGGCTACTTCCGCTCGCGCCGCGGTGAATTCCGGCTGGTGCCCCTCGCCGACGGACGCACCCGGCTCGAAGGCAGCACGTGGTACGAGATGCGGCTCGAGCCGGAAGCGTACTGGGTACTTTTCGGTGACGCGCTGATCGGACGAATCCACCATCGCGTGCTCGATCACATTCGCACCGTCACGGAGAAATGATGCGTACATCCGCCGATGTCGTGGTACTCGGTGCCGGCATTGCCGGCGTGGCGGCCGCGTATCATCTCGCTGCGCGCCACGGCATCGCACAGGTCGTGCTCGTCGACGAACGCGAACCGCTCACGCTCACCAGCAACAAGGGTACGCAGGGCTATCGCAACTGGTGGCCTGGCCCCGACAACACCATGCTCCAGCTGGTGTCGCGGAGCATCGACCTGATGGAAGAGTCAGCCGCCGAGTGTGGGAACGCGTTCCGCATGAGCCGTCGGGGTTACCTGTTCGCGACGGCCGATCGCGCACGCGTGACGACATTGGAGAACACCGCACGCGAAGTGTCCGCATTCGGCATGGGTGAGTTGCGTTCGCATTCGACGAGCGCGAGTTACGAGGCGGCCGATGCCGAGGGCTACGCCGACCGTCCGACGGGTGCGGATCTGCTCACGGGTGATGCGCTGCGGGAGGCGTTCCCCTACCTGGCTGACGATACCGTCGCCGCACTGCACATCCGTCGCGCCGGCTGGCTCAACGGCGTCGCACTCGGCACACGACTGCTCGAACAGGCGGTGAGCGCCGGTGCGCGTTTCGTACGCGATCGTGTCGTGTCGGTCGACACGACCGGTGGACGAGTCCGCGGGGTGCGGCTTGCGTCGGGTGAAGTCATCAAGACGAGCCAGGTGGTGCTTGCCGCCGGCCCCGGTTTGCCCGATGCCGCAGGGATGCTGGGCATCTCACTGCCTGTCTTCCACGAACTGCATGCGAAACTCACCATGCGCGACGTGGCGCGTGCGGTTCCGCGCAACGCGCCGTTCCTGATCTGGAGCGATCCGGTCGCGATCGAGTGGAGCGAGGCCGACCTGCGCGAACTTCGTCAGACGGAGCACGGGCAGCGCATGATCGATGGGTTGCCCGCCGGTGTGCACGTACGGCCCGTGGACCTGTCACATGGCGACGAGCTCTATCTCATCTGGACCTACGAGACGGAGGTGCGACCGTACGTGTGGCCGCCGACGTTCGATCCGCGCTATGCCGACATCGTCACGCGCGGTGTCGCGCGGATGATTCCCGCGATGGCGCGGTACGGCGGCAACGGGACGACGAGCGTGCAGGGCGTCGTCGATGGTGGCTACTACTGCAAGACTCCCGAGAACCGCCCGCTGATCGGCCCGCTGCCGGTCGAGGGTGCGTTCGTGGTCGGTGCCCTGTCGGGCAGCGGCCTGATGGCTGCGCATGGGAGCGCTGAACTGCTCGCGCAGCATGTGGCCGGCGCGACGCTGCCGGAATACGCACGATGGTTTCTGCCGTCCCGCTACGACGACCCAGCGTACCAGGCGTTGATGACAGAGTGGGGGCCGCTCGCGGGTCAGCTCTGAATCAGCAGTGAACGCGAGCGGCGATGCGGATTCGTTGTCCCCTACCGCTTGCCGTCGATGGAGAAGGCCACGAGTTCGCAGTCGTTGCCGGCTCCCGTGGCGATCACGATGTACTGCGTGCCATTCGCCGTGCGGTACGTGATGGGATTGGAGTAGCCGCGACCCGCACGCAGCTGGTGCTGCCAGAGCACACGACCGTCGCGCGTATCGATCGCGTAGAGGATATCACCACCACCGGTGGCGAAGATGAGTCCCGATCGTGTGCCCGTACCACCGACGGCGCCGGCTACACCCAGCGGCGGGAGATCGACGCCCTTGAGCAACGGGTGCGCGCGGATCGAGGGCGTGTCGCCGAGTGGCACCTGCCACTTCTGGTTGCCGGTGTCGAGATCGATGGCGGTGAGGTTGCCGTACGGCGGCTTGATGAGCGGCAACGACGCGGGCGGTGCATGGTCTGCCCCTTTCAACGAGTCGGGATCCGCGGTCACTCCGAGCCCGCTGTTCACGAGGTCGACGGTGTACTCGTAGCCGATCGTGTCGTTGGGTACACCCTTCGTCACGCGGTACAGGATCGGATTGTTGGTGCCCTTCACGTACACCGTGCGGGTGTACGGGTCGAACGCCGTGCTGCCCCAGCCTGCACCGCCGATGGAGCCCGGCATGACGATCGTGCCCTGCACGGACGGCGGCGTGAAGATCGGGCCGCTCCGGTACCGCCTGAAGATCTCGAGGGCCCGCCGACGCAGCTCCGGCGTGTAGTCGATCAGGTCATCCTCGGTGACCGACTGCCGGGTGAACGGGGCGGGCCGGGTCGGGAAAGGCTGCGTGGGGGACGCGCGTTCGCCGGGCACGTCGCTGGCCGGTACCGGCCGCTCAACGATTGGCCAGATCGGCTTGCCGGTCACGCGATCGAGCACGTACAGCCATGCCGTCTTGGAGGGCACCACGACCACGTCGCGCGGTTTGCCCTGCCACTGCATCGTGGCGAGCACTGGGGGTGCAGGCAGGTCGTAGTCCCAGAGACCGTGGTGCACGACCTGATAGTGCCACACGCGCTTGCCGGTGCGCGCGTCGAGCGCGACCACCGACTCCGCGAACAGGTTGTCGCCCTTGCGATCGCCGCCATACCAGTCGTTGGTGGGCGTGCTCACGGGAAGGAACACGAGGCCGCGCTTCAGGTCGACGCTCATCGGCGCCCACACGTTCGTGTGGCCCATGTACGCGTACGAGCTGTCCTCCCACGTGTTCGCGCCGAACTCTCCGGCATCGGGAATCGTCTTGAAGCTCCAGAGCCGCTTCCCCGTGCGCGCGTCGAAGCCCTGCACGTCGCCTGGCGGATCGTTCCGGTACCGGAGCCGGTCGCCGACGCCGTTTCCCACGATCACGACGTTGCCGAACACCACGGGTGGCGACGTGTTCGTGTAGTGCAGCTTGTTGACCGGACGTCGCAGCCCCTTGATCAGGTCGACTTCGCCTCCTTCCCCGAACGAGGGAATCGGCTTGCCGGTGCGCGCGTCGAGTGCGACGAGTTTCCACCGCGCATTGATCAACACGCGGCGTGCACCGCCGTTGCTCCATGTGGCGACTCCGCGATGCACGAAGCCGGTGCCGTTCGACGGTTGGCCGGCGCGCCAGGTTTCGGGATCGTAGCGCCACAGTTCGCGGCCGGTGCGTGCGTCGAGCGCCGCCACCGCGGCGTATGGCGTGGAGAGATACATCGTATCGCCGATCACCACGGGCGACGTCTGGAACTGTCCGGGGCGTGCCGCCGGCGCGGTTGCACTTGCTGCGACCCCACGCTCGCCCGTGCGCCATGTCCACGCCACGGCCAGTCGTTTCACGTTGTCACGGTCGACATCGGTCAGCGGTGACCAGCGCATCGCGCCCGCGTCCCCACTGGGGGTCGCCCAACCGACGCGTTGCGCGCCCGCTGGTGCAGAGGCGGCGAGCACGCTGGCGAGGACGGCTGCCGCGCACCGCACGCTGCCGTAATTGTGATGCAACGGATGTCCTGTCATGGGAATCGCACCCGCGGTGCCGCCGACAGCGGCGGCTGCCGATGCACCACGCCGCCCTTCATGACGAACGCCACGCGGACGAATGCGGTCGGGTCGGCGCGGGGATCCCCGTCGAAGGCGACGAGGTCGGCCTGGTATCCGGTCGCGACACGTCCGATCTCCCGGCCGAGTCCAAGCGATTCAGCCGACAGCGATGTGGCCGACGTGATCGCGGCCAGTGCGGATTCGCCGTTCTGGCGTACGCGACACACGAGATCGCGGCCGTTCTGCCCGTGTGCGCCGGCGACGGCGTCGGTGCCATACACGACCTTGAGTCCCCGGGTCGCGAGGTAGCGCTTGGCGAGCACCTCGCGGGTCTCGAGCGAGCGTTCCATCGCCGCGAACCCTTCGTCGTTGTAGTTCCCGATGCCGCGGAACCACTCCTTGTTGTCGAGATAGTTGTGCGACACGAGCTCGCACTGCGGCTCGAAGTATGTCCCGGCCTGCGCCATCATCCGCAGGGCCTCGTCGTCGACGAGCACGCCGTGATCCACCTGCGTGCAACCCGCGCGCACGGCGGCCTTGGCGGCCGATGCCGCGTGCGCGTGCACGATCGACCGCAGGCCCAGCGCCTTGGCCTCGCCGCATGCCGCATCGAGCTGTTCCTGCGTCATCGTCTGCACGCCACCATCGCGGATGCTCTTGGAGGCGAAGATCTTGATCACGTCGGCGCCGCGTGCCTTGAACCGCCGCACGACGGCTCGCACCGAGTCAGGCGTCCCGGCGCGTTCGTTGAGTGAGCCAAGGGAGGTGAGCACGCGCGGGCCGGGGATGACGCCACGCGCGATGGCGTCGCGCACGGCGGCATCTTCGGCGCCGCCCACGCTCTGCACTGTCGTGAAGCCCGCCTGCAGCATCCGACCCGCGTTGCCGGCGGCATTGAGGACGGCCGTTGCGTCGCTGTCGCCGTCCCCGCCTTCATGCAGGCGTCCCTTGGCGGTGATGTACCAGCCAAGGTGGACGTGCGTATCGATCAGGCCAGGCGCGAGCACGCGGGTGCCGAGATCGATGTCGGCGCGGCCAGCGCGGGCACGCACCGCGATGATGCGACCGTTCTGCACCACCACGTCGCGGTTCGTGAGGACGGCGCCCGTGCCATCGAGCACCGCAGCAGCCCGAATAACCAGCGGAGCAGGAGTGCCCGGCTGGCCCGAACCGGACTGGGCCTGGGCCGGCTGAGCCGCGAGCATCATGAGCGCCGAAAGCCCGTGGACGGTGGCCCTGCTGGTGCGTTTCATCGGATGGGTGCGCGGTGGCGAGTGGAGAGCAGAACGGATGGCCCCGCAACGTTGGCGCTCCCGCGCCGGAAGAGCAATCATTGTGGCGACCCACAACGGGACTCTCATGATTCGACGCGAATTCCTGGTCACCTCCGCGCTCGGCACCGCCGGCGCCGTCGCCAACCATCTCATCCCCGCCGGCATGAACGACACTCTCGCCAGCAGCCTCGCCGAATCGGACGCGGCACCTGGCGCATCGCAGGCCACGCGCCGGATCCTCATCGCGGGCGGCGGCTTCAACACGGCGTTCATCCGCTACATGGCCGCGCTCAGCGGCAAGCCGCGGCCCCGCATCTGCTATCTGCCCACGGCATCGGCCGACAGCCCGCAGGGTACGATCGGCTTCTTCCGCAACTGCGCTCCACTGAACGTCCAGCCGTTCGTGCAGGACAGCTTCATCGAGAGCCTGTCGCAGAAGCAGGGCTGGGACGAGGTCCTGCTGTCGATGGACGGCATCGTCTGCTCCGGCGGCAACACGCTCAACCAGCAGGCCATCTGGAAGGCGCAGGGCATCGACGTCGTGCTCAAGCAGGCGTGGGACCGTGGCATCGTGCTCGGCGGCGCAAGCGCGGGGTCGCTCTGCTGGTTCGAGGAGGGCACCACCGACTCGCGTCCCAAGGCGCTGTCGATCGTCAAGTGTCTCGGCTTCCTCAAGGGCAGTCATTCGCCCCACTACGATGCGGAACCGGGACGACGCCCGCTCTACCAGAAACTCATCGCGAGCGGCGAGATGAAGCCCGGCTACGCGTGCGACAACGATGCGGGGATCTACTTCGAGGACAACACCGTGAAACGCGTCGTGGCGACGCGTGCGGGTGCCAAGGTGTACTACGTGAGCATGGTTGGCGGCAGCATCAACGAACGCGTCCTCGAACCGGAAATGATCACATGACGAGATCAGCTGTCTTTTCCGCCGTATTGCTGGTGGCCGTTGCAATGCCGGCCACCGCGCAGCAACCCGCCACTCCGCAGGCGTCCGCGCAGCGCGCCGTGCTCGTCACGGGCGCGAGCAGCGGCATCGGCCGCAAGATCACCGAACTGCTCGCGTCGCAGGGGCACTACGTGTACGCGGGCGCTCGGAAGCCCGCCGACATCGCGGAGCTCTCGAAGATCCGCAACGTGCAGGGTGTGAAGCTCGACGTGACCGTGCCGTCGGACATCGCTGCGGCCGTGGAAACCGTACGGAAGGGTGGACGGAGCCTGCAGGGCATCGTCAACAACGCCGGCGTCGCCATTCTCTCTCCGTTGATCCAGACGGACGAGAAGGAGCTCGTCGGCCTGTTCGACGTGAATGTGCACGGCGTATATCGCGTCACGAAGGCGTTCGCACCGCTGCTGATCGAGTCGAAGGGCCGCGTCGTGTCCGTGAGCTCGATATCCGGCATCCTGTCGGGTGCGTTCTTCGGCCCGTACAGCATGAGCAAGCATGCGGTCGAGGCGTTTGCGGATGCGTTCGCGGCGGAGATGGCGCCCCTCGGCGTGGGAGCGAGCCTCATCGAGCCCGGCAACTTCCGCTCGGAGATCGGTCGCACCACCAAGGGGCAGGTGACCGCAGCAGCGGCACGCGCCGTTGGCACGCCGTTCGAGGCACAGATGAAGCGACTGGTGACGGTGATGGACAACTACGAGAGCTACCCCGAGCCGGACGCCGTCGCCGAAGCGGCGTCGCACGCGCTGTTCAGCCCTGTGCCCAAGCGGCGCTACATGGTGGTGTCGAACCAGCGCGAGGCGGACGTGACGATCAACAAGGCGATCGAGGAGCTCGTGCAGCTCAACCAGGCGCACAAGTTCAGCTACGATCGCGAGACGCTCGTGCGCAAGCTGGATTCCGCGATGGCGCGGATCAAATAGGATTCCTGCATGACTGGTGCGACCGACGTCCGGCGTCTCGGGCCTGGCGACCGTGACCTGGCCCGTCGGCTTTTTGCCATGATGGACGACGTATTCGAGGCTGCGAGCGAGCCACTCGGCGACGCGTATGTGGATACGCTGCTCGGACGCACGTCGTTCTGGGCCGTCGCGGCACTCTCGGGCAACGACGTCGTCGGCGGTCTCACTGCGCACGAGCTGCCGATGACGCGCGCGGAGACGCATGAGCTTTTCATCTACGACGTGGCCGTGCATGCCGAGCATCGTCGGCAGGGCATCGGTCGGCAGCTGCTCCGAGTGCTGTGCGCGGAGGCCGGGATAGCAGGGATTGAGAACGTCTTCGTGCCCGTCGAGAACGAGGACGAGGAAGCGCTCGAGTTCTACCGGGCGACCGGAGGTGAGCCGATGTCGGTCACGATGTTCACGTACGCGTCATCCGCCGCCGCATCGATCCGATGATCCGCGCCGGGGATGCACTCACGAATCCGGTCACCGGGCAGACGCTTCGGTTCGTGCGCACCGCCGCGGATACCGGCGGGGCCCTGCTCGAGATCGAGTCGACGTGGGCGCCCCGGGGAGCGGAACCGCCGCAGCATTTTCACCCGCAGCAGGCGGAGCGCTTCACGGTGCTCGACGGCGCATTGCGTGTGCGCGTGTCCGGTGTCGAGCGCGAGTTGCACGCGGGCGAGTCGCTCGACATCCCGGTCGCCGTTCCGCACAGCATGTGGAACGCCGGCGACGTGCCGGCGGTCGCCCGCTGGGAGACGCGTCCTGCACTCGGCACCGAGCGCCTGTTCGAGTCACTGCATGCGTTCGCGATGGCGGGAGCCGTGAACGCGCGAGGCGTCCCGCCCTTGCTCGATCTTGCCGTGCTGGTGCCGCGACATTGGAACGAGCTTCGACTGACCGAGCCCCCACCGGCTGTGCAGCGGCTGGTGTTCGGTGTTCTCGGGCCGATTGCGCGGCTGCTCGGCAAGGGACGGCCACCGCTCAACCGTGGAATTTCCAGTTGAAGCATGCAACCGCAACGATCGTGGCGTCGTTCGCGATCCTGACGAGTACAGGGTGCGCCGGTTCTCCGCGCTACGAGCCGCCTGCGAGTCCTGTCCGCGGGGCGCCGCAATCATCCCCCGTTGCCGTCGACACCGCGGCCGCTTGGACCGCCGCGCGCCGATTGATCCTGCAGTGGCCGAAAGGGGCACCCGACTCCACGCGCCTGGTGCCGGACGTCGCCACGATGCACGCGCGATTTGCCCGCTGTCATCGTGATGTGCCGACGCCGTACTGCGAGCTCACCGGGCAGGCCCCGGTCACGGTGCTACAGGTGAAACCGATCACCGCCGACCTGGTGATGGTCGAGGTGCGCGTATACCAGACGCTCACGACGTCGTGTGGCGTTGGCAGCCCCTTATCCGTACCGGCAATCACGATGACTTCCGGCAATGACTTCAACATGATCCTGCGCGACGGCAGATGGAGCGCGAGTGGCCCGGGCCGTGGGTTCGCCTGCTGATGACACGCCCCGCAATCTCCAGCATCGCACCGTTCTTCATCGTGCGCGACGTGACTGCCGCGATCACGTTCTATCGTGACACGCTGGATTTCGCCGTCACGCATCAGCAGCCCGAGCACGACCCGTTCTTCGCGATCGTGAGCCGCGACGGCGCGATGCTCATGCTCAAGGCAGTCGAGGTCCCGGCGTTGCCCAACTGGCGGCGCGATCCGTCCGCCCGCTGGGATGCGTACCTCTACGTGCCCGATCCCGACGCACTCGCCGCGGAATTCGCCCGCCGCGGTGCGCGCTTCTCCGTGCCGCTCGGCGACACCGACGATGGACTGCGCGGCTTCGAGCTCCGGGACGCCGACGACCACGTGCTCTTCTTCGGCCGCCCTCGGACAGCGTCGTAAGGCCGCGCACGAGACGTGCGCACGGTCGTGCCAGCCAGTATCATGCGGCTACACCTGGTTCACTCTCGGAAAACGCCGTGCGGAGAACGCGATGCGGATGGTGGTCGTAGGCGGCGGGCCAGGCGGCCTCTACATGGCACTGCTCACGAAGCGACGAGACCCGTCGGCCGAGGTGCTGGTGGTCGAACGCAACCGGCCCGACGACACGTTCGGCTGGGGTGTGGTGCTGAGTGACCAGACCGTCGACGGGCTCCGTGCGGCCGATCCGGTATCGGGTGATGCGCTCGCCGCCGCCCTGCATCACTGGGACGACATCGAGGTGCACTTTCGCGACCGCACCATCCGCTCGTCCGGTCACGGCTTCAGCGGCATTGGCCGGCGCACGATGCTCCGGATCCTGCAGGAGCGCTGCCGCGAACTCGGGGTCGAGCTGCGGTACGAGGCCGACGTGAGCGATGTCGAGACTCTCGCGCGCGATCATCGGGCCGACATCGTCATTGCGGCCGACGGCGTGAACTCGCGCGTCCGTGCGCGCTGGAGCGAGTCGTTTCGCCCGGAGACCGAGACCCGCGACTGCCGCTTCGTCTGGCTCGGTACGACGCGGCAGTTCGACGCGTTCACGTTTGCGTTCGCCGAGACGGACCATGGGTGGGTGCAGGCGCACGCGTACCAGTTCGACAGCGCGACGAGCACGTTCATCGTCGAGATGCCATCGCAGGTATGGCAGGCACACGGGCTGGACCGGATGGAATCGGACGAGGCGATCCGCTGGTGTGAGGGGCTGTTCGCCCGGCAGCTCGATGGCAACGGGCTGCAGTCGAACGCGGCGCACAAGCGCGGCTCCTCGCAGTGGGCGCAGTTCCCCCGCGTCACCTGCGAGCGCTGGACCCACTGGCTGGACCTGCCGCATGAGCGCGTACCGGTGGTGCTGCTCGGTGATGCCGCGCATACCGCGCATTTTTCCATTGGCTCGGGCACGAAGCTCGCGCTCGAGGATGCGATCGACCTCGACCGCGAACTGGCGGGCGCCGACATTGCCGCGGCGCTCGAGCAGTATCAAGCGCACCGGTCGGTGGAAGTGCTCAAGCTGCAGAACGCGGCCCGCAACAGCACCGAGTGGTTCGAGCATGTCGATCGCTACGCCACGTTGAGCCCCGAGCAGTTCGCGTACTCGCTGCTCACGCGCTCGCAGCGCATCTCGCACGAGGGACTGCGGGTCCGCGATCCGGAGTACATCGCGGCATTCGAGCGGTGGTTCGCCTCGCGCGAGGAAGACGAGGGCACGTCCCCGGCATCAGTGCCGCCGATGTTCACGCCGTATACGCTGCGTGGCGTGACCCTGCCCAACCGCGTCGTCGTCTCGCCGATGGCGCAGTACTCGGCCCACGAGGACGGCCGGCCGTCGGACTGGCACTTCGTGCATCTCGGTGCACGCGCCGCGGGCGGTGCCGGCCTGGTCATGACGGAGATGACGTGCGTTTCGGCCGATGCACGCATCACCCCGTGGTGCCCAGGCCTGTGGAACGATGCACAGACGGGGGAGTGGACGCGCATCGTCCGCTTCGTGCACGAGAACACCCCGGCGAAGATCGGGCTCCAGCTTGGGCACGCCGGTGCAAAAGGCGCGACGCGCAAGATGTGGGAGGGCGTCGACATGCCACTCGACAGTGGTGCGTGGCCGCTCATCGCCCCCTCGGAGACGCAGTATCTCGAGGGCATATCCCAGGTCGCGCGCGCCATGACGCGCGACGACATGGATCGCGTGCGCGACGACTTCACCCGCGCCACGGCGCTGGGTGAACGCGCCGGCTTCGACTGGCTCGAACTGCACTGCGCACACGGGTACCTGCTCTCCGCATTCCTTTCGCCGCTCACGAACCGCCGGGACGACGAGTACGGAGGGAGCGTGGAGAACCGCCTGCGCTACCCGCTCGAGATCTTCCGCGCCATTCGCGCTGTCTGGCCCCAGCACAAGCCGATCTCCGTGCGACTCTCGGCGCACGACTGGTTTCCCGGCGGCAACACCGCGGACGACGCGGTGACCATCGCCTGCGGGTTCCGCGACGCGGGCGCCGACATGATCGACGTATCGGCCGGGCAGGTGGTCAAGGCGGAGCGTCCCGTGTTCGGCCGCATGTGGCAGACGCCATTCGCCGATCGCATTCGACAGGAGGCTCGCATTCCCACCATCGCCGTCGGCGCCGTCACGGACGCGGACCAGCTCAACGGCATTCTCGCAGCGGGACGCGCGGACCTCGTGGCGGTCGCGCGCCCGCACCTCGTGAATCCCGCGTGGACGCTCACCGAGGCCGCGCGCCTCGGCTACGAGGGCGCCCTGTGGCCGCCGCAGTATCTCTCCGGCAAGTCGCAGCTCGAACGGCTCGCGGCGCGTGCGCGTGCGGAGGCGGGTAGCGCGATCAAGCCGCCGCGACCGGGCGAGCTCACATGACGCACGCCGTCGAGATGCAGGGCAATGCGTTTTCAGGCCGGCACGCCCTGGTCACCGGTGCGAACCGCGGCATCGGTGCGGCCGTCGCGCGTGTGCTCGCTGCACACGGCGCGAGTGTCTCGTTGCTCGTGCGGGATGAGGCGGCCGGCGACGCGGTTCGCAGGACACTGCCCGGGCGCGCGTGCGTCGTCGTGGCCGATGTCACCGACGAGACTGCCGTTCGCGCTGCCTGCGAGCGCGCCGCCGGTGAACTCGGGCCGGTGCACATCCTCGTGAACAATGCCGGGTATGTGGAGACGGCCCCGTTCACGCGCAGTGACCCTGCGCTATTCGCCCGCATGCTCGCGGTGCACCTGTACGGCCCGCTGCACTGCACGCAGGCCGTGCTGCCGGACATGGTCGCCGAGGGTTTCGGACGCGTCGTGAACATCGCGAGCACCGCGGGGGTGGCCGGTGCGGCGTACGTGTCCGCGTACTGTGCGGCCAAGCACGCCCTGGTGGGGCTCACCCGATCCCTGGCGAAGGAAGTGATCGGGCAAGGGATCACCGTGAATGCGGTCTGCCCGGGGTACACCGACACCGATCTGGTATCGAACAGCATCGAACGGATCACCTCGCGCACCGGGCGCTCCGCGGACCATGCGAAGGCCGCGATGCTCGCGGGCAATCCGCTCGGGCGCTTCATTCAACCCGACGAAGTCGCGGCGGCCGTGCGATGGCTGTGCGAGGCCGCGGCGGGCTCGGTGACCGGACAGACCATCATGATCGACGGGGGCGAACTCGCGTGACGGACTCCAGCATCTACACCGACAGGGCGTCCAACGCCGCCCCCGACCCACTCCACGGACTGCGCCGTTCACTCCGCGACTTTGCACCCCAGCATTTCCGCTTCTCGCTCGAGAGTGACGCGCGTGTCGCCGTGGTCACGCTGGATCGCCCGGAGCGCAAGAATCCGCTGACGTTCGCCTCGTACATCGAACTGCGCGATTTCTTCCGGGATCTCGCATTCGACCGCGATATCCGCGCGGTGATCCTCACGGGCGAGGGAGGCAACTTCTGTTCGGGCGGCGACGTGTTCGAGATCATCGGCCCGCTCACGGAGATGAACACGCCCGACCTGCTCGCGTTCACGCGCCTCACGGGTGATCTCGTGAAGGCCATGCGCGCGTGCCCGCAACCGATCATCACGGCGGCCGATGGCGTCGCAGCCGGCGCCGGCGCCATTCTCGCGATGGCCTCGGACCTGCGGCTCGCCACTCCCCGCACGAGCACGGCGTTCCTGTTCACGCGCGTCGGGCTCGCGGGTTGCGACATGGGCGCGTGCGCGATGCTGCCGCGCATCATCGGGCAGGGGCGCGCCGCAGAGCTGCTGTACTTCGGGCGGTCGATGTCGGCCGCAGAGGGGCAGGCGTGGGGGTTCTGGAATGCCGTCGTCGAACCCGATGCGCTGCACGCAGAAGCGCTGCGGTGGGCCGAACGGATCGCATCAGGTCCGGGGTTCGCCCACGGCATGACGAAGACGATGCTCGGCCAGGAATGGAGCATCTCCATCGAGCAGGCGCTCGAGATGGAGGCACAGGCGCAGGCGCTGTGCATGGGCACGGAGGATTTCCGGCGCGCGTTCAACGCGTTCGCCGCGAAGCGCACGCCCGTGTTCGAGGGCAACTAGCGTGGACGCACGCTTTGAGCAGCGGCTCGCGCTGCCGTTCTTCGACGACGGGCATCGGACGCTGGCCCGTGAACTCGAGGAGTGGTGCGCGGCGCAGGAGCCCGTCGACCATCACGACGCCGATGCGGCGACACGCGAGTGGGTGCGGCGTCTCGGAGCGGGCGGATGGCTGCGCTACGTCGTTCCTGCCGCATTCGGCGGCGTGCGCGACGCGATCGACTCCCGGTCGTTGTGCATCATCCGCGAGACGCTGGCGTGGCACGACGGGTTGGCCGACTTCGCCTTCGCGATGCAAGGGCTCGGCACGGGTGCGGTCACACTCGACGGCAGCTCCAGCTTGCGTGACACATGGCTGCCGCAGGTCGCACGCGGTGAGTGCATCGCTGCCTTCGCACTCTCCGAGCCGGATGCCGGCAGCGATGTCGGCGCCCTGGCGACCAGTGCCGAGCGTCACGGCGACGAGTGGCGCCTGAACGGCGTGAAGACATGGATCTCGAACGGCGGCATCGCCGACGTCTACTGCGTGTTCGCGCGGACGGACGCCACATCGACGGGCGCACGGGGGATCGATGCGTTCGTCGTGCCTGCAACGTCACCGGGTCTCGAGATCACGGAGCGCATCGACGTCATCGCGCCGCATCCCCTCGGCACCCTTACATTCCGCGACTGCCGGGTCACGGAATCGCAGCGGATCGGCGCACCGGGACAGGGCTTCAAGCTCGCCATGCGCACGCTCGACATCTTCCGTGTGTCGGTGGCGGCGGCCGCGCTCGGGTTCGCACGGCGCGCGCTGCACGAGGCGCTCGCGTATGCCTCGACGCGCGCGATGTTCGGCACCACACTCGGCCAGCAGCCGCTCGCGCAGGCAACCATCGGCGACATGGCGACCGACGTGGATGCCGCAGCGCTGCTGGTCGCGCGCGCGGCATGGACCCGCGACGTGACCGGTGCACGCACCACAGCCGAAGCGGCGATGGCCAAGCTCGCCGCGACCGAGCTGGGGTCGCGCGTCGTCGATCATGCGGTGCAGCTGCATGGCGCACGGGGCGTGCAGGTCGGTTCGGTCGTCGAGCGACTGTACCGGGAGATCCGGGCGCTGCGCATCTACGAAGGCGCGTCGGAGGTGCAACGGCTCATCGTGGGGCGCGAGGCACTGGCGGCACACGCGGCATCGAAGCCGGGGATGGTTGCCACAGCGACGTCGGCAGCGACTCCGGCAACAACTCCGGAAGTGTCTCCGTCAGCGGCCACTGCGAGACCGTGATGCGAGTGCTGCTGCCGTCGGCCCACGTCGACACGTTCGCCCGGGACGGACTGCCACCCCAGGACCAGTGGCCGGTCCTCAACCTCGAGGGTGCGTTCTCCTATCCCGACCGGTTGAATGCCGCCGTCGTGCTGGTGGACGATGCGGTGCGCGAGGGGCATGGCGAGCGTGTGGCGATGGTGTCTCCCGATGGCGCCGGTGGCTGGACCGAGACGACGTATCGCTCGCTGCAGGCGCAGTCGGATGCGGTCGCGTGGACGCTCACGAAGGACATGGGGCTCGTACCCGGCAACCGTGTGCTCCTGCGCGGATTCAACGGCCCGACGCTCGCCGCGGCGTGGCTCGGCACGCTTAAGGCCGGCGGTGTCGTCGTCACGACGATGCCGATGCTGCGCGCCATCGAGCTCGAGACCGTGATGCGCAAGGCCGCGTGCCAGTTCGCACTCTGCGACGACCGGTTGCGCGCGGAGCTGGAAGTAGCCGCAAGCGCATATGGTGCGCTCACGAGCTCGCGCTGCTGGGGCACGGGCGACGACGATGACCTGCTCACGCTGATGGTGCGTCACCGGGATCCGTTCACCGCGGTGCCCACGTCGTCGGACGACGTCTGCCTCATCGCGTTCACGTCGGGCACCACGGGAAAGCCGAAAGGCTGCATGCATTTCCATCGCGACGTGCTCGTGGCGTGCGACAGCTTCTCCTCGCAGGTGCTCGGGCTCTCGTCCGCCGACCGCTGCATCGGGTCGCCACCGCTCGCGTTCACCTTCGGGCTCGGTGGGCTGCTCACGTTTCCGCTGCGCGCACGCGCGTCGACCGTGCTGCTCGAGACCGTGACACCGGAAGTGCTGCTGCAGGCGATCGAGGCGACGCACGCGACGGTGACGTTCACCGCGCCGACGCACTATCGCGCAATGGCGCTGGTGCTGCAGGCGACTCCCGGGCGGTTCGACCTCTCGTCGCTCCGCGAGTCGGTCTCCGCCGGCGAGGCGCTGCCCGATGCGACGCGGGCGCTCTGGCGCGATGTCACCGGCGTCGAGATGCTCGACGGCATCGGCGCGACGGAGATGATGCACATCTTCATCGCGGCGCGCGGAGCCGACGTGCGGGCCGGCGCTATCGGACGAGCCGTGCCTGGGTTCGAGGTGGCTGTGCTCGACGATGCACTGCGCCCGTTGCCGCCGGGTGACGTCGGGCGGCTGGCCGTGCGCGGCCCCACCGGATGCCGCTATCTCGCGGACGAGCGGCAGACGTCGTATGTGCAGGGCGGCTGGAATCTCACCGGTGACGCCTGCACCATGGATGCAGACGGCTACGTGTACTTCAAGGCGCGCACGGATGATCTGATCATCTCGTCCGGATACAATATCGGTGCGCCCGAGGTCGAGGCGGCGCTGCTGCTCCATCCAGCCGTGGGCGAATGTGCCGTCGTCGGCGTGCCCGACATCGACCGTGGGCAGTGCGTGAAGGCGTTCATCGTGCTCAAGCCGGACGTTGCCGCATCACCGGAGCTCGTCAAGATCCTGCAGGACCACGTCAAGGCGACGATCGCACCATACAAGTATCCGCGTCGGGTAGAGTTCATCGGCGCGCTGCCGAAGACGGAAACCGGCAAGCTGCAGCGCTTCCGCCTCAAGGAGAGTTCCGCATGACGCATCGCGTGCTGCTGCCGGAGGGATGGGCGCGGCCGTCCGGCTACTCGAACGGCATCGCTGCGCGTGGCACGCAGCTGTTCGTGGCGGGGCAGATCGGGTGGAATGAAGGGCGCGAGCTGGTTCGCGACGACTTCGTGGCCCAGACCAGGCAGGCGCTGCTCAACATCGTGGCGGTGTTGCGCGCTGGCGGTGCAGGGCCGGAGCATATCGTGCGCCTGACGTGGTACGTCACCGACATCGCACAGTATCGTGGGGCAGGGCCCGCGCTCGGCGTCGCGTATCGCGAGGTGATGGGCGCTCACTATCCGGTCATGAGTGCCGTCGGTGTGACGGCGCTGGTGGAGCCCGATGCATTGGTCGAGATCGAAGCGACAGCAGTCGTGCCGGAGTGACACACGTAGGACAAGGACAAGCCGCTGACGGCGGGCCGGCAACGCAGTAGGCAGCGACGGGAGCGAAACCTTCCCGTGTCGCACGGCCGTAGGGAGACCACACTCCCACCTCCGGCTGATGCAACTCGAGATCCGCAACGTCTCCAAGACGTACCCGAACGGCGTGCGCGCCCTGCATGACGTCTCTCTCACCATCCCGCGCGGCATGTACGGGCTCCTCGGCCCCAATGGCGCGGGCAAGTCGACCCTCATGCGCACCCTCGCCACGCTGCAGGAGCCCGACACGGGCTCCATCCGGCTCGGCGACATCGACGTGCTGCGGGAGAAGGGACGGGTGCGCGAAACACTCGGCTACCTGCCACAGGAGTTCGGCGTATATCCGCGGGAGACGGCCGAGCGGTTGCTCGACCACTTTGCCACGTTGGAGGGCATCACCGACAAGGGGCAGCGTCGCGAGACCGTCGAAGCGCTGCTGCAGCAGACCAACCTGTGGAGCGTGCGCAAGGAGAAGCTCGGGACGTTCTCCGGCGGAATGCGGCAGCGTTTCGGGGTCGCGATCGCACTGCTCGGTCATCCGACACTCGTCATCGTCGATGAACCGACCGCCGGTCTTGATCCCGCCGAGCGTGTGCGGTTCCTCAACCTGCTGAGCGCGCTCGGCGAGAACAGCATCATCATCCTCTCCACGCACATCGTGGAGGATGTCTCCGAGCTATGCACGCGCATGGCGATCATCAACGGTGGCCAGATCCTGCTCGAGGCGGAGCCGTTGCGCGCGATCGACGAGGTGCGTGGGCGCGTGTGGCGGAAGCTCGTGCCGAAGGAAGAAGTCGCGGCCGTCGAGCTGGAGCTGCCGGTGATCAGCACCAAGATGCTGGCGGGCCGCGTCTACGTGAACGTGTACGGCCCGTCGCAGCCGGCGCCCGGATTCGAAGAGGTGGATCCGGATCTCAAGGATGTGTACTTCAGCGTGATGGGCGGTCATCATCAACGTCCGTCGACGCGGACGGAACCGCTGGCGAGGGCCGCGCTATGAAGTTCGGCGCGATCTTCCGTTACGAGCTCGGATACCAGCTGCGCAGCCCGGCGATGTGGTTCTACATCGTCGTGCTGTTCCTGGGCCCGATGGCAATGGTGCAGTTCAGCGATCCCACGAACAATCGCGTGATGAACACGCCGCGGACGTACTCCGAGGTGACGAGTATCGTCGGGTTTCTCGCGCTGTACGTGTCGGCGGGACTGTTCGGCGACGCCGCCACACGTGACAGTGCGACCGGGTCGCAATCGCTCTTCAACACGGCGCCGATCACCAAGTGGGACTATCTGGGGGGCCGCTTCGCCGCCGTCTTCCTGCTGAACGCGGGCCTGCTGCTCGGACTTCCGCTCGGCGTCGCGCTCGCGACGCAGTTCCCGTGGCTCGACGGCTACAACTTCGCGCCGTTCCAGCTCGGTCAGTACGTGCAGCCGTTCGTGATGATGACGCTGCCCAACCTGTTCATCTCGTCGGCGGTGCTCTTCACTGTGGCGTCGCTCACGCGGCAGGCGCTCGCGACGTACCTGAGCGGACTCGGGCTGATCATCCTCTACCTGATCGTGGTGAATCAGGGTTTCGGCAGCGACACCGTCGAGAACCTGGTCGACCCATTCGGCATCGGGTCGCTGCAGAAGGTGTCGAAACTGTGGACGCCGGTGGAGCAGGAATCGCGACTGCTGGGATACCCACCGACACTGCTGCTCAATCGCGCCGTGTGGATCACCATCGCGTCGGGCGTGCTCGTCTGGCTGTACCGCCGGTTCAGCTTCACGAGTACGGGGATCGGCGGGAAGCGCCGTGCCGCGCGCGACCGGCGTGCTCCGGCCGAGGGCGCGGGCGAGACAGCGAACGCGCCGCGTGTTCGACATGCCATTGCGAGCGTTCCGCGCGCGTCGCGCCTGTTCGGTGCACGTACGCGCGCCCAGCAGACCTTCGCGGTGGCGCGGCACGCGCTGGCCGACGTGCTCCGAAATCGCGTGTTCATCCTGGTTGCGCTGGCGACGGTCCTGCTGGTGTTCGTGTTCGGGTGGGACGTGGGCAGCATCGTGTTCGATACGTCGACGTGGCCCGTCACGCACCTGGTGGCGGGCGAGGTGATGGGGCTGCCCATGACCATCATGTTCACGGTGCTCACGTCGCTCGTTGCGGGGGAGCTGGTATGGAAGGAGCGTGACGTGCGCGTCGGCGACATCGCCGCCGTCACGCCGGTGCCGGATTGGGTACCGCTCGCTGGGCGATTCATCGCGCTGGTGGTGGTGCTGGTCGGAATGCAGGCGCTGCTGATGGCGTCGGGCATCGCGCTGCAGGCAGCGAAGGGCTACTACCGCTTCGAGCCCGGCCTGTACCTGCGCATCCTGTTCGGCATGAACCTCGTCGAGTACCTGATCTTCGGCGCACTGGCGATGGCCGTACACGTGGTGGTGAACCAGAAGAACCTGGCTCACGTGTTCGTGGTGGGCACGTACCTGTTGACGCTCGTCGCGGGGTCGTACTTCGGGCTGCGGCACAACCTGCTCGTGTTCAACGGCGATCCGGGCTGGGTGTACTCCGACTTGAGCGGATTCGGCCCGTTCCTGGGCCCGTTCCTCTGGTTCAAGCTGTACTGGGCCGCATGGGCACTGATGCTCGTGGTGGTCGCCACCGTGTTCTGGAACCGGAGCAGCGAAGGCGGCATCGGTGCGCGTGTCCGTCTCGCCCGCCAGCGCATGTCCGGGCCTGCATTGCGCATGGTGGCGGTCGCGGCGCTGCTGGTCGTCGCCTCCGGTGGCTTCATCTTCTACAACACGAATGTGTTGAACGCGTACGTCACGCCGGCCCAGCTCGACGATGCAGCCGCCGCATACGAGCGGACGTACAAGCGGTACCAGAGCGCGCCGCACCCGACGATCGTCGCGAACGAGTTGCGCGTGGAGCTCTATCCGGAGCGGCGCGCCGTGGACCTGCGCGGCACGTACCGGCTCGTGAACCTCACCGGCCGGCCGATCGACACACTGCTGGTGGAAGTGAAGCGGGACGTACGGATGGAATCGCTCGAGCTCGGACGCGCGGCGACCGTCGTGCGCGAGGAGCCGGCGTTCCAGCGTCGGCTGTACGCGCTCGCGGGGACGTTGCAGCCTGGTGACTCGATGACGATGACGTATCACTTCGTCCACGAGCCACGCGGTTTCACGAACAGTGGCATCCCGACCGATGTCGTGTCGAACGGCACGTACTTCGAAGGCGACTGGCTGCCGATCATCGGCTACCGTTCGTCGCTCGAGATCTCGAACGAGAAGACGCGGGCGGGCTACGGTTTCCGGCCCCGGCCCGGCCTTCCATCGGTGCGCGACTCGGCGCTGTACGAGGCGATGCGGAATGACCTGCCAGGTTCGCAACCCGTGATGATGGACGTGACCATGGGCACGGCGGGTGACCAGATCGCCGTGACGTCGGGAAAGCTCGTCCGCGAGTGGCGCGAAAACGGCCGGCGCTATTTCCACTACCGCACCGACGTACCGATCATGAACGGTGCACCGTACCTGTCGGCGCGCTATGCGGTGAAGGAGGATCGCTGGAAGGACGTGCCGCTGCGCCTCTACCATCACCCGACGCACACGTTCAACGCCGATCGCATCATGCACAGCATGAAGGCGTCGCTCGAGTACTACTCGACCGCATTCGGCCCGTACCCGTTCAGCGAGCTGCGCGTCGTCGAATTTCCGCGCTACGCGAACTTTGCCCGCGCGAACCCGCACACCATCACCTTCTCCGAGGGGAGTGCGTTCATCACGCGCATCGATTCCGGCGACGTGGATCGCACGTTCTTCGTGGTCGCGCACGAGACCGCGCACCAGTGGTGGGGGAACCAGCTTCGTGGCGCACGTGTGAAGGGCGTCGGCCTCGTGAGCGAGACCCTGGCGCAGTACAGCTCGATGATGGTGATGGAGAAGACGTTCGGACGGGAGATGGTGCGCGACTTCTACGACTTCCAGATGCAGCAGTACCTGAGTGGCCGCGCGAGTGCCTCGAGCATCGAAGCACCGATGACCGAGGTCGAGTCACAGCCGCACCTGTACTACTTCAAGGGCGGAGTCGTGATGTACACGCTCCGCGAGGCCATCGGCGAAGCGAACATGACGCTCGCATTGCGCCGGTTCCTGCAGAAGTTCGGCGACCCGCAGCCGCCGTACGCCACGGCCTCGGACCTGGTGCAGGAGCTTCGTGCCGTCACGCCGGACTCCATCCAGTACACGATCACCGACCTGTTCGAGACGATCACACTCTGGGAGCTCGAGACCGATTCCGTGTCGGCCGTGAAGGCCGCGAACGGTGACTGGCAGGTGACGCTCGACGTGACGGCGAAGAAGACACGTGCGGACAGCGTCGGGCGGCTCACGGAGACCCCGATGCGCGACCTGATCGATGTTGGCGTGTACGCCGAGCCGGTGCCGGGAGCGGGACCGCGCAAGCCGCTGTACTTCGCGAAGCATTGGGTGGAGAGCGGGAAGCAGCGGATCACGGTGACGGTGCCCGCGTCGGCCGGCACACCGGCCCGTGCGGGACTCGACCCGGATCGCACCGTGATTCAACGGGAGTGGGGCACGCCATTGGCGCCGGTGACGGTGAAGACGGGCGCCGCGCGACCCTGATCGGGCCTCAGGCCGCCTCGCTTGACGATGTAAACCACTTTGCACCAAAGCGTCTCGACACACTGGATCGGCGTTCGGCCCTCCCCGCCGCGCGCCGTCCCAGTAGCGAAACCGCCCGATCTGCCCCCCGTACGCCCCTCCGAATCGGCCGCTGCACTTGTGTCGATGCCTCTTTCGGAGAACGCACCATGTCTCGACTGCTCGCCCTGCTCGTCGCGTCGTCTTTCCCGCTGGCAGCCACTGCCGCCGACGCGCAGCAAGCCGGACCACCGGCTGCGCAATCCGGCGCCCCCGGCGGTCAGCCCGCTGCACCACAGCCCTCGTTCGAGATCCGCGGCAAGATCGTCGACACGGCCAACGCGCCGATTCCGCGCGCGTCCGTGTCGCTGCGCCCCAAGGGTTCGACGGTGACGATCGCGGGCGCCATCGCCGGTGCCGACGGTTCGTTCCGGGTGACGGGGCTCAAGCCGGGCACGTTCAGCATTCGCGTCGTCTTCATGGGCTATGCGCCCGTGATCCAGGACATCACCATCACGCCGGCCACGCCGGTCGTCGACCTCGGCGTCGCGAAGCTCGCACCCGTGGCGACGATGCTCAATGCCGTCTCGGTGAAAGAGGAGGCCGCTGCCGTCGTCACGGCGCCCGATCGCAATGCGTATCGCGCGAAGGATCTCGCGCCCGGCGCCGCCAATGCGAGCGAGCTGCTGGAGAACGTGCCATCGGTGCAGGTCGATGTCGACGGCAAGGTCAGCCTGCGCGGGAACGAGAACGTGGTGGTGCAGATCAACGGGCGCCCCACACCGATGCGCGGGGCGCAGCTCGCGTCGTATCTCAAGAGCCTCACGGCGAACGTAATCGATCGCATCGAAGTCATTCCCAACCCGTCGGCCAAGTACGATCCGGAAGGCATGGCGGGCATCATCAACATCGCCCTGAAATCCAATGTCGATCTCGGACTCAGCGGCGCGCTGAACGGGCAGTTCTCCACCGCCGACCGGTACAACGGCAGCGGCAACATCGGCTACCAGAACGGCCCGTGGACGTACTTCGTCACCGCAGGCCTGGTCGCCGACCGGCGCAACGTGGTCGGCATCAATGACCGCGAGCGCTACGATGCGGCGAACGCGCTGATCGGCTTCACGGGCCAGGATCTCGCGCTCACCCCGACGAATCAGGGGCAGAACGTCAACCTCACGGTCGACTACAAGCTCTCCGCCCGTGACGTGCTCTCGAACGCCCTGATGCTCAACCGCCGCTCCTCGGGCGAAGCGTCGACGACTGCCTACACGATGCTCAACGGCTCGGGCGGCACACTCGACGCGTTCGTGCGGCCGAGGGATTTCGACGCGAAGGGCTTCATGTTCGACTACGACGTCGCGCTCAAGCGGACGCTGGCTCCGCGCACGCACGAGCTCTCCACGGAGTTCCGGTTCAACCGCGCCGACGACGAGGACCTGAGCGATCAGCGACGGCTCGTGTCGTCGTCGGGCGCACCGTACATCGAAGGCCGCATCGATCGCAACGATGCCGTCACCAGCCAGTTCACGGGGCAGGTGGATTACCTCAAGGCCTTCCGCCCGCGCACCAAACTGGAAACGGGATGGCGGAGCAACATGCGCTGGCTCGATCGCCAGTACGCGGTGACGACCGATGCCGATGGCTCCGGCACGTGGGCCCGCAGCCCGCTCAGCAACGACCTCGCGTTCGACGAGGGCGTGCACGCGGTGTACGCCGTCGTCAGCCAGGGCGTGAAGAAGTGGGACCTGCAGGCAGGACTTCGTGGCGAGTATGCGAACCGCACATTCAGCCTCGCGTCGCAGCGCTATCCCTACGACTACCTGAGTCTCTTCCCGAGTGCCGTCGCGCTGTACAACGTCGACCCGTCCACGCAGATCAAGGGCAGCTATTCACGTCGGGTGCGCCGGCCCGGCTCCCAGGAGCTGAACCCGTTCCCGACGTACTTCGATGCGGACAATGTCTTTCTGGGCAACCCGAACCTGAATCCGGAATACACCGACGCCTACGAGTTCGGGCTGACCAAGAACGGGAAGAAGGGGATGCTGCAGCTCTCGCCATTCTTCCGCCACACCACCGACATCATCCGCATCGACATCAACACCGCCGACTCGCTCGGCGGCCGCGAGGTGCAGACGATGAGCTTCCGGAATCTCGCGACGAGCGACTCGTGGGGATCCGACCTGACCGGCCAGCTCAAGCTTTCGCCGCGCTTCACGGTGCTGTCGAACTTCAGCGTCTTCAAGGTGGTGACCGACGGTGGCTCGGCGAGCGCGGCGAGTTCCGATGCGCTCGCGTGGACGGGCCGGATGAACGTCACGGCCGACGTGACGAAGACCTTCACGATTCAGGCTGCGTACAACTACCGGGCGCCGATGAAGATCGAGCGCGGCGAGTTCGGTGCGCAGCAGGTGGCCAATCTCGCGCTGCGCAAGAAGCTCTATGGCGACAAGGCCGCGCTCGTGCTGCGTGTCAACGATCCGTTCGCGACGATGCGCTTTCGCATCCGCGCCGGTGACAGCAAGGCCATCAACCTCACGCACCGCAACCCGAACCTGCGCATGGCCTTCCTCGGCTACCAGTACAACTTCGGGCGTGCGCCGAAGGTGCGGCAGGTGCCGGAGCAGACGGGTGGTGGCAGTGTCGGTTTTGGTGGCCCGCCGGGGTGATCGCCCGCGGGCCGGTGATTCAGGCTCGGCGCGTCAGCAGGCTGGACGACGCGCCGCGCTGCGCTGGGACGGCTGCGCACCGCCTGAAGCACTTGCCAGCACGATTTCCCGCTGTGACGTGAGGCGCGGTTCGAACTTCACGATCTGGCGAACCGCCGCCCCACGCAAACGCGCGGGCTCGAACAACAGGCTGGGAATCGCCGCTTCCATGGCCGTGCCGTACACCGCGTCGGTGGCCGCAACGCGGCGCACCGTCCCCGCTTCCGGTCTGCCCAAGGTGTCGACGATGAACTCGAACGTCGCGCGATAGCAGTTCGGTCCATCCTTCGGCGGCGTGAACACGGGCACCGGGCCGGAATTGTTGTTGCGGAGCACGTATGCCTTGCGCTCCACATGACAGTCGCGATACACGGGCGCGGATGGATTCGTGGAATCGATCGGCGTGTCTGCGCAGCGCTTCGTGTTCTGCGCCTCAAGTGATGAGGCACATCCGAACAGCGCGATGGCCAGGCAGGGCAATCTCAGAGAACGCATAATCCCACGGAACGAGGGCAAGAGCTATCGAATTCCGTGCAGTATGCGAACGGTTCCGTAGATCGGCAAGGAGACAGGCGGTCTGTGCGGTACCTGCCCTCGTCATCCCGCCGCCCGGACGACTCGGGCGAGTTCGATCGTGTGCCGAGCATAGCGGTAGTCGCGAATGCCGTGAATACGGCCGTCGCGCCACTGAATGAGAATGAAGAACGTCGGCCGCTCGTCGCGCGTACCCTTGCCCTTGATGGTGATCTCCGGACTGGCATCGAACCCCACGAGCGCCGGCCGCCCGTCGACGAAGCCCACCTCCACTCGCCATCCAGTCAAGCGCTCGTAGTTCGAGTAGTACCGGCCGACTTCGGTCTTCCCGCGTTGCGACATGCGCCCCACCAACTCGAGCCGTGCGTCGTCGGCGAGCAGGTCGCGCAATGCATCGAAGTTCCGGCCGTTGAAGTGCGTGACATACTGGGAGAGCAGTCGTGCCTGCTCCTCGTCCAGCACTGGCGGCGCATCCGGTGACGCCAGCCCTCCCTCACGAAGCGCCTCGCGGCCGCGGTGCAACGCGCCCTTGATCGCCGGAACGCTGACGTCGAGCAGCTCGGATAACTCGAGCAGCGAGTAGCCCACGACGTCCTTCAGGATGACACAGCTGCGTTGCAACGCCGTCAGCTTCAGGTAATGCGGCAGGGCGAAATCCGCCACCTCCCGCGCCTCCAGCGCGTCGGAGTGGTCCGCCAGCATCGGATGCTCGTCGAGGGGCTCACCGTACCGGCGGTCGTACCGTCGCAGAAAGTCGATGCACTTGTTGTGCGCGATGCGAAAGAGCCACGCACGCAGGTGCGGTGGACTACCGGACGCAGGGAGCGTGTAGAACGCCTTGGCCAGCGCATCCTGCAGCACGTCCTCCCCGTCGATGACCGAGCCGGTCATTCGTGCGCAGTAGCGGTGCAGTTCGACGCGAACGTCGCGCACCAGCGCATCGAAGTCACTGCGCGCGTGCGCGAGCGAGGGAGGCGCGTCGCTGTCGTCCATGAGTGCGGCCTCCCTCGATCGGTCGTTCGTGCCCTGCTCGTTCATCGTCAGGTCGGGTTGAGGAGTACTCCCCATACAACGTTCGAGTCCGGCAAAAGGATGCGCGCATCCTTCCGGTGGGTCCAATCGTTGGCAAGACAGTACTCCGTGGGCCCACACTCAATCGGGAACCGTCATGCAGGCACTGCTTTCGATCTTTCGCACGACCGACCACATCCTGTCACTCTCGCTGGCCGATCTCACCGAGGAGCAGGCACGCCATCGCAGCCGAGGAGATGCCGGCCCGAGCATCACCTGGACTGTGGGCCACATGCTGAATCAACGCCACCAGGTGCTCGCGTTCCTCGGTGATCAGCCGGAGAGCCCCTGGGAAGCTTCGTTCGGCGACGTGGCGGCCACCGACGGTGCCGGGTACCCCACTCTCGCGACGATGCGAGCGGAGTGGCAGCAGATGCACGATGAGATCGAGCGGGCGTTTGCTTCGCTGACGCCTGAGATGCTCGACCGGCCGGCCGACAGCAGGGGGGTGCACGGAGAATCCAGCATCCGCGACAAGGTCTCGTTCATCGCGTGGCACGAGGGCTATCACGTCGGCGTGATAGGCGCCATTCGAACCGCGGCCGGTCTCCCTGGCCCGGCCGATCTTGCGCGAGCAGCGTCGCCCGCGCGCACTTCATGAATCGGCGGCGGGGAGTCACCTTTCGCGCATCATGTCTACTCGTCGAGTGATTGCGGCAGCGTGCATGCTCCTCGCCTGCGGGCCGCGTCCAGAGAGCGCACCGGATACGCCTGCGGCGAGCCGGTCCACGCCGCGCGCGTATGCCGTGCGCGATTCTGCCGAGTGGGATTGTCATGGCAACGGCGGGTACTTCGGTGTGCTCTACCACGGCGATGATCTGATCGACACGGTCGACCTTTCGGCCGGATACACACCAGTCCAGGGTGGCGTCATCTTCGCACCGATGCGCGATGATTCCACGGTTGGGGCAGGGCGCGATTGCCCGCAGGAGCCCGTGCTGTTCGAGGGAGGGCGGAGACGCCCTCTTCGCGAAATCCTCCCATTGTTCGAGAGTGGATTACCTGCCCTCACGTCCGACTCGGCGAGCGTGCTGTACTGGGGGATTGCCGGGGAGCGGGTGTACGCCATGCGCTACTCGTGGAGCCCGCCGCGTCTCGATTCCACGCTGGTATCCGCGGACCCATCCCTGCTCGCGACGGACAATCGGTTTCAGCTCGAACCACCGGTGCGCGCCGGATCGGAGTACCGCTTTCCCACCGCTTCCGGCATGCAGTTCGTGCTGGATCGCAACTGGCGCGTCGTACGAGTCGACAGCAGCGCACGGTAACGGCGCCCGTTCATCATGGCGCACCTCTTCACTTTTACCAGCGGCCGGTTCTCCCGTGCGCAGGAGCCGCCCAACCCCATCAACGACATCGGCGGACACGGGGTGCTCGCGTGGCTCGCAGCGGAACTCAGGCGATTGCAGATCGCCGCGACCGATCCGGACGCCGAGGACTGGGGGTGGTACTCGTCAGTGACGGCTGATGGCGTGTCGTACCTGCTCGGCGCGAGTGGCGAGTGGGAGGATGCCGACGCGGGTACCCGGTGGGTCGTACAGCTCGAGCGCCATCGGTCGCTGTGGGACAAGGTCTCCGGTGCGAACAAGCTGGAATCCGACGATGCGCTCTCGATGCGCATCGAGGCGCTCCTGCGCGACGAGCCGGAATTCAGTGTGCTGCTCGTGGAGCGGGACGGCTGAAGGCACCCGGTGGCTGGTCGCTCGGTGCGTCGTCTCCATGTGCCTGGTCACCGACGGGCGCGTCGCCCGGGCCTCCGGGCACGTGATCGAGCCCCCGCACCGCTGCGAGATACTCCGCCGGCACGAGCATCTCCTGGATCGTCGAGCGCAGACCCACTCGCACCAGCGCGAGGTACACGTGCAGGAGCGGGCGCAGCCACTCCGCCGGTTCGAGCGTCAGCAACCCACGCACGTGCGCGGGCACGAGCAGGGCCTGCATCCACAGGAGCACCTGATACCGCCAGCTGCCCAGGTGATTGCGGTACTGTGCATACAGCGCCGCCGTGCCCTCGCTCGGGAGCAGATCCTGGCGCAGGTGGCGCTCGCGATCCACGCGCCAGAGCGTGTACGAGGCCGGCAGGTCGGGAATCGCCAGGCCGGTGCCGACCCGATGGAAAACGGCGTACAGCTCCTCCTGCTCCGGCGGAGTGAGTGGGCGCTCCAGCAGCGCGTGCGCACGCTCCGAGTAGTCGATGAGCATGTACAGGACATCGCGGTGCGCCCAGTCGGGAATCGGCTCGCCGCGTTGCCGCTCGACGGCCTGATGGATCGCATTGATGCGCTGCAGCGTGGTTGTCGCCATGCGCTCGTCGGCGAAGACGATGTGCTGCGCGTAGCCCGCGGTCGCGAACAGCCGGCCGATGGGATCGCGCGGCAGCTTCCCCGTGAAGAAGAGCCAGTCGACCGCTCGGTTGAGCGCGAACTCGGCGGCGGAGCCGGCGAAGACGAGGAGTACCATGTCCCCATCCGCCCAGATTCTCCGCACGATGGAATCCCGATGCACGAAATCGGTCACGATACCTCCGCCTGTGCGGATGCCTGAGAGAGCCGCGCCTGCAGCAGCCCCGCGATGATTCGGAAGTACTCGTAGGACAGACCCGCCTGTCCGAGGTGGAACGCGAGCGGCCGCTGCAGCACAGAGCGGAAGCTCGGGACGAGCGCACGCGTGACCTCCTCGTCTCCGTACTCATCGAGGATCATCCCGAGCGTCTGCGGCAACTCCTCGTGCACCGTGCGGAGCAGGCAGGTGGCCAGCAGCGCACGCACGTCGTCGGCACGACGCCACCGCATCGAGCGGTGCGGGTCGTGCACCGTCTCGAAGTCGAACCAGTGGGCCTCGCCGGCCTCGAGATCGATCATCACGTTCTCGGCCATCGCATCGCCGTGCGTGAATCCCTGTGCATGGAACCGTGCGAGCGCGGCGACGGCGAGTTCGATGGCCCGTCGCCGGCTCGCGTCGTCGGTGGACGGATCCTCGAGCAGTGCAGCGAGCGTCACGCCGCTGAGACAGGGAAGCAGGAGCGTCCCGCCGGGATCGCTAGCGACAGCCGTACCACGCAGGCTCCGGTACAGCGCGCGCTCGCGCTCCTCCCACAGAGGCTGCGGCAGCACGTGCACGCCGGTGTCCAGCACGCGCACGAGGCCCGCCCCTGCGCGCAGCAGGGCAGGGGCGTACGGCGCACGCTGCTTGCGCACATGCGGGGCGTCATCGCGGGATACCACACGCGTCGTCGAATACCGCCCGGATCGCAGCAGCCACCCCAGGGTGCGGCAGAGCGAGAACCACGCGCGACATGCCAGCTCGCCCACGGCCGTCAGTCTCCCGAGACCAGGCACGCGATGCCGAGCACGATGAGCAGCGTGCCCAGCACGTGCAGGCGTCGCACCTGTTCCCCGTAGACGAACACGCTCGCCACGAGGATCAGCACGTACGTGAGGCTGGTCAGTCCGTAGGCGCGCGAGAGCGGCGCCTCGCGCAGCACGAACAGCCAGCACGCGGTCGAGGCGATCCATGCGAACAGCCCCGCAAGCACGTGCGTGTCGCGGGCCGCGGCGAGCAGGAAGCTCATGCGATCGAGACCGGACAATCCCTGGGCGCCGGACTTCAGGAGCAGCTGTCCGGCGACCGAGAACAGGACGGAACCGAGAATCAACGCCAACGTCTTGCCCTGCATCATGCTGACCTCATGGGTGCTCATCGCGCGGTGGTCCGGTGCCGGATACGGTCGTTCAGCGAGACGCGCGCCCATGCGAAGAGCACGACGGAGCCCCACTTGAAGAACGTGCGCAGGTACCCGAACGGCTGGAGCTCCATGCGCCGGCTCGATGTGCGCGCCACGAGCTGTCTATCATACAGAAAGTGTTCGCGATGAAGCCGGTATGCCGCGCCCGTCAGCGGCCACTCCTCGGCGATCAGCCATGACTCCTTGAACGGGCCATAACGATCGAAGTGTGCGCGATCGCAGCTCATGAAGGCCGGCATCGATTTGGCGCGCGCAAGCGGAAGCCGCCGTGCGAGCCCCCAGAACGTCCACCAGAGCCACGCGCGCGCGCCGGGCTCGCGCGACACCAGCCGATAGAGCACGAGGCACTTGTCCTGTCGCTCATGAAGGTCGAGCACGCGTGCGACGGCGTCGACGGGTACGATGGTGTCGGCGTCGACGTAGCAGAGCACGCGCCCGCTACTCGCTGCGGTGCCGGTGTTGCGCGCCGCGCCACAGCTTCGGCCCATGCACGGCACCAGACGCACACCGGCAGCGTCGGCAAAGCGCTGCACGATGGCCGCGGTCGTGTCCTCGCTGCCGTCGTCGGCGACGATGACTTCGAATGCGGTATCCGGCAGCCACAGCTCCCTGCGGGACACGCCGGACGCGTGCGCCACGCTCACGAGGATGGCGTCGAGGACTTCGGCGATCAGCGCTTCCTCGTTCCGCGCGGGAATCACGAACGAGAGACGAGTGTCAGTCATCGCGTCCCACCACCCACGCCGCGACCACGAGCGCGCCCCCCGGGAGCAGCGGGCGTTCGCGACGTGCTTGCACGCAGAGCCCCGCAGCAGTCACATGCTGCTCCAGCATCGCGCCGGTATAGAACCGGCGTGCCCCCATGGTGAACTGCGCCTCGCGCGCGACGTAGCCGACGGCTTTCGAGACGTGAAACGCGATGTAGGTCCAGACAAACTCGCGCATCCGAAGCCAGGCGTAGCCGACGCCACCGGAATACAGTGATTGCACGAGGATGATGGGTCCGCGCGTGACTCGTGCTGCTTCCATCAGGAGTGCAGCAGGATCGGCCGGATAGTGCAGCATGAAGAGCAGCAGCGACGCGGAGAAGCTGGCATCGTCGAATGGCAGGACGCCGTCGGCGATCAGCACCGGTGGCCGTCCGGTGACATGCATGTCGGTGACGTCCGCGGCGATCACCGGCATGCCCAGCTCGCGTTCCAGCCGTGCCGCGAGATGTCCCGTGCCCGAACCGACGTCGAGGACACGCCCATCGGCCGGAAGCCACGCGCCGACCTGCTCGATGAGGCTCGTGGAGCGGCGCTCCATGACGCTATCGAACAGCCCTTTAAGCATCGCTGCCCCACAGCAGCCGCGCTGGTGTGCTCGGCTCGAAGCCCCGATCGATGAGCTCGCGCACCAGGCGCAGAATCGTCGGCCAGAATCCGCGCGCGATATCCGCGGGGTGAATCGCGAGCACCGGAACACCGCGGGTCGTGGAATGCAGTACGCGGCCCACTCCATGCCCGACGTGTCCGAGTGTGCGCCAGCGCCCGCAATCCCACGTCCATGTCGCGAGGGGGATACGCCGTCCCTCGGATGACTGCAGCGAGAAGAAGCCGAGCAGGTGTTCGAGCCCCGTGCGCTCGAGCTGCGTCGAGGAGGCCGCATTGCCCCGGTGCACGTGCCCACGCTGCCACGCCGGTGGCAGGAAACCGCGCGCGCGACTGCCGAACGCGGCCGCGAACTCGCGCTGGCCCCGCTCGAGGAGTGCGGCCGTCTGCAGGCTATCGAGACCATTCATCTCATCGCTGCTGTCCGTCAGCCACGCCACCGGCCCCGTGCCGCGCCTGCGCCGGTGGAAGTAACCGTGCAGCAGCAGCTCCCCGGACGCCTCCTGGATCATGCGGCAGTACTCGGGGTGCTCGGCGAGTTGCCACTCGCCGTGCCAGTCGGGCACGACACCCATCGACAATCGACGCCCGACCAGCGGCGAGAGTGTGCGCAGCATCGTGCGCGTTTCCCGTGCGTGCACGGGAGACGCGTCGTGGATACAGACGAGGAACGGGGGCATGGCTGGCGGCGCTACTCGACGATCGGGGAAGGTTTCCCGTGCTTCTGCTGGTAGTACTGCGCGCCGTCGTGCGAGAGCGTGCGCCCCAGGAAGCGATGCATCGCCGCTCGCGCGACCGGAGTCTTCCAGCAATCCTCGTGGCAGTCTCCGTCCTCCCCGTCGACCCGCACGAACTCCGCGGCTGCACCCTTCGCCTGCAGTGCGGCGGTGATCCGCTCGCCCTGCGCGACATACACATTGCTGTCGCCGGCACCGTGCACGGTGAGCACCGCAACATCCGGCCGCGCGAACGTCACGGTGGAGATGTCGCGGAGCTCGGCGTCCGACCACGGCGCAGGATGACCCATGACTGTCGTCAGGATCGCATCGAAGTCATCCATCACCTGCGCCGGCGGCATGGTCATGTCGTGCTCACCGTCGAGATTCACCGCGGCGCGCACTCGCCCTTCGGGGCCCGCGGGATCGTCGCGCAACGCCACCATCGTCGCGAGGTGGCCGCCGGCGGACATGCCGAGCGACGCGATGCGTGCGGGATCGATGCGGAACTGGCGTGCATTGGCGCGGATGTATCGCAGCGCCTTCTGCACGTCCTCGATCTGCGCCGGCCATGCCGTGCCGGGCTCACCCGCGCGCCGGTAGTTGATCGAGAAGACGACGTACCCGTGCGGACAGAGCTCGTCCGCGAACTGCTCGCCCCAGGCCTTGTCGCCGCCTCTCCATGCCCCGCCGTGAATCGCGAGCACTGCCGGCCGATCCGTTCGAGCGCTGTCCGCGACCGGCTCGTAAAGGTCGAACGTGCCCTCGTAGCCGATGGCGGGATCGTAGCTCAGGCCCTCGCGCACCTCGTACGGGGCTGATGTGCAGGCGCTCGCGAGCAGGGCGAACAGCAGTGGGAGTGTCCCCACGGATGCCTTGCGGCCACACGCCCGAACCACCGACATGACACGCTCCCGGAATGGCCGATCGCGACCGTGTGGCCGCAGGAATTCGCAGTACCGGGTATGCCATACCAAGTACTTTGCACCAAAAAGTAAGATCGGTCTCGGTGCCCGTCAAGCCGGGGTTTCGTGGGCTTCATGGAGCGTGCTCGCCGCGTTGCCCTGATGGCGAGTGCCGCCCGTCGCTCATGGGAAGAACGTGTAGCAGAGCTCATCCTCGCGACGCTGGCCCGACCCTTATGGACTCATCAGATTCCCGGACAGCGTCCATGGCTCAGACCGCCTGCGCTCCATCCGACTTTTTTCCGCGACTCCATGCTGTCGATCCTTCCTGCCCGCCTCGTGCGTGCACTGCTGCTCACGATGCTGCCGACCATGCTGCTCGCGTCATGCGGCGGCAGCGATGCACCCACGACCGGCACGCCGGCGCCCGCCACTTCGCAGATGATCGCTGGCAACGATCAATCGGCGACGGTGGGTAGCAGTCTCGCGAATCCGTTCGTCGTCGAAGTGCTCGACGCGAACGGCCGTGCCGTGGGCGGCCAGACGGTGGCGTGGACGATCATCGAAGGTACCGGCACGCTGTCGGCGCCGACGTCCGTCACGAACGCTTCCGGTGAAGCGCGCGCATTCCTGCAACTGGGCTCGACGCCGGGCATGCATCGTGTGCGCGCGTCGATCGGCGCGCTGCCACCGGTCAACTTCAACGCGATGGCACTCGCGCGCGCCGCCGCGCAGGTCAGCGTCGCCTCGGGCAACGGCCAATCCGCGATCATGGGCGCCTCGCTGTCGCAACCGATCGTCGCGCGCGTGCTCGACGCGACCGGCGCTGCGGTGCCCGGCGCCACGGTCACCTTCGTCGTCACGAGCGGCGGTGGTACCGTGCAGACCCCGTCGGTCCTGAGTGATGCATCGGGTCAGGCGAGCACCACCTGGCGGCTGGGCACGTCGATGGGTGCGCAGACCGTAGTCGCCTCCGTCACCGGTGCAACAGCGGCCACGTTCACTGCAACCGCGCGCGAGAGTGGCGCATCGTCGCTCGTCATCATCGGGGGCAGCGCCCAGACCGGCACGGTGTCGAGCACGTTGCCACAGCCACTCACCGTGCGGTTGCTCGACGCACAGGGCGCACCCGTTGCCGGCGCACCGGTGTTCTTCACCGCGACCGGCAGCAGCGGCACGCTCACGCCGTCATCCGCGACGACGGGAGCGAATGGCGAAGCGAGCACCTCGTGGCGCCTCGGCACGACAGTCGGTGCACAGACGGTGACCGCGTCGTCGAGTGGCACGTCGCCGGTGTCGTTCTCCGCCACCGCCGTGGCGGGTGCGGCATCGCAGCTCACGATCGTGTCCGGCAACAGCCAGGTCGCCAGTGGAAGCCAGCCGCTGCCGCTCCCGCTCGTGGTGCGCGTCGCGGATGCATTCGGCAATGCGGTGGCCGGATCCACCGTGACCTTCGGCGTGACATCCGGCGGTGGCTCGATTGCGCCGACCACGGTCACGAGCGACGCCACGGGTCGCGCCACTGCGACGTGGACACTCGGCGCCGGCATCGGCGCACAAGGCGCGACCGCCACGGTCGCGGGCATCGGGAACGCCGCCTTCACGGCGACGGCGGCACCGACGATCCACGGGCTCGCGCACCGTGTCGTGGACGCCGAGTACAATGCGCCGACGGGGCGGATCATCACGGTGTCGGCGAATCCCTCGCGTCTGCACATCCTCGATCCGGAGACGCGGACGGTCCAGACGGTGGATCTGCCACAGACACCGAATGCGGTATCGGTGCGTGCCGACGGGCTGTACGCTGCCGTCGGTCACAATGCGTGGGTGTCCTACGTGAACCTCACGACTCGGCAGGTCGAGCGCGTGTACCCGGTCTCGACGGACGCGATCGACCTGGTGCTTGCGAGCAATGGCTGGGTGCATGTGTTCCCGCGCGCCGACCAGTGGGTGACGATCCACAGCATCGCGCTCGCTACGGGACTCGAGTCGAAGACGGGCGGCACGATCCGCGCGGGCACGCTCGTGAAGATGCATCCGTCGGGGTCGTACATCTATGGCGCGAACAACGGCCTGTCGCCGTCGGACTTCGAGAAGTACGACATCCGCGCCGGCGCGGCGACGGTGATGTACGACTCGCCGTATCATGGCGACCACGCGTTCGACGGTGACCTGTGGATCTCGGAGGACGGGCTCCGTTTGTTCGCGCGGAGCGGCAAGGTGTTCCGCTCGTCGGACGTTCGCGCCGAGGACATGCTGTATGCGGGCACGCTGCAGGGCATGACGAGTGTCGGCTGGGCGACGCAGTCGACGGCGGCGGGTCGCGTGTTCGCGCTGCCGGGATCGAGCTTCGGCTCGCAGACCTTCACGTCGGAGCTGCGCGTCTACGACAGCGCGTTCCTCACGTTCCGCGGTGCCCAGCCGCTCCCGCAGTTCGTGGCGCCGGGCGCGGGCTCGTTCCGGGCGGAGGGCAGATTCGTATTCAGCTCGACCTCGGGCCAGCGGGTGTACGTGCTCGTGCGAGCGGAGAGCGCGAGCGGCCTCGCGCAGGACTGGGGGCTCGTGATATACAACCTGGCGGACCTGCCGTAGGCAGCGAATCGCTGACGGCGGCTGCGAACTGCGAACTGCGAACTGCGAACTGCGAACAGCAACAGCGTCTCACGCGGAGCTCGCGGCGGACTAGGGAGTGGCGCAGCGAAGCGCCGGTTTCTACAGCCTCACGCGGAGGCGCGGAGAACAGCACGCGGAGGCGCGGAGAGGGGCACGCCGGCAGGATCGCGGCAAGTCCCTCTTTTTCTTTGTGGGGGTCCGTGGCATTCCACGGAGCCACCAATAAAAAGTGAACTACAGTAGCCTTTCGGCCGTCCACCTCTGCGCCTCTCTGCCGTCCTCTGCGTTCTCTGTGTGAGAGGCAATTGCTGTTCGCAGTTCTCCGCGTCTCCGCGCGCTGTTCTCCGCGCCTCCGCGTGAGGCTGTAGAAACCAGCGGTCCGCTGCGCCACTCCGTGGTCCGCCGCGATCTCGGCGTGAGACGCGGTCGCCGTTGCCGTTGCCGTCGGGTTCCGCGAGCATTCAGGCCGGTGACAGCCGCTTGCGCACGAACAGCGCATAGACCGGATAGCTCGCCGCCAGCAGCAGGATCGAACGCAGCGAGTTCGCGCGATCGCTCAGCACCGCGCCGATCAGGAATGCGACCGAGCCGAAGAGCACCAGCCCCGTGGTGTACGGAAATCCCGGCACGCGGTACGGCCGCGGCGTGTCCGGTTCCTTGCGACGCAGTGCGAACACCGCGGAGAACGAGATGCAGTAGTTCGCCACGAAGAAGAACGCCGCGAGTGCGAGCACCGAATTGAATGTGCCCGTGACGATGAAGCCGATCGCGATGCCGATCGAGGTCCAGTGGGCCACCGTCGGAGTGCCTCCCGCGTTGACCGCGCCGAACCATGGGGGCATGAGTAGGTCGCGTGACATCGCGAGCGGAATCCGTGACTGCATCATCACCAGCGCGTTCAGTGCGCCAAGGATCGAGCAGAGGACGATCAGCCGGATGATCAGGTCGCCCCGTGCGCCGAAGAGCGCCGAGCCGGTGCTGGCCGCCGTGAACGGGTCGCCGGCCATGGCGCCGACACCCAGCACGCGCAGCTGGCCGACGCTGAGCAGCACGTAGATCGCAATGACGGCCAGTACGCCGATGACCATCGACCTGGGCACCGAGCGGCCCGCATCGACCGTTTCCTCGCCGAAATAAAGTGGCGCTGTCCAGCCGTCGTAGGTGTAGATCACCGACTGCAGCGCCAGCACGAGCGCGGCGATGAACGCCGAGCCGGCCGGCAGAGTCGCAGGTGTCACCGCCGCACGATCGGGAACCGCGAGGACGAAGCAGGCCACCACGAGCGCACTGAAGGCCAGCGCCTTGCCGGCGGAGAGCAGCTGCTGCGCGACATCACCCGTCTTCACGCCACGCCACTGCAGCACGCCGAACAGGAACACCAGCACCGACGCCATCGCCGTTGCACCGCCCGGAAAGCCCGGAACCAACGGAAGCGCATACTCCGCAAACACGATGGCGGCGAGCGCAGTCGAGGCCGACGTCGACAGCCAGTCGCTCCAACCAACGACGAAGCCGGGATATGGGCCAAGCGCGCGGTGCACGATCGGATACTGCCCGCCGGAGCGCTGGATCATTGCGCCCGGTTCGGCCAGCGACATCGCGCCGAGCAATGCGTACACGCCGCCGATCGCGAACACCGCGACGAACCACCCCGGACTTGGCAGCCTGGCCGCGATGTCGCCGGCCGTGCGCAGGATGCCGACGCCGATGGTGTTGCCGATCAGTACTGCGAGGCCGAAGGCGACGCCGAGGACCTGATGAAGCGAACGGTTGCGCGTGTCCGGGATGGTCGCGTCCGGGAAGGAGACGCGCCAGATTACGCCGTGGCACGGCAGGCGGAAAGAGGCGGCCGAGCCTAGTGCTACTGCACTACGCGACCGCCTCCCATGCTCACTCTTCCAAGAGTCCCAATGCGAGTCATCCTGGCGACACTGCTTCTGATCACCGCGTGCGCGCCTGCGGCAGTCTCTCAGTCGGGCGCGCGTGCCACGACGGTATCGCAATCGGTGGTGCGCCCCGGCCTTGAGACATTTCTCGCCGATGTCCCCGCGCGACTGCGCGGCAAGCGCGTCGGCCTGATCACGAATCATTCGGCGATCGACCGGTCCCGCGCACTCGCGATCGACCTCATCGCGGCACACCCGCAGCTCAAGCTCACGGCGCTGCTCGCCCCGGAGCACGGCATCCGCGGGACCGTGATGGACGGCGTCACGATCCAGAACGAGACCGACAGCAAGACGGGCGTGCCGGTCTACTCGCTCTACCTGTCGGAGGATCGTGGCCCGACGCCGGCGATGCTCGCCGATGTCGACCTGCTCGTCTACGACCTGCAGGAAGTCGGCGGACGCACCTGGACCTATGTGTCCACCATGGCGCTGTCGATGCAGGCCGCGAAGCGCAAGGGCATCCCGTTCGTCGTGCTCGACCGGCCGAACCCCATCGGCGGAGAGATCGTCGAGGGCGCGCTGCTCGATCCGAAGTTCAAGTCGTTCGTCGGCATGTATCCCATCCCTGCACGCCACGGCCTCACCGTCGGTGAGCTGGCGACGATGTTCAACACGAAGCACGAGATCGGCGCGGACCTCATCGTCGCGCGTGTCGAGGGGTGGCGTCGCTCGCAGTGGATGGACGACGCGGGGATGCCCTGGACCAACCCGTCGCCCAACCTGCGATCGCTCGCCGCGCTCACGAGCTATCCCGGTTCGGTGTACTTCGAGGGCACGACGATCACCGAGGGGCGGGGGACCGACCGCCCATTCGAGCAGGTCGGCGCACCATGGCTCAATGCTCCGGAGGTCGCGCGCGTGATGAATGCGCGGAATCTCCCCGGCATTCGGTTCGAGGCGATCACGATGCCCGTGCTGCCGACGGCGGCTAAGCATGGCGGCAAGACGATTCCCGCGATCCGCTTCGCGGTCACCGATCGGAACGCCTACCGTCCCGTGCGCACCGCGCTGCTGCTGATCGACGAGATCCGTCGGCAGCATCTCAAGGATTTCGGCTGGACCGCGACGATCGACCGCCTCACCGGATCGGACAAGGTCAAGAAGGCGATCGAGGGCGGAACACTCCCGGCGCTGCTCGAGGAGTGGGACCGGGAAGCCGCGGACTTCAAGCGGAGCAGCGCGCTGTACCGGCTGTACCCGGGGTGACGCTGTCGGGAGCACCGATGTTCTCGTATCAATTGCCATGAGCCGTTCGCTCATGAGCCGTTCGCTCGACGCCGCGCGAGGGATTCCCCCTCGGCACGGCGCCACTCTCGATCAACAGTCAGGAATTTCATGAAGGCACATCACGTCCGCTGTCTGTCGGTTGCGCTGGTCCTGCTGGCCGCCTGCCGCAACGGGGATCCGGTCAACGTGGGCGTCAACGACCGGAACGTCACCGTCACGAAGAGCGGGACCGGGACCGGCACCGTCACCTCGGCACCAGGCGGCATCGTCTGTGGCCCGCAGTGCTCCGCCGTGTTGTCCTCACAGCTCAACATCACGCTGACGGCAGCGCCCAGCGCGACGTCGAACTTTGCGGGATGGTCGGGATCATGCACCGGAACCGAACTCGTATGCGTGCTCCCCGGTGCCGCGGCGGCGATCACGACCAACGCGCAGTTCACGCTGAAGCCCTGACATCGCGGGGTGT
>JAZKCW010000017.1:157184-193387 GCA_040387895.1 Gemmatimonadota bacterium
GCCCACCCCCGCAGCGTATTCCGTGGCTTGCTTTGTAATGTAAAGTACTTGACAAACTGAAGGCGGGAAGGTCGATTGGATGCACGGGGGTGACTCACCGCCGATCGTCATCCCACCGCGCCCGGCACCCATGCAACTCGTCATCCGCGACCTGTCGAAACGCTATCCCAACGGCACGCAGGCGCTCAAGGACGTCTCGCTCGTGATCCCGAAAGGCATGTTCGGGCTGCTCGGTCCCAACGGGGCCGGCAAGAGCACGTTGATGCGCATCATCGCCACCCTGCAGGAACCCGACTCGGGCTCGGTCCACCTCGGCGATCTCGACGTGCTCCGGCAGAAGGCACAGGTCCGCCAGTCGCTGGGCTACCTGCCACAGTCGTTCGGGTTCTATCCGAAGGTGAAGGCCGAGCGGTTGCTGGAGCATTTTGCGGTGCTCAAGGGGATCACGGAGTCCGGGGTGCGGCGTGATGTCGTGGAGTCGCTGCTCCGACAGGTGAACCTGTGGGAGGTGCGCGGCCAGAAGGTCGGCACGTTCTCCGGTGGCATGCGGCAGCGGCTCGGTGTCGCCGTTGCGCTGCTCGGCAACCCGAAGCTCATCATCGTCGACGAGCCGACCGCCGGACTCGATCCGGCGGAACGCGTCCGCTTCCTTAACCTCCTCGGCGCGATCGGCGAGGGGAGCGCGGTGATCCTCTCGACGCACATCGTCGAGGACGTGGAGGAGCTGTGCAACCGCATGGCCATCATCAATCGCGGCGGCATCCTGCTCGAGGCGGAGCCGGCGGCCGCAGTCGAAAGCCTGCGTGGGCGGGTCTGGCGGCGGGCCGTGACGCGCGATGAACTGCCCACCGTCGAGCGCGAGATGCCGGTGATCTCGACCAAGCTGCTCGCGGGCCGCACCATCGTGCACGTGTACGCGACGAGCGCACCCGGGCCGGCATTCGAGCCGGTCGAGCCGGACCTCAAGGACGTGTACTTCAGCGTCATGACGGGCCATCATCGCGCGCATGACGTGGCCTCGGAGGCCGTGGCGTGAGGCTTCGCGAGGTTTTTCAGTTCGAGATCGGATACACGCTGCGTCGTCCGGCCACGTGGCTGTACGCGGCGATCCTCTTCGCCCTCAGCTACGCGCTCGTCGCCAACTTCGACGGCGGCGGCGCCGTGCACGTCAACGCACCGGAAGAGCTGGCGTGGGTGTCCGTGATGCTCGGGATGTTCGGGCTATTGATCACGGCGGCGCTGTTCGCCGATGCGGCGCTGCGCGACGTCGATGCGGGCATGGACCCGCTGCTCTTCACGTCGCCGCTGGCCAAGGCGGAGTACCTCGGCGGCCGTTTCCTTGCGGCGCTGACCGTGAATGCAGCGGTGCTGGCGATGATACCGCTCGCGCTGGTCGTATCCACGCTCGTCAACCGGGATGCGGAGCACTACGGCCCATTCAAGCTTGCGGCGTACAGTGGGCCATTCCTGCTCTTCCTGCTGCCGAATCTCTTTCTCGTCGGCTCGCTCCTGTTCGCGGTCGCGATCCGCACGCGGAAAACCATTCCGGTGTACCTGACGACGATCGCGTTCATCATCGTCAACATGATGATCCTGGCGAACGGCGGCGGCATCGCGAATCCGCTCTTGGCTGCCCTGCGCGACCCGCTCGGCATCTCCGCACTGATGGAGGTGAGCCGCTACTGGACGACGAGCGAGCGGAACACGCAGCTCATCGGCTTTCCCGCTACCCTCGTGCTGAATCGTGCGCTGTGGTTCGGGATTGCGACGAGCATCCTCGTGCTGCTCTACAACCGGTTCCGGTTCAGTCACGGTGATGCGAGTGGGAGTCGCGGACGACGCTGGGGCAGGAAGGTGGCATACGGCATGGCGGCTGAAGTGCCGGAGTCCGCACGGGCCGTGACGGTGCCGCATGTCGACGGGGTGTTCGACCGGAAGACCTGGGTGTGGCAGACGCTCACTGTGGCGCGCAATGCGCTCGAGGAGATCGCGGCGAGCCGCACGTTTCTCGTGGCGCTGCTCGGCGTGACGGGCCTGTCGCTGATCTGGGGCTGGAACGTCGGGGAGACGCTCTTCGAGTCGTCGACATGGCCACTCACGAGCCTCGTTGCGAAGACCGTGCTCAGCACCCGCGTCGGGCCCGTGATCTTCCTCCTCATCGCCGTCTACGCCGGTGAGCTGGCCTGGAAGGACCGGGACGCCGGCGTGTCCGAGATCGCCGACGCCGCGCCAGTGCCGGAGGGCGCGTTGCTCGCCGGCCGCTTCCTGGCGCTCGTGACCATGCTGATCGCGTTGCAGGTCGTATTCCTGATTGCGGGCATGTTGCTGCAGGCATTCCACGGCTACTACCACTTCGAGTTCGGCGTCTACTTCAAGATCCTGTTCGGGTTGAACCTCGTGGGCTACGTGTTGCTCGCCGCGCTCGGCATGACCATCCACGTGATCGTGAACCAGAAGTATCTCGGTCACATCGTCGTGCTGATGGCGTTCGTGCTCACCGTGTTCGCCGACAACATCGGAATCCATCATCACCTGCTGATCTACGGCACCGATCCGGGCTGGTCGTACTCGGACATGAACGGCTTCGGGTCGTTCATCGGTCGTTTCCTGTGGTTCAAGCTGTATTGGGCGGCGTGGGCGCTGCTGCTTGCCGTGGTGGCGCACCTGCTGCTCGTGCGCGGGCGCGAGTCCGGGGTGCGCAACCGGTGGCGCGTCGCGCGCCAGCGGTTCGCCGGGCCCGTGATCCGTACGGCTGGTCTCGCGTGCGCACTGATCCTGGTGCTCGGGGGATTCATCTTCTACAACACGAACGTCCTCAACGAGTACACGTCGCCCGAGCAGGCGGGCCTGCTGCAGGCGAACTACGAGCGGCGATATGCGCGCTTCGAAGGCGTGCCACAGCCGACCATCGTGGCCGCGGATCTGCGGGTCGAGATCTATCCCGACGAGCCTGGTGTCGACCTGCGCGGCACGTATCGTCTCGTCAACCGCACGAGCGCGCCGATCGATTCGGTGCACCTGTACATCAGCCCCGAGCTCACCACACGCGCACTGGCGTTCGATGGCGGCTCGACGTCGGTGCTCGCCGATACAGACGTCGGCTACCACATCCACACGCTCGAGCGAACGCTGCAGCCGGGCGATTCGATCGCGCTCACGTTCGACGTGGGCATCCGGCCGCGCGGCTTCCCGAACACGCCCATGCAGACGGACATCGTGGAGAATGGCTCGCGCTTCGACCGTCGCTGGCTGCCGGTGATCGGGTATCAGCGCATGTTCGCGCTGAGTGGCAGCGAGCAGCGCAAACGTTTCGGGCTCGCGCCGCAGTCATTGCTGCCGCCGTGGGACGACGTGGGAGGGCGACTGGTGCGCCAGACGCTGACTGACGCGGATGTGGTTCAGGTGAAGACGGTGATCGGTACGGCCGCCGACCAGATCGCGGTGACGCCGGGTACGCTGCGCCGGAGCTGGACGGAGAACGGGCGCCGCTACTTCGAATACGAGACGGAAGCGCCGGTGTCGTTCGGCATGAACGTCTACTCCGGCCGGTATGCCGTGCTCGAGGACCAGTGGAAGGATGTGAAGCTCAGCATCCTGCACCATCCCTCGCACACGTTCGTGCTCGATCGCGCGGTCAAGAGCATGAAGGCGTCGCTCGAATACTTCACTGCGCAGTTCGGCCCGTACCCGCACGGGCACCTGCGCCTCGTCGAGTTTCCGAGCTACGGCGGCTTCGGCATCGCGCACCCGAACACGGTCGGCTTCGCGGAGGACTACTTCTTCGGCCGCGTGCGCGAGGGTGAGCTCGACATGCCATTCTACGGTCTCGCCCACGAGATCGCGCACCAGTGGTGGGGCGGCCTGATCAAGGGTGCGATGGTACAGGGGCACGGCTTCCTGTCGGAGTCGCTCGCGAACTACAGCGCGATGATGGCGACGGAAAGGACGTACGGGCCTGAAGCAGCTCGCCGCGTGTACGATTTCCAGATGGAGCGCTACCTGCTCGGCCGAGCGACGCAATCGCGCGAGGTGCCGCTGCTCGACGTCGAGGACCAGCCGTACATCAACTACCGCAAGGGCGCGATCGCGATGTACACGCTGCGCGAGCATGTCGGTGAGGAGCCCGTGAACCGTGCGCTGCGCCGTTACGTGGAGAAACACCGTGATGCGGGGCCACCGTACCCCACCTCGCGTGACCTGTATGCAGAGTTCCGTGAAGTCACGCCGGACTCGTTGCAGGGGCTGCTGGTGGACTGGTTCGAGAATGTCACCTTGTGGGACGTCCAGACCGAACGGGCGCGCGTGGAGCCGGCCGGTTCGGGCACGTACCGCGTGACACTCGATGTGGTCGCGAAGAAGATGCGCGCCAGCAGTGTCGGCAAGGAGACCGAAGCGCCGATGGACGAAACCGTGGAGATCGGCCTGTTCCCCGCGAGCGACGAGGAGGCACTCGGCGCGCCGCTGCATCTGCAGCGGTATCGCATCCGCAGCGGGAAGTCGACGTTGACCATCATCGTGCCGAAGGAGCCGGGCCGCGCGGGCATCGATCCCTACAACAAGCTCATCGACCGCAATCGCAACGACAACGTCGCTGACGTGGAGGTGATCGGTGGAGATGGCCGTCCCAGTCCACGACGGACGCGGTTCAGCAGTGCGTCTGCAGGTGCTCGGGCGAAGGCGTAAGATCCTCTCTCAGCGGCCGCGACGATGTGACCCTCCAGCCCACGCTCATGACCCAGCCAAACCGCGTTCGGCAGTTCTACGGATACACGGTATGTCTCGTCGCCGTCGTCACGTCGCTGCTCAGCATCAATGGCGTCGTCGACAACGCCATACGCCTCTCTGACCCGGTTGCGTCCGCAAGCGAGTTTTCAGAGAACATCTCATCGTTCGATGCGTGGATGGTCACGCGCGGTCGCTACAACGCCGAGACAAAGCAGGACACGGCGAGCGCCGAGACGCTTCGGCGGCGCTACGAAGCGGTTCGCTCGAGCCAGATCGCGGCGAGCAATTTCCGCGCGCGGCGCGGGTTGATCACGCAATCGATCGTTCTTGCGATGGCGATCGGCCTGTTCGCGACACACTGGCGTTGGCTCCGACGGCCACGGCCGGACGACTCGGTTGCCTGAGTCGCGAACATGCGCCGTCCAGTCGATGGGCGAAGACCTGACTTGGTGACATGCGCGTCCTTCTGATCCGGCACGGCCGCTCCGCTCACGTGACGCCCGCCGGCGCGCTCGATCGCGTCGGCGTGACGCGGTGGCGTGCGGCCTACGACGCCGCGGGTGTCGCGGCGGGTGAACAGCCACCGGCCGAAGTCGCGGCCGACGTGGCTCGGGCGGCGGTGGTCGCGGCGAGCGACCTGCCGCGGGCGCTCGCATCCGCGGCACTGCTTGCACCCGGGCGGTCCGTGCACACGTCGCCCCTGTTTCGTGAGGAGCCGCTGCCCCTGCCCGCACTGTCACGTTTTCGCGCGCCGCTCACGGTGTGGGAGGTACTGCTGTACCTCAAGTGGATGGTGGCGATCCTGCGGGCGCGGGATGCGACGCCGGAAGCGCGCGAGCGCGCGCGCCGTGCTGCCCAGTGGTGCCGGGAGGCCGTCGGTGCGGGCAGTGCGGAGGAAGGGACGGTCGCCATCGTCACGCATGGCGTATTCCGGCGGCTTCTTGCGCAGGAGCTGCTCCGGGATGGATGGCGTCCCGAGCCTCGCCGTCACGGTTACGCGCACTGGAGCGTCTGGGGCTTCCGCGTCGGACCGGGCGAAGGGTCGCCGTGAACCGGTGGCGAGTGCGGCGTTCCGGCCATACCTTCGCGGCTCCCGATTCACCCCCACCGCGCAACACGCAACGCCCATGGTCATCAAAACCATCCTGCTCGTCATCGTCTCGACGCTGGCGCTGATCTTCATCGCCCTCTGGCGACGCGCGGCGGTATCGCCGGCACTCGCGACGAGTGACAGCGGAAAGGGCTTGCCCTCCCCGGTACAGCTCGCGATCGGTTTCGTCACCAACTTCTTCGATACGTTGGGCATCGGTTCATTCGCGACGACCACGGCCATCTTCAAGCTGCTCAAGGTGGTGCCGGACGAGCGGCTGGTGGGCACGATGCTGGTCGGGCATTCGCTGCCGGTCGTGGCACAGGCCTTCATCTTCCTCGCGGTCGTGGATGTCGATCCCATCGTCCTGGCGCTGCTGATCGTGGCTTGTGTGCTTGGCAGCTACCTGGGTGGTGGCGTCGCCTCGCGCCTCCCGCGCCGTCCCATCCAGATCGGCATGGGCATCGGGCTGCTGACCGCCGCCGGCTTCATGCTGGCCGCCCAGCTCGAGTTGATGCCAGGGGGCGGAACCGCCCTGACGCTCACACCCGTCAAGCTGGCCCTCGCCTTCGTCGTCAACTTCTTCCTCGGCGCGCTGCTCACGCTCGGCATCGGCAACTATGCCCCGACGCTGATCTTCTTCAGCCTGATCGGCATGGATCCGCGCGCGGCATTCCCGATCATGATGACGTCTGGCGCCATGATGGCGATGGTGGGCGGCATGCCCTTCATGAAGGCGGGTCGCTTCGACAGCAAGGCTGCATTGGGGCTGACGCTCGGCGGCATTCCCGGCGTGCTGATCGCGGGCCTGCTGGTTCGTTCGCTCCCGCTCGACGCCCTGCGCTGGCTGGTGGTGATCGTCGTGGTGTACGCCGCCCTGATGATGCTCCGCTCGGCGTTTCAGCGGCCCGAGGTGGCGGCTGTTCCGAAGCCCGCATGAAGCGGCGTGACGTCTGCTCCGGCGTGTAGCTTCCGCATTCCCTCGCTGGCGACGATGCCAACGCCATGCACCACCACCCGACGAGCGATCGTCCGCATTCCTTCCCGATTCTCATGGTCCTGACGTCCCACGAACTGGTGTCCTCCCTGCAGACCGAAGCGCGGATCCTGCAGCATCTCCTCACGAAGCTCGACGACCGTACACTCGACTACCGCCCGACACCGTCGCAGCGCAGCGGTCGCGAACTCGTGACGTACCTGAGCATGATGGGCCCGACCCTCGTGCAGTTCGGGCTGGCGGAGACGCCGACGTTCGAGATGTGGACGGAGGCGGAAAAGGCGGCCGCCGCGCGGACGTACGAGGAGACCGTCGCGACGATCAACCAGCATGGCGCACACTACGAGGAGTTGCTCGGCAACGTCCCCGACGAAGTGTACCGTGCCCCGTTCGTGGGCTTCGACGGACAGCCGACGACGCGCGGTGCGTTCATCAACAAGATGGTGGTGTCGGGCAGCGCGGCGTACCGCATGCAGCTGTTCCTGTATCTCAAGTCGTGCGGGCACCCGCTGACCACGAGCAACCTGTGGCGGGGAACGGACGCAGCGGTCGCCTGATCGCCAACAGCACGCTTTCGTGAACGGCTCGCATCCATGCGGGCCGTTCGCGCTCACACGATGTAAGTCCCCTCGGAGCCAGCATGACCTGTCCCTTCCCGCGCACCAGCATCCTCACCGCACTCGTCGCGCCTGTCGCCGCCGCGATGGTCGCAGTGTGCACCCCGGCGAACGCACAGCGTCCCACGTCCATGGCCGGACGCTCCACCGTGTACGCCCCGAGCGGCATGGTCGCGACGAGCCAGCCGCTCGCGTCGGCGGCCGGGCTCGAGATCCTGCGCCGCGGTGGCAACGCCGTCGATGCCGCAGTTGCCGCGGCCGCTGTGCTCAGCGTGACGGAACCGCACATGACCGGCATCGGTGGCGACATGTTCGCCATCGTGTGGCTGGCGAAGGAGCAGAAACTCGTCGCCATCAATGCGAGCGGACGCGCGGGCTCCCTGATGACGCGTGCTACCCTGCAGGCACGCGGCTTCCGCGTAGGCTCGCAGCAGGGAGTGATGTCGGTGACGGTGCCCGGCGCGCTGGCGGGCTGGGACATGCTGCTGCGCGCACATGGGCGCCGCACGCTCGCGCAGACGTTGCAGCCGGCGATCGGCTACGCGCGGGTCGGGTTTCCCGTGTCCCCGATCATCGCATCACAGTGGGCGAACGAGACGGCCTTCCTGCAGCGCGACACGGCGGCGGCCGCGACGTTCCTGCCTGGTGGCAAGGCACCGAAAGCGGGCGACTGGTTCCGCAATCCCGATTACGCGCGCACGCTGCAGACGATCGCGGACAGTGGCATCGGTACCTTCTACGGGGGATCGATCGGACGCCGCATCGTCGCGCGTCTCAAGGCCCTCGACGGGTTCGTCACGCTCGCCGACCTGAAGAACAACAAGCCGAACTGGGTGACGCCGATCTCGGTGCCGTTCCGCGGCTATCGCGTGTGGGAGCTTCCGCCGAACAACCAGGGGATCGCCGCGCTCGAGATGCTGCGCATCCTCGAGACCTACGATCTCAAGGCGATGGGACACAACTCGCCGGCGTACCTGCATCATCTCATCGAAGCGAAGAAGCTCGCGTACGCCGACCTCGATCGCTTCGTCGGTGATGCCGACCACCTCGCGATGCCCGCCGAAGCGATGCTCACCGACGAGTTCATCGCCGAGCGTCGCAGTCACATGAACCCCTCCCAGGCACAGGCACGCGTCGACCCGGGTCCGGTGCGCACGAAGAGCGAGACGGTCTATCTCGCGACTGCCGACGCGGACGGCAACATGGTGTCGTTCATCAACTCGATCTACGACTACTTCGGTTCAGGCATCGTCGTGCCAGGCACGGGCTTCGCCCTGCACAACCGCGGCGCGAGCTTCACGCTCACGGAAGGATTGCCGAACACCGTCGCACCCGGAAAACGCCCGTTCCACACGCTGATCCCCGGGTTCGTCACGCAGACCGTGAACGGACGCGAGCAGGCGTACATGAGCTTCGGCCTGATGGGCGGCGGCGTGCAGGCGCAGGGTCACGTGCAATTCCTGCTCAACCACTTCGTGTTCGGCATGGACCTGCAGACGTCCATCGACGCACCCCGCTTCCGCCACTACGACGGGCAGCGTGTCGCGTTCGAGGCGCCGATCGGCGACGGCGTACGCAACGCGCTCGTCGCGATGGGGCACGTCATCACCGAACAGCCGACGATCGCGTTCGGCGGCGCGCAGGCGATCATCCGGCTGCCGAAAGGTTTCTCGGCAGGCAGCGACCCGCGGAAAGACGGGCTGGCGATCGGCTACTGATTCGTTGCGCGGCGCAGCGTGACGTAGAAGTTCTCGTCCACGCGCGGGTCGCCGGTCGCGCCGGACGGTATGGTGACTCGCTGCCACTCCACCGTCGGCGTGATGCGCACGCCGGCCGTGCCCCAGCGCAGGCGCACCGGCATCGCGAACCCGGGCACCACGTCGGCCCATCGCACGCTCACTCCGTTCGAGTCGCTCCGCCATTCGAGCGTCGGAATCTTGTTGGTGCCGAGGTACTGCGCGAACACCGGCTTCAAGTCCACTCCGGCCTGTGCACTCATGTACTCCTGCACCTCGGCGCCGGTGACGGTACGATGCCGGAAGGTGGACTGCAGGCCGCGCAGGATGCTGCGCCACTTCGCGTCGTCGTTCACGACCTGCCGCATCGTGTGCAGCATGTTGCCGCCCTTGTAGTACATGTCGCCGGACCCTTCGTCGTTCACGCCGTAGCTGGCGATGATGGGCTTGTCGTTCGTCACCTTGGAACGTGTGCCGATCTGGTAGCGCGCGCCCGCGGCGGTGCCCATGCGACATTCGGTGTACAGCGACTCCGAATAGTTCGCGAACGCCTCGTGCACCCACATGTCGGCGAGGTCCTTCGTGGTGATGCTGTTGCCCCACCACTCGTGCGCGACCTCGTGCACGATGATGAAGTCCCATAGCAGGCCGAGACCCGTGCCTGACAGGTCGGTGCCGAGATAGCCGTTCTGGTACCGGTTGCCATACGCGACGGCACTCTGGTGCTCCATGCCGAGGTGCGGCGTCTCGACGAGCTTGAAGCCGTCCTCGTACCAGGGGAACGGGCCGAACCAGCTCTCGAAGCACGCGAGCACCGGGGGTACCTGCCTGAACTGCTGCTCGGCTGCCTGGCGATGATACGCCATCGGCCAGAAGTCGAGCGTGAGCGGACCGCTCTCGCCACGAAAGACGCCGGAGAAGTGATCGTACGTGCCGGCGTTCACGGCCACATCGTAGTTGTTGATGGGCCGCGTGACGAACCACTCCCACGTCGTCGTGCCGTTCGCGTGATGCTGGACGCGACGCAGCCGGCCGTTCGACACGTTCACCATGGGGTCGGGCACGGTGATCGCCACGCGCTGGCTGTCGGGTTCATCGGCCTGCGTGTCCTTGTTGGGCCACCACGCGCTGGCGCCGAGTCCCTGCACGGCAGTCGCGACCCACGGCTGCCCGAGACTGTCCGACTTCCACACGAATCCGCCGTCCCACGGAGCATTCCTCGCTGCACGCGGACGCCCGCTGAAGTGCGTCGTGATCGTCTGACGTTCGCCGGCACGTGGTGGCGCTGCTGGCGTCACGAACCACGCATTGCCGTCCTGGCGCACTCGCAGGCGGGTACCCTGCTGCGTCGCGCTGTCGAGGGTCATGGGATTCTGCAGGTCGAGTTGCAGCTCCGTGAGCCTGGGCAACCTCCGAAGGGTCTCCGCCGGCAGCACGCGATAGGTGACTGCATTCGACCCGCGAATGCTGCTGTCGCGTGGGGACACGGCGACCCGCAGGTCGTAGAACTCGACATCCCACCATGCGCGGCCCGCGCCATTGCTGCCGCGCAGTGTATCGGCACGGGTGAAGCGGCCTCCGACTGCGGTCGGCGCCGTCTGGGCGCTGGCGAACGAGGGGGTTGCCGTGAATACGACCGTGGCGAGCGCCACGAGTGCGGCGGGACGAAGGGCAGAATGGAGTCGCATACCAAAAGCTACCGCCGCAGGCCCGCGTCGGACATGACGCGACGAACGGTTCCTACGGCACTCGTTTCGCCGTCGCGCGCTCGACCAGCGTCGTCGCGATGATCTGCACCACGGGCATGCCGATCGCGATGCCGAATACGGTTCCCTTGTGCTCCGTCCGGCCGTCCTCCACCAGCGCATTCAGCACGATGACCTCACCGGCGAACAGCGCGGCCGACGCCAGCATCGTGTACGCGAGGTTGCCACGCTTGCGGTTGCCGACGTGCGCGCCGAGCGGCGTCAGCGCGGTAATCCCGACGCCGGCGCCCCAGATCGCTTTCGGCATCTGTGCCCCGAGGCATCCGTCGGGATCACCAGTGCGACACGGGAGCTCGTCCGAGGCGAGCGATGCGCCGATCAATCCGCCCGCGACGGCGCCGAGGACGGCACCAGCAGTGGAGAAGAGCACCGTCCGCCCAGTCGCAGCGGCCGATCGGCTGTCCTGCGGCGCACTAGCTGGCGCACTGGCCATCCTCACGCCCGATGGTTGGACAACCAGCAGGGTGGATGTCGGACGTGGCGCCGTGAGCGCACTCGCGTGCGCGACCGGTTGTGCCGCGGCCGGTGCAGCCGCGAGAACGACGGCAAGCAGGCCAGCGACAGGGTGACTCGTGGGTCGACGCATGCGGGTTCCTCCTGTAGGTCGAGATTCACCGATCCCGGGACGGGAACGAGACGGTGACCTCGCTCCGCTGCTACCCCGTGCAGAGGTCGTGCCCGAGTTCGTCACGTCGGCCCAGCGGGACTAAACGCACGGAACCCTGCTGGCATCCAATCATCGTTGCGAACCACACCAGCCCGACCCCCTTTCTCGGCCACCGTCATGTCATTCGACGCACTCCCGCGACTCATCGTGCTGCTTGCCGTCGCCTCGCTCGCGAAGTCGGACAACCCGCTCGAAACCCTGGCTGGGAGGACGCGACCCGGTGCAGCGCGCGAGGCGGGACGCCTCGACGATGCCGCCCCGATGAGCGCTCCGCGTGCAGGGCACACCGCCACGGCACTGCCGGATGGCCGCGTGCTGGTGATCGGCGGATTCACCGACGAGGAGAGCCGCGCGCAGGGGGCGGAGATGTATCATCCGACGACCGGGCGATTCTCCCCGGTGTCGAAGATGACCACCGTACGTCACAGCCACACCGAGACGCTGCTGCCGAATGGCAAGGTCCTGATCGCAGGCGGCTACGGCGCAGGGCTCGCGACGCTGAGCGCGGCCGAACTGTTCGATCCCGCAACCGGCACGTTCACACCCACGGGATCGATGCGCGCACCGCGTGCTGGCCACATCGCCGCGCTGCTCGACAACGGGACGGTGCTGATCGCGGGTGGACTCGGTCCGTCATGGACCTTTCTGGCCACGGCCGAGCTGTATGACCCCACGACCGGCACGTTCGCGACGACGGGTGCAATGAGCGTCGCCCGCGAGAGTCACACCGCGACACGACTTCTCGACGGGCGCGTGCTCATCACGGGTGGTCATCGCGGCCGGCGTGCGGCGATTACCCTGTACACGTCCGCGGAGACGTATGATGCGAGAACGGGCACGTTCACGGGTGTCGGCGACATGCGCGTGCGGCGTCACAAGCACGATGCCGTGCGGCTGCGCGATGGGCGGGTGCTCGTGACCGGTGGATCCGACGAGCGTGACTCGCGCGGTGCATACACGTCGACGGAACTGTTCGACCCGCGCACGAACAGCTTCGTGCCCGGCCCGCAGATGAAAGTCGCGCGGTACAAGCACAACGGGAACTCGGTGCTGCTGCCCGATGGTGGAGTGCTGATCGCAGGCGGCGCACCGCAGGCCGAGCGGTACGATCCCGTCGCTGGCACCTTCACGCTGGTCGCCGGGAATGCGCGGATGGCAGGGCAGTTCTCGGCGACGGCACTCCTGCGCGACGGCCGCGTGCTGGTGACGGGCGGGTACGGGGATGGACGCGCGCCGACCGCCTCGACGTGGCTGTATCGGCCGTGAGGCGCCCGCGCGCGACGGTACAGGACGCAGACAGCGTCGTTCGGGCGCCGTTTCCGCCTGAGCCGTAGCTTTCGGGTCACGCTCTCACGGAGACGGATATCAACCGCAATATCACGACGCTTGTTTTTGTTGTCCTCGCCGCGATTTCCTCGCTGACGCCTGACGCGCTGCGAGGGCAGGACGCCTTCGCCCACGTCCCCGCGCGTGATGTGACTTCGGCCGGCATGGCGTCGCTACCGGTCGCACTTGCGCGTCGCGCACCTCGGGAAAACGCGGACGCAGGACTGTCGAGTCGCGATGCAATACGAGCTCAGACGGCGGCAAGCGGGCAGTGCAAGCTGTCGCGCGGCGCATGGTGGAAGATGCCGGCGACGGCCATCGGCGCATTCGTCGTGCCGGTCGCCGCGATCTCCGCACTGGTCGCCGACGAGAGCGGACGCGCGGCCACCGGCGCGATGATCGCCGGCAGCGCGTACGCCGCTGGCGCGACGATCGTTCTCGTTCGGGCGCCGACGCGTTGCAGCTCCACGAGCTCATTGATCTACATCTGGACGCCGTTCGCGGCGGCAGCCGGCGCGCTCATCGCGACCCGTTAGCGTCTCGCAGCAGGCTGCACAGCGGTAGCCTGCTCGGCAGCGTGTCCGAGGTACCTCGCCCGCCAAGTCCGTCACGCCTGTCCGACGGGTTCGGCGGATGGTATGGTTGAAGGGACCATCCCGCGATTTCGCCATCGCCGAGGGCCGTCACCTCCAGCCCCACGTCCCGGAGCAATGCCGTGTCCGACCACCTGCCGTCCGACCCCCGCTCGGAGATTCTGAGCGAGTCCTCCGCTGCACGCCTGCTGGCGCGTGCGAGTGAACTGGATGCCGCGCGTCGGACGGGGGTCGACGTAGCGGACCTGCGGGCCGCTGCCATGGAGGCGGGGATCTCGTCGGGCTCGTTCGACGCCGCATTGGCCGAGCTGCAGCGAGCGGACTCGGCACCTCCGCCGGTGGTAGGTCGAAGCGGTGCCGTACGATGGGGCCGCTGGGCCGGTCTGGCGGCTGCTGTTCTTTTCACGGCGTACGTCGCCGGCCGAACCGTCGTGCCGTCGAATGGCGTGCCGGCTGACCCGAAGCCGATGGTCGACGAGACATTCCTGCTTCGATGCATCACCCCGGGACAGGCCGCGGCACTCGTCCGTCCCGTCCTGGACATTCCCGAGAACAGCGTGAAAGCGTCGCCGGAGAACTCACCCGGTGTGCTGATCATTCATGCGACGCCGGCGCAGATGCAACGCGTGCGTGCAATGCTCGACCAGCATGAGAACAGCCTGACGGGCGTGTGCGTATCGGGGCGCACGAACGGTTGAACGCGGCTCCTGCCTCGCATAGCCGATCGCGTTGACGGTGTCTCCGAGCATTCGCGTCGTTGCACTTGCAGTTTTCCTCGTGGACGGCCGCGTCCTCGTCGCGCGCGGCGTCGACCCGGCGACCGGCGAGCCGTTCTATCGTCCTCTCGGTGGCGGTGTGGAGTTCGGCGAGACCGCCGCCGCTGCGGTGCGTCGCGAGATCATGGAGGAGCTGGGCGCATCGATCGATGCCCCGACTCAGCTCGGCGTCCTCGAAAACGTGTTCGAGTATGCCGGACGTCCGGGTCATGAGATCGTGTTCGTCTTCGACGCTCGTTTCAGCGACCCGTCGATGTACCAGCGGCCGGAGTTGCCGGTCACGGAAACGGGTTCCGGTTGGCGTGCCGCCCGTTGGATGTCGATCGAAGCGTTGGCCGCGGGCGCGGAGCCGCTCTACCCCGACGGCCTGCTGTCGCTGCTTCGGGCGCGCATTTCCACGCGCCCGGCTGCATAGCGTCGACAGTGACGAAACTTCAGTAACGCTACTTCCGTGCTTCGAGAATGAGATTGAACGGCGTTTCAGCTGCGCGACGGAAGCCCGTGAAGCCCGCCTTCCAGAACACCTCTGCGAGTCTCGACTCACCCGCCTGGGCACCCAGCACGAGCGTGCCACCCTCGGAGATCGCGTGCGCACAGCAGATGGTCGTCGAGCCCGCGTAGTACAGCTGGCCCACCGGCCCGAGATTCTGTTCGACGCGGTCGTTCGCGAACGGCTCGACCAGCATCACCGTACCATCGGAGTCCAGCATCGCTCCGGCGTGCCGTGCGGCGGCGACGGGATCGCCCAGGTCGTGCAGGCAGTCGAAGAAGCAGATCAGGCCATACGTCCGTCCCGAGTAGCCTACCGCGGATCCGACAGCGAAGGTCACGCGCTCGCTGACGCCCGCTTCTGCCGCGTTCTGCCGCGCCGCTTCGATCGATGGTGCGTGCGGATCGACGCCGTGGAAGCGCGAGTTCGGAAACGCCTTCGCCATCAGCACCGTCGAATGGCCATGGCCGCAGCCGATGTCGGCGACGTCGATACCGGCCTCGAGCTTTTCCACGACGCCGTCGAGCGCTGGCAACCACGCCGGTACCAGGTTGGCGCGATAGCCATTGCGGTAGAACGCCGCGACGCCGCAGGACAGCCGCGCCTCGTGCTCGCCCCACGCCACACCGGCACCGGTGCGGAACGCGTTGATGGTCTTCGGTTCGTCGAGCCACATCGAGGCCGGCGCATTCCACGCGGGCGGCACGAACACGGGGCTGTCCTCGTCGGCCAGCACCAGCGCCTGTTCGGGTGACAGCTCGTAGCTGTCGCTCACCGCATGGTAGTCGAGGTAGCCGCCGGCAACCTGCGCATTCAGCCACTCGCGCACGTACCGTTCGGCACATCCCGAGCGGACCGCGACTTCCTTGGCACTCACGGGGCCGGCGCCCCACATTGCCTTGTACAATCCCAGCTTGTGGCCGAGGCTGACCATCACGCCGCCGTACGCGGAGGACAGGTCGCCCACGGCGCGCATGACGAAGGATTCCAGCTTGGCGTGATCGATCACGGGTGCGTTCATGGTTGCAGTCATGATGTTCGATTCCCCTGGTGTGAATTCATGTGCTTCGTGAGGGTGAGCGTGTCGCTCGAACCTGAAGCGCATGATCGCGGGATCCGCCTGCCCGCTGAAGAGTCGTTCTCGCCCGCAACCGGTCCATTCGTGCCAACGCGCTGCCCGCCGCTCCTCGTGGTGCCGGTGACATGAGCGCCTCGCCGATGCACGCGGGCACGGGTGTGCGTCACGTCAGCCTGGTGGCGATTCCCGATGCCGTCGTGTCGACGCTCGCGGGAGTGTATGACGTGATGGTCGGCGGCGCGCTCACGAGCCTGGCCGGGCCGGACGCGCCGGCGCCGTTTCAGGTGGAGATCGTCGGCGAGGCGGTGGGGCCGCTGCTGCTGGCGAGCGGTGTGCCGATGGGTGTGCAGCGCGCGATCGGTACGATCGAGACGACCGATATCGTCATCGTGCCATCGGTGATGCTCGGCCCCGATGGATGGGTGCAGGGCCGCTATCCCGAACTGGTGGCGTGGCTCCGCGCGATGCACGCACGTGGTGCGCTGCTCTGCTCGGCGTGCTCGGGAATCTTCCTGCTCGCGGAGACAAGGTTGTTCGACGGGCGCGATGCGACCTTGCATTTCGCGTACGCACGTGACTTCACGACGAACTTTCCCGCGGTCACGATTCATCCCGAGCGCGTACTGGTGATCTCGGGCGTGCGTGAGGAGTTGGTGAGTTCCGGTGCGTCGACCACGTGGCACGACATGGTGCTCTACCTCATTGCCCGCTACGCCGGCGCGACGACGGCACAGGAGGTCGCGCGGCTGTTCGCGTTGCAGTGGCATCAGGATGGACTCACGCCGTACATGATCTTCGAAGGCCGGAGCGATCACGGCGACGCGGAGATCGCCCGTGCGCAGGCGTGGCTGCGTGAGCACTTCTCGGTGGCGAGTCCGGTCGAGGAGATGATCAAGCAGTCGTCGCTGGCGGAGCGCACGTTCAAGCGGCGGTGGGTCGCGGCCACGGGCATCACGCCGATCGCGTACGTGCAGCGGTTGCGCATCGAGGACGCCAAGCGCCGGCTCGAACGCACGGAGGCGACCATCGAGGAGATCTGCTGGCGGGTCGGCTATGAGGACGCCGCGTTCTTCCGGCGGCTCTTCCAGCGGACGACGGGGCTCGCGCCCGGCGCGTATCGCAAGCGCTTCCGGATCCCTGCGTTCGCAAGACCATAGCCAGCGTCGTCTCGCCGGGGCCGTCGAGGGGCATTCCTGTGACGGTGGCGGTACCAGCAGCCCGGCGTTAGCGTGGCGGGTCGCCCCTGTTCGCACCGGGGCCGACGCCAGGCGCCGTCGTCCCTTCCGCTCCGCCCCGTACATGCCCAAATCGCTCTCCAGTCCGCCGCTTCAGCGCGCGACCGTCGCCGCGCTTCATGCCACTGCACTTCTCCTCCTGACGGGCTGTTCGCTGGTGGCGCAGACCACGCCACCCGCCGCGCCCACGCCTGCACCGGCACCTGCAGCGTCTGCCGCACTGCCCAAGGTGCTCGTCATCGGGACCGGGGGCACGATCGCCGGATCGCAGGCCGCACCCGGAACACTGGGTGGTTACACGGCAGGCGCACTGCCCGCGGAAGCCATCATCGCGTCGGTGCCCGAACTGTCTCGGCATGCGGTCATCGAGTCCGAGCAGTTCTCGAATGTGGCAAGCACGGCGATCACTCCGGCGCAGTGGCTCGCGCTGTCGAAACGCATCAACCAGGTGCTCAGCGATCGGAAGGATGTTGCCGGCGTCGTCGTCACCCATGGCACCGATCGTCTCGAGGAGACCGCGTTCTTCCTCTACCTCACGGTGCGCTCCGACAAACCCGTGATCGTCGTCGGCGCGCAGCGTCCCGCTACCGGTATCAGCCCCGACGGTCCGATCAATCTCCTGTCGGCGGTCCGCACGGCGGTGTCGTCACAGGCGGTCGGGAAGGGCGTGATGGTGGTGATGGACGATCGCATTCTCTCTGCGCGTGAGACCCGCAAGCTCTACCAGCGCTCCGGCGGCTTCTCCGGCGGCGAAATGGGCATGCTCGGCGTCGTCGGCGGCAGCGGGCCGGAGTTCCTGTTCGCTCCCGTGCGACGGCATGGCTCCGGCAGCGAGTTCGATATGAGCACCGTGGACTCGTTGCCGCAGGTGGAGATGGCGTTCAGCTATCCGGGCGGGACCGGGCCGAAGTACGACAAGCCGCCCGTCGGGATCGCGGTGCAGAGCAACGGCTTCACGCGGGCCGAGTCGGAGACGTTCGGTGCGCTGCGCCGAGCGGGGACGCACATCGTGACGGTGTTCGCACTCGGCGACAACATGAGCGCGGCGGGACGAGGCGGGCCACCGCCAGCCGGTGCTGCTTCGGCAGCGCCTGCCGGCGGCGCGGCACGAGCGGACTCCACACGGGCACCGGCCGCACCGGCGCCGGCCGCGGCAGCGCCCGCTTCTCCGCCCGCCTTGCCCATGGGCGCGATGATCACGGCGCAGCATCTCACGCCCGCCAAGGCGCGCATCCTCCTCATGGTCGCGCTGACCCGGACGAAGGACGCCCGGGAGCTGCAGCGGATGTTCGTGCAGTACTGATCGGGACAGACCCGGCTGTTCTGCGTCGCTCTAAACCCGGCGGTCGCCGCCGGTATCGTATCCAGTGTGCCCTGTCCCTCCAGATCACGGTCCCCCTGACGGTCCACGCGCTTCCGGCGGTTGACCCGCTCGTCCGTGCCGCCCAGTCGGGCGACGCCGCGGCGTTCGCGTCGATCTATGACGCGCACGCGCCGCGGCTGTTCGCGGTGTGTGTGGGACTGACAGGAAACCGGAACGACGCGGCAGAGCTGGTGCAGGACACGTTCGTGCGGGCGTGGGAGCGGCTCTCCACGTTTCGCGGCGACAGTGCGTTCACGACATGGCTGCATCGCGTCGCCGTGAACGTGATGCTCGTGAACGAGCGGACGCGAGAGCGGCGGTCGCAGCGCGTGGCGATCGCATCCGAGCTGCAGCCGGCATCGGACAAGGGCGGTCGCTTGCCGGCCGCACTCTCCGATGTCGCCGTCTCGACGCTCGACATCGGTTTGCGTCTCGACCTCGAGCAGGCCATCGCTCGGCTCCCCGAAGGCGCGCGCCGGGTGTTCGTTTTGCACGACATCGCGGGTTATGAACACGCCGAAGTCGCGGCGCAAGTCGGCATCGCCGAGGGGACGTCGAAGGCTCACCTCTTCCGGGCGCGGCGGTTGCTGCGCGGGATGCTCGACCGATGACTGACGACGTCACGCACCTCCAGACAAGCAGTGGGCCAGGCCCCACTCCGCATTGCGCGGCGTTCGACGCATCGCTTCCCGGGTATCTCGCCGGCCGTCTGAACGAGGCCGACGCGATCGAGCTCGAGACGCATGCCGCGGAGTGTGAACGCTGTGAAGCGATTCTGGAAACGGCGACTCGGCGGGACGTGACGGCGTTTGCTCCACCACTTCCAGCGGAACTGCGGTCGGCGACGCTCGCCGCCGTTGGTTCCGGAGCCGATGCACCGCTCGTCCGTTCGATCAGTGCATCGCGCGGCGCTCGCAGGTGGCGTATCGGCGGAAGTGTTGCCGCGCTGGCTGCCGCCGCGGCACTCGCGCTGATGGTGTCACGCCGGGACACGACGGACACGTACGGTCCGGAGGGCGTCGTGCCTCGCACGCTGGACACGGCGTCCGCTGCGTTCGGCGGCAATCCGGTGCAGCAGGGTGCCGCGCGTCTCGCCTCCGAAGGTGCACGCGCCGAGTTCGAGTCACTCGACGCCGCCGCACACGAAATCGAGCAGGCGTTGCAGGCGGCGCCAGACGATCCGGAATTGCGGAGCTATCTCTCCTCGGTGCGTGCTCGCCGTGACGAGTTGGCGCAGCGCGTGAAGCAGGCGACGTCGTGATCGTGCGTCGTCACGTTGCGCTGCTCGCGACTGTGATTGCGCTCGGGCTGCTGCCGATGCGCATGAGTCTCTCGGAGGCAGCGACCGGGCAGCGTGAACAGCCCGTGCAGCCGAGCCTGCGCGGATTCGCCGCGACACCTGATGTGACGATGCGAATCTACGTTCCGGCCGGGCGCATCCGCCTCGTCACCTGGAGCCGTGACTCCGTCGCCGTCTCCGGCACCACCGGCGCGAACGCGTCGATGTTCGGCGGTGGGTCGCGCACGCACGTCAAGTTCGGTGTCGAGCCACGCGCCACCGGTGATTCGACGCTCCCGCGCGCCGACCTCACGATCACGATCCCGCGTGCGGCACGCGTGTGGATCAAGATGATCGACGGCGAGATCGATGCGCGTGGCACCACCGGCGAACTGGAAGTTTATGTGGTGCGCGGACGGATTGCGGTGCGGGACGTCGGTGGCGTCACGGTGCTGGAGTCCATCGATGCACCCGTCGAGGTCGTGGGTGCGAGTGGTGACCTGCGCGTGCGCGGGAGCAAGGGCGCCGTGACGCTCGACATGGTGCGTGGTACGACGTCCGTGGCGACGGTCAGCGGACAGGTCGCGCTATCCAACTTCAGTGCGGACGGGCGTGTCGAGACGATCGGTGGCGATGTCTCGTTCGCCGGCGGTTCGCTGCGTGGCGCACAGCTCGACATACAGACGCACTCCGGCGCCATCACGCTCGGACTCATCGCTGCACAGAGTCCGGTGCTCGACCTGTCGAGTCGCGCGGGCGCGATCGATCTCCCGAAGCTGGTGCAGTCGGCAGCACACGGTCGCATCACCGCGCGATCGTTCAAGGGGCGCATCGTCGTGCGCACCTCCGCTCCGGTGGCAAAGCCGGCACGGTGAGCGTGGGCAACTAAACGCCCGGCGCGTGAGCGGCATCGAAGGAGTGCATCATCAGAACGTCGACGCTCCCCACAGTCCGGAGTTCCCCCATGCGAATCCTGCTCTCGATCTCCGCCGTTGCCGCCCTGTCGGCAGCCGCGATGTTCGGCCCGCCACACATGACGGTGACGGCAGTCAAACCCGCGCCGGCCACCATCGGCGCGCCTGCATTCAACATCGAAATTGATCATCACACGACTGCCGACCAGATCAAGCTGACCGGTCGCGCCGAGGGCATGCGGGATGGCAAGCGCGTCTCGCTTCCCCTTTCGATGGCTCGCCGTGACAGCGCCCACTTCAGCGTCGCGCGGCAGTGGGACGTGAACGCACCGTGGGTCGTGGTCTTCTCGGTGGAGCAGGGCCCGGACGGTGCACATGGCGTCATCGAGGCGGTGATTCCGATCGACCGGTCGGGCGCTGTGCGTCGGATCGAGTACACCAAGCCCGGCTTTCTCGACGGAAGCAGGATTCCGCGGCGCGTGACACGCGGCCGAGTCGACTCCGCACTGAAAGAGCTGGGCGTCGCGAGCGAACGGTGAATCGATCACGTATCTTCGGCAGCATGGCTGTGCACGTCCAACGAAGATACGAGCGCTCGACCCCGTGAATTCTGCAGAAGATGTTCTCGATACGGCGCCGGCGCCGAACGGCAAGCCGGCTGCCGCGATCGATCGCACGATGATGGTTGCGGGCGTCGCGCAGCTGCTGTCCGTTGTCGCACCGGCAGCGGATCTCCGCTTCGCCCGCAATCTGAACTTCCTCGGCCTGCCCACGGCCGGTGTCGCGCTGGTCGTGCTCGGTGTGCTCACGCTTCTGGTTGCGCTTCGCCCGCGCGGGCCATGGCGCTGGGTGCCCGGGATTCTTTCGGCGCTCGTGCTGGCCGTAGCGTACTGGCGCCTGCAATGGGCGCCGACCACGAGCTTCGCCGACCCACTGTTGAGAGGCGCCGTCGGGCCGGGGTGGGGATTCATTCCGATGGGTGCGTCGGTGCTGCTGAGTATCATCGGCGCGGCGCGGGCGCGCTGGTGATCGACCGTCCACAGGATCAGCCAGACCGGTGGATGCAGCACATGCGTGCCGGTGACTTCGAGGCCGCCTGGCAGCTCACCGATGCACAGCTCCGAAGCGGCACGTTGCAGCCGCATGTGCCGGTGCCACGCCACCTGCAGCGTGTCTGGACTGGCGCCCCCCTCGAGGGTCAGCGTGTGCTCGTCCGATGCTACCACGGGCTCGGCGACACCATCCAGTTCATTCGTTACGCGCCGCTGCTTCGTCATCTTGCGCGCGAAGTCATCGTGTGGGCGCAACCCGAACTGCTTCCACTGCTGCAGGGTGTGCAGGGCATCGACCGGCTGCTGCCCCTGCACGACGGCACTCCCGATGTGTCGTACGATGTGGACATCGAGGTGATGGAGCTGCCGCACGCACTCCGCACACTGCGGTCGAGCATTCCGGCGGACGTCCCGTATATCGATGTCGCACCACATGCAGGAGGAGCGTCTTCCGTTCGCGAGAAGCGTGATGGCGGATTGGCCGTCGGGATGGTGTGGCAAGCCGGCGACTGGGATTCCAGCCGGTCGGTGCCCGCCGCGCTACTGCAACCGATCGCGCGCATACCGGGAGTCGCGCTGCACCTCCTGCAGCGGGGCTCCGCACTGCACGCGATGCCCACGAATCTCGGAGTGAATTCCGGGTCGGACGACATTCTCGAGACTGCCCGCACTATGCGTGCACTCGATCTCGTCGTATCCGTCGACAGCATGCCTGCGCACCTGGCAGGTGCATTGGCAGTGCCGGTGTGGACGCTGCTGCGCGCCGACGCCGACTGGCGCTGGATGCAGGGGCCCACGTCGCCGTGGTACCCGACCATGCGACTGTTCCGGCAGGAGACGGAGGGAGAGTGGACGCCTGTGCTGGAACGCGTCGCTCGAGATCTCACGGCGTTGTGCCAGCAGGTATAATTGAGGGAAATCTGCACGTTGCGTGCAACCCCTAAGGAGTTCAATGCAGACTGAGTCGAACGTGCCGGGTGTCCTCTACTCCAAATGGTGGGAGCGCGTGAAATGGGCGCTCTTCCTGACGGCATTCGGCCTGCTGCTGTTCACCGTCGTCTCGGAGTGGGGAAATCTCCGCGCGGAAGCGCACTCTCTCACGCTGCCGGTCGCGCTGATGGCCCTGAACGCACCGGTTCGGCAGCTGCGATTTCAAGTGGCGTCGCTGGTCGTCACATTCGTTGCGCTCGGGTTGTGGTTCTGGTTCTGGTCTCACTGACTTCCATCATGACCTCGCCGCACGCTCCGGAGTCCCCATGAAAGCGATCTACAGAAGTGCATCCCCCTATGCCGACGATGCGCTGAACCTTCCAGTGCACAGCGTCGACACGGCAATCCCGTACTACGAGCGCACGTTCGGTTTTCGTGTGGAATCGCGTGAGAACGCACCGCACGCCCGCGCGATCCTGTCTCGTGACGCGGTGCAGATCGGACTCGCGGAGAACGGGAGAGATCCCGAGCAGGAGGGATGCTTCTTCGAGGTGGACGATGTGCAGGCAGCGCACGCCGAGATCGACGCGGCAGGTGGCAAGCCAGGGGAGATCAAGCTCAATGACAACAACGGTACCCCGTATCGCGCGTTCTTCGTCGTCGCACCTGATGGTCTGTGCTACATGGTCGCCCAGCGAGCCTGAGCGCGCGGGGGTTGCAGCACCCGTCACGACGCATCGTCCTCGTACGGCATGGGCCGTCGTCGCACGCAAACCCGGCGTGGATGAATGCCAGCGGGTTTCGCGACTGGCGTGCAGCGTATGAGGCGGCGGGCATTGGGGACACTGAACGAGCTCCGGCCGCGCTGGTTGCACTGGCCACTGGTGCGGATGTGTTCCTCTCGAGCGATGCGCCACGCGCCGTGCAGTCTGCACATCGGCTCGCGAATGGCCGCGAGATCGTGGTGTCGCCACTGCTGCGGGAACTCGACCTCGAGGGGCCGGAGCTGGGTGGCCTCTCCCTCCCGTTTCATGCATGGGCGTTGGCGGTCGGATGGCGGATGCTGCAGGGCCGGCTGCGTGGTCAGTATCCGTCGCTCGATGAGCGTGGGCGTATCGACCGCGCTGCAGAGTGGGTCGCGAACATTGCGGCGCAGCACGAGTGCGTCGTGATCGTGACGCATGTGTCGGTTCGCAAGCAGCTCTGGGTGCGGCTGCTGCGATCGGGCTGGCGACCGGAGCCAGGGCGTCGGACGCTCAGGCCGTGGAGCGCGTGGGGCTGCAGCCGGAGCAGTCAGGAGGAGTGATCGAGTTCGCGCGCTCGCGCCTGCAGCAGGCGCTGTTCGCGCACGTTGTCCGTCAGCGATGCCGCCCGTTGCAGCTCCGCGCGTGCTTCATCCCTGCGTCCGAGCTTCGCCAGCAGGTCGCCACGCACACTCGGCAGCAGATGATACGATGAGAGCCGAGGCTCCTGCTGCAGCGCGTCGACGAGCACGAGGGCCGCCGCGGGGCCGAATGCCATCGACACGGCCACCGCACGATTGAGTTCGACAATGGGAGACGGCATGATGCCCGCGAGCGCATCGTACAGCGCGACGACCCGCGCCCAGTCCGTATCCCCGGCGTGCCGGACACGCGCATGACAGGCGGCAATCGACGCCTGCAGCGCGTACGGCCCGAGCGATTCGCCACGTGCGGCGCAGAGGACCTCTGCCCGTCGCAGCGACGCGAGGCCGCGCCCGATCAGCAGGTAGTCCCAGCGTGACCGCTGCTGATCCAGCAGCAGGATCGGTTCACCCGTTGCGGACACGCGCGCCGCCTGCCGCGACGCCTGCAGTTCCAGCAGCGCCACGAGCCCGTGGATCTCCGGCTCGTCGGGTACCAGCGTGGCGAGCACCCGGCCGATGCGCAGGGCGTCGTCGCACAGCGACGGGCGCATCCACTCGTCGCCGGCGGTCGCCGAGTACCCTTCATTGAAGAGCAGGTAGATCACGCGAAGCGCCGCCGCGATCCGCTCGCGCAAGGCATCTCCGCGCGGCGTCTCGAAGGGAACGCGCGCCTCGGCGAGCGTGCGCTTCGCACGCACGATGCGCTGCCCGATCGTGGCTTCCGGCACGAGGAACGCCCGCGCGATCTCCGACGTCGTGAGACCGCCGACGAGGCGCAGCGTGAGCGCCTGTTGCGCGTCCGGCGTGAGCACCGGGTGGCACGCGGTGAGAATCAGGCGCAGGAGATCGTCGCCGACGTGATCGTCGAGGATCGCGTCGAGTGCACCGGTCGCTGCCTCCTGTGCGGCGTCCGCGTCGTAGGCGATCGCCGCGTGTGACGCATCGAGCATCGGCCCGCGACGGAGCTCATCGATCGCGCGGCGGCGGGCCACCGACATCAGCCACGCGCCGGGTTTCGCCGGCACACCCGACATGGGCCACTGCTCCAGCGCTGCGACGAATGCATCCTGCGCCAGGTCCTCCGCCCGTCCGACGTCGCGCACGAGCCGCGCGAGGCTGGCCACCAGCCTCGGCGACTCGATGCGCCAGATCGCGTCGAGCGACCCGTCCATCACCCTGTCCTCAGGTGCCGGACTTCGCGCGTGCGCTGACTTCGAGGTCACGCGCCCGCTGCGCGTCGGGCGTGGAGAACGACTCTTCGGGGAAGTCGGAGATCTCGAACACACGACGCACTTCCACGTACGTCTCACCGCCAAACTGCGGGTTCGGGATGCGCCGCGCCCACTCCACGGCTTCCTCGCGAGAGGCGACCTGGATGATCCAGTAGCCGGCGATCAGCTCCTTCGTCTCGGCAAAGGGGCCATCCACGATGGTCTTCTTGTCGCCGGAAAACTGAACGCGAAAACCAGCCGAGCTCGGGTGGAGTCCGTCGCCGGCCAGCAGCACGCCCGCGTTGATGAGCTGCTCGTTGAACTTGCCCATCTCGCCCATCTGCTCGGCCGTCGGCATGACGCCCGCTTCGGAATCGGCGGACGCCTTCACCAGCATCATGTACCGCATCGTCGTGCTCCCTGAACAGAAGTGAACCCTCGTGAGCCGGCCTCAATTGACCGGGTCTCACATCCCTCTGTCTAGTCGTCGAACGAGGCCCGTGGATTTCGACACGGGCGGCAGAACTGGGACGAACTCGTGCCTGGGGCCGCTACGGATGGTAGGTTGGTCGCCGTGGCCATGCCATGCAACGTCCCGTTCTCGAGGCGCGAATGAGTTTTGGAATGCGAAAGCGGGACTGGGTCGTCGTCGCCCTCATGGCGGTAGTGATGAGCATCCCGGTGATGTGGTTTTTCGGTCTGCCATTTCTGGTGCTGTTCCGGCTTACCTAGGTTTGGTGACATGTCCCTCCACGATTTCTCCGACATCCGGCCAGTCTCACTGGCAGACATCCGTGAGGCTCGCGAACGCATCGCCGGCACGATCCTCCGGACGCCGCTGGTCAGGCTCCAACTCGGACCTGGATTTCCGGACATCCGGCTCAAGCTCGAGAACCTCCAGCCGATCAACTCGTACAAGCTGCGTGGCGCCGTCAACGCCGTCGCGCGGATTCCCGAAGCGGACCGACGACATGGCGTGTGGACGATCAGCGCCGGCAACGCGGGCCAGGGCATCGCATTCGCCGCGCGAAACGCCGGAATGCCGTGCACCGTCGTGGCCATCGAGACGGCGCCGACCGCAAAGCTCGATCGCATGCGTGCCCTCGGCGCGACGCTGGTGCCGGTGCCGTTCAATGTCGCGTGGAATGCCATGGGTGCGCGTGCCTATCCCGGCATGGCCGGCACATTCATTCACCCATTCGACGATCACGACTTCATCGCCGGCCACGGCAGCATGGGCCTCGAGATCCTCGAGGACGCGCCCGACGTGACGGCGGTGATCGGCAGTGTCGGCGGCGGCGGGCTGCTGGTCGGTGTCGGCAGTGCCATCAAGGCGCTCCGGCCCGATGTGAAGATGTGGGGCGTGGAACCCGAGACAGCCGCTCCGGCGGCACGGTCGTTCGCGATGGGGTCGCCGCAGGACTTTCCGGAGTGGACACCCTCGTTCGTCGACGGTGCCGGCGGACGCGGCATGTTTCCCCGCATGTGGGAGCGCCTGCGCCCCGTGATGGACGGCTATCTGGTGGTGAGCCTCGAGGAAACGCGTCGCGCCATGCGGATCATGGCCGAGAAGTCGCGCGTCATCGCGGAGGGCGCGGGCGCACTTCCACTCGCGGCAGCGCTCTCCGGTGCGGCAGGGCAGGGGCCGATCGTCGTGATCGTGTCCGGCGGCAACATCGACCTGCCGGTCTTCGCGAAGCTGGTGGACGCGTGCGCGTGAGTCCAGTGGCGGACGGACGGTGACTGCCAGCGCGCTCGGCGCGACACCTCTCCGGCACATCCCGCTTGCGCTCACGGCCCTGCGTGCGCTGCTCGGCCCCGTGGTGATCCTGCTGGCCTACGTGCATCCGGACCCGGTCGATTTCGCCGCGTGTCTGATCGCGGCGTTTCTGTCCGACGTGTTCGATGGAGTGATCGCGCGGCGTCTCGGTGTCGCCACTCCGGGCATTCGGCGCCTGGACAGCATCGCGGATTCGGTGTTCTACGTCTGTGCACTGTTCGCGGCGTGGCACATGCACCCGACGATCATCGCCGATCACATCGTCGCACTGTGTCTCCTCGGTGCACTGGAGGTCGCGCGCTACGGGTTCGACCTGCGCAAGTTCGGCCGCGAAGCGAGCTATCACATGTGGTCATCGAAGCTGTGGGGCATCGCACTGCTTGCCGCGTTCATCTCCATGCTGGTGTTCGGTTCATCGGGTTTGGCGGTGTCGGCAGCAATCTACATTGGCATCCTCGCGGACACCGAGGGGCTCGTGATCTCGATGCTGCTCAGGAAGTGGACGAGCGATGTGCCGAGTTTCGTGCACGCTTACCGGCTGCGGCTGATGCACGCGGGAGCGTGATGCGGCCATGAGTTGCAGCCACGACCCGCGCGGCAGCGATAGCGACGGGAACCCGCGAACGCGTGACATCCATCGAATCGCGGGAGTCGTTGCGCTGTCCGTGGTACTGGCTGTCCCGTCGAGTGCAGAGGCCCAGCCCTGCCCGCGCAACATGATGCCCGTCTACAGCCACAACGACTACGAGAGCGCGTCCCCGTTTTTCGGCGCGCTCGCGAACGGATATCGCGGCGTCGAGGCAGACGTGTTCCTCGTCGACGGCGTGCTTCGGGTAGGGCACGATCGTCGCCAGGCTCGCAAGGGTGAAAGCTTCGAGGCGCTGTACCTCGAACCATTGGAAAGGCTTCTTTCGAAGTGCGGGCGAGTCACGGACTACAGCGTGCCGTTCCTCCTCGCAATCGAGATCAAGGAGCGGTCGAGCGCCACGCACGACTCTCTGATCGCACTGCTGCAGCGGTATCCCGCATTCAGGGAGAGGGCGCATCCGGTCCTCGGCGGAGCCCGGCCGCTCCAGGTCGTCCTCGTGGGCTGGCACCCGCCGTCGAACGGCCGCACGGCAGCCGGAGGTGCACCCGACGATTTTCCGGTGGACATGCAGCACAGGCTCACGCGAAGTGATACGGCCGGACTTGGCGCGCTCGACCCGCGTGTGCGACTCGTGAGTGTCGACTACGGGAAGACGATGGGCCGATGGTGGACGACCGCCGGCCAGCGGCGCAGGTGGATGGCTGCGCTGCGGGGAGTAAAGACGGCAGCACCTGGCCGCATTCTGCGAGTGCACAACGTTCCGCAGGACGGACGGATCTATGATGCGCTGCTTGCCGCAGGCGTCGACGTGATCGGCATCAAGCCACGGATTAGGATGGATCCGGAGTGGATCTGGCACGATCCCCGTTTGCCCAAGTTGCACGAACCCTAGTGCTTTCGGCTCGCGTGATTCACACCGAGCGGGCAGTCGCTGCCGAATGACGAAGATCCTCACGATTTCCGGCAGCTTGCGCAGCGCATCATCGAATGGGTCGCTGCTCGGCGCGGCCGCCCGGCTGGCACCGGCCGGCGTCACCGTTGTGCCGTACACGCAGCTCGCAGCGATCCCTCCGTTCAACCCGGACATCGATTCGGACGATGGCGACGTGCCGCCAGCAGTCGCGCACTGGCGTGCGGCACTGCGCGATGCGGATGCCGTCCTGATCTCGAGTCCCGAGTATGCACATGGACTGCCCGGTGAGCTCAAGAATGCGCTGGATTGGGTGGTGGGAAGTGGTGAACTGTATGACAAGCCGACGGGTGTTCTAAGCGTGTCGGCGGCCTCGCGCTTCGCGCACCCGCAGCTCGTCGAGGTGCTGCAGACGATGACGGCGCGCGTGGTGCCCGAGGCGACGCGTCTGCTGGACCTCCCGCGACGCGGGGCCGACGCCGCGGAACTCGCGGCTGACGCTGCGTGTGCAGGCGTGGTTCGCGAGATCATGGACGCGCTTGTCCGCCGCTGTTGATCCCATGGCACGTCCGACCTGTTTCCCGCTCCAGTCAGCGCTCGCACGTGGCCCGTCCCGCACGTAGCTTGGGAGTCTGTCGGACCTCCCCTTCTCACGGCTCCCCTCGCCTGCCACCAGCGCCCGTGCCATCCCGCTCCGTCGCACTGATTCTGGCACTGACCACCGGCCTGCTCACGACGGCGATGACCCGCCCGGGGACCCCCGAGGGTGATCGTGACCGCCGCGTGGTGGATCTCGTGCTCGCGGGCGACGTCGGGAGTGAGGCCACGCACGGTTATGCCGGTCATGACGCAAGGAGCGGCCTCGCAGCGGGCAAGCCATTTCGTCAGACCGCCGGGTGGATGCACTACGCGATGACGACCTTTGACGACACACCGGTCACACTCGCGCTCACGTTCGTCGGTGTGGAAAGCCAGCGCCGCCGCTACTACATCGTGGTCGAGGACAGCGTGATCGCGTCACGGGAGTTCAGCGCGCCGGCAGATTCCTCCGTAGTCGTCGAAATCAGCGTTCCGTTTTCGATCACGAAGGGCAGGTCGAACATCGCGGTCGTGATTCGCGCGCGCAGTGGGGTGACGCCCGCGCTCCGTGAGATGCGCACCGTGCAGGACCACCACGAAGCTCCCCATTCCGCCATTCGCTGACCCCGCATGCACTCCTCAATGTTCTCGTCGCTATCCCGCTGGTCGGCTCGTGTCGTTTCGGGCGCTGCGCTGCTGCTCGCCGCCACCGATCTCGCGGCGCAGGCCGCGCGCCCTGCCGCCGGCCGCCAGTGGCTCACGCGTCCGGAGCTGACGGACTACGCGGAGACGAGCCGGTACGACGAGGTGGTCGCGTACATGCGGCAGATGGCGGCCGCGAATCCGCAGATTCACCTCACGACCTACGGCTACACGTACGAAGGGCGCCCGCTGCCGCTCGCGGTGATCGGCGCGCCGGGAGCGACGGCCGCACAGGTGCTCGCGACGGGCAAGACCCGCGTCTACATCCAGGGCAACATCCACGCGGGCGAGGTGGAAGGAAAGGAAGCGCTCCTGTGGCTGCTGCGCTCGATCGCGCGCGGCGAGCGCAACGAGTGGCTGCGCACGACGGTGCTGATGATCAATCCGATCTACAACGCCGACGGCAACGAGCGCGTGAGCGTCACCAACCGCGGCACACAGGCAGGCCCGATCGGTGGCATGGGGACGCGCGAGAACGCGCAGGGCTTCGACCTCAATCGGGACGGCACGAAGATGGAAACCGCGGAGGCGCGCTCCATGGCGAGCCTGCTCACGCGCTACCAGCCGCACGTGGCGATGGACCTGCACACGACGGACGGCAGCTCGAACAGCGGCTTCAACATGACGTACGAGACGTCGCTCAACCCGAACAACTCGAAAGCGCAGATGAGCCTGTTGCGCGACGTGATGCTGCCGGAGGTCACGAAGGCGATAAAGGCGAAGCACGGGTCGGACTGGTTCTACTACGGTGGTGTGCAGGGCACGGGTGCCGATCGCGCCTGGCGTTCCGACGCGGAGCTCGCGAAGCCCCGCTACACCAGCACCTACTATGGCGTGCGCAACATCCTGGGCCTGCTCACGGAGACGTACTCGTACGCGTCGTTCAAGACGCGCATCACCGAGACGTACTGGTTCCTGGAGGAGACGCTGGGCTTCGTGTCGAAGAACGGCGCGAAGATTCGTGAAGTCGTGGCTGCAGCGAATGCCGAATCCATCATCGGGCAGCAGCTCGCGGTGCGGCAGCGACTGGTGAAGGCGCCAGACCTCCAGAAGATCGTGTTCGCGCCCACGGCGGCAACGCGCAACCCGTACGTGCCCGACCGTCCGTATCGCCTGAAGACGGACGGTCCCGTCACGACGGAGATGCTTCCGTTCTTCGGCACGACCGAGCCGACCGAGACGAGTCTCGCGCCGCGCGTCTGGGTCGTACCGATGTCGGCAGCGGCACCCGGCGGTGGTGCTGCGCCCGCGGCGCCGCCGCAGGGTGGACGTGGTGGTGGCGGAGGCGGCACACCGACGCAGCGCATGATGGCGAGCCTGATCGACCGATTGGAAGCGCACGGCATCACGTACTCGGTCACCACGCGCGAACAGCCGTTCACCGGCGAGCAGTTCCGCATCGCGACCAACGTGATGGCCGAGAACGTGTTTCAGGGTACGCACAAGGCACGCACGCTGACGGGAGCGTGGGAAGCCGCCCAGCAGACGCTGCCCGTGGGTTCGCTCGTCATCCCGATGAATCAGCCGCTCGCTCGGCTCACGTTCATCCTCATGGACCCCCGCTCCGACGATGGCCTCATGTACTGGAACATCATGGACCCGGTGCTCGGTACCACACCGTCGCCGCAGTTCTATCCGGTGCTGCGCTCGATGACGGCCATCACGCCCTGACGTTCGCACCACCGTTCGCGATGTCTCACTCCGCTTCCACCCCGCTGGCGCTCGAGGTCACCGGACTCCGCAAGACGTACGGGGACGTCGTCGCCGTCGATGGCCTCGACCTGCGTGTCGCGTCGGGGCAGTGCTTCGGCCTGCTCGGACCCAACGGCGCGGGCAAGACGACGACGATCGAGATCTGTGAAGGCCTGAACACGCCGGACTCGGGAAGCGTCGTCGTGCTCGGCCGCACCTGGGACAAGGATGCGCGTTGGCTCCGGATGCGGCTCGGCATCCAGCTGCAGGAAACGCAGCTCACCGAGAAGCTCACCGTCGTCGAAACGGTCGCGCTGTTCCGCAGCTTCTACGATCATCCGCGTGCCATCGACGACGTGATTGCGCTCGTACAACTCGGTGAGAAGCGCTCGGCGCGTGTATCGACGCTCTCCGGCGGCCAGAAGCAGCGTCTTGCGCTCGCCTGTGCACTGGTGGGTGATCCCGCGCTGCTGTTCCTCGATGAACCGACGACCGGGCTCGATCCGCAATCGCGCCGGCAGCTGTGGACCGTCGTCGAGGGGCTAAAGCAGGAGGGCCGCACGATCCTGCTCACGACGCATTACATGGACGAGGCCGAGCGGTTGTGCGACAACATCGCGATCGTGGATCATGGGAAGACGATCGCGCTGGGTACGCCCACGCAACTGATCGCGGGGCTCGGCGCCGAGAACGTGATTCGCCTCGGCACTGGCGATGGCGCAGCCGATGCGCATCCCGTGCCGCTGGCAGCGCTGCTGGAGCTGCCGGCGGTGACGGGCGGGCGCGAGACGGCGGGTGGTTACGAGTTGCGTGCCGCTTCAGTACAGGCGGCACTGCCGCCGCTGCTCGAGATGGCGAGTGCGCGCGGCGTGCGGTGGACAGAACTCAGCACGCACAGCGCCACACTCGAGGATGTGTTCGTCGCACTGACGGGCCGTGAACTGCGGGATGGTTGACCGATGCGCATCGCTTCACTCAAGCAGCTGACACTGGCGCGGTTCCGCGAGTTCACGCGTGAACCGGAAGCCGTCTTCTGGACGTTCGTATTCCCGCTCCTGCTCGCCGGTGGGTTGGCGGTCGCGTTTCGCGACAAGGCGCCGGAGCAGGCGATCATCGCGGTCGTCGCGCCACCGGGCCTGAATGTAAATGGGAACGGCGCCGGCAGCGACGCGACCGGAGTCGTCGAGGCGTTCGCGGCAGCGAGTGCGGCGGGCGACAGTGCGCCCATCCGCTCTCGGGTCATTCCCGCCGACAGTGTCGACGAGGTGCTGCGGGTCGGCACGGCAGCGCTCGTTGCGATCGTCGGTGGGGACGGCGGCGTCGAATACCGGTTCGATCCCGCCAGACCCGAGGGCCGGATCGCGCGACAGACTGCCGACGACCTGCTGCAGCGGGCACGCGGCCGCGCGGATGTGGTGCCGGTGCGTGAGGTGACGGTTCGGGAGCGCGGGTCGCGCTACATCGACTTCTTCCTGCCGGGCCTCCTTGCCATGAACATCATGGGCAGCAGCATCTGGAGTCTCGCGTTCGCGATCGTCACGCAGCGCAACAAGAAGCTGCTCAAGCGGCTGATCGCGACTCCAATGTCGAGGCTCGAGTATCTGCTGTCGTTCGTGCTCTCACGCCTCGTGTTCCTCGTGCTCGAGATCGCGGTGCTGCTCGGATTCGGCGTGTGGGCGCTCGACGTGCCCATTCGCGGATCGCTGCTGACACTCGTTGGCGTCGCGTTCATCGGGGCCGCGGCATTCGGCGCGATCGGGCTGCTCGTCTCGTCGCGCTCACGCACGATCGAGGGCGTCTCCGGCCTGACCAACTTCGTGATGCTGCCGATGTGGATCTTCTCCGGTGTCTTCTTCTCCGCGAGCAACTTTCCCGCGGTGATCCAGCCCGTCGTGCAGGCGCTGCCGTTGACGGCGCTCGTGAACGGGATGCGCGCCGTCATGCTGCAGGGCGCGGATCTCGTGACGGTACTTCCGCAGGTCGGGATCCTGCTCGCCTATCTCGTCGTATGTCTCACCGTTGCCTTGCGAGTGTTTCGATGGCAGTAGCGGCAGTCAAGTTCGAGCGCGTGTTCTCGGCGGCTCTCGTCGGTGACCTGCAGAAATCCGTGTTGAGACTGCTGGGCGATGCGTACAGCGACAATCTTGCCGATTACCTGCGCAACGTCGGCCGAGGTGTGCACCTGCTCGGCCGCGTCGATGGCGAGCTGGTCACGCACGGCATGATCGTCGACCGCGGGCTCCAGGTCGGCGAGCAGCCCCCACTGCGCACGGCGTATGTCGAACTCGTCGCGACCGCGCCCCGGGCGCAGGGGCGTGGGTACGCGAGCGCGTTGATGGTTCACCTCGTCGAGCACATGGCAGAGTACGCACTCGCTGCGCTGTCGCCCGTCAACGTCGGCTTCTACCAGCAGTTCGGATGGGAGAAGTGGCGCGGGCCGCTTTCCGTTCGATCCAACTTCCACACGGTGCGCACGCCCGAGGACGAGGTCATGATCCTGCGGCTGCCGCGCACGCCCGAGACGCTCGACCTGGATGCACCGCTCTCCGTCGAGTGGCGGCCGGGCGAGGTCTGGTAGGGAGGCTCCGCAGGGCGCGCATGAGCGCGATGGCGCTGGCCTTTGCACCCCTGACGCTCCATGTTGGTGTCCATGCGCCAGTCCCTATCGATGCTCATGCTCTGCGCGGCCGGACTCTCCCGCCCGCTAGCTGCGCAGGTCACTCCACCGGCTACGGCTCCCGCGCCGGCCGCCGCACCTGCACCGACGCTCCCGTCGGTCGCGCTACCCGCTGCACTCGACCGCGTGCTGCGCGACTACGAGCGCGCATGGCGTGCGAGCGACGCCCCCGCGCTGACCGCGCTATTCGCCGAAGATGGATTCGTGATGCAGGGCGGCCGCCCGCCGGTGCGGGGACGTGCCGGAATCCAGGCTGCGTACACGGGGCGCTCCGGCGGAGCGCTTCGCCTGCGACCGCTTGCCTTTTCAGTCGCCGACAGCGTCGGGTTCATCATCGGCGCGTACGGTTACGAGGACTCGCCGGGTGACGTGGGCAAGTTCACGCTGACGCTGCATCGCGGCGTCGGTGGCCGATGGGTGATCTTCTCGGACATGGACAATCCCAGTCAGCCGCCCCGACGTCCAGGCTGAGCGTCGTCACACCCCCTCGCGATCAGAGCAAGGAGCATCCGGCATGGAACTCGGTGCATCGTCCATCAGCCTCGCCGTCAAGGACATTGCGGCGTCCCAGAAGTTCTACGAGACGCTCGGCTACACACGTTTCATGGGTGACCCCACGAACAATTGGCTGATCATGCGGAACGGCACGCACGTGATCGGGCTCTTTCAGGGCATGTTCGAGAAAAATATCATGACGTTTAATCCGGGGTGGGACAGCAACGCCAGCCCGCTCGCGGATTTCACGGATGTGCGCGAGTTGCAACGGCAGCTCAGGGCGCAGGGTGTGCAGTTCGCGGTCGAGGCCGACGAAAGCACCACCGGCCCGGCGTCCTTCATGGTGGTCGATCCCGACGGCAACACGATTCTCGTCGACCAGCATGTCTGAACGGACAGGCTGTTCGTTTACTGCAAGCCACCCCACACTTCACTCGGCTCGGCGCATGTCTACTTCCCGCACCGTCGTGTCACTCGCGGCTGCGCTCCTGATGCTCGCCTCTGCGACACCACTCCGCGCCCAGACCCAGCCGTCGGACTCGGCCGCGGTCGTGGCCGTCGTGCAGCGACTGTTCGACGCCATGGCGACCAAGGACACGGCACTGGCCCGCAGCCTCATCATGCCAAGCACGCGTTTCGTGTCGATGCTGAGCGATACCACTCCAGCCACGCCGCGTGCGCAGGCCGATACGATGTTCCTGCGTTCGCTCGTGACCGGCTCGCAGAAGCTGCTCGAGCGCATGTGGGCGCCGGTCGTACACGTGCAGGGGCCACTCGCGATCCTCTGGGCACCGTACGATTTCCACGTCGACGGCAGGTTCTCGCACTGCGGCATCGACACGGCCACGCTCGTGCGCGGGCGGACCGGCTGGATGCTCACGAGTCTCGCCTACACGGTGCAACGCCGCGGGTGCGCGCCGAGCCCGTTGGGGGCACCGAAGGGCGGGGAGTAGCACGCATGCTGGAGACAGACGTTTCGCTGCGGGCGCTGCGCGATGTGCAGCAGGGAGATCCCGATCCGGAGATGGTCGCACTCGAGGCACAACTGCGCAGTGCGCAGCTTGCCGGCGATGTGAGGGCGCTCGACCTGCTGCTGTCGGACGAGCTGCTGTTCACGGGCCCGGACGGCGCACTGGCGACCAAGGCCGACGATCTCGATGCCCACGGGAGTGGCGTGGTCCGCTTCCGACGTCACGAGCCGGAGGAGCTGCGGGTGCGACGTGTCGGATCGACGGTGGCGATCACCGCGCTGCGCGCACGCCTGGCCGTCGAAGTCGCGGGCACCCTGCACGAGGGAACGTTCCGGTACACGCGAGTCTGGGCGCGCGAGAGTGCCGACGGTGCATGGCGAGTGGCAGGCGGACATGTCAGTGCAGTGCCGATGTCGACCGAATGAAATGCTCGCGCCTATATGCGGCGCGAGCGGCGAGGGCGAACTGCGAACTGCAACCGCGTCTCACGCGGAGATCGCGGCGGACCACGGACGGACGAGGCGAACCGCCGGTTTCTACAGCCTCACGCGGAGGCGCGGAGAACAGCGCGCGGAG
>JAZKCW010000018.1:0-16034 GCA_040387895.1 Gemmatimonadota bacterium
CTCAGGATCGAGATGAAGATGATGTTGTCGATGCCGAGGACGATCTCGAGGACGGAGAGCGTCAGCAGCGAGACCCATGCATTCGGATCGGAAAACCAGTCCATGGAAGTCAGTTGAGGAATTGAAAGGCGCTATCGGCGTGCTACTGGCGACAGACCGCATCCGGTGCCGGCCGCGGCAAGTCCACGATCGGGCGGGTCGCATGATTCGCGACCTTCTGCACGATGGCCCCGATGTATGACACGATTCGTGCCGCGTGCGGATAGTCGAGCGTGCCCGGGGCATCGGTGACCTGATGGTAGTCGCGGTGCAGCCCGGTGTGGAAAAACGCCACAGGGATGCCACGGCTCGCATAGCTCCAGTGGTCAGACCGGCAGAACAATGCTTCGGGGTGACCGGGGCGGTCGAGGGAATAGTCGAGCTTCAGTGGCCGGGCCAACGCGGCGTTGACCTCGCCGAGCCACGCGCCGATCTCGCTGGATTGCCGCCGCGAACCGATCAGCGCGAGATAGTCGTCCGAGCCTCCCTCGACATCGCGGGCGCCGCCTCGGCCGATCATGTCGATATTGAGCTGCACGACGATGCTGTCGAGCGGCACCGTCGGGTGGCTGACGAACCACTGGGAGCCGTCGAGGTTGAGCTCTTCGCCGGTGTGCCATACGAACAGCAGCGAGCGCCGCGGCCGCTGCGACCCGGGGGCGAAGTACTCCGCGAGCTCCAGCAGCGCCATCGACCCGGACGCATCGTCGTCGGCGCCGTTGTAGATGACGTCTTCCATGGGGACGAGCCCGACGCCATGCGCGCGCGAAGGCAGCATGCCCTCGTGATCGCTGTGCGCGCCGAGCGCGACGAACTGCGCACGCAGCGTTGAGTCGGTGCCGGGCAGCAGCGCGACCACGTTGCGCGACGCGGCCGCCTCGCCTGCTGAGGGCAGCGGGACGCGCTGGTAGAAGGTGCCACTGTCGCCCGCGGGCGTGAGCCCGAGGCGCGTGAGCTCGCGCACCAGATAGCGCAGGGAGCGCTCGTGCCCCGGCGTACCGGCGCGGCGGCCCTGCATGCTGTCGTCCGCGAAGACGAACACGCGGCGGCGCAGGTCGGCGGCGTTGATGTCCGCGGTCGTTGGCCGTACGCCCTGCGAGGGTGCCCGCTGCGCCGTGCAATCGCTCGCGCAGCCCGTGAGCGTGAGCAGCATGAGCAGCGCGCGCGGCAGGCGCCGCAGCAGGGCGCCGGCAGTGACGGAAGCGTGTGCGGAGACGGGCGCGGGAGGCATCGGTGAATGCTGTCAGCCGGTCGGTCGCGCAACAACCGGCCGCTCAGTCAGCCGTATGCCGCGCGCACGACCAGCGCACAATCGGCGCACCGCCGGCCGCCGGCGCAGCACCGGCCCCGTTATCTTGTGAGGATGTCCGAAATCGCGCCCCGCCCCGCCATCGTCCTGCTGTCCGGAGGGCTCGACTCGAGCACCGTGCTCGCGGTCGCCCGCCACCAGGGGTTCACCCCGTACGCGATGACGTTCCGGTACGGGCAGCGCCACTCCGTGGAGATCGACGCGGCACGGCGCGTGGCGGAGGCACACGGCGTGGCCGCGCATGTGGTGGTGGACATCGACCTGCGCGCCTGGGGCGGCTCTGCGCTCACGAGCGACGTGGCAGTTCCGAAGGATCGCGACCTCTCCCAGCCGAGCGAGGAGATTCCGGTGACCTACGTGCCGGCGCGCAACACGATCTTCCTGTCGTTCGCGATGGCCTGGGCGGAGACGGTCGGTGCGCGCTCGATCTTCATCGGCGTGAATGCGCTCGACTACTCGGGCTATCCCGACTGCCGGCCCGAGTACATTGCGGCCTTCCAGACGATGGCCAATCTCGCGACGCGTGTCGGAGTGCAGGGCGCGGGATCGGGACGCAGCGCGACGGGAGGCCTCGTCATCGAGACGCCGCTCCAGTACCTCACCAAGGGGCAGATCGTCGAACTCGGCACCCTGCTCAGAGTCGACTACTCGCTTACGACGAGCTGCTACGACCCCGCGCCGGACGGGACGGCTTGTGGGCACTGCGATGCGTGTCAGCTGCGACTCGCCGGCTTTGCCGCCGCGGGGCGAACCGACCCGATCGCGTACGCGGCGAACACGCCCCGGCCGCACGCGTGAGCGCAGGGGGCTTCCCGACATGACGTACACCATCAAGGAATGCTTCTACACGCTGCAGGGCGAAGGCGTGCACGCGGGACGCGCGGCGGTGTTCTGCCGGTTCAGCGGCTGCAATCTCTGGACGGGACGCGAACAGGACCGGCACAAGGCGACGTGCACGTTCTGCGACACCGATTTCGTGGGCGTGGGGCCCGACGGCGGGAAATTCAGGACTGCTGGCGAGCTCGCGGCGTTCGTGCGGAGCCGGTGGCCCGCCGACGCACCGGGGTCCGTTCGGCCGTTCGTCGTCTGCACGGGGGGCGAGCCCCTGCTGCAACTCGATTCCGCCGCGATTGATGCATTGCACCGGGAGGGCTTCGAGATCGCCGTGGAAACCAACGGGACCCAGCCGGCACCCGCAGGGCTGGACTGGATCTGCGTGAGCCCCAAGGCCAATGCGCCGCTGGCGCTGACCAGCGGGGACGAGCTCAAGCTCGTGTACCCGCAGGCTTCGGCCATGCCGGAGCGGTTCGAGGGCTTCGATTTCCGACATTTCCTCCTGCAGCCGATGGACGGACCCGACGCCGCGGCCAACACGGCGGCGGCTCTGGCATACTGCCTGGCGCACCCACGGTGGCGTCTTTCCGTCCAGACGCACAAGGCGCTGGGGATCAGGTAGGAGCGCCGCAGGGCCGCGGAGACGAAAACGGGGGCAAGTGAACCAATGGATGAGCCCGCATTGTGACGAGGGCTGCCGTTGGTGACCGTGACCCGGGGAACCCTGAACCCGTCTCAGAGGCAACAGCACGCGCCAGAGGCGAACCCCGCGTGGACATCGCGGAAAACTGCCCGGATTGAAACGCCGCCACTCCCGCGGGGTCTCACCCTGGGCTAGGTTCTCACCTGACGCTGCTGCGACCACCGGCACGCGTCGCCAAGGCGCCGTCCGCCTCCCGCTCGTCACTGCCTTCCAGACGAATTCGTGGCCAATCCCCCCCATCGCCTGCTGCGCGCCGTGTTGTTCGGCGCCATGATCGCGCTCCCCGTGAGCGCGCATTCGCAGACGACGACAGCCTCGACCGCCAAGAAGCCCTTCGCCCTGTTCAGTGCGTCGGCGCAGTCCCTTCGCGACTCCGTGGTGGCGAAGGCACGTGGCCAGATCGGCACCCGCTACAAGCTGGGCGCCAACACGCCGGGCAAGGCGCTCGACTGCAGCGCCCTGGTGAAGTACGTGATGGGTGCACTCGATTTCGCCCTCCCCCGCACCGCCCGTCAGCAGGCCCAGGAAGGCGAGGCGATTCCGAAGGATCTCGCGGCGCTCAAGCCGGGCGACCTGCTCACCTTCGGCAAGGGCAAGCGCATCTCGCACATCGGGATCTACGTGGGCAACGGCCGGATGGTGCACGCGAGCACGTCCAAGCGCAGCGTCATCGAGACCGAGCTCACCACGCGCAACCCGCTGGTCCGGCAGTGGCAGGGCGTCCGTCGCATCGTCGCGGACAGCCGGGCGGATTTCCGCGACAGCCTGCTCGCGATTGCGGATACGGTGCGCTGAACGGCAGTTCGACGAACGGCGTGATCAGCGGTTCAGAACGGCGGCCTCTCCAGGTCGCCGTTTTTACGTGCAGGGGCACGCTGTCTTTGTTGCGCCGGAGTCAGCGACACACGTCAACTGCCGTACCGCGCATCCTGTCCCAGCGACCGATCCCGCAGCATGTTGCAGTCGACCTGCACGCCCCACCCGTCCGCCCCGCCCGTCCGCCCCGCTCGCTCTTCACGCCAGATGGAGGACCCGATGTCGCTCTCGCGCCCGTTCGTCACCATGCTCGTCGCGATTCCCACGCTCGTCACGTGGATGCCCGCGGACGATGCCGCCGCGCAAGCCGCGCAAACCGCGCAGGCCGCACCGGGCAAGAACCGGTTGACCATCGCCGACTACTTCAACTGGGAGGACGTTGCCGGGCCGTCGCTGTCGCCCGATGGCAAGCAGATCCTGTACACGCGCACCTGGATGGATCAGGTGAACGACAAGCGCGAGTCATCGGTGTGGATCATGAACGCCGACGGCACGCGCAATCGCTTTCTCGTGAAGGGCTCGGACGCCAAGTGGGCGCCCGATGGTTCGCGCATCGCGTTCGTGGCACCCGGTGAACCAGGTGGCGCGCAGATCTGGACGCGCTACATGGATGCCGAAGGCGCGACGACGCAGATCACGCGGCTCACGGAAGCGCCGAGCAACGTGGAGTGGGCACCCGATGGAAAGTCGCTGGCGTTCGGGATGCTCGTGCGCGGCTCCGACAACTGGCGCATCGCGATGCCTGCAGCGCCGCGCGGTGCAAAGTGGACGGAGCCGCCGCGCGTCGTGACCAAGGTGAAGTATCGCGCCGACCGGCAGGGATTTCTCGAGGACGGCGTGCGCCAGCTCTTCACGGTGCCGGCCGATGGTGGCACCCCGCGGCAGGTGACGGACGGGGAATGGGTGACGAACGGCACCACGTGGATGCCGGACGGCAAGGCGTTGCTCTTCACCGGCCTGCGCACGCCGGATGCAGAATACGCGTGGCGTGAGTCGAACATCTACAAGGTCGACGTGAGCAGTGGCGCCATCACCTCGCTGACCACGCGCAAGGGACCGGACAACAGCCCCGTGCCGTCGCCGGATGGCCGCATGATCGCGTACAGCGGCTACGACAGCACCGACGCGACGTGGAAGGATGCATCGGTGTACGTGATGGACGCGGACGGCCGCAACCCGCGTGCGCTCACGGAGAAGCTCGATCGCTCCCCGTCGGGCATGATGTGGTCGCCCGATGGCAGTGGGGTCTACTTCAACGTCGAGAACGAAGGCGCGCGCAACCTGTACTTCGTGTCGCTGCAAGGTGCCGTGCGCCAGGTGACGAAGGGCGCGCACGTGCTGACCGTGAGCGACATCGGCCGCAACTTCACGGCGGTCGGCATCGCGACGACACCGCTCAAGCCGAATGACGTCGTGTCGTTCGACGTCCGCACACCGGTGCTCAGGCAGCTCACGGACGTGAACGGCGACGTGCTCGCCGGCAAGAAGTTGAGCACGACGGAAGAAGTGTGGTACACGTCGGTGGACGGCCTCAAGGTGCAGGGCTGGATCGTCAAGCCGCCCGACTTCGACCCCGCGAAGAAGTATCCGCTGATGCTCGAGATCCACGGTGGCCCGCATTCGATGTACAACGTCGGATTCAGCTTCGCCCGGCAGGATCACGCATCGAACGGCTTCGTCATGCTGTACACCAACCCGCGCGGTTCCACGGGCTATGGATCGTCCTTCGGCAACGCGATCAAGAACGCGTATCCCGGCAAGGACTACGATGACCTGATGGCCGGCGTGGACACCGTGCTGAACCGCGGCTACGTGGATGCGAAGCGCCTGTACGTGTTCGGCTGCTCCGGTGGCGGCGTGCTCACGGCGTGGATCGTCGGCCACACGAATCGCTTTGCCGCCGCGTCATCGATGTGCCCCGTGATCAACTGGCTCAGCTTCGTGGGCACGACGGACGGCTCGAGCTGGTACTACAACTTCGCGAAGTACCCGTGGGACGATCCGAGCGAGCACCTCAAGCGCTCGCCGCTGATGTACGTCGGCAACGTGCGCACGCCGACGATGCTCATGACAGGCGTGAACGACCTGCGCACGCCGATCAGCCAGACGGAGGAGTTCTACGAGGCGCTCAAGGTGAGCAAGGTGCCGACGGCGATGATCCGCTTCAACAACGAATGGCACGGGACGAGCTCGACGCCGTCGAACTTCATGCGCACGCAGCTCTACCTGCGCAGCTGGTTCGACAAGTACCAGCAGCCCCCATCCCCGACACGCGTCACCCAGGAACAGCCGCAGCAACGGTAGGCCGACCCTGGCGAACCGATAGCCGCGCTCCCAGCGCATGGCAGACCTGTTGTTGCGGGGGCGCGGCGCGGAGGTCGGCGCGCGCGCCCCGATGTGGATGATCCGGCTCGCGGGCGCGGCGCTGGCGCTCGGCATCTTCTCGCTGGCCGCCGACCTCGGGGTCTGGACGGCGGTGGGACTGCAGTCGTGGTGGGCGCGGCTGCTCCTGCTGCTGTTCGGCGCGCTCGTGGCACCGACACGCGCCGGCGCGTGGCTATGGCTCGTTGCCGGTGCGCTCGTCACCGCATCGTGCATCATCACGTTCACGCCGGTGGTGCGACCTGCGGTCACGGCGTTCATCCGCAGCGATCCGGAGCGCACCGACGTGCCGCTCGACGCGGTCGTGGTCTTCTCAGGCGGCATCACCGACGAGGGTCGGCTTACCGGCCCTGCCCTCGACCGGCTGCTGACCGGATTGGCGGAGGTGCAGGCGCGCCGCATTCCGGAGCTCGCGATCTCCGAGACGACGCAGGAGCGCCGAGGCGTGCGAACGAGTTCCGAGGCCGACCAGCGCGCGCTGGTGGCGCTGGCGGGCGACGGTGTCAGCCTGCGCGTCGTCCGAAACGTGCAGAGCACGCGCGACGAGGCACTCGCCTTCGCGGCTCTGGCCCGCACGCGCGGGTGGAAGCGCGTCCTCCTGATCACCTCCCCCACGCACTCGCGGCGGGCCTGCGCAGCGGTCGAATTTGCCGGGCTCCCCGTCCAGTGCCACCCATCGCGCGCCCGTGACTACGCGATCAGCCGGCTCGACCTGTCGGAGAATCGGCGGCGCGGATTTGCGGACGTGCTGTACGAGAGCGCGGCCACGCTCCTCTACAAGGCACGGGGCTGGATTCCCTGAGCCCCTGATGGAGCCGTGTGACGCACGGCACTTTCCCGTGATGCTCGAGACCGGTACGTTTTGAGGGTCGTCTCCCCCACTGCCCACACTCCATGCGTTTTCCGAACTTCCGCACCTCCCCTGCGGCCGGCTCCGTGCTGCTCGCCGCTTTGCTCATCTCGGGCTGCGCCGACAACGCGGCACGTGCCCGCAACGACTCCCTCGCCGCCGAACTCACGGCTGCCAGCTCGCAGCGCGATTCCCTGCAGAGCCTCGTCCAGAGCGCCAGCGCGGACAAGGATCGTGCTCTCGCGCAGGTGGTCGAGGCGACGAAGTTCGCCGATCAGGTGGACGCGGAGCTGCGCCAGGTGCGCACGCTCTCGTCGCGCGTGACGGTCAACAAGAGCGACGAGTCCGGCCGCACCGAAGCCGCCGATGCGCGCAAGGACATCCTCGCGCGCCTGAAGCAGCTGCGCCTGCGTCTCGCGGCCCGGCAGGCGCAGGTGCGCGCGCTGCTGGACACGATGAAGACGATGCGCACGGATTCCAGTGCGACCGCGACACTGCTGAACGACCTGAACACGCGTCTCGCCACCCGCGAGCGCGAGATCACGGTGTTCCAGGAGGAGATCGCGAACCTGCGTGCGCAGAACACGCAGCTCACGGCCGAAAAGGCGACGCTGTCCGACACCGTGAAGGCGATGGACGTGCGTGAGAACCAGGTGTTTTACACGGTGGGTGCCCGCCGGCAGCTGCTCAACGACGGCATCGTCGCCGAAGAAGGCGGATCACGCGGCCTGCTCATCGTGAAGCTCGGCAAGACGCTCGTGCCGGCGCGTGCGCTCGACGAGAGCAAGTTCACCCGCGCTGACCGTCGTGAGACGCTCACGATTCCGCTTCCGCGGGCCGACCGGTCGTACAAGATCGTTTCGCGGCACGACGTCGCGCTCATCGAAGTCGCGAAGCGCGAGAAGGACGGCTCGTTCCGTGGTGAATCCATTCGCATCCTCAACCCGGCCAAGTTCTGGAGCGCGTCGCGCTACCTGATCATCTCCGAGAAGTAGCAGCGCCTCGAGGCCAGGACCGCAGGATGTAGAGCACCAGCGCGCCGGATACTGCACTCCAGTATCCGGCGCGTTGTGCGAGTGCCCCCCATGCCACGCCGCCGTCCGCAGCGAGCAGGGACGCCGGCTCGGCGAACCGGTACCACCATGCGATCGCACCCTGCCGGTCGAGCGTCACCGCGAGTACCCATCCCGCAATGATTGTGAGGTGCGCGAGCACCTTGTGCCGCAGCAGCGCGTGCACGGCGAGCGAGAGCACCGTCAGCTGCGCGAAGGGGAGCCACACGACGAACACCGTCCACGCGAGCAGCGTGGCGGCATCGTTCCCCAGCCGGCCGACGGACGGGTCGCCCCGCACCCCGTACACGAGCAGCGCCGCCAGCACGAGTGCGGCCACCACCCGGAGCTGCGCCAGCGCGAGGCCGGACATGCGCCCGGCAGCGATGGCGCGCGTCGACACGGGCGAACTGTCCACGAGTGCGGCCACTCGCAGCTCACGCTCGCGCCAGAGCAGTTCGCCGGCGTACACGGTCGCCAGCAGGATGACGAACAGTCGCGAGTGTTCGGACACCAGGCCGCAGATGACGGCGAGCGATGGCACCGGGCTGCTTGCCGACGTGGCGCGCGTCAGCGCGTTCGCGGTCGCGTTGAGGAACGCGAGCACCGACACGATGCGCCATCCGCCGTCGTACGCAATCCATGCCGTGGTGATGCGGCGCAATGCCGCGAAAGGCGACGCAGTCGCGTGCCCTCGCGCCGCCCGTGACCCTCGCACGAGGGCATCGTGTCGGCTGTCGCGCCCGGCCGACAAGACCGGGGCGGCATCCGGCAGCGGCCACCGCACGCGCCACAGCGCCATGGCCAACGCGCCCGCGGCAAGCGTCAGCCATACGAGGCGATTCACAGCCATCGTCACATCGAAGCGCACGGCACGGCCGGCGCGCTCGGCCTCGGTCCACCCGCCCGACTGCAGCAGCACCGGCGCATTGGCGAAGGGATCGAGCCACGCACCCAAGTGCGCGAGGCCGGGTCGTGTCACCAGTCCGAGCGACAGCTGCCAGAGCATCACGAGCCCGAGCGCCGCCAGCAGCACCGCGAGTACGCGTCGGGTCGTGGCGCCGACGGCGACAAGGATCGCGGCGACACAGAGCATGACCGGAAGCGTGACGACCACGAACGGGACGAGGTAGCCGAGTGGTCTTGCGACGGCCGCCGGCCCACCGAACAGTGAGCCGGCGAACGTTCCCGCCATGGCTCCCAGTGGAATGGCGAGATAGACCGCGGCCGTCACGACCATCGCCGCGACCGCGCGCGAGAGCAGCCAGACCCGCGGCGTGAGCCCGGTCGTCGCAACGAGCGGCAGGACGCGCGTCGCCGTGTCGCGCAGGACCGCGGTGGCGGCAATCATGGTCGTGATCACCTGTCCGAAGGCCGCGAGGCCACTGTAGGCCAGCGTGAGCGCCCACGGGGCATCCCGGGGGACCTGTCCGCGATCACCGACGAGTTCCACGACGCCCGACGACGTGTAGCCGAATGCCAGCAGGAAGAACACGAGCGCGTAGAGCGTCGTCAGTGGATCGCGCCGCTGCTGGTGCACTTCGAACCGGACGCCGGCCCACCAGCGTGACATCACGCTCCGGGCATCGTCAGGGCCTGTAGGCGGCCGAGACTGGACGCTTGCCGTGCCCCTGTGCGGAAACCGTCAGCAGTTTTGTCGAAATGCGGGCCGACCGTAGCATGGGCATCCCTCTGCTGCGAAATTGTCGATGTCGCTAGAATGCAATATGGGTGGAGCCACCGACGGTTGACCACACCGACGGGCGGCCTCCCCGGCCTGCACGCCGTCGCCGCTCCGCTCCGCTCGCTGCCCTGCCGCCCGACCTTCCAGCCTCAAACGCGTGCCCGTCACGAAGATCTGCCCACGATGCGGTGAGGAGTTCAGCGAGGCGATCGCCTTCTGTGCCAATGACGGCACGCGGCTCGTCGTTCGTGGGCAACAGGCGGACCTGATCGGTTCGATCGTCGCCGATCGTTATCGCATCGTGCAGAGCATCGGCGAAGGCGGCATGGGCCAGGTGTACCTCGCCGAACATGTGCGCATGAAGCGCAAGAGCGCGATCAAGATCATGCGCCGCGCGCTCGTGCACGATGTGGAAGCGTTGCAGCGCTTCACGCGCGAGGCGGAGAACGCCAGCCAGATCGCCCACCCAAACGTCGCGGCGATCTTCGACTTCGGCGAGACGAGCGATGGCCTCGTGTACCTCGCGATGGAGTACGTCGATGGCGAGTCGCTCGCGGGCAAGCTCAGTCGCGATTTCGCCCTGCACCCGGACGTCTCCGCCGACATCCTCGGCCAGGCGGCCGACGCGTTGCAGGCCGCCCATGATCTCGGCATCCTGCACCGCGATCTCAAGCCCGACAACATCATGCTCGGCAAGCGTTCCGACGGAACGTTCATGGTCAAGCTGGTGGACTTCGGCATCGCGCGCACGATGGACGGCAGCGACCAGAAGGTGACGCGCACGGGGTTCGCGATCGGCACGCCGGCGTACATGTCGCCGGAGCAGCTGGCGGGCGACTCGCTGGATGCGCGCTCCGACCAGTACTCGCTGGCCCTCGTTGCGTTCATGACGCTGACCGGCAAGGATGCGTTCCCGGCGGAGTCGTCGAAGGAATCGCTGATTGCGCGGCTCACGAGCCGGCCGCGCACGTTGCAGGAAGCGAAGGAAGACGTGCAGTGGCCCACCGAGCTGCAGCAGATCTTCGACCGGGCGCTGTCGCCGGAGCCGACGGAACGCTTCCCGACCGTCTCGGACTTCGCGCACGCGCTCTCGACGGCGATCAGCGCCATGACGCCGACGCAGACGGCGGAACTGTACCGGCGTGCGCTCGACGTGCGCCTGTCCAACCTGACGATGCGCACGCCGCACAGCGACCTGATGGCGCAGCGCACGCCGAATTCGCCGCTGGCCACCGTCACACCTCCCACGCCCAAGCCGACGCTCGACCGGCCGGTGGCCGCGCGGAACGACACGCGGGGCAGTGCGGGCGCGGCATTCACGGTGCCGGCCTCTGGCGCCTATGCCGCCATTGATCCGACGGCAGCCGCACCCGGCAACACCGAGGGCACGCGTCGCGTCGCGCACTTCACGACGGGGCCGCAGCAGACCGTCGGCACGAACGCCAGCACGAACGCCAGCGCGAACGCCAACGCGAACACCAATGCGAACGCGAACGCGAACCCCGGTTCCACGGCGAAGCCCGTTGCAGGCGTGAACACGAGCGTCGGGGCGCCGACTCCCATCCGCGTCGCGCTGATGGACGACGAGCCCGTGGCCGGACCCGCGCGTGGTGGGGGACGTGCGGTGGTGATCGGTGGTGTGCTCGTGGCGATCGCCGCTGCCGCGTGGTTCGCACTCAAGGGCGGGGCGCCGACCACCACTGCGCCAGCGGCGAGCGACTCCGCGCCTGCGGCAAGTCTTCCGGCGCCGGCGGCCGTTGGCGCGAGCACGGCGGCGGTTGCGACTGGAGCGCCCGCTGCCACCGGCACCGTACCGCCCGCAGTTGCAGCCGACGTGCCCGCGGTGACGAGCGTGACCGGCGCTGCCGATAGTGCACGGGCGCGCGCGAAAACCGATTCGCTGAAGCTCGTGAAAGCGCGTGCCGACAGCGTGAAGCGGGTGGAGGCGGCACTGCTCCGTTTCCCGACGGACGCGGCGCGCGCCTTCGTCGGTACGGCGGTCGACGTGCGCAATTACACGGTGCGCAAGGACGACATTCGCGTCACGATCATGTCTCCGCCGATGACACTCTGGCGTGCGGAGCGCGCGCGCGCATGGAAGGCGTCGAACCGGAAGCCGGGGTTCGACGTGCCGTATGATGTCGTCGACCCGGTGGAAGTGTGGAGCGGCTGGAAGCGCACGCTCGCACTCCCGCGCGCCGTGTACGTGGTCGAGGTGGCCCCGGCGAAGGCGCCGTGGCCGGACTACAAGCCGGAAGAGCTCTTCGACATCAATCGCGGACACATCGCCACCGTGACGGTGCTGCGCGACGGGGCCTCGCTCGCGATGAACGACGCGGCGCAGGTGCCCGCCCTGATCAACGATGTGGCGCATGAGCGGGCGAACAAGCCCATTCCGCTCCAGATCGTGGGCACGCTGCCGCCGGATGCGTTCACCCCACGGGCCGACGGCAAGCCGCCCAAGATCGAACTGCTCGTCGTCGACAAGACGCGAGGCGGACGCAGCACGATCGAGATACCGGAACGCACCGTGAAGCGGCTGTGGGACGAATTCCAGTCCTACCGGACAGCGATCACGGCAGTGAAGTAAGCGGACCCGGCCGTCGGCGTGTGGTGGGCGCCATCGGCCGAACATGTGGCTTCGCTCACGATCGGTCCGAAATTGGCACGCGATGTGCCTTCTCCCTTGGTGCAGCGCGCCGGAGTGTGCGCTCACACCGCGCACGACGACGTGCCGCGTCACCAGAACGAGGAGAACTCATGAGACTGTTCAAGGTCATTGCCTGTGCTGCCGCAGTAGCAGCGCCATTCGCCGCTCATGCGCAGGCCACCACGGACGCGCCCGCCATCGGATTCGGTATTATCGGCGGAGCGACGTTCCCCGTTGGAGATTACAACAGTTCTGCACCGGCCGGCTTCAACATCGGTGGTTTCGTCGACTTCGGACGTCGCCTGGGCCCCGTCGGCATCCGCACCGATGTACTCTATCATGGATTTGGCGAGAAGAATCTCGTTTCGTCGGGTAGCGGCGGCACGAGCGTGAACATCTCGAACAAGTACAGCATGGTCACCGGCACCCTGAACGGCGTCGTCGGCGTGCCACTCGAGTCGTCGGCCATCCGTCCGTATCTCACCGCGGGTATCGGTGCCTACTACGTGCGCAACAGCCCGGGTTGTGCGGTTCAGTCGATCACGTGCTCGTACAACGGTTCGTCCGAGAGCACGACCAAGTTCGGGCTGAACGGCGGTGGCGGTATCGAGTTCGGTCTGGGTGGTGCAGCCGCATTCCTCGAGACGCGCTTCCATCAGGTGTTCCAGGGTGCACCGGAGCTCGATTGCATCGGCACCGCCAACTGCAACCGTGCAGCACTGCAGATGGTCCCCGTGCAGCTCGGTGTCCGCATCCAGTTCTAACGCACGACTTCGTTCACCTCACATGCAGTGATGCGAGTGCGGTGAATGGACATGAAAGCGGCGCCGTCTCTGGAGACGGCGCCGCTTTCTGCTTCTGGCGAAACATCAGCAGCGTGCACAGCGCATGGAACCTTTTCGCAGTAGCGACGCCATGCGCATTACGACTGCACTCCCTGCTGCCGTGCTGCTGCCTTGCCGCTGCCCTGCAGTGGCGCGGGCCACTGCGGGGCATGCCGATCGCTACTGCCCCGCACTCAGGTCGTTCCAGTTCATCAGCGCATTGAAGCCCATGATGAATGTGCCCTGTGTCTGCCAGCGCCAGAACGGCCGGATGGTGAACATCACGACGTGGCCCTTGCCGATGGGCGAGTCGATGACGTTGGGACGGTTCGAGAGATTTTCTCCGCCCTGCAACACACCGGACAGCAGCATGTCACGCGGGCTCGCCGGGAACGACATCACGACGCGCGGCCGCATGTCGGACAGCGTGCGTGCCCCTGCACCGCCGGCTGCGCCGCCGCCCGCAAATCCACCACGTCCGCCCGGCGCTTCGGCGGCCGACGACGCCGTGGCCGCTGGCCACTGCTGCATGGGATCCCACACCGAGTGCTCCACCCACGTGGCCATCGGCTGCGTGTTCTGATAGACGCTGCCACCACCACCGCCGGCGCCACCACCGCCGCGCGCGGTTCCGGCCAGAGCGCCTGAGCTTCCCGGGCGCACGACGTCGATCTTGCTGATCGGCGCTGCAGCGGGGGTGACCGGCACGCCCGCGTCGAGCAGCGTGCCGCCACTGAAATACACCGGCAGTTGATTCACACCGAAGCCGTACGCGATGGGGCTCGTCGCATCCGTGATCACACCGCGCAGGATGGTGCCGCGATTCACGAGGCCCTGCGCGGTGGTGGTACGCAGGCCGGGCGTCAGGCTGTACGTCGGGAACACGGCTGACGTGTTGCCTTCGGTGATCAGCGTGCCGCCCTGCTGCACGAACTCGTACAGCATCTTCAGGCCATCCTCACCGAGCCCACCGCGCGTGTCCGCCGTGCTGTCGGGGAAGCCAAGCGACGGATACTCCGCGGTGCGCTGATACGGGATCGGTGTGCCGCCCGTCGGTGCACCCTGCCCGACGGCGCCGCCATGCGGCCACATGATCACGTCGAACTTCGCGCGCAGTGCGCCCATCTTCCGCACCTGATTCTCGCCGAAGTAGTTGTACGGGATCTTGTAGAAGTCGAGCGCCGCACGCACCCAGCCTTCATCCTGCGTGTTGGTCCAGCTGTGGATGTAGCCGATGCGTGGGATGTCGAGGTCGTGCTGCTTGACCCCCGGCACCGCATCAGTGGCCCACGCCGACAGGCCCAGCTCCTTGAGCACCGGTTCGATCGCCGCGCGGTTCGCACGCGGAATGATGAACGAGCCCGCGCCGAACTTGTGTCCCGCGGCCTCGAACGGCGCCTCGGCTGCCGACATCTTCGTGCTCGCGAGCCGGTAGCGCAGCGCGACCAGGTTGTTGTCGCCGGTGTGGTCGACGATGACCGTGCTGCCGCTGCCGTTGATGCCGCCCGCCGCCACGACATGCTTCGTTACCGGTGTCATCGGTGCCTTGAGGAACGCGGGGTCCTTGACCTCGTGCAGGATGATGTTGCGCATCATCTGGTACGTCCATCCGGTGTCGTCGTACGGCGATGGATTCGTCGTCGGATAGTTCTGGATCGCGAAGTACATGTCGGCGATCGTGCGGAACGGCTGATCGCCGCGAACGAGCCAGTCACCCTTCTTCACGTTCACGTCACCCGCCTTGAAGTCGGAGCCAGCGACGTGGAATTCGAGGCCCTGGTCGACCAGCTCGTTCACCGCTTCCGCGGCGTTCGCCTTCGAGTGCTGCGATGCCGGAATCACCCAACCCTTCACCGGCCCCATCGTGCCCTTCTTGATCGCGTTCTTGTTCTTGATCCAGTAGTTCTCGAGGAAGCGCTCGCGCTCCTTACCGGTGTTCCACAGCGCGTACATCACGGCCGACTGCTGGATGTTCGTGTTCGCGCGCGGGCCCCAGCGGATGTCGTTCGGCGTGGGATTCGGCCGGAACCACTCGCGGCTCTGGTTGTAGTTCGTGCCGCCGAGAATGCGCGTGAGGCCCGTGTCCGACTGTGCAGCGACGGGGCCGACCGGTGCGCCACCCCGGCCACCTGCTGTCACGCCATTGCATCCCGTTCCGTAGCTCTGCACCTCGTAGAATCGCCCGATGCCGTTGTGCGAGTGCACGAGGAAGAACATGTAGTTGGGCACCCACCCGTCGTAGAAGCCGTACGTCCACACGCCTGGCACGCCACGCTTCGTCATCTCCATGACGTCGTTCTCGGCCATGAACCACCATTCGTTGATGGTGATCGGGTCGAGCTGTTCGTTGTACGGGCCCGTGCCGGTCGACACGTAGAGCAGCGTCGCGGCCTCGTGCAGGTCATGCAGGATCGTCGGGTGCCACTCGTTCGACAGGTTGCGCACGTTCTGCGTGAGCTTGAGATACTGGCCCATGCCGTCGCGGTTGTTGTCGTGCGCGACGTACTTGCCCCAGTAGGGCGTCGGCAGCTGCTGTCCCGTCTTCTGCCGGTAGCAGACGCCATCGACGATCTTCTCGCGCCCGTCGACCTCGATCACCGGCGTGATGAACGTCAGCACGTTCTTCCGGATGCTCTGGACCAGCGGCGTCTCTTCCACGACGAGCCGGTAGGCGAGCTCCATGAGCATCTCGGGGCCGCCGGTCTCCGTGCTGTGCATGCCGCTGGTCAGGTAGTACACCGGCTTGCCGATCGTCTGCAGCTCCTTCGCGCGTGCCTCGCTCGTCTTGCGCGGGTCGGCGAGCTCGGCGAGGTAGCCCTTGTACTTGTCGAGATTGCGGATCGTCTCCTCGTCGCCGATCACCATCACGACCATGTCGCGCCCTTCTTCCG
>JAZKCW010000019.1:0-32588 GCA_040387895.1 Gemmatimonadota bacterium
ATTCACGTCGTGGCGTTTCCATCGATCCGGGAGGCAGGATGTGGCGGGCGGCACCCGGCGGTGCGAGCCGGGGCGGGGAGGAGATCCTTGGATACTACGCGCAAATGCCACGATTCGTGAGGCATCCGGGACCAGCCGCCGACGATCCGGCACGGGTGTCACTGGCCCGGTTCTCGCATTTTGCCGGCACTCTCACAGGAGGAATCATGAGCAGCAGAGGAAACCAGGGTGGCGAGCAGGGCGATCGCCGTTCGGCGCGTGGCAACAACGGCAATCAGGAAGCGCGCGACACCGGCGAAACCGGCCAGTTCGACGACGACAACGACCGGGAAGGCGGGGCGACCGGCAAGCGGCGCAACAAGGATGACGTGATCCCGTCCCAGCGGACGGAGGGGAACCGCAGTGACAGCGAACGCGGCGTCGGCAACAACACCGATGGCGTGATGGGCGGAAGCCGAACGGTGACGGCGGACGTGAAGCCGGAAGAGCAGAGCGACGGCTGATTTTGAAGTAGTGCCCGGCGGTGGCCGTCGCGGCACCGGGATCAATCCGGTAACCTTCGTGGTCTGAACCATGGCGCGGCAGGGGTCGCCGCCGACCACTCTCACGGACCGGATCGATGTCGCGTACTCTGACGGCCGCGCTCGCAGCGCTTCTCTCATCTGGTGTTGCCTGCGCAACCGCCGGACCGCCTGCATCCTCGGGTGGTTCCGGCGCCCGGGGCCCGGAGGCATCGACCGCCAGCGTGGTCCCGCCGCGGCTCTCGCAGAATCCTGCGGCGGATCTCCGCTGGGCCGATTCCGTGCTCGCCACCCTCTCCCTGCGCGACAAGGCGGCGCAGATGGTGTGGGTGTGGACGCTCGGCGACTACACAGCGGTCGACAACGCCGGGTGGGCGAACATCGAGCGGCAGATCCGCGAGCACCGGCTCGGCGGCGCGATCGTGTCCGTCGGCGGCCCCATCGACATCGCGGCCAAGACCAATGCGCTCCAGCGCGCCGCCGCGCTGCCGCTCCTGCTCGGCGCCGACTTCGAGACGGGCGCGGCATTCCGCGCGCGCGGCGGTTGGTTCCTGCCCAACGCCATCGAGCTCGGCGGCGCCACGTCGTTTCCGTACCAGATGGGCGTCGGGGCGACGCGCGACACCACGGTGGCGTACGAGATGGGGCGGGTCACCGCGCTCGAAGGCCGCGCGCTCGGCGTGCACATGGGGTTCGCGCCGGTGCTCGACGTGAACAACAATCCGAAGAACCCGGTCATCAGCGCACGCTCGTTCGGCGAGGACCCGAAGCTGGTCGCCACCATGGGACGCGCATTCATCCGCGGCATGCAGGACAACGGCATGCTCGCGACCGGCAAGCATTTCCCCGGGCATGGTGACACCGACCAGAACTCGCACCTCGAGCTCTCGCGCGTGAACGTGTCGCGTGCGCGTCTCGACAGTGTGGAGCTCCTGCCGTTCCAGGCGGCGATCGACGCCGGCGTGCGCGGCATGATGACGTTCCACGGCGACCTGCCGGCGCTCGACACGACAAAGACGGCGGCCACGCTGAGCCAGAAGGTCATGACCGACCTGCTGCGCACGAAGATGGGCTTCAAGGGCATCCTCGTCACCGATGCGCTCGACATGAACGGTGTGCTCGGCAACATGACGATGGCGGAGGCCACCCAGCGTTCCGTGATCGCGGGGAACGACGTGCTGCTCATGCCGACCGACGTGCGTGTGGCCATCGATGCAGTCGTGAGTGGCGTGACATCGAAGCGTTTCACGGAAGCGCGGGTCGATTCGTCGGTGCGCAAGCTGCTGATGGCCAAGCACGAGATGGGTCTGCACCAGAACCGCTTCGTCGACGTGGAAGGGGTGCGCCGCACCGTCGGGATCGAAGCCAACGCCGCGCCGGCGCGCGTTGCGGCGGAGAAGTCCATCACGCTCGTGCGTGACAGCGCGAACATGATTCCCATGAAGGGCCTCGCGGCGACGACCCGCGTGGTGAGCATCTCCGTCGCACCGCGCACGGAGCTCAGTGCAGGACGGGGCTTCGACGCAGAGCTCAAGACGGCATTTCCGGGCCTGCTGTCGCTCACGCTCATTCCCGAAGTCGTGTTCGATGCCACCGCAGGTGCGGCGGCCGGTGGTGCGTATCGCGCGAGCCCGACGCCGGCCCTGCTACCGGCCGCTGTCGAGAACGCGATCAACGTGAGCAATGGTGCCGACATCGCGATCATCTCGTCGTACATCGGCGCGAGTTCGACCACCAGCAGCATGGCGCCCACCGCGGGCTTGCCGGAACTGATCAATGGCCTGCGGAAGGCGGGCACGAAGATCGTGCTCGTGTCCTTCGCGAATCCGTACCTCGCAGGTGGCCTGCCGCCATCGGACGCGCACCTGCTGGCCTGGAGTGCGTCGACGCTGTCGCAGCGTGCGGCCGGTCGTGCACTGCTTGGAAAGGCGCCGATCACGGGGCAGCTGCCGATCACCATTCCGGGCGTCGCCGCATTCGGGACGGGATTGAAGCGATAGGTGAAGCGCCCGTTGCACTGGTCTGACGGCGGGACGAGGGGCAGCTTATCTCGATAAGCTGCCCCTCGCTTCGTTTTTGCCCGCCCTTCCGCCGCACCCTCATGCGCACAGCCTCATCCGCACGCCGACTCGCGTCGCTGCTACTCGCTGCCGCCACGCCGGTATCTCCAGCAGTGCTCACGGGGCAGGCCACCAAGCCTGCCGCCAAGCCCCCGACGATCGTGGCCGCCGCGCCGGCCGCGATGGCGCTGGTGAAACAGGCGGACCTCAAGCGCGACCTCTACACCATGGCGGGGCTCGACATGCGTGGCCGCGAAGCGGGCACGCTCGACGAGATGCGCGCGTCGGTCTGGACCGCTGACCAGCTCCGGAAGATCGGCGTCGCGCCGGCGCATCCGGATGGCAGCTACTTCCAGTGGTTCAACATGCGGCGCACGCGCGTGTCGGTGGCGAGCACGCACATCTTCATCGGTGGTCGCACGTATGCGATCTGGAATGACATCGCGCTGAACGGCAACGCGCAGTTCGACGTGCGCGGCCGCACCGTGTTCGCGGGTGACGGGTCCGACAGCACGATCGATGTGCGCGGCAAGGTCGCCGTCGCGACGCTGGCGGCACCCGCGCGGCCGGTGGCAAAGGATGGCACGAATTCGTACGAGTACCGTTATGCGAATGCAGCGATGACCAACACCGCGGGGCGGCTCACGCGTCGTGGTGCGAGTGCCGTCATTCTCGTCGCGGACTCCATCGGTGACATCGCGTTTGCCGGCGTCTCGGCGATTCGCTCGCGTGGCTCGTACGATGTGGAAGGCGGCATGCCGCGGAATGGCCCCGTCGCACCGCGAACGACGCCGTCGCCGCCACCGACCGCCGCCCCACCCGCGCAGCCGCCGGTGTTCCTCGTGAAGAGCGCGATGCTCGAAGGACTGCGCAAGGGCAACGACAGCGCCCACCTGCGCGTGCGCACGGAAGTGTTCCAGTCGCCGTCGTCGAACATCGTCGGTGTCATTCGTGGTACGGACCCGAAGCTGCGCGACGAGTACGTGCTCTACAGCTCGCACCAGGATCACGACGGTGTGCGCTACGACATCGACGGCGACAGCACGTGGAGCGGCGCGGACGACAACGGTACGGTGAGTGTCGCGCTGCTCGCGATCGCTCGCGCCATGGTGAAGCAGCCGCCGAAGCGCTCCGTGCTGTTCGTCTACCACGGCGCCGAGGAGCGCGGCCTGCTCGGCTCCCGCTATCATGCGATGCAGCCGGTGGTGCCGCTCGCCAACATCGTCGCGGTACTCAACGGCGACATGATCGGCCGCAACCACCCGGACTCCGCAAGCATCCTCGGCGTGCAGCCGCCACACCGGAACAGCACGGAGCTCGTGGAGATGGCGCTGCGCGCGAACGAGCTCACCGGGAAGTTCAAGCTCGATTCCATCTGGGACCGCCCGACGCATCCGGAAGGCTGGTACTTCCGCAGCGACCACGTGCCGTACGCGCGGCTCAACGTCCCGGCACTGATGTACTCCACCAACCTGCACGCCGACTACCACACGCCACGCGACAAGCCGGAACGCATCGACTACGCGAAGCTCACCCGCATGACGCAGTGGATGTATCTGACGGGGTGGATGGTGGCGAACAATCCGAAGCGGCCAGCGGTCGACCCTGGGTTCAAGCTCGAACGCTGACCGCGGGAGTGCTTATCGATTGAGACTGAACTGGAAGGGGTATTGCAGCAGCTGGCGCACGGCTTTTCCCTCGACCGTCGCTGGTTCGAATCGCATCTTGGGCAGTGCATCGCGCACTGCCTGTTCGAATCCGGCGTGATCCGTTTTTAGCACCTTGAGAGTGTTCATGTCGGGTGTGCCATCAGCGTTGAGCACGAACTGCACGAGCACTCTCCCTTCGATGCCGGCGCTCCGAAGGTCGGCAGGATAGGCCGGGCCACTGCTGCCTGGCAGCATGCGCTGCGCACCGTTCGCCACGGGAGCACCAGGCGCGGACGCCGACTGCGCACGGGCCGATGTGCCTGGACTTACGACCGTCGTCACCGCATTGGGAATCCGTGCCGCCGACGCGGGCGACGCAACCGAGCGATTGATGTAGAATTGAAACGGAAGCTCGACGATCTGCGGCACCGGCTTGTTGCCAACCGTTGCCGGCAGATAGCGGATCTTCGGCAGGAAAGCGCGCACCGACTCCTCGAACTGTTTGTCGTCGCTCGAGCGGATCGTGACGGTGCTCGTATCGATGTACCCGTCGGCCTTGACCACGTACCGGGTGAAGACGGTACCCTCGACGCCGGCCTCGCGTAGAGCCTTGGGGTAGTCTGGTCCACGTGTGCCGGGCGCAACGACGGCTGGCCGTTCGACCTGTTCCGCCGTCAGCGGCTCGTTCGGACCAACCTGCCTTGGCGCCTGTTTCGCCGATGCTGGGTCGACGGCAACAGGTTCTGGAACCGGGCCCGTCATGCCGCTCAAATTGCCCGCGATGCGCGGCGAGCACGCTACCAGCACCGCGCCTACCGCAACGGCGCCGAGCGCAATCGCGCGTGGACCACGGTAGCCCGGATTGGTCTGTCGCATTGCCGCAATTCTCCGTGCAAGGTTGGAAGACGATTCCGCCAGCATCGGAACGAGCCGAGCGGAAGACTGTCGCCCTGCGATGAGCAGCAGGAGCTTCCCGTACTGCTGGTGACTGTCGGTGCCACGCAACGTGCGGGCATCGTAGTCGATCTCCATGGCAAGTCGCAACCGCCGCGTCATGAACCACACGACGGGGTTCCACGGCACCAGCGCCGTCGCGAACACGCCCATCCAGACGAGCCGCGCGTCGCCGGCCCGGCAGTGCTCGCGTTCATGCCGCAGCACGAGGTCACGCAACGGTGCGTCGAGCTCCAGGAGCCACTCCGGCACGACGATGCGCGGGTTCCGCAGGCCCACCACGGCAGGCCCGAGCGACTCGGTCACGAGCACCGGCTCCCCGTCGATGACGTGCGGTGTCGCGCCGTTCCGGGCTCGGCGAAGCGCACTGGTAGCCAACAGCACCTGCAGGAGCAACGCGCCGCTGGCGAGTGCCCACAACCACACCGCCACATTATCCACGCGCTCCGTCCATGCCGTCGCAGCAGTCGCGAGCTCACCACCGATTATCCACGCCGGTTGCAGCGAAACGGCCGCGACAGGCTCGGGCTCCACCGGCATCAACCGACTCGCCACCGGTGCGACGAGCGGCCACACGACGGCGACGGCGAGTGCGACGACCCACGGCGCACGCGTCGGGCGTCGCAGCACGCGCAACGCATGCTCCGCCGCGAATGCAGCGAGCGCGACGAGCGCAGCGAACAGCACGGAGACAATCATCCATTTCGCAATCATTCTCCACGCTCCTTGCCGCCGCGCTTGCCGGACGGCTTTGCCGAGCCGTCTCCTGCATTCAACTGCCGCGCGAGCCGCTGCAGCTCCTCGGGCGACACGTCGTGCTGGTCGACGAGCTGCGCGATCAGCGCCTGCGGCGACCCGTTGAACAGCTGCGACACGAGGCGCGACAGCGCCGTCTTCTGCGCGGCCTTCTGTTGCACCCGGGGGAAGTAGCGGTGCCCGCGGCCTTCCTCCTCCCGGCGCACGAAGCGCTTGGCTTCGAGGTTCCGCAGGATGGTGAGCACGGTGGTGTAGGCCAGCGTGACGTCGAGCCGGTCCTTCACTTCGGTCACGGTGCCGGAGCCGATCTCCCAGAGCACGGCCATGACATCGAGTTCGCGTTCGCCGAGCGAGGCTTCTGCCATCATTAGCACTCCGTCGTGCGGGGGCGTTTGCTACTAGGTACGTAGTACCTGCCGGACAGTATGTGTCCCCCATGCCGATCTGTCAACTACCCTGATAGTAGGTCGGCGCACTCCCCTGAGCCCGTGCAGTCGACCTGAACAGCAGGTAAGCGGATCGAAACGGATAGAAACAGAAACGAAACGGATCTGTCCGATGCTCGGGACAGATCCGTTTCGTTTCCGCTGAATCCGTTTTTATCCGCTTACCTGCTGTTCAAAGAGGCATCGCACCAACGCCAGCCTACGGCACCACGACGCAGCCTTCCGCCTTCGCACAGTTCGGATCGATCGGTGACAGCTTGAGCCGAGCGAGTTCCTTGTTCACCGCGGCCAGGTCGCGCTTCCACACCGTCTCGAGCTCTGTCGTGTAGCCCTTGAGCTCCGTCGACAGGATGTTGAAGATCTCCGGCAGACTCTGGTTCGGCGGGCCGTCGCCGCGTTCCGACATCGACAGCAGGTTCGCGATGCGGTTGTTCACCTTGATCGGGAAGTTGAGCGGATCCTGCCCGCTCTGGTTTTTCACCTGGTACACCTTCTCCTCGACGGTCGTCGCGTTCGTGCGCAGCGTCTCGCCCGTCGTCTTGAGCGCCGCGTCGGCGGCGGCCTTCTTCTGCCGGTCGTCGAGCTGCGTCTTCACGCGGCGGATCGCGATCACTGCGTTGTTCGCTTCCGTCGCCTTGTCGCGCACCTTGCGCCCGAACTGATACTGCGCGTGCAGGTCGGCGTCCGTCACGTCCGGGAGGCGCGGGTTGCGCTGCACCACGAGCGGCGTCGTGACCGTGCGGCCGTCGGCGGACAGGCGCAGCGTGTACTTGCCCGGCGGCACCACGGGTCCGTTGGTACCCGCGCCCCACAGGATCATGCCGGGGAAGCTCGAGATCGGCGCGGTGCGCAGGTCCCAGGTGAAGCGATTGAGGCCGACGTTCCGTGGGATGACCGACGCACCGCCGCCGCGACGGCCGCCGGCGGGCGCTGCGGCGGGGTTGGCACCCGGTGCCGCGGTATCCGCCTCGAAGAAGCGCAGCACCGTGCCGGTCGAGTCGAGCACCTCGAGCTTGGCCACGCGCGGCATGTTCTTGAACGCGTAGGTGATATTCGCGCCCGTTCCCGAGCGCACTGCGACCGGGGGCATGTACAAATGCACGTCGGCTGCGGCGATCGTCGCGTTGGCCTGACGGAGCGGCCCGATGTTGTCGAGCACCCAGAACCCGCGGCCGTGCGACGCGATCACGAGCTCGTTGGCCTCGACGATGAGGTCCGCCACCGGGATGTCCGGCAGGTTCAGGTTGAGATCCTGCCACGAGGCGCCGTCATCGTACGAGATGTTCACGCCATGCTGCGTCGCGGCATACAGCAGGCCCTTGCGCGTCGGATCCTCGCGCACCGCATGCACGTATGCGTCGGGGCGGATGCCGTTCACGATCTTGGTCCACGTGCGGCCGTAGTCGCTCGTCTTGAAGATGTACGGCCGGCGATCGTCGAGCAGCGGCTTCCGCACGGAGATGTAGGCCGTGCCTGCGTCGAACTTCGACGCATCGATCTGGCTCACGCGGCCGAAGTCCGGCATCTCCTTGGGCGTCACGTTCGTCCACGTGGTGCCGCCGTTGCGCGTGACGTGCACCAGCCCATCATCTGAGCCCGTCCAGATCACGTTCACGTCCTTCTTGCTCGGCCCGACGGAGAAGATCACGCCGTACACTTCCGGGCCGTTCATGTCGCCGGTGATCGGGCCGCCGGACTTCTCCATCGTCTCCGGCGCATGACGCGTGAGGTCACCGCTCAGCGCCTTCCACGTGCGCCCGCCGTCGATCGTGCGCCACAACCGCTGCGACGACACGAACAGCATGCGCGGGTCGACCTGCGAGAAGATGATCGGGTACGTCCACTGCCAGCGTTCCTTGATATCCTTGCTGGGCTCACCGGAGTAGAACCAGGGGTAGGGGTTCACTTCGCGCGACAGACCAGTGATGCGGTTGTACTTGTCGAGATAGCCGCCGTTGTTCGTGCCGGCGTAGAACAGGTCGGGGTTGCGTGGGTCCGGCGCGATGTAACCCGGCTCGCCGCCGCCGACTTGGTACGAGACCGCCATGCCACCCGACGTGATGTCGACCGGCGCACGCGGCGTCGTGTCGCGGCGTGGCGCGTTCGCTTGCGTGAACGCGGCGAGGTTCCAGTTGTACGGGGTGCAGAGCGTGCTGTTGTCCTGCTGCGAGCCGCAGACATGAAACGGGACGTGGCCCGTCGTGATCGCGTGATACCACTGCGCCGTGGGGAAATCCTGCGCAGTGTAGCGGCCACCCAGGTTGTACGTCACCGTGCCGCCACCGTCGTTGCCCACCACGAGGTGGTTGCTGTCGTCGGGGTTGATCCACATGTCGTGGAAGTCGCTGTGTGTGCCGCCGCCGATGCTGTTGAGCGTCTTGCCGCCATCGGGCGACCGGTAGAACGACACGTTCTGCAGGTACACCACGTCGGCGTTCCTGTCGTCGGCGAACAGGTGCGTGTAGTAGAACGCGCGCTGGCGGATGTTGCGGTTGTCGTTCACGAGGCTCCACGTGGCACCGGAGTCGTCGCTCTTGAACAGGCCGCCCTTCTCGTTCTCGATCAGCGCGTACACGCGATTCGGATTCGCTGCCGTGACCGCGACGCCGATGCGGCCCACGAGGCCTGCGGGGAGTCCGGGACGGCGCGTGATCTCCGTCCACGTTTCACCCCCGTCCGTGCTCTTGAACAGGCCGCTGCCGGGCCCACCGCTCGACATCTGATATTCCTTGCGGTAGGCCTCCCAGAGCGCCGCATACATCACATTCGGGTTCGTGCGGTCGATGACGACGTCGATGGCGCCGCTCTTGTCGTCGCGAAAGAGCACCTTGCGCCACGACTTGCCGCCATCCGTGCTCTTGAACAGGCCGCGCTCGGCGTTCGGCACGCTGTACTTGCCGAAGGACGCCACGAACACGATGTCCGGATTCGTCGGATGGATGCGGATCTTCGCAATGCCGTCGGATTCCTTGAAGCCGACATGCGACCATGTCTTTCCGGCGTTCGTGCTGCGGTAGACGCCATCGCCCGGCATGATGTTGCCGCGGATCGCCGTCTCGCCCATGCCGATGTATACGAGGTCAGGATTCGTTTCGCTGACCGCTACGGCGCCGACGGAGGCGCTCTTCACCTGGCCATCCGTCACGGGGAACCACGTCTCGCCGCCGTCGAGTGTCTTCCAGAGCCCACCGCCGGTCGCACCGAAGTACGCCTCACGCGGGCGCCCCTTCACACCGCTCACGGCGATGGAGCGGCCGCCACGGTCCGGGCCGATGTTGCGCCACTTGTAGCTCGCCAGAATGGCGGAGTCCACGGGGATCGCCGCCGGCGCGGAAACAGGCGGCGTTGAGCCGGTGCGCGTGACGTTGCGCCAACTGCTGAGTGCACCGATCGACATGCTAGCGAGGGCCGGAAGGGCGATGAGCGCCAGCGAACGGAGAGTGACCATGCGGGAGTAGGAGGGAGGGAATCGTGGAGCTGCGGTGTGTCAGGTGCTCGTGCGCGCTTCTTCAGCGGTTCATCAGGTATTCATCACACGACGCATCAGCGATCGGACGACGCCGGCGGGCACGCGCTCGATGGGATGCGTCAAGTCCGGTAGGGATTCATGGAACGCGTTGGGCAGCGATGCGGCCACGCTCGCGCATTCCTGCGGGGAGACGTTGTCGTCGCGGGTCCCTGCGGCAATGCACACCGGAATCGTTACGCGTTGGAAGGCGGATTGCGTGAGCGGTGGTCCTTCTCCTAACTCACGCAGCAAGGCAGCTGTTCGCTGCAACACCAGCTCCCAACCGCCGGCATCGGCGTGTCGCGCCTCGAGTGTCGCCCCAAACTTCGGGGCCTTCTCGCTGATGATCTCGGGTGACAGGAATGCCGACGCGGTCGCGGCGGCCTCCGGCGTCCAGTAGAATTTGGTGCCGAGTGTCACGATACCTGCGAATCGGCCCGGGGCTCGCGCTTCGAGCAGCAGCGCCAGGTACCCGCCCATCGAATAGCCGAATACCCAGGGACGCGACGCCCCACCACCGCGCGCTTCGAGCTCCGAGACCGACTCGTGCAACGCGTCGGCAAGGCCCTCGATCGAGAACGTCTGGTCCGGTCCGAGGGGAGATCGCCCGTGCCCCGGGAGTTCGACAGTGACTACATTGCCGAGTTCGCCTAATTCCATCTCTACCCCCACCATTTGCTCGGCGCTGCCCAGCGCACCGTGCACGACGAGGATGGAGGGCGGAGCCGGCGTACCACCGCTCTTGGCGTCCCTGTCAGGCGCGCGATCTGTATCGCGGTCCGCTTCGCGCGAAGTCATCTTGGAACCGGTTAACTTCAGGTGATCGAATAGTTATCCAGCATCGTCTGGATCGAAAACGTCGTACTCACTTCACCCGCGTGACATTGCAGCTGACCATCCTGTCTCCGAAAGATGCCGTCGAACTCGTACCGGCGCTTTCCGACTCGCAGAATCCTACGGTGTGGGTCTATCGCTGTCACGACGAAGAGCGAGGGTGGACCCTCAGCGCCGCGACGCACGCCGAACCGGGTTCGGGCAAGCTGTCGCTCGGCGGTTTTCGCATCGCGCCGCCGGCGCGCATGGAAGCGCCTGGATTCAGCACCGAGCGCGAGGCCGTTGCGCTCGCGATGGGGATGGAGGCCAAGGTCCAGTGGTCACGCGTGCTGCGCATCGGTGGGCCCCTCGGCCGCCGCGAGTCGCAGCGCATGGTCGGCGGGAAGTGCGTGGTGGCGCCGACACCGGGTTCGCGCGTGGGCGAGCCGCGCGACGCGGAGCTGCTCGATTTTTCGATCGAATGCTTCGAGGCCATCGAGTCCGCCGGTGGATTTCACCTGACCACTGGCCAGGACATGGGCCATGGTATCATGCACGATGGGGTGACGCCGTCGCTGCACTACCTGAACGAGCGGTTCGCCGGCAGCGCGATCGCCGACACGTCGGTGCCGACGGGCGAGGGCAACTTCCAGCTGCTGACGGGCATGCTGCGCGGCTACGATGCCGATGTACGCGGTGCCACGGTGGGATTGATCGGTTGCGGCAAGGTGGGCACGCGTGTGCTGGAGCGCCTGCTCGACGCGGGAGCGAACGTGCTGGTGCTCGAGTCGTGGGAGCCGCGCCGTTTGGAAGTCGAGGCGATGGGTGTACGCACGTGGAGCACCGATGGCGCGACGATGGGTGGTGGGAAGGCGGAGTTCCTGTCGCAGCCGATGGATGCGCTGGTCGTGAACGGTGCCGGCGGCTCGCTCGACGAGGCCGCCGTCCTCGCCTGCTGCGCCAATCTCGACATGAAGGTCGTGTGCGGCAGCGAGAATCTGGTCATGACGGACGTCGGGCTTGCCGACCTGCTCCGACAGAGTGACAAGTGCTTCGCGCCGACCGAGCTGGGTGGCATGATGGGCTACCTCACGGCCGCCGAGGAATACCTCTCGAGACGAGCGGGCGTGAAGTTCGATGTCGCGACGCTGATCGACGCCGCAGCGGATCTCGAGCCGGCCGCGTACGCGGCGGTGAAGCTGGCCCGCGACAGCGGCGGTGCGATGAGCTTCGCTGAGGCCGTGCGTCACGAGGAACCGACGTACGGATCCTAAGCAGGAAGCGCGTCGGGACAGTGAGGGGCTGCGGATGACGGTGGGAGCAAGTTGCTAAACGGCTTGCACGCGGAGACGCTGTTCTCCGCGCCTCCGCGTGCGGCTGTAGAAACCTGCGCTTCGCCTCGCACCTCTGTGGTTCGCCGCGATCTCCGCCTGAGACGCGGTTGCCGTTCGCTCTGCTTACCGCGCGCGGAATCCCGCGATTGCGTTGCGCGTGAACTCCGACAACACCATGCGCCCGCTCAACGCGGCGCGGTCCGCGAGCATCATGTCCCAGCCCTCGGTGCCCTGCCAGAATACGTGCTTGAGCCCCGCCATCGCCTCCGGATTGCTCGCGGCCAGCACCGTCGCAAGCTTTTCTACCGCACTGTCCATCGCGCCTGCACTGTCGTACAGCTGCGAGTACAGGCCATGTCGCTCGCACCACTCCGCATCGCGCCAATCCGCGTCGACCGCCATCGCGCTGAAGCCGGCGAGGCCGACCTTGCGTTCGATCACCGGGCCCACGACGAACGGTCCGATGCCGATCGCAAGCTCGCTCAGCTTCGCCGACGCACCCTTCACCGCGAAGCTGTAGTCCGACGCTGAGATGAGTCCCACGGCACCGCCCGCCGCCTTTCCGTGTACGCGCGTGAGCACGAACTTCGGCGCGCGGATCATCGCGAGGATGACGCGGGAGAACCCACTGAAGAACTCCTGGCCGCCAGCCGGATCGGCGATGGCGGTGAGTTCATCGAACGATGCACCGGCGCAAAATGGACCTGTGCCGCCGCTCGACAGCACGATCACCCGAGCCGCCGGATCGGCCCCGACCCGCGTGATCGTGGCGGCCAACTCGGCCAGCACCGTCGCGGGAAGCGAGTTTCCCTTCGGATGGAAGAATTCGACGCGCCCGATGCCATCGGACACCGTCGCTGACACACCGCCATGGGTGCGGAAGTCTGAAGCAGCGGGAGAGTTCGTCATGGGCGGTAAAATAGCCTGCAATACAGGCGCGGGAGCCGTTTCTGACAGCCGGTCCGATTGTCCGAATCTGCCGATTTGGGGTAGATTGGATGATGGACCAGAAACCAACGCTTCCGACTGAAGATCCGGCCCAGCTGGCCGCCTTCGAAGCCCGCATTGCCGCCGGCGAGAGCATCGAGCCGAAGGACTGGATGCCCGAGCGCTACCGCAAGCAGCTCACCCGGATGATGTCGCAGCATGCGCACTCCGAGATCGTCGGCATGCTGCCCGAGGGCAACTGGATCACGCGCGCCCCGAGCCTGCGCCGCAAAATGTCGCTCATCGCCAAGGTGCAGGACGAGGCTGGCCATGGGCTCTACATCTACTGCGGCACCGAGACGCTTGGCGTCGACCGGCAGGAGCTGGTGGAAGCACTGCTCGACGGTCGCGCCAAGTACTCGAGCATCTTCAACTACCCGACGCTCTCATGGGCGGACATGGGTGTGATCGGCTGGCTCGTCGATGGTGCCGCGATCGTCAACCAGACGGTGCTCGCCAAGGCCTCGTACGGTCCGTACGCCCGCGCCATGGTGCGCATCTGCAAGGAAGAGAACTTCCACAAGCGCCAGGGGCTCGAGATCTGCGCCACGCTTGCGGCCGGCACCCCGGCGCAGAAGGCGATGCTGCAGGACGCGGTGAACCGCTTCTGGTGGCCTGCGCTGATGATGTTCGGCCCGAGCGACACGGACTCGCCGAACAGCGCCGAGCTGCTCAAGTGGCGCGTGAAGCGGAAGACGAACGACGAGCTGCGCCAGCGCTTCGTGAACCTCACGGTCCCGCAGGCCATCGCACTCGGCATCACGCTTCCGGATCCCGACCTCAGGTACAACGAGGCCACGAGCAACTGGGAGTTCGGCGAGATCGACTGGTCGGAGTTCTTCGAGGTGCTCAAGGGCAACGGCCCGTGCAACCGCGAACGTCTCGAGGCGCGCAACAAGGCGCACGACGACGGAGCGTGGGTGCGCGCGGCGGCCTCGGCGCACGCCGAGAAGCAGTCGGCGCGCGCGACGGCGGCTGCCTGATGGGCGACGCGACGCGTGGCATGTCGGACAGCCAGTGGCCGTTGTGGGAAGTGTTCACGCAGGGCAACAAGGGCGAGCCGCACGAGCACGCCGGCAGTGTGCACGCGGTCGATGCGGAGCACGCGCTGCAGAATGCGCGCGACGTGTACGCGCGCCGCGGTGAAGCGGTGAACCTGTGGGTGGTGCCCTCGGCGGCCATCGTCGCGAGCGCGCCGAGCGATGCCGGGCCGTTCTTCGACCCGGGCAACGACAAGCCGTACCGCCATCCGCAGTTCTACAAGCCGCCTCGCGGCGTGCGCGTGTTTTGAGCCACGATCCCGGAGAACCGGGCGGGCTGGCGCAGGCGCCTCGCCCGAACGCCGAGGCCGCGGCTGCAGTAGCAGGCACGCGCACGACCCGCGTCGAGAACCCGCTGTTCGAGTACGTGTTGCGCCTCGGCGACGATCGTCTCGTGCTCGGCCATCGCCTGTCGGAGTGGTGCGGGCACGGGCCGATCCTCGAGGAGGACATCGCCCTCTCCAACATGGCGCTCGACCTGATCGGTCATGCGTCGGCGCTGCTGGCGCTCGCGGGCGAGACGGAAGGGAAGGGGCGCGACCAGGATGCGCTCGCGTACTTCCGAGAAGCGGTGGAGTTTCGCAACGCGCTGATCGTCGAGCTGCCGAAGGGCGACTTCGCATTCACGATCATGCGGCAGTTCCTGTTCGACGCCTACAGCGTGCTCGTGCTGGATGCGCTGTCGCGCGCCGCGAACGAAAAGGTTGCCGCGGTCGCCGCGAAGTGCCTGAAGGAAGACAAGTACCACCTGCGCCACAGCAGCGAGTGGGTCGTGCGACTTGGTGATGGCACGGAGGAGAGCCACGCGCGTGCGCAGCGCGCACTCGACGAACTGTGGCGCTTCACGGGTGAGCTGTTCGATCATGATGCCATCGACGAGGCGGTAGCCGCCGAGGGCATCGTGGTGGATCACGCGGCCATTCAGTCGGTGTGGCGCGGCATGGTCGCCGACGTGCTCGGTCGCGCGACACTGAAGATGCCCGAAGATGGTGCATATAACCGCGGTGGCCGTCGTGGCCGCCACACGGAGCATCTCGGGCACATGCTGTCGGTCATGCAGATCGTGGCCCGCTCGCATCCCGGCGCGTCGTGGTAGACGCCGGGTTCAGGTAAGGCGCATGCTCGCGACTCGCGACGACGTCTACGCGGTGCTGGCCGGTGTAATGGACCCGGAGGTGCCGGTGATCAGCGTGGTGGATCTCGGCATCGTGCGCGATGCCGCAGTTGATGGCACCGCGGTTCGTGTCACGGTCACGCCGACCTATTCCGGCTGCCCCGCGATGCACGAGATCGAGACGGACATCCGGTCGGCACTGGTCGCGGCCGGTGCAAGTGAGGTGCAGGTCGACATGGTATTCGCGCCGGCGTGGACGACGGACTGGATCGGGCCCGAGGCGCGTGAAAAGCTGCGCGCGTATGGCATCGCGCCGCCGGGTCGAGCGGAGCCGCAGGGATTGATCACCCTGACGCGGGCAAAGGCGCCTGTGCCATGTCCGTTCTGCGGGTCGAGTGATACGCGGTTGCAGAGTGAGTTCGGGAGTACGGCGTGCAAGGCGATCCATGTATGCAACAGCTGTCGGCAGCCGTTCGACGAGTTCAAGGCGTTCTGAGACCAAGAGTGGTGCGCGATACCGCTAACAGCGGGTAAACGGATAAGAACAGAAACAAAAACAAACGAAACGGATCTGTCCGATGCACGGGACGGATCCGCTTCGTTTCAGGTCGTTTCTGTTTCTATCCGTTTACCTGCAGTTCAGAGCAGCACGAGCCAGCGCCGCTACTCGCGCTCCACGTATCGCCTGTTCACGAGCTCCCGGTACGTCCTCACGTTCGGCACGGCGGGATCCGTCACGAATGATTCCATCGTCTGCACGAGCTGCGTCGTGTAGTAGCCCTGCACCGAGGCCGGATGCGACATCGGACCGCCGAACCAGCTGCGGATGATCACGCTGCGCGCATTCCGCGGGAGCGTGGCCAGTGCATCGGCGTAGTATGGGAAGCGACCGTCGCGAATGAGATAGTCCTCGACGTTCGACGTATACAACACGGAGACGACCTCTCCGCGACGACGCAGCTCCGCAGCGATCGCATTCAGCGCCTTCGGTCCCGCGAGGTCGCCGACTATTGGCACCACGAGATTGCGCGCGTGCAGCCCCTTGAGGAACTGGAAATCCGCCTCGCGCGCGAGATAGCTCGCACGCTGCCCCACGAGGTCGCGCTGGGTGATCAGCTCTCCCAAGGTCGGGTAGTAATCGCGCGGCGACCGCCCCGCCGACGTGAACTGCAGGCGCAGGCCCTGCCCGATGAACGTTCGGTGGAATCGTTCAATCGTCGACAGATCTGCTTCCGAAAGCGGGATCCCGAAACGGGTGACGCGCTCGCGGACGGCACGGACCGCCGCATCGCCGGTTTCCGTCGTGACGCGGGCCGAGCCCGCCCACGTCACCAGCGCTTCGAGCTCACGATCGCTCCAGCTCGCGACGTCCGCGGGCACTGGCTTGCCCAGCCACAACGCCAGATACTCCGCGCGATTGCGCGACGCCGCGAACAGCGCCTTGAGCAGCAGGTGATGCAGCATGTTGTCGCGGCGGATGTCGACCAGGAACGCGATCCGCGGTCGCACCCTCGCCATGTAGCTGTAGTTCTGGTCCGGCCCGACACCGACGTACGCACCGCCCCGCACGCCCAGACGATCGAGGATCGTGAGCGGATGCAGGTAGCTCGACTCGTTCGAGATCAGGTTGTCGGTGTCGAAGTACCCGCTCGGCGCCGAGAGCCGATCCACGAGTGCGGCGAACTCGCGTGCGGTGAGGCTGTCGTTGGTCGCGGGTGCGGTGGAGGCGCGCGGCGGGACGGTGCCAGCCTGCGCTCCGAGGCTGTGACTCTTGACCGGAAGCAGCGTGAGCGCGAGCAGCAACGCGCCGGCGAGCTGCCGGCCAACCTGCGGCGCCCTGCGCCACACGTCTGCGCCCGCCCCGAGCATCGTCACACCCGCAACAACCGCTCGAGCGCTTCAGCGATCTGCTCTACGTCGGGCAGCACGGCCGCGAGCAACGTCTCGTGATAGGGCATCGGGATGTCGTTGGGCGCGAGCCGCTCCACCGGCGCATCCAGGTACCAGAACGCGTCCTTCGCCACGGCGCTCGCCACCTCGGCGCCAAAGCCCGCCGTCATGTTGTCCTCGTGCACGATGAGACAACGTCCGGTCTTCTTCACACTCTCGAGCACGGCCTCACGATCCCACGGCGAGATCGTGCGCAGGTCGAGCAGCTCGACGCGATCACTGAATGATTCCGCCGCCTTCGTGCAGCGGTGCACCATTGCGCCCCACGATACGAGCGTCACGTCCGTACCTTCGCGCACGACACGCGCCTGGCCGAATGGCAGCACGTAATCGTCGCCAGGATACCGCGCGCTGCCGTCACCCGTCATCAGCAGCGACCGGTGCTCGAAGAAGATCGTCGGGTTCGGGCTCCGCATCGCGGCGCGGAGCAGGCCGACGGCGTCCGCGGCGTTCGAGGGAATGGCCACCTGCCAGCCATACGCATGCGCGAACCGCACTTCGTCGCTCAGCGAATGCCATGGGTCGCCGACATCCTTGCCGAAGCCACCAGGCATGCGCACCACCATCGGCGCGGCGAAGCGATTGGCTGTACGCCACCGCATCGTGCCGGTGTTGTTGAGCTGTTCCGTTGCCGGGTCCGCATACTTGCGAAACTGGATCTCGGCCACTGGCATCAGCCCCGACACCGCCAAGCCGACCGCGCGGCCCACGATGCCTTCTTCCGACAGGCTCGTGTCGAACACGCGCTTGTCGCCGAACTGCTTCTGCAGTCCCTCGGTGACGAGATGCACGCCACCCTTGCGGCCCACATCCTCACCGAACACCACGACCTTCGGGTTCACCTCGAGCTCGCGGCGCAGCGTGCGTCGCACCGCTTCGGCGAAGCGCAGCAGGTCGCCCTCCTCCGCCGGCGTGCTCGTGCCGTCCAGCGCATCGCGCTCGGCGCGCGTGAGTCCACCGAGTGCTTCGGGAACGTCGGCACCGTCGTCGGCGAACACATGCTGCGCGATACGCGTCGGATCCGGCAGCGGGCGCGCGCGCGCTGCCGTCAGGGCCACGTTCACGTCTGCCGCGACCTCTTCCTCGAGCGCTGCCCAATCTGCCTCAGACATCATTGCCGGCACGAGGTAGTCGCGCAGCTTCGGCAGCGGGTCGCGCTCCGAATCCGCGGCAATCTCCGCTTCGCTGCGGTATCCCTTCTGGTTGTCAGGGCCGGAGTGGCTCGACAGGCGCGGCACCGTCAGCCGAACCAGTGCCGGGCCATCACCGCCCCGTACATGCGCGACGGCTTCATGCAGCAGCTTCGACGCCTCGTGTGGATCGGTGCCACTGCCGTTACGGATGAACAGATTGCCGAACGACGCGAGGTTACGCGCGATATCCGCGCCCGGGGTCTGCATGTCGCCGCGCACGCTGATGCCGAGGTCGTTGTCCTCGATGTAGAACAGCATCGGCAACTTGAGCGTCGTCGCCATCGTGAGGGCTGCCCAGAACCCGCTCGTCGCGACCGACGCATCGCCGCCGAGTGCAACACCGATGCATCCCGCGTAGCTCGCGTCGCCCAACGCATCGCGATGGTAGGTGATCGCCTGCGCCCAGCCCGCGGCCGGCGTGTACTGTGAGCCGACGTCGCCGGACATCGGGAGCACCACCGGGCCCTCACGATTCGGCAGGTTGCAGACGACGCCGATGTCGCGCCCGTCGCTGAAGCCACCCGCGCGTCCAAGCGGACTGCCGAAGGCGTCCTCGAGCGTCAGGCCGAGCGAGAGGAGGAACGGGCGGGAGCGGTAGTACGCACCCGCACCATCGCGGCGTCCGTTCACCAGCGACCCCAGGATGATCTGCGCCATGTCGTGGCCACGCGCCGAGAACTGGTACAGCACCTGATGCTCCCGCGGGGTCGTGGCGCGGTTGCGGTTCGTCCCCTCCTCGATGTCGTCGAGGGCGCGCGAGGCGAGCGTCAGGTAGGCGATCCGGCGCCAGTCGAAACCGGCGCGCGGGGTGGTCATGCGGGGGGCCGTCGAAGTAGGCATCACGGCGAAATGTGAATGGGCGGCGGGCAAGAGGACAGTCTGCCCGGGGCCGCGAGGAGCGTTCACAGCCCTTATTTTCAGGGATGACCTTCGAGTTCATCTCCGCTGCCTCCAACGATGGCGTGCTCACGATCACGCTCAATCGCCCCGACGTCCTCAACAGCTTCACGCTCGCGATGGCGAAGGAGGTTCAGGGCGCACTGCATCACGCGGCCAACGACGAAACAGTTCGTGCCGTTCTCCTGACGGGCGCCGGGCGCGGGTTCTGCGCCGGCCAGGATCTGGCCGAGGTGCTGCCGAAGGACGGCGGCCCGATGCCGGACATCTCCGAGGTGGTCCGCGGAAGCTACAACCCCATCATCCGCGCGATCCGCATGCTCGAGAAGCCGGTCGTGTGCGCGGTGAATGGCATCGCGGCCGGCGCCGGTGCGAACCTCGCCTTCGCCTGCGACATCACGATCGCGGCCGAAGAGGCGTCATTCGTCGAGAGCTTCTCGAAGCTCGGCCTGATTCCGGACACGAGCGGGACGTTCTTCGTGCCACGGCTCGTCGGGACACAACGCGCCACGGGCATGTTCTTCCTGGCGGAGAAGATTCCGGCGGCGCGCGCGAAGGAGTGGGGCCTCATCTGGGACGTGGTGCCGCTCAAGAACCTCATGGACACGGCGCACGCGCTGGCATTGTCGCTCGCAAGCCAGGCGACACGCGGCTTCGGGCTCACCAAGCGTGCCATGAACGCATCGTTCGCGAACACGCTCGACGAGCAGCTCGAGGTGGAAGCGCAGGCGATGCAGGAGGCAGGGCGGACGGCGGACTACGAGGAAGGCGTCCGCGCGTTTCTCGAGAAGCGGAAGCCTGTGTATCGTGGCGCCTGAGCGTCCCATCGTGAGCAGCGATCTGACGAAGATGCGGCCCGTCGGCGTGATCGGTGCCGGGGCAATGGGCGCGGGCATCGCGCAGGTCGCCGCGGTGCATGGGCACCCGGTGGTACTGGCCGATGCACAACCCGCAGCGATCGCGCGTGCGCGCGCCAATCACGCCAAGGCCATGGCGCGCGAGGTCGAGAAGGGGCGTCTGACACGTGAGGCGGCCGACGCGGTGCTCGCACGGTTCCGCTACGTGGAGGGCGTCGGAGCGACCGAGCTCACGGAATTCGCGGACGCCGGCTTCGTGATCGAAGCCATCGTCGAACAGCTCGCGCCGAAGCAGGCACTCTTCCGCGAGCTCGAGAGTGTGGTGTCGGAAACCGCGATCCTCGCGTCGAACACCTCGTCGCTGTCGATCGCCGCGCTCGGCGGTGCATGCAGGCATGGCGAGCGGCTGGTGGGCGTGCACTTCTTCAATCCCGCGCCGGTGATGCCGCTGGTGGAGATCATTCCCTCCATCATCACGTCCCCTGAAGTCGCGTCGCAGGCTCGCGCGCTCGTCGATGCGTGGGGCAAGCGCACCGTCGTCGCGGCGGATACCCCGGGCTTCATCGTGAATCGCGTTGCAAGGCCGTTCTACGGCGAGGCACTGCGGATTCGCGAAGAAGGCACCGCCGATGCCGCCACGATCGACTGGGCGATGAAGGAGCTGGGCGGCTTTCGCATGGGGCCGTTCGAGCTCATGGACTTCATCGGGCACGACGTGAACTTCGCGGTCACACGGTCCGTGTTCGATGCGACGTTCGGCGACCCACGTTATCGCCCGAGTATCGCGCAGCAACGTTTGGTCGAGGCTGGCTTCCTCGGGCGCAAGAGCGGACGGGGCTTCTACGACTATCGCGATGGCGCCGTTGCGCCCGCCGCCACGGAGGACAGAGCTGTCGGTCAGGCCATCGTCGATCGTGTCGTCGCGATGCTCGTCAACGAAGCAGTGGACGCCGTGGGCCTCGGGCTCGCGAGTGCGGCCGACATCGAGCTGTCGATGACCACGGGCGTGAACTACCCCCGAGGCCTGCTCGAGTGGGGCGACAGCATCGGTGCGGCGGAAGTGCTTCGCCGGCTGGAAGCGTTGCACGCGGAGTACGGCGACGACCGGTATCGGCCGAGCATTCGCCTGCGGAGGGCGGTGCGCGAGGGCGGCCGGTTGCTCGCGTGACCGATCCGTCACTCACGCCGGAACAGCACGCTCGCATCGTGGTAGACGAGATGCTGGTCGTGGACGCGTTCTCGCGCTGGCTCGGGGTGGAAATACTGGAGGCCGCGCCGGGGTTCTCGCGCATCACGATGACCGTGCGCGACGAGATGGTGAACGGCTTCGGCACGTCGCACGGTGGCATCGTGTTCTCGTTTGCGGACAGCGCACTGGCCTTCTGCACGAATGCCGGCGGCTTCATCAGCGTCGCGGTCGACTGCACGGTGAGCTATACGAAGCCCGTGCACCCCGGCGATCGCCTCACTGCGACCGCCGTCGAGGAGAGCAGCACCAATAGCCTCGCATTCTGCGCCGTGACGGTGCGCAACCAGCACGACGTCACGGTGGGGCACTTCCGGGGGACCGTGCATCGCACGCGTCACCGGCACACGGCGGCCGGCCCGGCTACACCGGCAGCAGCGCGCCCGACGAAAGGCCAATCACCTCGGACATCAGGCTCATGACGGACCCACAGACGAACAGTGCGACCGGTGGAAGCGCGGCGGGCAGCGGCGCAACACTGCATGACGCGTACATCATCGACGGCGTTCGCACGCCCGTCGGCAATATCGGCGGTGCGCTCAGCTCCGTGCGCGCCGACGACATGGCGGCAGGCGTCATCGCGTGCGTGATCGGGCGCAACCCGCAGGTCGACCCGTCGCAGATCGCCGACGTTATTCTCGGCTGTGCCAACCAGGCCGGCGAGGACAATCGCAACGTGGCACGCATGGCAGCGCTGCTGGCAGGGCTTCCGGTCACGGTTCCCGGCGAGACCGTGAACCGGTTGTGCGCATCGGGGCTCAATGCCGTCGCCAATGCGGCGCGCGCCATCAAGGTCGGCGAAGGAGATCTTTACATCGCGGGCGGCGTCGAAAGCATGACGCGCGCACCGTACGTGATGTCCAAGGGCGCAACGCCGTTCGCCCGCGACATGCAGCTCTTCGACACGAGCCTCGGCTGGCGATTCGTGAACCCGAAGATGAAGGCGGCGCACGGCACCGACAGCATGGGCGAGACGGCGGAGAACGTGGCCGAGCAGTATGGAGTGTCGCGCGGCGACCAGGACGCGTTCGCGGTGTGGTCGCAGTCGAAGGGCGCTGCCGCGCGCGCATCGGGCCGGTTCGCCGACGAGATCATGGGCGTCGACATCCCGCAGAAGAAGGGCGATCCGATCCGGGTGGTGCAGGACGAGTTCCTGCGTCCTGACACCACGCTCGAAACGCTGGCGAAGCTCAAGCCTGCGTTCCGCACTGACGGCAAGGGCTCCGTGACTGCCGGCAATGCATCGGGGCTGAACGACGGTGCGGCGGCGCTGCTGCTCGCGGGCTCGCGTGCCGTGCGGGAGATGGGCCTCACGCCACTCGCCCGTGTCGTCGCGAGCGCCGCGGCCGGTGTCGAGCCGCGCATCATGGGCATGGGACCTGTGCCTGCCACGCGTCTCGTGCTCGAACGCGCGGGGCTCACGCTCGCCGACATGGATGTCATCGAGCTCAACGAAGCGTTCGCCGCGCAGTCGCTTGCGTGCACGCGCGAGCTCGGGCTCGCGGACGATGATCCGCGTGTGAACCCCAACGGCGGCGCCATCGCCATCGGCCATCCGCTCGGCATGAGTGGCGCGCGCCTCGCACTGACCGCGGCACGCGAGCTGGAGCGGCGTGACGGGCGCTATGCGTTGTGCACCATGTGCATCGGGGTGGGGCAGGGCTACGCAATGATCCTCGAGCGCACCGGCCGTACGGGCGAGCGGAAAGGCAGCCCATCGTGATCTACGCGTTCGACGGGTTCATCCCCGTGGTGCACGAGACGGCGTTCGTGCACCCGCAGGCGGCGGTGACCGGCAACGTGATCATCGGCGCGAACGTGTATATCGGGCCAGGCGCGGCGATCCGCGGCGACTGGGGCGGCATCGTGATCGCCGACGGGTGCAACGTGCAGGAGAACTGCACCGTGCACATGTTCCCGGGCGTCGTGGTGAAGCTCGACGAGGGAGCGCACATCGGACATGGCTCGATCATCCATGGTGCGCACATCGGCGCGAATGCCCTGATCGGCATGAACGCCGTGGTCATGGACAACGCCGATGTCGGCGCCGGCTGCGTGGTCGGCGCGCTCTGTTTCGTGCCGACCGGCATGCAGATCCCCGAGCGCAAGGTCGTGGTGGGCAACCCGGCGAAGATCGTGAAGGACGTGACCGACGAGATGCTCGAGTGGAAATCGTCGGGGACTGCGCTGTACCAGGCGCTGCCGGCGGCGATGCGGGAAAGCTGGCGCGAGGTCGAACCGCTGCGCGAGGTGCCGCCCGACCGGCCCGCGCAGGGACGCGTGCTCGACAACTGGCAGGACACGAAGGGGAGAGCTGACGCGATGACATCCAAGACACCAGGAACCGTTTCATGATGAACCTGAAGAATTACGCGCAGGGCGAGTGGGTCGAGGGCAACGGCAAGAAGGCCGACCTCATTCACGCCGTGACCGGCGAAAAGATCGGCGAGGCGTCGAGCGGCGGGCTCGATTTCGCGGGCATGGCGCGGTACGCGCGCACCGTGGGCGGGCCGAAGCTGCGCGCGCTCACGTTCCATCAGCGGGCGGCGATGCTCAAGGCGATCGCCAAGCATCTCATGGAGCGCAAGGATGCGTTCTACGACGTCTCCGCGATGACCGGCGCGACAACGGGTGACAGCTGGGTCGACATCGACGGCGGCATCGGCACCTTCTTCGCCTACTCGAGCCGCGGCCGGCGCGAGTTCCCGAACGAGACGTTCCACGTGGAAGGCCCGACCGAAGCATTGAGCAAGGGCGGCACGTTCGTCGGGCGGCACATCCTCGTGCCGCTCGAGGGCGTCGCCGTGCACATCAACGCGTTCAACTTCCCGTGCTGGGGCATGCTCGAGAAGATGGCGCCCGCACTGCTGGCGGGTGTGCCGTGCATCGTGAAGCCGGCGACCGTCACGAGCTTCCTCACGGAAGCGGTGTTCCGCAGCATCGTCGAGGCCGACATCCTGCCCGAAGGCGCGATCCAGCTGATCTGCGGCAGCGCGGGCGACCTGCTCGATCATCTCGAGGAGCAGGACACGGTGGCGTTCACCGGATCTGCCGCCACCGGCCAGATGCTCAAGGGCGGCACGGCGATCATGGAGCGCTCGGTGCGCTTCAACATGGAAGCGGACTCGCTCAACTGCTCGATCCTCGGGCCGGATGCCGTGCCGGGCACCGAGGAGTTCGACCTGTTCATCAAGGAAGTCACCCGCGAGATGACGACCAAGGCGGGGCAGAAGTGCACCGCGATCCGTCGCACGATCGTGCCGAACGGCATGGAAGAGGACGTGGTGAAGGCGCTGCGCGCGCGCCTGGGCACGACGACCATCGGCGACCCGACGGTGAAGGGTGTGCGCATGGGCCCTCTCGCCAGCAAGGGCCAGGTACGCGACGTGGGTGCGAACGCCCAGAAGATCCGCGAAGCGTCCGAGCTGGTGTACGGCGGTGACGATTTCGAAGTGGTGGGAGCCGATCGCGAGAAGGGCGCGTTCTTCGGCCCGATGCTCATGGTGTGCGACGACCCGTTCAAGCACGCGGAGCCGCACGACATCGAGGCGTTCGGCCCGGTCAACACGGTGATGCCGTACAAGTCGCTCGATGAGGCGGTGGAGCTCGCGAAGCGTGGCCGCGGCTCGCTGTGCGGTTCGCTCGTCACGGCGGACCCGGAAGTCGCACGCAAGGTGATTCTCGGCACGGCGGCCTATCACGGCCGCATGCTGGTGCTCGACCGCACGAGTGCGAAGGAGAGCACGGGCCACGGCTCACCGCTCCCGAACCTCGTGCACGGCGGCCCAGGGCGCGCAGGCGGCGGCGAGGAGATGGGCGGCGCGCGCGGCGTCACGCACTACATGCAGCGCACGGCATTGCAGGGCAGCCCGAGCGTGCTCACCGCAATCACCCGCGAGTGGACGGCGGGCGCGGCGCAGACGGAAGACTCGGTGCACCCGTTCCGGAAATACTTCGACGAGCTGAATGTCGGCGATACGCTGGTGACAGGATCGCGCACGATCACGCTCGAAGATGTCGTGAACTTCGCGAATTTCTCAGGCGACAAGTTCTACGCGCACATGGATGACGATGCGGCGCGCGCACACGGCATCTTCGAGGGCCGCGTGGCGCACGGATATTTCATCGTGTCGGCGGCGGCAGGGTTGTTCGTCGATCCGGCGCCGGGCCCGGTGCTGGCGAACTATGGGTTGGAGAAGTTGCGGTTCACGAAGCCGGTGTATCCCGGGGATACGATCAAGGTGCGGCTGACGGTGAAGCAGAAGACGAAGAAGGATGTGATGGAGGGAGTGGTCCCGCAGGGTGTGGTGGAATGGGATGTCGAGGTGCGGAACCAGAATGAGGAGGCGGTGGCGGTGTACTCGATCCTCACTTTGGTGATGCGAAAGCCGGAGCAAACCCAGAGCTAGTCATCTGATTACCGACTACTGATTACTAGTACTGATGTCTCGCTTCTGATTACTTTGGGTATACTGTCCTCTGCCTTTCCCAGCCGAGACAACAGTATTTGAGTAATCGGATAGCGAGACATCAGTACTAGTAGTCGGTAGTCAGTAGTCAGACGACTTGCATTGGCGTGCGTGCGCCACGCGTCGCATGAAATGGATGACGTGGCATCGGGCGAGTGCTCGTAATGTGAGTGATGCACGATCACACCCGCCTCGAAGTCTGGCGTCGCGCCAACGACTTTTCCGCCGCCGTACACCTTGCTGCGCGGAAGGCGACGTGGCGAGATGCCCCCGGCCTCAAGCCGCAGCTGCTACGTGCCGTTGCCTCCATTCCGGCGAACATCGCCGAAGGCGCTGCGCACAGTTCCAACCAGCAGTTCGCCCATTTCACCACGATTTCCATCGGCTCGATCAACGAAGCCGAAACTCACCTGCGGTTGGTCCGGGCCTTGGGCTTGTTCGCCGCGGAGGTGATCGAGTCGCTGCTCGACGAGCTCACCCAACTCCGGCGCATGCTCTTCGCCCTGCGAAAGCACCTTCAGGGCTAGCCAGCACCACGGAGCCCCGCCCAAACTTGGGGCACGCTGTTTCCCGCCGCCCCAACCGCTCCGCCATGCCCCGCCTGATCCGCTCCATCCTGCTCGCAGCCATTGCGGCCAGCGCTCTCCCCTCGCTCGGCGCCGCGCAGGCTCCGGCTCCCGCCGCCCAAGCCCCCTTCATCGGCGTGCGCGTCGACGCCGACCGCAACAAGCTGCTGCTGGACATCCCGGCCGCCCGGCTCAACCAGGATTTCCTGCACCAGTCGACGCTGGCCACCGGTTTCGGCTCGCTCGGCCTCGACCGCGGGCAGACCGGCAGCAGCGTCGTCGTGCGGCTCGAGCGGCAGGGCAAGCGCGTGCTGATGGTGCGCGACAACTGGAGCGTGCGCGCCGTGGGTGCCTCGGAAGCCGAACAGCGCGCCGCGCGCGAGGGCTTCGCGCGTTCCGTGGTCGCGTCGTTTCCGATCGAGTCCGAGGCGAATGGTGTCATCGTCGCGGATGCGAGCACGTTCTTCTACTCGGACTCGTACGGCATTGGTGAGACCATCCGGCGCGGGGGGCAGGGCACCCCGCGGCTCGACGCGGCGCGCAGCTGGATCGACACCGCGCGCACGAAGGCGTTTCCGCGCAACAGCGAAGTGCACACCGTGCTCACGTACACCGTCGACAACCCGGGTGCAGGACTGCGGCGCGGGGCGCCGGATCCGTCCGCGATCACCATGGAAGTGCACCATTCGCTCGTCGCGCTGCCGCCGGTCGATGGGTTCCGTGCGCGTCAGGGCGACCCGCGCTCCGGGGTGAATGGTCCGTCGTTCTACGATTTCTCGCAGGGGTTCGAGGGCACGTACCGGGACGCCATCGCCGGACGCTGGCGTCTGGTGCCGCGGGATGCCGCGGCGTACGCGCGCGGTGAGCTCACCGAGCCCGTCACCCCGATCACATACTATCTCGATCCCGGCATCCCGTCGGAGTATCGCGAGGCGCTGCGCGAGGGTGGCATGTGGTGGAACAAGATCATGGAGTCGGCCGGGTTCCGGAATGCATTCCGCGTCCTCGACCTGCCGGCCGGTGCCGACATGATGGATGCGCGGTACAACATGCTCTATTGGGTGCATCGCAATGGTCCGGGTCCCTCCGTCGGTCCGTCGTTCTCGGACCCGCGCACCGGTGAGATCCTGCGCACCGTCGTGCGCATGGACGCGTGGCGCTCGCTGATCGACTACAACATCTACGCCGGGCTTCTGCCCGCCGCCGGGCCGAATGGCCTATCGATGACGGCGGACGCATTCGCGATGTGGCGCCGCCGGCAGCACGCCGCGCACGAGATCGGTCACACGCTCGGCTTTCCGCACAACTACATCGCCGGGTCGCAGGGCCGCACCTCGGTGATGGCGTACCCTTTCCCGCTGATCTCGCTGAACACGCGCGGCGAGATCGACCTCTCGAAGGCGTACGCACCGGCCGGCGGCGCGTGGGATACGCTCACCGTCAGGTACGGCTACACCTGGTATGCAGACTCGATGAGCGAGAAGGCTGGGCTCGACCGGATCCTCAAGGAAGGGATCTCGAAGAACATCCGTTTCATCGCCGACCAGCATGCGGGCGCCGAGGGTTCGATACCGGAGGCGACGCGCTGGGTGGAAGGCACCACCATGTTCGACGCGGTAGAACGCACATCGTCCGTGCGGCGCCTGCTGATCGACAAGTTCGACGAGCGCGCGATCAAGCCCGGTGAGCCGATGTACCTGCTCAACATGCGGTTCGCGCATGTGTACCTGCATCATCGCTACTCGCTCGAAGGGCTGGTGAAGTACGTCGGCGGCATGGATTTCCGGTACACGATGCGGGGCGACTCGCAGAAGCCCACGACCATCCTGCCCCCGGCCTCGCAGCGTCGCGCACTCGGCATGGCGCTCGATGCGCTCGAGCCGGCGGCGATGGCGGTGCCGGAGCGCGTGCTCGCCATGATTCCGCCCGTCCCGCCCGGCGGTGACGCGAGCATGGCATGGCTCGGCTACTCCGGAACGGCGCTCGACCAGATCTCACTCGCCGGTGGGCTCGCGACGGAAGTGATCGAGAACATCTTCGAGCGTGACCGTGCCGCTCGCCTCGTGCTCTTCAACGCGCGCGATGCGGCGAACCCGTCGCTCGATGAGGTCACGCGTACCGTCGTCGACCGCGTGTGGGGAGCGGCACCGAGCGGAAATGCCGGGCATCAGGCCCTGCGTCGTGCGGCGCAACAGGTCGTGGTGAACACCCTGCTCGATCGCGCCGGTGACACGACGGCGTTGCATGAGGTGCGCGCGATCATGGAGATGCATCTTGCCGCACTCAGAACGCGACTGGCGGGCGCCTCAGCCGGCAGCGCTGCGGATCGCGCCCTGCGCGCGAAGACCGTGCGCGACATCACGCGGTACTTCGAGGGGCAGGACGATCCGAAGACGCGTTCGCGCTACGCAGTGCTTCCGCTGCCGTGGCCCTGATGCGGCTGGCAGGGCTGCCGCTCGTCGCCGCATGCGTCGTGATGACCGCATGCGGCGATGCACCGCGCGAGAAGCCACCCGTCCGCACAGACTCCGTCGTGGCGCGCACGATTCCCGGGCCGTCGGCGGCACCGGTCCGCAGCCCGGACACGTACCGGGTGCGCTTCGAGACGAGCAAGGGGCCGTTCGTGGTCGAGGTGAAGCGCGAGCTCGCACCACGCGGTAGCGACCGACTCTATGAACTGGTGACGGTCGGCTACTTCACCGATGTGCGCTTCTTCCGCATCGTGCCGGGCTTCATCGTGCAGTTCGGCATGCACGGCGACCCGGCGGTGCACAAGCAGTGGGACGCCGCCACCATTCCCGATGATCCGATTCGCAGTCGCAACACGCGCGGCACCGTGGCGTTCGCTGCGTCGGGGCCGAACTCCCGTGCGACGCAGCTGTTCATCAGCACCGGCGACAACCGCGCGAAGCTCGACCGGCAGCGGCTCTTTTCGCCGTTCGGGACCGTAGTCGAAGGGATGGACGTCGTGGAGAAACTCTACAGCGACTACGGCGAGGAACCCAACCACGCGAGGATCGCGCGGTTGGGCAACGCCTATCTCGCCTCCTGGTATCCGAACCTCGACTACATCAAGTCGGCGACGGTGCTCGACGCGACGCCGTGATTACCAGTTCGACTAACGCTTGATGAGTTTGTCGCGCGTCGGCGACTCGTCCTCGTTCCACGGGAACGGTGCGCCCTTCACCTTGCGAGGGTAGACCTCGTCGAGGTTGTTGGCGTCGTACAGCCGGCCGTTCTTCATCACGTACTTGATGGCCGCCGTGTTCTCGAGATTCTCGAGCGGGTTGCGGTCGAGCACGACGAGGTCCGCGAGCTTCCCGACTTCGAGCGAGCCCACGTCCTTGGTGAGACCAAGCGCCCGTGCTCCGTGCACGGTGGCCACCTGCAAGGCATCCATCGGCGTCATGCCGGTGCCCATGCCGATGCTCCACAGCTCCCAGTGATATCCGATGCCCTGCTGCTGGCCGTGCGAGCCCACACCGGCCGTGCCGCCCGCGTCGATGAGCTTCTTGATGTCGCCGCCGATGTCCTTCATCCCGTACTGCGACGGATGGAACCAGCCCGCCTGTGCCATCGTCGTCACGGCACCCGGTGATCCACCGCGACGCAGGATCTTGCCTTCGAGATCGCTCCACGGGGTGAACAGCTGCAGCTTCGAGTCGCTCACCAGATCCGACTTCTGGTACCAGTAGTTCTCCGCCCAGGGCGAGCCGTACGCCACGACGATCGTGGGCGTGTACGCCGTACCGGCCTCCGCGTACAGGCGGATGACGTCGTTCTGCAGCGGGTACGTCGGGATCGTGTGCTCGTGACCGCTGTAGCCATCGATCGCCTCGGTGATGTTCATCTTCACGTCGAGCCCACCTTCCGTCGTCGGCATCAGCTTGAGCTCATTCGCCGCCTGGATCACCCACTGGCGTACCTCGCGGTTGCCGGTCTGATACTCCTTGATCGTCTTCGTGTCGTAGTACTCGGCGTACCGGCGCAGCACCGTGCGCGCGTTGTCGAGACTTCGAATGTTCTCTGCGGCGAAGACGCCGGGGCCCGTGGAGTAGATGCGTGGCGCGAGCACCGTGCCCGCCTTCTCCTGGTCCTCGTACGAGAGCACGTCCGTGCTGCCGGTCTGCGGGTCGCGCGCGGTCGTCACGCCGTACGCGAGGTTGGCGGCGTAGCTCCACACCGGGTCGCGATGGATCTCGTTCGACACGCGAAGATGTGCATGCGTATCCACGAAGCCCGGGCTGATAGTCTTGCCGGTCACGTCGAACGACTGCGCGCCCGCCGGTACCGTGACCGTGCCCGTCGGCCCGACGCCGACGATGCGGTTGTTGGTGATCACGATGTCGCCACGCTCGATCACGCCCGCGCCGCCCATCGTGATGATCCGCGCGCCGCGCAGCACGACCGACGACTTCGGCATGTCGCGCTCGGCGTTCATGCGGATGCGTGTCTCGACCGGCTTGTACGCTGCGCGCGCGCGGGCAGCGGCACCTGCAGTTGCGGCCGAATCACCTCCTGCTGCAGGAGCCCCTGGCGTGCGCGGTGGGTTCGCTTTGCGCACCGAGTCGTCGAACGCGTACGAACGTTCGACGTCGTATACGGCGTGCGCGTTGCCGATGGTCCAGTGAATGTTCCGGCTGTCGGCGCGCCATGCCGGAAACTGCGCGCCGATGTCGGTGAGCTTCTTCGACGGGAAGTCCTGCCCGGTGCCCGTTCCGCCGACGGTCACGGTAGGCTCCGGGCCGCCTGGCCACGGAACGTCGGGGATGTAGAAGAGGTCCATGCCGACCTGCGCCAGCACGCGCTGCCCATCGGGTGAGAGGTGCGCCCAGCTCGCGGCCGCACCAGCGCCGCCACCACCAGGCGCCGCTGCACCACGCACACGCAGGATCGACTTGATGTCCGTGCCGTCCCAGCGCATCGAATACAAGCCGCGCCCCCCATTGTACGCGAAGATCCGCGACGTATCGCGCCGGCTGAAGTGGACGCTGCCGACATCGCTCGCGATGAACGTCGACTTGCCACCGGCTGCGGGAATCCACACGAGATCCTCGGCGCCCGCGTTGCGCCCACCGACTCCGGTGCGAAATCCGCGCGCGGGGCCGCGGGTCGCGACGATACGTGCACCGTTGAGCGTGTAGACAGGATTCGTCCACATGCCGCCTTCCGGCGTGAGGCGCTGCGGGGTGCCGCTGCCGTCGCTGCGCACGCGTGCCAGGTAGCCGATCGTGTCCGCCCACGTCGTGAACACGATGTGCTGGCCGTCGGGGCTCCACGTCGGCTCGAATTCGCCGTTGCGCGCATTGGTGAGCCGCTTGGGCGTACCCGCGGGATAGTCCATCACGTACACGCGATCGAGTGCCACGAATGCGAGCCGCTTGCCGTCGGGGCTCGGTGTCGCATCACGGATCTGCTTGATCGTGAACGTCGCGGAATCCGAGATCGCGTAGTCGAATGCGACCTTCGGCCCGAGCGCCTGCACGACATCTGCCTCGAACGGAATTTCCGTCGCGCGCTTGGTCGCGACGTCGACACGCCAGAACTTGCCGTCCCACGTCGTCACCAGCGACTTCGAATCGGGGGTAAAGCTCATCCCGGGATACACATCGAGCGTCGCGCGCGACTCCTGGTCGTCACGCTGCACCGCGCCGGTGAGCCACTCCTCCTCACTCGTGTCGAGGTTGCGGATACGAAGGCGTGTGTGATCGATGTAGCGCGTTCCGTACACGAGCCACTTCCCGTCCGGCGACAGCGTCGGGCGGAACGCCGAGCCCCAGCGATTCTCCTTGACCGTCGTGAGGCCCGTCTCGCGATCGTACTGCATCAGGTCGTAGTCGCCGAGCGGCGTATTGTAGACGAAGCCGCCACGACGCTGTGCGAAATAGAGGTAGCGCGGATCCTTGCCGAACGCGGGTCCTTCTTGCCGTTCGACGTCGGCACCGCCGCCGCCGCCGCCACCACCACCGGCCGCGGGCGCAGCGCCGGCGGGGCGAATCACCTGGATGCCCGTGCCTCCGACTTCCGGAAACAGCCACAGCTTCTGCCCACGCGTCGCCACGATGTACTTGCCGTCCGGTGTCCAGACGGGTGACTCGTAGGAGTTCGTGTTGCCGGTGGTGATCTGCACCGTGTCCTTCCGGTCGACGGAGATCGTCCAGAGGTTGTAGCCGCCGGTGCGATCGCTCACGAACACGATCTTCTTCCCGTCCGGGGAGAAGCGCGGTT
>JAZKCW010000020.1:0-24416 GCA_040387895.1 Gemmatimonadota bacterium
CCGATCCCGGAGCGCGCGCTCTTGTACGGCTGGAATCCGCGGCCCCAGTCCACGCCGATCACCTCGAGCCAGCTGTCGTCGCCATTCACGTGCACGAGCACGAAGTGGTACGGGTTGTCGCCGGCTTCCACACCCGGCCGCACGACGTGCGACACCCGCGCCGAATCCGCACCGCTCGCCGCCTGGTATGCGCGCAGGTCGGGCTCCCCTTGATAGGCGTAGAGCGGCGCACCGCCTCCTCCCGTCACCAGCTGGTCGATGCGCCGTTGCGCGCCGCGTGCGTCGCGGTAACGCTCCACGAAATGCTCGTAGAAATGTTCGTGACCCGTCACGAGCAACGTGACGTTGTGCTTGCGAAAGAGCGGCATGTAGCGCGCCCGCACCGCCGCGGTCGGGCGCTCGATGATCGCACCGCCGTGCGGGCCCGACGAGAACGCGGGATGATGGAAGAACGCGACGACATGCTTGTAGCGCGCCCGGTCGAGCCCCGCGAGCTGCGCCGTCACCCATGCAAGCTGTACGGAGTCCTCGGCGATGTTCGAGTCGAATGCCAGCACGAACGTGTTGCCGTAGCCGAACGCGTACGTGGGATACCCGTTCAGGCGGCGTACCGACCCATCGGGTGGAATCAGGCTGTTCACGGCGCGCAGGTAATTGCGCAACCCTTCCTGACGGCCCGGCGCCGCGAGATCCGCCGCCGACGTGACATCGTGGTTGCCCGGCGCGAGGTAGTACGGCACGCCGCCGTCGGTGGTGAGCCGGTTGATGAGGCCCACGAAGCTGACGTTCCACTGACGCGCATCGCGCCCGTTCACCACGGCGTCACCACTCTGCAGGACGAAACGCACGGGTTCCGGACCACTCGCCTGCTGCTGGATCGTGCGCAGCATCTGATCCACCACCAGCGAATGCTCGTATTGCTCGCTGGTCCCATCGCGCCGCCCGCGCGTGTCGCCGTACACGATGTACGAGAAGCGCGTGACGCCGGCGCTCGCCGCTTCGGTGGGAAGCGGCGTGCGAGGGCGGGCGATGCTGACCACGGTGTCGCCCGGCGGTGTGGCCTGTGCCTCCATCACCCGTGCGGTCGTGCTCAGCACCGTGACCGAGAACGCCAGACTCATCGGGAGTGTGCGACAGGCGGGGATTTTCATGGGGGCGATTGCGTGGTGAAAGTCTGGCGTGGTGGACGCTGGCGAACGCTGGTGGACGTTCGTCCAATGCCGGATCCGGCGATGCCGGTGCACTATTCTACGACGTTCCCCTTCGAGACACGAGAAACCATGCGCGCATTCGTTCCCTCCCGCCGCTCGCTGCCTCTCCGCCGCTCCGTCGTGGCATCGCTGAGCGCTCTCCTGGCTGGAGCGCTCGCCGGCTGCGAGAAGGCGGTCGCCGACGACCAGGCTCCCGCGAGCGCAGTCGCCGCAACAGCTGGTACGGATACCGTCGACTGGAAAGCCGTGGATGCCGCCATGGGGCGCGCGGGCGTCGCGCAGCCCGGTGCCGTGCAGCGCTACAACTTTCCGCGCGGCGACCTGCGCGTCGTGGTCCGCGACCCGCGCGGCGATGTCCAGCTTCGCCCGACGCTCGCCCTTGGCGGCTGGATCGCCATGCATGGCACGGGCACCGGCAATACCGTCATGGCGATGGGTGACCTCGTGCTGACCGAGGACGAACTGCCCGCCGTGATGTCGCGCCTGCAGCAGGGAGGCGTGGAGCAGACGGCCGTGCATCACCACGTCATGCGCGAGACACCGCGCGTCCTGTACATGCACGTGAGTGCACACGGCGACGCGGTGAAGATTGCCGAAACCGTGCGCGCCGCGGTGGCACTCACCAAGGCCCCTGCCCCATCGTCGGCGCCGCCTGCTGCGGCAGCCATCGACCTCGATACGGCAGCTGTCGCGAAAGCCCTCGGATATGGCGGTCGCGTGAACGGCGGTGTGTATCAGGTGAATGCGCCGCGGCCCGAAACGATCCGCGACGGGGGCATGGACGTGCCGGGCTCGATGGGTCTCGGCACCGTGATGAACTTTCAGCCCACCGGTGGCGGAAAGGCCGCCATCACCGGCGACTTCGTTCTGATTGCGCGCGAGGTGAATCCGGTGATCCGGTCGCTGCGTGCAGCTGGCATCGAGGTCACGAGCCTGCACAATCATATGCTCACCGACGAACCACGGCTTTTCTTCATGCACTTCTGGGCCAATGATGACGCGGTGAAGCTCGCGCGCGGCCTGCGCACTGCACTCGACAGCACGGCGCATCGTGCGCGCTGATCCGTACCGGGCGCCCGTCTACTCGAAGCGGCGCTCGCCGGACGTCATCCGGATCGCGCTGCTCGCCACGCTTTCCATCGGCGCCGGGAGCAGCGTCCCCGCGCAGACTCCTGCACCGTCCGCCCCGCGACAGGGTCCTCCTGTGCAGGGCGCAGAACCCGACCTCGCGCTGGTCGCGCGGTTCGATGCCGACCGCAACAAGCGCCTCGACCGCGCGGAGCGTGTCGCCGCGCGCGCGTACCTCGCCGAACACCCCGAGCTTCGTCAGCCGATGCGCGGTCAGCGACTGCCGGCCACCGGTACGCCGGGTCCGCGTCTGACGGCGAAGGACGTGCAACGCTACGGCACCGACGTCGACCTCTACGCGCCCGATGCGATGCGCACGATTTTCCTGACGTTCGCGCACGAGGACTGGGAGCAGGAGCTCGCCGCATTCTGGCACACCGACGTGGAGGTGCCGGCAACGGTCGACGTCGATGGCAAGCGATACACTGACGTCGGCATCAGCTTTCGCGGCAACAACTCGTTTCACATGGTGCCGGATGGGCTCAAGCGCTCGTTCTCGGTTTCCATGGACGCGTGGAAGAAGCAGGACCTGCTCGGCCACACGTCGCTCAACCTGCTGAACGCCAACCAGGACCCGTCGTTCCTGCGCTCCGTGCTGTATCTCGACGTCGCACGACAGTACATCCCGGCGCCGAAGGCGAACTTCGTGCGCGTCGTCGTGAACGGCGTACTGTGGGGCGTGTACGTCAACCAGCAGACGTTCAGCAAGGCGTTGCTGAAGGAGCAGCTGGGCACCGACAAGGGCACGCGCTGGAAGTCGCCGAACAATTCACTCGGCGGCGGCTTCAACTACCTCGGCGACAGCATCACGCCCTACCGGCGCTGGTACGAGATGCGCGGGAGCGACGACACGACAGCGTGGCGCGCACTCGTGAACGTCACGCGCGTGCTGAATACCACGGCGCCGGAGGGGCTCGAAGCGGCACTCGCGCCGTACATGGACGTGAACGAGGTGCTGCGCTTCCTCGCGCTCGACATCGCGCTCGTGAACGGCGACGGATACTGGAACGACGGCAGTGACTTCAACGTGCTGCTCGACGCGCGCGGCCGCTTCCAGATGCTGCCGCATGACGTGAACGAAGCGTTTCGCGCCCGAGGGAACGGGGCGAATCCCGATCCGCTCGTCGCACTCGCCGACACGAACAAGGCGCTCCGCAGCCGGCTGCTCGCCGCTCCGGCTCTCCGCGCTCGCTACCTGGGTTATGTCGGTGAGATCGCCGAGCGGTGGCTCGACTGGAACCGACTCGGCCCGCTGGTGGAGCGCTATCGGGCACTCATCGACGCCGACGTCACACGCGACACACGCAAGCTCACGAGCACGGATGCATTCCGGAATGCGTTCGGCGCCGAGGGCGACAGTACGCCGGCCACCCTGCGAGGCTTCGCGGGTCTGCGGCGTGCGGCACTGCTGGGGCATCCGGCGGTGCAGGCAGCCCGGCGACCATAGGGGAGAGCTGTCGGCCGGCCCACACGTTTCAGCCAACACGATCGACATTGCCCAGCTTTGTTACATAAAGTACTTTGATATGGTCACTTGCACGGTTGTCCCGCAACATCCTTCTCGCTGAATCGTACTACCCGCATGACGCAGCCCTCTCACGAATTCCTCGCGCTCCAGACTGCACTCGCTGGCGAGTACTCGCTCCAGCGTGAGCTCGGCCGAGGCGGCATGGGCATCGTCTACCTCGCGCGCGACGTGCAGCTCGATCGTGACGTCGCCATCAAGACGCTGCCGCCATCGCCCGCGCACACCGCCGACGCGCGCGAACGTTTCCTTCGAGAGGCACGAACCGCGGCCGGCCTCTCGCACCCGCACATCGTCCCGATTCATCGGGTCGGCGAGGCGGGAGGGTTCGTCTTCTTCGTCATGAGCTACGTCGAAGGCGAGACGCTCGGCGAGCGGCTTCGCTCCCGCGGTCCTCTCCCGGCCGCAGACGCAGCGCGCGTGTTGCGCGAAGTGTCCTGGGCACTCGCCTACGCGCATGGGCGCGGGATCGTGCACCGGGACATCAAGCCCGACAACATCCTCCTGGAGGCGGGAACGGGCCGAGCGCTGGTGACGGACTTCGGCATCGCGCACGGCGGCGCACATGCGGGCCCGGTGACCGGCCCCGGCATGATGATGGGCACCGCGCACTTCATGAGCCCGGAGCAGGCGGGCAACGAACCGCTCGATGGGCGCAGCGACATCTACGCGCTGGGCGTCGTCGGCTATCTCGCGGTGAGCGGGCGGTTGCCGTTCGAGGCGACCAACCTGCCGGCGCTCGTCGTGCAGCAGGCGAGCGAGGAGCCGATGAGCGTAATGCGCGCGGCGCCGGGCTTGCCGACGGCGCTTGGCGCCGCGATCGACCGTTGCCTCGCGCGCGATCGCGATGCGCGGTGGGCGGACGGTGAGGCCCTCGCCGCGGCACTTGCTCCACCGCAGGACACGCGGCCTGCACTGCCGCCCACGCTTCGCGCGTGGCTCGGTGCGCAGAACCCGCTCCTCCTGCCCTACCTGGGCTGGTCCGGCGCGATGAGCCTTGTCCTGGTGATGAACATCGTCTCCTGGCTGACGCGCACCGACGGATCAGGCCCGTTCGACATCGTGCTGATCATCGGGGCCGCCTCGCTTCCGCTCGTTCCGATCATCGGCTTCCACATCAATCACGCACGCCGCCAGTTCAAGGCTGGGCACACCCTCGGCGACCTGCGCACGGCCCTCGAAGTCGCGAAACGCGAGCGCGCGGAAACGGAAGCGGTCGCGCTCCCGGAGTCCGACGCTCCGCTGCACAAGGTGCTTCGCGTCGCGACGGTCGCGTCTGCGGCGACGATGGCGGCAACACTGGGCCAGGTGATGATCGGCAGCATGACGGAGGAACGGATCGGCGCCACCCTGGTGCTTCTCCCGATTCTCAGCACGATGTTCCTTGGCGCAGTGAGCAACGCGCTCGACGTGCAGTTCATTCCGGCGAAGATCCGCGAGCGCTGGCACACGGGCATCCGCGAGCGCCTCTGGAACAGCCGCGCGGGCGAGTGGATCGCACAGAAGCTCGGAGCCCCGGAGCGGTCACGTGTCGTGTTGCCGGGCGCGTTTCGCGCAACGGAGGCCGCACTCGGTGTTGCGGCCGCCGACCTGTTCGCGGCGCTTCCTGCGGCTTACCGCGAGGATCTGTCCGACTTGCCGGCGATCGTCGAAGGCCTGGAGGCGCGCGCAGCAGAGGCGCGCGCCGAGATGGACGTGGTGGCAGCGCTCGCGCCATCAGGTTCGTCGGGCGCGGACGTGTTGGCGGCACGACGGGCTGCCGCTGCCAGGCGACTCGGCGACAGTGTCGCTGCACTTGAGGGCATTCGGCTGGACCTGTTGCGCCTGCACGCTGGGCCGAGTGATCTCGCGCCTCTCACTACGCTGCTGGACGCCGCGCGCAGGTTCAGCGAGGACGCGAGCCGTCTGGCAGACGCGCAGCGCGAAGTGGACGCGGCGATCGCGATGCCGCGATTTCCGAGTGCGGAGCGGGTACCGACGCCGGGCTGACGCTTGTGCGCTGTACAAGCTGCAACTGCAACGGCAACCGCGTCTCTCGCGGAGATCGCGGCGGACTACGAAGTGGCGCAGCGAACCGCCGGTTTCTACAGCTTCACGCGGAGGCGCGGAGGACCGGGGAGGCGCGGAGGGTGGCATGCCGCGATACCCGCGCGGCGACTTTTTGAGATGGCTCCGGGTAATGCCACAGATCCCACAAAAGAAAAAGAGGGGCACGCTGAGATCTCCTCGGCGTGCCCCTCTCCGCGCCTCCTTGGTCCTCCGCGCCTCCGCGTGAGGCTGTAGAAACCGGCGGTTCGCTGCGCCACTTCGTAGTTCGCCGCGATCTAGGTGTGGCGCGTGGCCGTTGCTGTTGCCGTTGTTGTTCGGGAGAGCACTCCGCCCCACGCCGGCTTACATCGAGATCTTCACCGGCGTGATGTTGTCATCGGTGTCCTTGTGCTCCCAATCGAGGAGGTGATACGGGTCCACTCCCGCGACCGCCGGCCGCTGCGACACCGTTACCGTGATCCGGCCGCCACCCGATTGCACCCGATGCTTGGCGACATGCAGCGGCGCCCCTAACGCTGCGCCCTCGGCAGCCGCGCCGAACACGCCTACCTCCACCCACTGGTCCATCGGTGCTTCGCGCTCCGTACCCGCACTGTCGTACACCATCTTCCGCGCGCCGACATCGAGCGTCACCTCCCAAGTGCCTGCCGGCGTCTGCCGGGCCGTCGCTCCCCGCGCGTCCAGCTGCCAGTACGCGTTGATCTCGAAGAGGTCACGAAGCATCGGCCCCAGCGAATCCGGTGTGACCGCCTTCAACTCCCGGTACAGATCGAGCGTGGTCGCAGGCGCTGCGCCGGGCGCATCGTGGATGGCAATGAGGCGCCGCAGCGCACCGTTCACCTGTGATGCGCCGATGTACTCGCTCAGTGCGTACAGCGCGAACGGCCCTCGGCGGTACGAGAGATACGGATCGAGCGCGCGCAGCAACGGCTCGCCACGACGGATCGGTGGGTACGGATTCGGCTGACGCATCGTGGCCAGCAGCCGGCGCAGCTGCGCCTCGCCACCCGTCGCCCGCACCACACCCATCGCGGAGTACCACGCGAGCCCTTCGCTCATGAACGGTGCGCCCTCGACCGCGGCGTACGGCAGCGTCCACTGGTGCGCCATCTCGTGCGCCATCACCGCGCCCGGGAAATCGAAGCGGCTCGCGTCAGTGGGAGGCACCCATCGCGGGAATCCTTCGCCATGCGAGATCATGCTCGCGTCGGCGTGAAGTCCCGTGCCGGGTGCACCCGGGCCTTCGACGATCGTCAGGTGCCGGTACGGATAGGGCCCGAACTCGCGGCTGTAGTACTCGAGGGAAGCCTTCGCCACGCGCACCGTTCGTTCGATGTGGGCAGTGTGCGCGGGATGATGAAACATCCGGATCGTGACGTCATTCCAGCGATCCTCATGCACCGCGTAGCGTGCGGAAAAGAACGACCACTCCCGTCCGATCGGCGCATCCGTCGTGTAGTGGAAGTAGCGGCGCCCACCCTCCGTCCACGTGCGTCGCAGCGCTCCCGGCGCCACCGCCGTCTGGTCTTCGCTGGTGCCGATCGTCGCATCGAACGCGATGCCGCCTCCACGTGCCGTCGGCTCGCGCTCCTCAGTGCTGTAGAGTGATGCGATGACTGGGCGCGCCGGGAGTCCGTACTCGCGCCGGTCGGCTGCGCTGACGAGCTCACGCTCGCGCTGGTAGCCCACGAACGGCAGCCACGCTGCACCGGTGAATGCGCTGCCCTTCGCACTCACCGACGGGTCGATGCCGCGGTTGGCGAATCCTCGCCGACCGAAATGCACCTCGAAGTCGAGCTGCATCGAGTCGCCCGGCTGCAGCGGTTGCGCGAGCGTGTAGACCCGGTGGCCAAACCGCGGATCATCCGCAGTCAGCGTCGCCGCACGATCCAACGACAGCGTCCGCGTCTCGACGGCGCTCGTCGACGTGGCTACCAGCACGGTATCGATCGGTCTCGTGCTGCTGTTGACGAGTCGATGCGAGCCACGCACGTTTGCCTCGCGCTGGTCCGGATACAGCTCGACGCGCAACGTGGTGGCCGCGAGCTGCGGCTGTGGCGTGCCCTGAAAACGTCCGTACTTCTGCTCGTACTCGGCGCGCCGAGCGGTGACTGCCGACCGGCTCTGGTACTCGTTCAGGACGTTGGTGTTGTAGAAGACGAAGCCGCCAACGCCGACGATCATGACGAGAGCCGCGGCGGCAATGTACGCGGTCGCGCCGGCGAACCGCTGCCGGGCCAGTGCCATCCGGACGCCCCACCCGCGTGCCTTGCCGCGCGACCAAAGCAGCCGACCCACCACGGCCAGGAGGATCGCCCACGCGGCCCAGTACAGCTTGAACCAGAGCCACGGCATCAGGCTCCCGCCGAAGCCCGTCATCTCCGTGTACGACCACGTCGGCCCGGCGCCATACACCAGCATGCTGTGCTCGATGCCGAGCATGCTCGCCAGCACGGCGATGAACACGTACGCCAGCACCGCGACGAGATGTCCGATGTATTTCTCGTCCACGATCGCGTGAACCACCAGCGCGAGCAGCGCGAACAGCAGGTACTCGACGAGCTGCAGCCCGAGCATGACCTGCAGGTAGAGCCCGACCTCGTAGTCCTGATAGCCACGAATGGTCTGCGCGAGCATTCCCGCGCCGGTGAGCATCGTCAGGAACAGCGCGATCACGAGGCCAAGGCCGAGGAACTTGCCGACCAGTGGTACCCAGTCCGACCCGGGCATTGCGTCCGTGATCTCGCTCAGCCCCGCATCGCGCTCGCGCCAGACGAGCTCACCGGCGAAGAACACGAGGATGAACGGCACGATCACCCAGCGACTGAGTTCGGCCGACAGCGACGCGGTGAGCTCCCTGAGCACGAGCGCCGTCGTCGGCACCACCGGCACACCGGCAGACTCCATCTGGTCGATGACCACGGGGACGGTGAGCAACGGAATGCCCACGAGCAGTGCGAGGCCGGGAAGGCTTCGTGCGATGCTTCGGAAGGACACCCACGCGATTGCCAGCGCCTTGCGGGCCTGGATGGCGAAGCCGAACGTGCGCTCCACCTTCGGCGCCGCCACGTGCGCGAGGACCGGCGGGCGCGCGAGTGTCGCGCCTGCGATGCCCGCGCGACGCACCCTCCCGCGGGAAGTCCAGCGCGACCACAACGCGCCTTCGGCGCGATGCACGAAGCGAAACGTGAGGAGCGTTCCGACGAGCGCCACGAGGCCGACGCCGGTCCACACCATCCGGTTCGTGAGCACCGACCCTTCGAGGCCGACGAGACGCACGTTCTTCTCGACAGTCGTCCAGAGGTATGCGAGATCCTCGACGATGAATCGCACACCGATGGGATCCAGCAGCGTCCCGAGCGCACGCCCGAACAGCAGCGCGCCGGCGATGAAGAACCCCATGAAGAACAGCAGGAAGCTGCCGACGTATCCGGCCATCGTGCGGCCGGTCCGTGCCGCGAGCGCGAACTGCACCGCCGTGGCGACGAACGCGTTCGGCAGCGAGATGAACGCGTACGACGTGAGATACGCCGCCGGCCGGAACGGACCGACGAGCGACGGATCGGCGCCGGAGAGATAGACGCCGAGCAGAATTCCGGCCTGCACCGCGAGCAGCAGGAACGCGTTGATCACGAGCGCCGCGAGGAATCTTCCTCCGAGGAACTCTGACTCACGCACGGATGCCGTGTATACCAGCGGATACATGCGCGTCGCCACGTCGCGCGCGGCGGCTTCACCCGCGACCGGCGCTGCGATCAGCAGCCAGATCAGGCTGCCGAACACCGTCGTCTTCGCGACCGCGAAGGGCGAGTTGACCAGGAACTCCTCGAACAGCGCCTCGGCGAGCGATGCGTCGCGCGACATCAGGAACGACAGCACGAGCAGCACGGCGAAGAAGAGCCACGGCCACGGCCGACGCAGCTGGTACGCGAGCTCGAAGCGGAAGATGCCCCAGAACTTCATCGTGCGACCGCCGGCTCCTGCGCCTCGGAGCGCCGGCCGATGTGGCCCGTCATCGTGCTGAAATACACATCCTCGAGATCCGGTTCGGCGGCCTCGAACGCCGGGCCTGGCGAGGTGTCGCCGTGCACGCGCGCGACCGTGCGGCCCGCAAGCAGCTTGGTCGAGATCACCCGATGCTCTCGCTCGAGGGCCGGAAGCGCATCCTTGGACACGACCTGGCGCCAGATGCGGCCCCGGAGCTCCGCGACCGCGCGCAATGGCTCCGCCTCGAGCAGGATCTCGCCGCGATCGATGATCGCCATGCGGGTACACAGCTCGCTCACGTCCTCGACGATGTGCGTCGACAGCAGCACGACGCTGTTCTCGCCCAGCTCCGACAGCAGGTTGAGGAAGCGCACGCGTTCGGCCGGGTCGAGGCCGGCCGTCGGCTCGTCGACGATCATCAGCTTCGGGTTGCCCAGCAGCGCGACCGCGACACCAAAACGCTGGCGCATGCCGCCCGAGTAGCCGCCCAGCTTCTGCTTGCGTACCTCCCAGAGATTCACCTGACGTAGCAGCGCCTCGACCACACTCTTGCGATCGCCGCGCGCGCCGATGCCCTTGAGGAGCGCGAAGTGATCGAGCAGGTCTGCCGCGTTCGACTTCGGGTAGACGCCGAACTCCTGCGGCAGGTAGCCGAGTGTGCGCCGGACGTCGTCCTTCTGGCGGACGATGTCGAGATCGCCCAGGCTCACCGTGCCGCTGTCGGGCTCCTGCAGGGTGGCCAGGATGCGCATCAGGGTGCTCTTGCCCGCACCGTTGGGGCCCAGCAGCCCATACATGCCCGGCGGGATCGTGAGCGATACGTTCGTGAGGGCCTGCACGCCGTTGGGATAGCGCTTGGACACGTTCCGGATCGCGAGTGTCGCGCCGGGGGCGGCCGTGCTGGCTGCGGTCACGAGCGGGATCGGATGGAGCGGGAGGTCATCGACATCGGGTGGGCTCGGGCAGTAGGATCGTCGGGGGCAGGCGTACGAGGCCGGAAGGCAAGCTGACTGCTGCTCGCTTTGCCGTCAAGTACTTGGTCGTACAAAGTGGGTGCGACCGCCCCGGGACGATTACCCGGACATCCCTGCGATTGAGGCAACGCTTGCAACGGCCCATCTCTTCCGACATGCGCAGCACGCGACTGCGCCGTATCGCGACGGTGTTCATTCCCGGCACCCTCCTGCTCCTCTCGTGCGATCGCGCGCAGTCGAGCGGCGACACACCCGCAACGCAGGGAGCCGCAGCCGAAGCCACAACGGGAGCCACGACCGTCGCATTCACGCACGTCACTGTCGTCGACGTGGAACGCGGACAGCTGCTGGCCGACCAGACGGTACTCGTGCAGTCCGACCGGATCGCCGCGGTCGGACTCGACCGGGACGTCACGGTTCCCGCGGGCGCCGACGTGGTGGACGGCACCGGGCGGTTCCTCGTGCCGGGGTTCGCGGACATGCACGTGCACCTGTACACCGTGGGCGACTTGTTCACCTACGTCGCGAACGGCATCACGACGGTGCGCAACATGGCCGGCGACAGCACGCACCTCGCGATGCGCGCCGGTGTGTCATCGGGTCGCATCATCGGGCCGCGCATCATCACCGCCGGGCCGGTCGTCGAGGCGGCACCGCTCTCACACCCGGACAACGTGCTGCTCGACTCGCCGGCAGCGGTGCGCCGCGAACTGCTGCGGCAGCAGCGTGCGGGCTACGACTTCGTGAAGGTGTACAACGAACTGGCCCGGCCGGTCTACGACTCCGTCGTGCGCGTCGCGCGCGAACTCGGCCTGCCTGTCGCGGGACACGTGCCGGCCAGCGTCGGCATCGACGGTGCACTCGCGGCGCGACAAGGCTCGATCGAACATTTTCGCGGTTACATCCAGGCACTGATGCCGTCGTCGGCGCCTGCACTGAGCGCATCGTTCCGCGAACGGAGCGTTGCGTGGAATCGCATCGACGATGCGCGGATGGCTCCCTTGGTTGCACGCACGGTGGCCGCGGGCGTGTGGAACGTCCCGACGTTCGCGTTCACCGTGCATGAACTGTCCCCTGACGCCGCGCACAAGCGGCTGCTCGCACGTCCCGAAGTACAGATGCTGAGCCTGCAGGGGTTGCCGAAGGATCGCGCCACGACGGGGTACCTGCGGGAGTTCACGGACGCCGACTACGCCGGAACGCAGCGCGGATTGGCAGCGCAGTTCCGCCTGCTCCGGGCGCTCGACGGCGCGGGCGCCGGATTGCTCGTGGGGACGGACTCCTGGCTGGCCGGGTACGCGTTCGCGGATGAACTCGAGCTGCTCGTACGAGCGGGGCTCAGCCCGGCGCGGGTGCTGCGCATGGCGACCGTCGACGCTGCGCGCTATCTGGGAGAAGAGCGTGAGTCGGGCACCGTCGCCGGGGGTCGGCGAGCGGACCTCGTGCTGCTCGACGCGAACCCACTTGCGGATATCGGCAATGTGCGGCGCGTGCAGGCCGTGATGCTGCGTGGGCGCCTGCTCCGGCGTGACCAGATCGACTCCGGGCTCGCCGCGCTGCCGCGCAACCGACAGCAGCTGCCCTGAACGGGAGGCAAATGCGGTCCTGTCGTTGCGCTCGTTGGCGTCGACACCGCGCCACACTCGACCGTCGCCTCACTGGCAAAACATTTGCGCGTTGCGTTGACGCAGCACTCACGATCGAACCGGCCTACCCGCGTCACATCGCCCGTGACCAGGTCGATCTCCTTCGAGGCGCTTCCCATGCGCAAGCCATACGACACCAACGCTCCTGCAGCAGCCCCGAGCGATACGAACGTCGCACCGGATCCAGGCACGACCGACGCCGCACCGCAGGCTGCGACCACGAAGGAGCATGCAGTCGACGACGCGCCGCCTGTCTTCGCCCGCCGGATCGACTGTTCGTTCGAACCCTCGAGCCTCTACTGGGTGGCGATGCATTAGTGACGCACTAGCGATGCGTTAGCGATGCATTAGCCGTGCGTCATTCATGACGGGCGTTGTGCACGGCGTCCCGCCGAAAGCGCGACGCCGATAGCTCGTGCGCCGTTCTCCGCTCAGCCTTCGCGCAGCACCCGCAGGAACGCCGCGCCGTATCGCTCGAGCTTCGCCTCGCCGACGCCCGACACGCCGAGCAGCTCGCGATCGGTGCGCGGCCGTCGAGCCACCATCTCCAGCAGCACCTTGTCACCGAACACGATGTACGGCGGCACCCCCGCTTCGTCGGCGAGCTCACGGCGCACCACGCGCAGCTGCTCGAACAGCTCGCGTTCGTCGTCACTCAACGATGCCACGTCGGTACCGCGTGCTGCACGACTGCCGGTGCCGGCCCCGGACACTGGCGCACGCCGGCCACGCGCCGTGCCAACCTGCGCCTCGACGAGCTCCGCGATGCGCGAGTCGATGCGTTGCCCCGTGCACACGTCGCACGACGTACCGCACGGCACGATGACCTCGTCGAAGTGCGCGACGAGGGCCTGATGGCGGCAGCGGGTGCGCTCCACGAGATCGAACAGCGCGACCGTCGCGCGTCGCGTGCGCTCGCGCACCTCCTCGTCATCCAGCCCATCGAGAAAGCGCTCGTGCAGCTTCACGTCCGCCCACGAGTAGAACAGCACGCAGTCGCTCGGCAACCCGTCACGACCGGCGCGGCCGATCTCCTGGTACCATGACTCGATGTCCTTCGGCAGGTCGCGATGGATCACGAATCGCACGTTCGACTTGTCGATGCCCATGCCGAAGGCGACCGTCGCGACGATCACGTCGACGTCGTCGCGCTGGAAGGCTTCCTGGTTGCGCGCGCGCTCTTCGGCTTCGAGACCGGCGTGGTACGGCAATGCGCGGATGCCGTGGTCGGCGAGGAATTCCGCCGTCTGGTCCACGCCCTTGCGGCTCTGGCAGTACACGATCCCGCTCTCGCCGGCGTGCGCGCGCACGAGTGCGAGAATCTCCTGGCGCGTATTGCCGCCCTGCCCTTTCTTGCGCGTCGCGATCTGGAGATTGGGCCGGAAGAACGACCCCTTGAAGCCGGCAGGCTTGCGCATGCCGAGCTGTCGCAGGATGTCCTGCGCGACACGCCGGGTCGCCGTGGCCGTGAGCGCGAGCACCGGCACGTCGAGCTGCTCCTTGAGGCCCTGCAGACGGCGGTAGGACGGCCGGAAATCGTGTCCCCACTGGCTGATGCAGTGCGCTTCATCGACGACGAGCAGCGAGACCGGACAGCCGCGCACGAAATCGCCGAGGTAGCCGTCGAGCGCTTCGGGCGCGAGGAAGACCAACTCGTACGCACCGTTGCGGAACGCGTCCATCCGCGCGCGACGCTCCTCGAGCGACAGCGTCGAGTTGATCGCGCAGACGGAGAACCCGAGGCCGGCGACGGCATCCACCTGGTCCTTCATCAGCGAGATGAGGGGCGAGATGACGAGCACGGTGCCCTCGAGCAGTCGCGCGGGCAGCTGATAGGTGAGCGACTTGCCGGCGCCCGTCGGCATGAGCGCGATGCAGTCCTTGCCCGCGAGGACGGCGTCGATGACTTCGCGCTGCCCGGGCCGGAACTCGTCGAATCCGAAGACCTCGCGCAGGACCTGCTCGGGCGTGCGGGAAACGGCGGCGTGAAGTTCGGACAATGTCGGGCGTGTGATCGGTGCAGGGTTTGACGTGGGCCGGACCGGTGTCGCCATCGGTACCAGCCGAAACGTAACGGACGGATACAGGGTTGGTCCGCCGTCAGTTACCCGTCACTTTTCGCCCGATGCGCGGCTATCTGGGCTGCCGGTTGCGCTGCCCGTTGCACTGCTGCTTGCACTGCCGCTCGTGCTCCCGATGGGCGCGCCGCGGAGATAGCCCCACGCGGCCACGCTCAGGAATGCAGCGGTTACGGCCGCAATCACCGCGGGCCGCACCCACGGTGGGGTAGGCGCTGTCGGCTCCGGCTCCGGCTGCGCGAGTGCGACATACCGAACGGGCGTGCCTCCCAGTGCCTCGGCGAACCGGCTCACCGGAGTGAAACGGTCTGCAGGGTTCTTGGCCATCGCACGCGTCAATGCTGCCGACACGTCCGGCGGCACTCCGGGGCGCAGCTCCGTGATCGGTCGCGGCTCGGCCACGATGTGCTGCCGCACCACGCTCTCCATCGTCGGTCCGCTGAATGGCGGCTCGCCCCCCAGCATCTCGAAGAGCACGCAGCCGAGCGCGTACAGGTCGGCCCTGCCGTCCACGTCGCGTTCGCCCGACGCCTGCTCGGGACTCATGTACTGCGGCGTGCCGATCGACATGCCGGTCCCGGTGAGTCGCGCAGAACCGGACTCCGAGAGTGCGCGCGCGATTCCGAAATCGGCCACTACTGCGTGCCCGCTCTCCAGCAGGATGTTGTCAGGCTTGATGTCCCGGTGCACGACATCGTGCGCGTGCGCATAGGAAAGCGCGTCGGCAATCTCGCGCGCCAGGCGCACGGCGTCGTCGATGGGCAGGTGTCCCTCGCGGTCGAGTCGCGCGCGGAGCGACTCCCCGTCGACGAACGGCATGACGTAGTACAGTTGGTCGGCCGCCTCCCCCGAATCGAACAGCGGCAGGATGTGCGGGTGCCGCAACCGCGCGGCGATTTCGACCTCATGTGCGAAGCGCGCGGCTCCGAGGGCGCTGGAGAGCTCCTGATGGAGCACCTTGATCGCGACGGGGCGGCGGTGCTTGCGGTCGTCGGCCAGATAGACCGTGGACGATCCGCCCACGCCGATCTCGCGCTGCAGGGTGTAGCGCTCGGCGAGCGCGGCAAACAACGCTGCTGCGGAGTCTGCGTCGTCCTGCAACGGCACCGCGACCTCCCATCAATCGGCACGATCCGCAGGCACCGCCAGTAAGGCGGCGCGCGTCCCCGTACGCGGCAGTATACGGCGGCCCCCCTGGGAAGTCACGCGTGCGATTTGCCGGCGACAGAGCGCGACCGCGCAGCGCGCGTTCAGGATGCGACGGCGATGCGCGCGACGTCCCCGAGCCCGCCATACCGACGCTGCCGACGTCCAAATTCCGCAAGCGCCGACGCAAGCGCGCCTGCATCGAAGTCCGGCCAGGCCACGTCGGTGAAATAGAGCTCCGCGTACGCGCTCTCCCAGAGCAGGAAGTCGCTGAGCCGCTGTTCACCGCCGGTGCGGATGACCATGTCGACATCCTGCACCGGCTGGTCGGGTGCGGGCTGCAGATGGTGAGCGAACGTCGCCCGGCTGCGCGGCGCGTTCGCCGCTGCCCGCACCATCTCGTCGCGGGACGAGTAGTCGATGGCCAGGCGCAGCCGCAGCCGCGTGCCGGACAGCGTGGCCCGCTCCGCCCGCACGATGGCCTCCAGCACGCGCGCGGGAAGGCGGTCGCGCCGTCCGATCACCTCGATGCGCACTCCCTTGCGGACGCATTCGTCCACCTCCGTCCGGAGGTAGCGCTCGAGCAGGCGCATGAGCGCGCTCACTTCCGCGCCTGGCCGCTTCCAGTTGTCGGACGAGAACGCGTACATCGTGAGGGTTCCGATGCCCTGGGTGGGGGCGGATTCGACGATGCCCCGCACGGCGGCGACGCCCGCCACATGGCCGGCGGTGCGCGGCATCCCCCGCGCCTGTGCCCAGCGGCCGTTGCCGTCCATGATGATCGCTATGTGCAAGCCACGTTTGTCGGAATTGCTCTGCGCCATGACGCTGACTCCCGTATTCACCGGTGGAGAAATGCCCCGCCGCCAGCAGCAGCGTGGCATCAAGTACTTTGTACTATAAAGTGCATCCGGTGTTCACGCAAGCCGCGAAAAAGCACCAGTCGGAGGCCCTCCCAACTGGTGCGTTCCTCCTCGATGGCCCCGCCCTACTTGCCGAACCCTGCCTTCAGTCGATCGCCGGCATACTGCTGTGCCGCCTTCGCTTTGTCGACCACGGCCCCCATGCCGAAGAACTCGTGCGCGACGCCCTCGTATACCCGGCGTTCGACGGGGACGCTGGCGGCCTTCAACGCCTGCTCCAGCATTGCGCCGTCGTCGAACAGCGGATCGATCGTCGCGTTGATGATCGTGACGGGCGGCAGTCCCGTGAGATTCGCCTTCACGAGGTTGATCCGTGGATCCTGCAGATCAGCCGGTGTGCGCGTCGTGTTCTTCGCGAACCATCCCATCATGGCGCGATTCAACGGCTTGGCGTTCGCATGCGCCACGTACGACGGCGTCGTCGTGTCCGGCTGCGCGATCGGGTAGACCGACATGATGGACTTGGGCATTGCCAATCCGGCATCGCGTGCGGCAATGGCCGTGGCAACGGCGAGGTTGCCGCCCGCGCTCTCACCGGCGAGCGCAATGTTGTTCGGATCGCCCTTGAGTGACGCGGCGTTCTTCACCACCCAGCGGTACGTCGCCAGCGCATCGTCGTGCTGCGCCGGAAATTTGTGCTCAGGGGCGAGACGGTAATCCACCGAGACCACCACGGCATTCGCTGCCTTCGCGATGCCGCGTGCGCCACCGTCGTACACGCCCTTGTCGGCGATCACCCACCCACCGCCGTGATAGTACACGACGACAGGAAATGGCCCCGCCCCGTCGGGCGTGTACACACGGACCGGCAGCGAGCCGGCGGGTCCCGGAATCGTGCGGTCGGCCGACGTCACACCGGGCACCATGGCCGTCGGTGTTGTATCCTGACCAGCCTTTGCCGCCACCATCGTCGCCGCGGCCGCGGGCGTAGGCTGTTGACGCGCTTCCTGTGGAGTGAGCGTTTCGATCGGCTTGCCGCCCATCGAGCCCAACTGGTCGAGCACGGCCTGCATCTGCGGCTCGGCCGACATTGCACCACCGGCAGGTGCAGACGTGGCGATACCGGAGTCACCGGCGGCCTGCGCTGTCACCGAGTCCGCCTTGTCGGCGGTCCGGTCACCGCAGCCGGTGAGCATCGTCGCGCCTGCCAGACCGATCGCCCCCAGCGCGTGACGTGTAGCAGACCGAACGGTGACGCGGAGACGTGCATTGTCGTGCAACATGATGGGTACTCCCTGAAGGGTGACGTTCGCCGGCAAGTGCCTGCGCGATGCCGGTCAACGGAGTCGCGCTCGAACCATCGAAATCGCATGGGCGCGAACGCGCGCGAGCAGCCAGTTGCGCACGTCAGTCCCTGACTGAAAGCGCGGCGCACCCCGGCAGATGTCGTCGAACGTGCGAACGACCACCATCTCGGCGTCTTCCTGATCGCGCAGCATGGACATCGCAAGGCCGAACAGGAGACCACCATGCCGGTCGAACAGCCCGGCAACAGCGGGGCGGTCGTCACCTCGCACGACGCCTGCGAGCGCCGCATCGGCCCCCGACGGCGCGCCGGCCACGAGCCTCCTATTCGGAGCGACGCCCACGGCTCGGAGTGACGGCGGAAATTTCCAGGACGACATCCATGCAGATGTGGGGCTTAGGAAGAGCAGGCGCGGGAGCGATCGATGGAGAGATCTCCTGAATGCGGCAGTCGCGGTGGAGCACCAGCACGACCCTGTTCTCGCACGAAGGGCGCCACACGAGAAAATCGTGACTTAGCTCGCGAGCGCGTTGAACTTCCGGTCCGAGAACTCAGGTCATCGCACGAAGGTTTCCGCATTGAGATCCAAGGGCCGTCAGCGGGCGTACCTGTTCGTAAAGCATTTGCCCTCCGCGGCGCGGCACGTCACGTTGACGCTCCGTTCCCGCACCTGTCGCCCCTCTCCCGGAGTTTCCATGCGCCGCATGCTGTCCGTTGCACTCGCCTCTATGACTGCGCTCGCCGTTGCTGCATGTGCCGAGCAGTCGCCCACCGGTTCCGATGTCATGGTGGTTCCAATGCGGAGCAGCAGCGAGGCCGCGTCCCTCGCGGGCGAAGCGGCATCCGCGAGCGCGTCGGCACGGCCGTCGGATCACTTCCACGCCGCGGCGTCGAGTCGCGAGGAAGTGCCGACGAATGACTCGCGCGCACGTGGAAACGCGACATTCACGCTGAGCGAGGACGGTACGACGCTCACGTACAAGCTCATCACGGCAGGTCTCGAGAACGTGACCCAGGCGCACATCCACATCGCGCCCGAGGGCGTCAACGGTCCCGTGGTCGTGTTCCTCTTCGGCTTCGTTGCGGGCGGCGTAACGCAGAACGGCGTGCTCGCCGAAGGCACCATCACGCAGGCGCAGCTCATTGCGCGCCCGGCGATCGGATTCGGCGGGACGATGGCGGAACTGGTCGCGCGCATTCGGAGCGGAAACGCCTACGTGAACCTGCACACGGTGCGGTTGCCCGGTGGCGAGATCCGCGGCCAGGTGAAGTAAGGGCGCCGTAGCGCAGTACGGACTGGAGGAGCGGCGCTTCCCCGTGAAGCGCAGGGCTCTCAATGGGAACGCGCCCGGCACTGCCGGGCGCGTTTGCATTTGAGACTGGAAGCCATCGAACTTCCGGTGCAGTGGACTGTGCTGCCTATTTGGGCAGTAGCCTCCCGCTGATCGCCTCACCCGCGAGCCCACCTCTCCACATGTCCCCCAGCCGACGCGAAGCACTTGCAGCGCTTGCCGCACTCGTGACGATGCCGCTGCCCTCGTGGCTTCAGAGCGACGACCCACTCGGTGGATCGATCGCCGCGTTCCAGGCCGGCCGCCGGGCGCGCTCATGGACTGCGGTCGACGTCACGAGGCGTGCACTCGAACGCTGCCGCGATGCCGGAGTGCGACTCCGCGCGATCGACGTGCTGTCAGGCACGGCGACGGACGATGCCCGTGCGGCAGATGCACGGTTGCGTGCGGGCCGAAGCCGCGGGCCGCTCGACGGCGTCCCGGTGTTCGCCAAGTCCATCTACGACATGACCGGCCTGCCGACGACGGCCTCCAGTGCGGAGTGGGCACGTCTCTTCCCGGAGACCGTGCGACGGGACGCGCTCGAGGTGGCGCGCCTCCGAAGTGCCGGCGCCATCGTGCTCGGAAAGACAGCGGCCGACGATTTCGCGTACCGAGGCAACGGCACGAGCAGCCACACGGGACAGACGCTCAACCCCTACGACACGACCGGCACGCGCACACCGGGGGGCTCGAGTGCGGGGTCCGCTGTCGCGGTGGCGACCGGCATGGCGTTCGCCGCACTCGGCACGGACGACGGCGGCTCGAACCGCATTCCCGCGCAGTTCACGGGAGTCGTCGGCATGAAGCCGACGTTCGGGCTCGTACCACGCACGGGTGTCATCCCGACGTGGCCGTATCTCGACACCCATGGTCCGCTTGCACGCACCGTCGCTGACGCCGCACTGCTGCTTGCGGCGATCGCCGGGGCGCACGCGTCGGATCCACTCTCCCGGTCGGCCGGATGGACACCGGCGCCGCTCGCGGCCCTGCGCGACGATGCACTGGCTGGTGTGCGGCTCGGACTCGTGGAACTGCACGCACCGCGGAGTGCCATGAGCGCGGAGGCGCTGGCAGCGTGGGACCGCGCCCTCGCGGACCTGCGTGCGGCGGGAGCGACGGTGGAGCCGTTCGAGCCCTCCGTCACCCGCGTCAACGTACGCGACGCATTTGCCGCCGCGGCCCGCGCACGAGGGGACGTTGCCGTCAATGCCAACGCGCCCGCGCCGACGGCGAACGCACTGCTGGCCTACTTCGCCGGTCGCACGAACGATCCGCGCGGGGCGATCCGCCGTGGCTACGCCGCGTTCCGGTCGTTCTACGACGTGGTGCCGGCGACGTACGCGGAATGTGAGGCGTTGCTCGACCGTCCGATGCAGGACGACGCCGCAGGGCGCTCCTTCGCGCGATCGCGAGCCGACGTGGTCGCCACACTTGCGGCATCCATGCGAGCGGCTGGCGTGACTGCGCTCGTGTACCCGACGATGCCCTTCAATGCGCCGCGCGCTGCAGACCCGTGGCCCGACATCCGCACACCGCTCGGCTACGGGAACTGGCTCGGTGTTCCGGAGGTGTCCGTGCCAGCAGGCTACGGGGCGGACGGAATGCCCGCACTCAACGTGTCGATCACCGGACTGCCGGGAGACGACGCACGTGTGCTGTCACTGGCGCACGCGTACGAGCGGCAATCGCGACGGTTCCTGCTGGCGCGCACGGCGTAGCAGCGCGCGAACGCGTGCGAACGCGTGCGAATACGTGCGAATACGTGCGAATGCGTGCAAACGCATGCCGCGCTGATTCGTCAGCGAGGGGTGACCTCGCCGTGATTGCCCTGTCGTGACATGAGCCAACCCGTCACGATCAGCCCCACGCCTCCGGCGACGAGGAACAGCCAGTCGTAGAGCGGCACGTGCACCGGCAGGTCACGCACATGGTGCAGGTCGAGCAGGTGATGGTCGATCATGCCTTCGACGAGGTTGAAGACGCCCCAGCCGAAGAGCATCTGCCCCGTGAACGCGACTGCAGTCGGGAGTGGCACCCCGCGCTGCGCGTCACGCAGCAGGAGAAACGTTCCGACCAGCGAGAGCAGCAGGGTCGCGAGGTGGAAGTAGCCATCCCACGTCATGTTCTGTCGCATCGCGTCCATCGTGACGGGTGGCAGCAGGGACGATCCCATGTTGTGCCAGCCTGCGATCTGATGCAACGCGATGCCATCGATGAACCCGCCGAAGCCAAGGCCGAGCACGATGCCAGGTGTCCTGCTGACGCTCGCAGCGCCTGCCGCGCGAGGTGCGGACGCACTCATCGTGCACGTCCTCGCACGACTAGCGGGAGACGTTGTCCCGGTCGACCTCGAATTCGACGTCGGAGCTCTGGTGCCACGCGAGCTCGTCCGGCGTGACCGGACGCAGCATCAGGTCGAACGCGAGCCAGCCGAGTTTCGCGAACGGAAACATCACCACCAGCAGCACAAGCGTGAGCACCGGCAATCCGTACTGCAACAGATCCCATGGGGTCGTTTCCGTTACCATCATCGTGACGGCGAGGATCGCGTATCCGGCCAGGCCGACCAGCGTGAACAGGATGAAGACGGAGCCGGTGAATGCATCGTGCTCACCGCGCTGCAATCGCAATCCGCAATTTCCGCACTTCACGCGCAACTTGAGCAAATGATGCAGCACCGGGCCGCCGCCGCAGTGCGGGCACCTGAGCAGGAAGGCGCGGCCGAACAGCTTCAAGGCGCGCCCGACCGACGGCACCTCGAGGCCGCTTTCGCTCTCCATCTCATCGCTGGGCGTCGTCCGCTTGCTCATCTGGCCATGTCCATGAGAAGTGATCGTACTGCCGCGCTCAGCACTCGACGCGAGCGCGGAGTTCCGCGACTCACGCTGGCGGGCGGCCCAGGAACGGCACGGAGGGCACCACCGGCAGCACCGCCCACACGGCGTTATGATCGCTTGCCGCACGGCTCGCGCGCGAAATCCCGATCGGCGTTTCGCCCTGCACGTCGAATCCGCGGGTGAAGAAGTGATCCCACCGGCCAATGATGGTCGTGCGCGCATTCCGCGCGGTCAACCATGTGAAACCGTGCTGTCGCGCAACAGGCCCCACGCCCGCCGAGTTCATGTCGCCACCGATGATCACGTAGGGGTGCATCATTGCGTCGGCGACTACCCGCTCGAGCTGGTTCCGTCGTTCGCCGGGACCGATCTCCGCGAGCGTGCCCAGGTGGACCGAGTACACGCGGACGAGACGATGCCCGATTCGTACCGTCGCGCCCGTGGCCGCGCGCTGCGTCCGTGTCGTATGTGACCGATGCGGCAGCACGATGCGCTCGTCCGAGACGATGGGCCAGCGTGTGAGCAATGCGTTTCCGAAGTCGCGACCGGTGCGCACGTGGCGAGCGGCGGGATAGTAGACATACCCCATGCCAAGCGCCGCGGCGATGCGTGCGGTACCGGGGCCGTCCATCTCCTGCAGGAAGAGCAGGTCAGGGTCGCGCAGGGCCCGGTCCGTGGTGAGCACACGGATGGCCTCGTCCACCTTGATCGCGTACTTGATGTTGAAGGTGACCAGGCGAAGCGAGTCCGGCAGTGTTCGCGCATCGGAGTCGCCAGTCTCCGGGATCGCGGCCGCGAACCGCGGCACGTCTGCGTCGGCATAGTTGCGCCCGGTGCGGCAGGCCGACGCCAGTGCGCAGGAGCCCAGCACGGCTGCGGCAAGCAGCTGACGGCGAAGGAGGCGAGAGTTGCGGAGCATGCGCATGTAGGAACGGTACTGCCCGTGACGCACCATGGCAGGCGACTGCCGGAATCATCTACGGCACCCGGATCAACTTTATCCCGGTCTACTGCACCCGGATCGGCATTCGCACGAACAGTCGCCCTCGAGCCCCGGCCGCTCGCACCTCGATGCGGAGGTCACCGCGGCGATCCGGAGTGTACTCGAAATCGAACGTCTCGCCCATGCTGACGATCTGCCGAGCCTGGCGGGGCACCTGCGCCGCACGTGGCAAGTCGGCCCCGTCCTTCGCGACCGGCAGCCACTGCACGACGAGCGTATCCCGCAGGTTGTTGAACGAACTGTCCGGACGCGAGGTCAACCACACCGTCGCGTTCGGGAAACCGACCTGCATCGACGCGAGGCGAATCCGGTATCGCTGCCCGACGCGCCAGACGGTGGTGTCGGGATTCGTCTTTCCGTTGATCTCCAGGAGCGGAGCATCGGTTGCCGGCAGGAATGCATCGTTGTCTGAACCGTCGCGCGCCGACTTCACGAGCAACAGCACATCCTCGGCTGCCCGAGCGCTCGTCGCTGGAGCGCTCGCGCGTCCCGCAGCCGATGCCTCATGCACGAGGATGGCGCCGACGAGCCCCGCTCGGTGATGACGTGTCTCGTCCATGTGCGAGTGATACAGAAACGTCCCCGCGCGCGGCGGTGTGAAGCGCGCGACGAACGAATCTCGCGGCGCCGTCGCCGGAGAGAGTCGAGCCCCGGCGCCCGAGAAGCCGGCGACCCCGTCGAAGTAGCTCTCCAGCTCGATACCGTGCCAGTGTACGGAGAGTGGATCGCGGAGACGGTTCACGACGGTGATCTCGACCGGCTCGCCACGCGTCAGGTCGAGCGTCGGGCTCACGCCCTGGCGGACGCTTGCAGTTCGAGGAACCCGGTCGCCTTCCACCGTGAATCGCATCGATGGGCGCGTCACCGGGAATCCGCTGTCCTGCACGGCGATGAGGCGGAGCCGACGCACCCCTCGTGATCCCGGCGCGCGCGCATCCGCTTGCCGGTTGCGCGGCCGCACTTCGATGCCGACTGCCAGCCCCGCCATGGCGCTGAGTGCGTGGTTGGCGTGTGCACTGCTGTCCCCCGCGAGCGTCTGCACCCCGATGCGCTGGGGCTGCCCATCCGGTCCGGTGACGCCGAGCGGTCCGTGGGGTGCAACGTGGCGCTGGAAGTGGCAATGAAACATCCAGTTGCCGGCGCGCTCCGGAATCCACGTGAGCGACATGGTGGAGAACTGCGACATCCGCTCCGTCACGACCATGCGACCCGGTGCGCCTTGCCCGTCAGCGGCTGCATTGGGTCCGTCGAACGCGTCGACGCGGAAGTAGAAGCCGTGCAGGTGCATCGGGTGGATGTCGTTCGCGGCATTGAGCACACGCCAGCGCA
>JAZKCW010000021.1:0-30359 GCA_040387895.1 Gemmatimonadota bacterium
AGCAATGTGAGCACCGTGCTGGACACCATCCCGCCGATCATCGGCGCCGCAATGCGCTTCATCACGCTGGCGCCCGCGCCGGCACCCCACAGGATTGGGAGCAAGCCGATCATCGTCGACGCCACGGTCATCATCTTGGGCCGCACCCGCTCCACCGCGCCCTCCATCACCGCCGCGTAGACATCGCGCGTTCCACGTATTGCCGTCTGCGTCCGCCGCGCTTCCCATGCATGATCGAGATACACCAGCATGATCACCGCCGTCTCGGCGGCCACGCCCGCGAGCGCAAGAAAACCGATGGTGACCGCGACTGACCAGTTGTAGTCGAGTGCCCAGAGGAACCAGACGCCGCCCACGAGCGTGAACGGGATCGACAGCATCACGATCAATGCTTCGCTCACGTTGCCGAAATTGAGATAGAGCAGCAGGAAGACGAGCGCCAGTGTCGCCGGCACCACGAGCTGCATCTTCGCCTTCGCGCGCTCCATGTACTCGTACTGCCCGCTCCACGCCAGCGTGTAGCCGGGCGGCAGCGTCATGACCTGCGCCACCATGCGCTTCGCCTCCGCGACGTAGCCACCGACATCACGCTCGCCGACGTCCACATAGACCCACGCGGTCGGCTGCGCATCCTCCGTGCGCACGACCATCGGCCCGACAGTCTGGCGGATCGTTGCCACCTGCCCGAGCGGCACCTGCGCTGCCCGGCCCGCGGCGGGCGCCGGTGTGTTCGTCATAGCGCTGCCGGACTGCGCGCCGCCTGACGGGGCACCGCCCATACCGCCGACGGTGGTCGCGTGCATCACCGGCACCAGCACCGCCGCAAGTCGCTCCGGTGTGTTGCGCAGCTCCTGCGGATAGCGCACGCGCACGCCGTAGCGCTCGCGCCCCTCGACCGTCTGCGTAATCGTCATGCCGCCAATGGCGGTCGCGATTACTGCCTGGATGTCGTCGATGTTGAGGCCGTGGCGCGCCGCTGCCACCCGGTCAATGTCGATGTCCAGGTAATAGCCACTCACCGCACGCTCCGCGAACGCGCTCCGCGTACCGGGTACCATCTTGAGGTGCCCCTCAAGCTCCTTGCCGAGCCGCTCGAGCTCTCCGAGATCCGGGCCGTAGAGCTTCACGCCGACGGGTGTGCGGATGCCGGTGGCGAGCATATCGATGCGCCCCTTGATCGGCATCGTCCACGCATTCGTCACGCCCGGCATGCGCACCGCTGAATCCATGGCCGCGATCAGGCGATCATACGTCATGCCCGGCCGCCACTCCGACGCCGGCTTGAGCGCGATGGTGGTCTCCGCCATGTCGAGCCCCGCGGGATCCGTGGCGGTGTTCGCGCGCCCGGCCTTGCCCCACACACTCGCCACCTCCGGAAACGACCGCAGGATCGCGTCCTGCTGGCGAAGCAGTTCGCGGGCGCGCGCGACGCTGATGCCGGGCAGCGTGGTCGGCATGAAGAGGATCGTGCCCTCCTCCATCGGCGGCATGAACTCGCTGCCGATGCGCTGGAACGGAATCCAGGTGACGATGAGGAGCGCGGCCGCACCACTGATCACCGGCCACCGACGATCCATCACCCAGGCGAGCGCCGGGCGGTAGACGCGGATCATCGCGCGGCTCAACGGGTTCCGCTGCTCGCGGCGGATGCGTCCGCGGATGAAGAGGCCCATCAGCACCGGCACGAGTGTGATGCTCAGGAGGCTCGATGCCGCCATCGCGAACGTCTTGGTGAGCGCGAGTGGCGTGAAGAGGCGGCCCTCCTGGCCTTCGAGTGTGAAGACCGGGATGAACGACACCGTGATGATGAGTAGCGAGTAGAAGAGCGACGGCCCGACCTCGGTCGCCGAGGCCAGCACGATCTCCCATCGCTCCTCGGTGCTCAGCGCCGACGTGTCGATCATGGCATCGCCCGGCGGCGCACGACGCTCGAAGTGCTTGTGCAGGTTCTCCACCATCACGATGGCCGCGTCGATCATCTCGCCAATCGCGATGGCGATGCCGCCCAGCGACATGATGTCGGCGCCAATCCCGAACGCGCGGAGCCCGATGAACGCGATCAAGACGCTGATCGGCAACGTCACGACCGCCACGAGCGCTGAGCGAGCATGCAGCAGGAACACGAGGCAGATGAGCGCGACGATAATCGCTTCTTCCACCAGCGTCTTCCGCACAGTGTCGACCGCCTGCTCGATGAGCGTGCTGCGGTCGTAGACTGGCCGCACGACCACGCCGGGCGGCAACCCGGCCTGGGCCCCGGCGAGCGCGGTCTTCACACGTTGAATCGTTGCGAGCGCATTCTCGCCAAAGCGCATCACGACGATGGCGCCGACCGCGTCACCTCGGCCGTCCAGATCCGTGATGCCGCGGCGCACCGCCGGACCGATGGTCACGCGTCCGAGCTCGGCGACACGCACCGGTGTTCCCGAAGCGCTCACGTTTACGACCACGTTCTCGATGTCGCTGATCCCCGAGAGGTAGCCCAGCCCCCGCACCATGTACTCGCGTTCGGACAGCTCCATCACCATGGCGCCCACGTCGCGGTTCGCGCTCTGGATTGCCGCCATGACGCGGGTGATCGGGATGCCATACGCGAGCAGCTTCGCAGGGTCGAGATCGACCTGATACTGCTTCTCGAAGCCGCCGACACTCGCCACCTCGGCGACGCCGGGCACCGCGGTGAGCACGTAGCGGAGATACCAGTCCTGCACGCCGCGCAGTGCGGCCAGATCGAGCCGACCGGTCGTGTCCTCGAGCGCATACTGGTAGACCCAGCCGAGCCCTGTCGCGTCCGGGCCCAGTGTCGGCGAGACGTTGGTCGGGAGTCGGCTCCGCAAGCCGCTCAGGTATTCGAGCACGCGCGTGCGCGCCCAGTACAGATCTGTCCCGTCCTCGAAGATCACGTACACGAACGACACGCCAAAGAACGAGTAGCCGCGGACCGTGCGTGCCCCCGGCACCTTGAGCATCTCAGCCGCAATCGGATACGTGACCTGATCCTCGACGATGCGCGGCGCCTGTTCGCCGAAGTCGGCCTGCACGATCACCTGCACGTCGGAAAGATCGGGCAACGCTTCCAGCGGCACGGTGCGCAGTGCCCAAAAGCCGCCGACCGCCAGCGCGGCGGACACCAGCAGGACGATGAACCGGTTGTGCACGGACCACGCGATGACGCCGCGGATCACGGCGCGCCTCCGCCGCGCTTCGGCGAAGTTTTCGTTGGTGGCGGCGTTCGCGGCGAGGCTGGCGGCTGTACGGGTGGCATAGGCATGCCGGGCATGTCACGCATCTCTCGCGGTGGCGTCGAAGCCGGTGCTGGTGTCGCCGGTGCTGGTGTCGCCGGTGCTGGTGTCGCCGGTGCGGCGCGCGGCGCCGACGATGGGGACGTCATGTCCATGCCCGGCATGTTGCCCATCCCGCCCAGCGCTGACCCGAGGTTGGATTCCGCGTCGACGAGGAAAGTGGCCGACGCGACGACGGTGTCGCCAAGCGCAACGCCCCGAATGATCGCCACGCGCTCGTCCGACGCCGCACCAATCTCCACCGTCCGCGGCTGCAACTGCCCGTTGGGGAGCCGCACGAAGACGAGCTGCCGGTCGCCCGTCGCGAGCACGGCGCCGCGCGGTACCGTCAGTACCGCCCCTCGCGCATCACTTTCGATTCGGAGCGTCGCGTACATGCCTGGCATGAGCCGCGATGCGGGATTTGGCAGGGAGACACGGACCCGCGCCGTGCGCGTGTCCGGTGAGAGCGTGGGATACACGTAGGCAACCCGGCCCGCCATTGACACGCCCGGCAGTGCATCGAACGTCGCCGTCACGGGCTGCCCGACGCGCATTGCGCCCAGATCGCGCTCATAGACCTCGGCGTCGACCCACACACTCGAGAGGTCGGCAACCCGGTAGATCGGATCGCCTGCCATGATGCGCTGCCCCACGGTCACGTTCTTCTCGAGGACGACGCCGCCGACCGGGGCGTAGATCGTGAGCGCGCGTTGGGCCGTGCCCGCCCGCTCGATCCGCGAAATCTCCTCTTCGCTGACGTCCCACCACCGCAGGCGCCGGCGCGCCGCCTGCACCAGATCCTCGGCGCCGGCACGCGTGTCGGGGTTGCTCGCCGTCACGTCCCGCGTCAGCTGGCGAGCCAGAAGCAGTTCTTCCTGCGCCGTCACCAACATGGGTGAGTAGAGCGTCAGGAGCGGAGCGCCGCGCGCCATGCGCTGGCCGGTGAAGTCCACGTACAGGCGCTCGACCCATCCGTCGACCTTGAGCGTCACCGTCCGCACGCGAGTCTCGTCGACAATGACCTGCCCCACGCTGCGGACCTCGCGCCCGAGCGGCTCTTCTGTCACGGGGGCAAAGGTCACCCCGATGCGTCGCGCACCTTCGGCGTCGAGCATGACGGAGCGGGCGCTGTCCCCGGTCCCGACGACCATCGTCGCGTCTCCGTCCGCGCCTGCCGCAGTGGATGGAGCGGAAGCCGGCCGCGTGAACCACCATGCCGCGATCACCGCGAGCACCGGGACCAGCACCAGGAGGGCCACGCGTGCGACGCGCTGTAGGAGACTTCGCCTCGGGGTGCCTGTCGCCGGTTGCACGTTCGCCGCAGCCTTATCACTTGGGTTTGGATCCATGTCGATTGCCATCACCGGGTCCCCACTGGTGCGAGCAAAGATTGACTGACCAGCATCTCGAGGTCCGCCCACGCGCGCCCCTCAGCCGCAGCGAGTGTCACCAGCTCCTCGCGATACCGGTTGACCGTCATGCGGTTCTCAATGACGGTCATGAAGTCCACCGCGCCCGACCGGTACGAGGCCAGTGCCGAGGCGGCAGCGGCTTCTGCCTGGGGCAACACCGTGGTGCGATACAGCGCCCCAAGTCGCCGGGCGCGCGACAACTCCGCGTGGACTTCGGCGACCCGCGCACGCGTGTCCGCCTGCATGACGCGTAACTCCGCTTCCGTCATCGCTCGCATGGCCGCAGCCTCCTCTCGCATCGGCCGCTGCCGTGAGCCGGCAAACACTGGCAGCGAGGCACCCACCATCAGGCTGGCCATCCGGTCGGTGCCCATCGGCATCGCACGCTGACCGTACTGCACGCCCACTTGCAGGTCTGGCCAGCGCTCACGTCGCGCGAGCCGTTCATCGGCGACCGCAGCGCGCACGTCGGCTTCGCCGGCCGCGAGCATCGACCGGCTCCGCAGCGCGAGGGCGGCAAGCATCGAGCGCTCGGGGATCGTGTCGGGAAAGACCGGCAGCACAGGTATGCCCTCAACGGCCGACTCTGGCAGATCCACGGCGGCTGCAAGCCGTGCTCGCGCCGACTCGGCCATCACTTCCATGCGAATGATCTCCTCGTCCATGCGCGCGATCTCGACGCGGGCGCGCAGCACGTCGGACTGTCGACCCTCGCCGACGCGGTACTTCGCGGTCGCCACGGCGGCTGCGTCCTCCAGCAACCGCCGCGTGGCGCGCGCAAGCTCGATGCGCTCGCCGGCGGACCACCGCTCATAGAACGCCATGGCTGTTGCAGCACGCACGTCCCACCGGACGTCTGCGGCCCGTGCACCCGCAGCCTGCGCGCGTGCGCGAGCGGCGTCGCCAGCCGCCGCAAGCTTCCCGGGCAGCGGTACCATCTGCATGAGCTGCAACTGCCGCATGCCGAGCGACTCATCGGGCGTGAGACGCGGCAGGCTGTAATTCATGAAGCCCAGTTGCAGCTCGGGATCTGGTGGCTTGGTGGCGCCGGACACGCGAGCGGCCGCGCCGCGCGCGAGCTCGGTGGCAGCGCGAATGCGCGGATTCGCGCGGTCGACGGCCGCGTAGAGCGCATGCAGGAACAGGAGTGTGTCCGTCTGGGCTCCCGCGCTCGCCGCAGTAGGAGCGCGCGGCGCAAGCGGTCCGCGTGGCGGAGCGACCTGTGCGCTGGCCGTCCCCGCGAGTATGCTCGCGCTGAGGACGGCTCTGCCGACTGGCATGGCCAAGATCCCGGCCACATGGACCGTGATTGAGAAACGCATGATGATCTCGATGAGAGCGCGCGAGGCACCGAGTGGTGCCCGCGAGTGCACAGCCCACGGCTGTGCCGCGACGCGAATCGGCGCGGGCCGACCGAGGTCAGGCTCGGGGAGGGGGCGCGTCAGGAGGTGAACTCAGCGCCGGCGGGGCTACGTCATCTTCCGGCAGCAGCGGAGCCGCCATACCGCAGACGACCTTGAGCGCCGCACCGTGCGCGGGCATCATCGGCGTCAGGCACGTGGTCATGAGCATACAGCCGCCGGATGGTGTATCAGCACCGCTGCCGGTTCGCGGCGCTTCCGAGGCGCAACACGGTGAGACGAACGGAGACGTGCTGCCGTCTTGCCGGTCCTGATCCCCGCGACGCTGTGCCTCACTGCGCATGCCCGCCATGCCCGCCATGCCCGCCATGCCCGCCATCGTCACCGCCGGCTTGTCCACGGATGTCGTGCCTCTCTGGACTTCCACCCCGGGCGACTGAACGCCCACTGACACCACCGACACCACCGCTGCCTCGGCGCCCCGCCCTCTCCCTGCGCACGCGAGGAAGGCGCTCCCGAGCGTGGACCACTGCACGCTCAGGCAAACGAGAATCGCGAGAAAGCGGCGCAGCAAATCGTGCACAGGGTGGCGGGTGTTGAGGGGTGTTTACGCTGCGTAAAGCTGGCTCAGGTTCCCGTTTACCGCCAGTCAGCAGTTCCCTCATGCCGTGTCGGGGATACCCTCACTGGGCCTATTCGCTAACCACGTCTCCTGACTTGGCCCTACTACGACCGACGGCACCCCTGAAGGGTGGCGCCGGTCGGAGGGCTGGGTGCGTTCTGTGGCGCATTGGTACCCGGGGTCGCCGATCACTTGACCGGACGGGACGCGCCTACGTCGTCGGCGGCTTCTTCACCGATGACTTCGCCGGCGGCATCACATGCCCCGCGTGCGGATCGGCCGCCTTCGGCGCCGGCTTTGGCGCTGCCTTCGCGGGCGTCCGCGCGGGTGTCTTCGTCGGGGCCGCGCGATTCGAGCGTCGGGCCGGCGCGGTGGCCGGGGCGACTTTGGGCATCGAATCCACCGCCCCCATGGCCTCGAGGTGCTGCTGGTGCGTGCGCAGCGCCGGATCGGCGAGCACCCGTACCCGGATCGCCGGATCGCGCAGCATCGCGTCATGCATCTCACGCAACATGGCCTGTGCAGCCGCGCTCGGCGCCGCAGCGGCCGCCCCATGCTGCATTGCACTGTGCGCGCCGCTGGCGGTGTCTCGGCGCGCCGCAGTGTCCGAGCGCGCACGCGATGTATCGGCCGCAGCGTGGTTCATCCCCGCGTGATTCATGCCCGCCATGGGTGGTGCGCCGGCCGTTGCGGCAGGCGTCGGCGTCGCACCAGTATGACCCGCGTGATCACCCCCGGTCGCCTGTCCAGACTTGAAGCCGATCATCGCGCCGGTGCGGTCGTCATGCGACATCACGGCGCCGTACGTCACCGTTGGCGTCGGAAGTGTCGGCAGGAAGCCGACCGACGGCCCGCCCATATTCTCGATGCCCATGTGGCCCGCCATGGTCAGCCATGCCTGCGGCGTCATCACGTACGAGGTGTCGTCGCGGAACCGCCCGGCGGCGAGGAGGATCTCGGCACGCTTGCGATCACGCGGCACACTGTCATTCGCGAGGATGTCGCTGATGACGTCGTGCATGCTGTGCAGGTTGTCGAAGATGATCGCCGCCTCCTGATACCGGGCCGAGAACGCCGGCGCGACGGCGGGCGTCATCGGCATCTGGTACGGCAGGGTGCGGGGCGGGTCCTGCAGCATCTGCCAGAAGCGCGCGACGGTAGCGCGGACTCCGGCCTGCCGCTCCGCCGCGTTCTTGCCCACGATCAGGGGCTCATAGAGGCCGACCTGCAGCCAGTGATAGCCCCAGATCAACCCGTTGAACTTCGGGTAGTCCTTGCGGAACGCCAGCGAGTACGGCTGCTCCTGCATCAGCTTCATGCTCTTCGGACGAGAGCTGAAGGCGATGTCCTTGCGCGTCTTGTAGTAGTCGATCAGCCGCTGCACCTCGCGATCCTTCGCGGCCTGATCGAGCCGCTCATCGGCCAGCACGTCATAGAGCTGCCGATGGAGGATGTGCGCCCACTCGAACATCTGCTTCGCCTCGGGCGCGAGCTGCACGTACTTGATCTCGATGGCCGCTTCCTCGAGCGGCACGCGCGGCGGCCGCACCAGCACCTTCTTGGTGAGGAAGTCGTACTCCTTCACTTCCAACTCCGCGGGCGACGCGTTCGGCATCGTCCAGAGCTTCTCGTACAGGATCGCGTGGCCGTAGTCGAAGGCGTTGAAGAGCCGGTCGGCGGCCTGGTAGTTGTTGCGGAACGTCCAGTTGTGCGGCGCCTGCAGGTAGAACTGCTCGTAGGTCGTGACCCACTGCGCCGCGAGGGGCGCCGGGAGTGCGAGCGAGGCGCCGGCGACGGCCGAAGCCACTGCGGTGACCACCGCGTAACGTGTCGCCAGACGAGCCATGCGGCCCCGGACCGTGCGGATGTTCGACATTAGCGCTTCCTCCATGGCAAGCCGACCACATAGGCGCCACCGATGGTGGCGAACCATCCCTTGTCATCCCCCGAAAGCCGCGATCCGGCACCGAGATCCAGCGCCACACGCGGCGAGAGCTGCATCCGCGTTCCCACCGCCGCATTCCACTCGAGCGGCTCATCGTCGTGCAGGGGCTGCCGGGTGAACACTTCGGCCGACACCAGCACGGAGCGCAGCGGAAACGTTCGGTCTACCGCGACGCCGCCGAGCCACCGCGAGAGCTCTGAGGCGCCGGCGCCTACCGCATCCGTGCCGCCCGTCGCGGCCGCCGGGGCATCGCCCGCCGTGTACTGGGCATTCACGTGGAAACGCGCCCATCGGAACGTCTTGGTGGCGATGCCCTTCACGCTCGCATACGTCTCATCAGCGGCGAGGCCGCCCACCGGAGCGAGCACGCTGGCCCCAAGCGCCAGTGCGGGAATGCGCGTTTCGGTGTTGAGGTTGTAGAGCACCGACGCGTCGAGCCCGGTGATGCCCACCGTCTTCCCGCCTACCCCCGCGTCGAGAATCGCGATGGGCAGGCCGACTTCGACCTGCGTGCGGCGAAAAAGACCAAAGGCCAGCTCCGGCTCAATACCCCAGCTGTAGACGCCCCGGCGGCTCCGTTCGAGCCGGAGCGGGGCCGCCTGGATCTCGAGCGCGCGGCGCTCGACCGCATACGCGTCTTCAATCTGCAGAGGACGGCCCGCATCGGTGTTGTAGTAGTCCGTCTGGGCGGCCGCCACACGGGGCAGGCCCACGGCGGACACGGTCATGGCGGCGGCCAGCGCAATGCGCAGGGGCCAGCGATCTATGGCAATCATGGGACGAGTATTGGTCGTTGGAAATGGCGCAGGCGTCGACCGGGCGAACCACGTTTTACGTAGCGTGGAACATGCCACCGGATTTCGGAAGCCGGGGACGTTGCGTCCTGCTGATCTTGCCCTCGCAGCCCTAAGCGGCCTGGGCAGCAATGCTCCCATCAAGGAGCTCCACTATCTCGGACAGTGTGGTCCGGGCCCGATCCCGTGCATACCACCGCCGGACCTCGCGGTATCGTGCGGACTTCTCGAGCACCTGCCCTTCCGAACGCACCCAAGACTGGAGTGGGGCCGGCCGCGGCCCCCACCAGCCACGCTCGTGATACGACTCATCGAGTACGATCACGACGGGAATCGAGCGCGTCCCGCCCGTCAGATGTGCGTCCATCAGGTCCAGGTTCGCGTCACGCGTGAGGATACGCAGGTCGACCGTGTCCGACGCTGCAGCGAGGGCGGCCAACGCGGGAATCGTGTTGACGGCGTCCCCGCACCAGTCCTCGAGCAGCACCAGCAGATGCCGGCGGGCCGACAGGCGATTGACGCGCGCCAGCAAATCCGGCTCGGGCACCGCGCGTTTGGCGAACGTCGCCCAGAGGTCGTGGTTCGCCGTCGCCTGCGCGACGAACTGGTCCAGCGTCAGCGCGCCGTCGTAGCGCGCCTGTATTGTCACGTGCGGTGTCAGGTCATTCATGCGAGAGTCTCCGTGGCCGCGCCGACGCATGGTCGGTTAGCGGCTGTGCTTGAACATGAGGTCGACCAGCTCGTCGTACATCGACTCGGCGTCGGCAGGATTTGTCGACTGGATGGCCGAGCTGGCACAGTGCTTCAGGTGATTGCGCATGAGCTCCCGCGACACGCTCCGCAGCGCCTCGTGCACCGACGAGATCTGCGTCATGATGTCGGCGCAGTAGCGGTCCTCGTCCACCATCTTCTGGAGGCCGCGCACCTGGCCCTCGATGCGGCGAAGGCGCTTGATGTTGCGCTCCTTTACCGCGCCGTCGACGGCCACGGCCTTCCGGCCTTCCCCGGCTGCGGCGCCATGGGCGCCGCAGCCGCAGCTGGCGGCTGAGGTGTCGTGCGCGGCATCCAGCATCGCGCCGGACGCGTCGTCGGCCTGATCGTATGCGGTGGCGGCGTGGCTGTGCTTCGGGTTCATCGACGTGCTCCAGAGTCAGGGAATGTGATGCCGTGGCGGTGCAACGAATGACGCGGGTGCATGCTGCGATATGCGGTACGCGATGCGCATTGCGCATTCGCAATGCGATGGTGCTAGGACGTAGCCGCGCGGAACCGGCGAAGCCGCAGGCTGTTCATGACCACGCTCACGCTGCTGAACGCCATCGCCGCGCTGGCGAGGATAGGGCTCAACAACAGTCCGGTGATCGGGAACAGCAGGCCGGCGGCGATGGGAATGCCGACGACGTTGTAGGCGAACGCCCAGAACAGGTTCTGCTTCATCGTGCGCATCGTGCGCCGCGAGAGCCGGATTGCGTCAACGACACCGGCAAGATCGCCGCGCATCAGAGCCACGTCGGCGGCTTCCACCGCGATGTCGGTGCCGCTGCCCATCGCGATGCCGATGTCGGCTTTCGCCAGCGCCGGCGCGTCGTTGACGCCGTCGCCCACCATCGCGACCACGCGCCCGTCGGCCTGCAGGCGTTCGATCTCGGCGACCTTGCCCGCCGGCAGCACGCCGGCGACCACGCGCGTGATGCCGGCCTCCCGCGCCACCGCATCGGCCGTGCGCTTGTTATCGCCAGTCAGCATCACGACATCCAGTCCGAGGCGCAGCAACTGCTGGATCGCCGCGCGTGACGTCCCGCGGATGGGATCCGCCACGGCAACGACACCGGCGAGCGCCCCATCGATAGCGACATACATCGCCGTCTTGCCTTCGTCACCAAGGCGATGACCCGCCGAGCGAAGCGGCGCAATGTCGACGGCGTAGTCCTGCATCAGGGCTTCATTGCCCACGGCCAGCGCACGTCCCCGCACCACCCCAGTGGCGCCGCGGCCCGTGTGCGACTCGAAGGCCTCAGGTGTGTCGACCGGGAGCCCCCGGTCGCGGGCATGCCGCACCAGCGCATCGGCCAGCGGATGCTCGCTCATGGTCTCGAGCGACGCGACCAGCGCGAGCATCTCTTCGCTCGCCAACGTGCTGTTATACACGACCTCGACGTCGGTGACCGCCGGCCGGCCTTCGGTCACGGTGCCGGTCTTGTCGAGCACCACGGTGGTGATGTCGCCGGCACGCTGCAACGCTTCGCCGCCCTTGATCAGCACCCCGAGCTCAGCCCCCTTCCCCGACGAGACCATCACGGCCGTCGGGACGGCCAGGCCCATGGCGCACGGGCACGCGATGATGAGCACCGCGACTGCCGCCGCAAACGCGCGCACCGCCGCTTCGCCAACGCCGCCGCCCGTCGTGTGCACGGCCACGAACCATACGGCGAACGTGGCGACGGCGATGGAGACCACGACCGGAACAAAGATCGCGCTGATGCGGTCCGCCAGGCGCTGGATCGGCGCGCGGGATCCCTGCGCATCGCGCATGAGCTTCACGATCTGCGCGAGGACACTCGTCTCGCCCAGCGTGGTGGCGCGGTACCGGAACGCGCCCACGCGGTTGATCGTCCCGCCGATCACGCGGTCGCCGACCCGCTTCGTGACGGGCAGCGACTCGCCGGTCAGCATGCTCTCGTCGACCGCGCTCTCGCCGCTGGTGAGCTCCCCGTCCACCGGGACGCGCTCGCCGGGGCGCACGAGGATCATGTCGTCGGCGCGCACACTCTCGACCGGCACGTCCTCTTCCGTCTCATCGCGCAGCACACGCGCCGTCTTCGGCTGCAGGTTCGCCAGCGCGCGGAGCGCGGTCGAGGTCTCCCGCTTGGCGCGCGCCTCGAAGGCATTGCCGGTGAGGATGAGCGCGATGATGATGATCACCGCCTCGTAGTACACGTCGGGCGCCACGCCATTCTGCACGAAAAAGCCCGGCGCGACGGTGGCGACCACCGAGTACACGAACGCCGCGCCGGTGCCCACGGCGACGAGCGTGTTCATGTCGGCCGAGTGATGTCGGAAGGCGGCCCAGGCGCGCGTGTAGAAGTGCCGGCCGGCCCATGCCATGACGCCAAGCGTCACGAGCAGCAGCCCCCACGAAAGCACCGGAGCCGGGATTTCGTAGAGCCACGGCAGCGCGCTTCGCAGCGTCGGCGTCATCGACTCCATCGCCCACCGCATGAACGGGTCGGCGACGGGCCCGTGGTGTCCCGCAGTCATGGTCCCCATCAGGGGCATGCTGAGCAGCATCGCCAGCACGCCGGCGATCCCGCTCGCCCACGCCTTGGCGCGCAGCTCCCGAAACTCCTCGGCGGTCGCTGCATCGCGCGCGGCCTGCTCCTCAAAGGCGGTTTGATTCTCCTGCGGCAGTTCGGCTCCATATCCCGTGGCGCGAATCCGCTCGATCAGGGCGTCCGGCGTGATCGCCGACGCGTCATACGCAATCGTGGCATTGCCCATCATCAAATTCACCGAGGCGTCGACGACGCCCGGCGTTTTGCTCAACGTCCGCTGAACGCGACCCTGGCAGGCGGCGCACGTCATGCCCGAAACCGGGATGACGACCTTCTCCGGCGATGCCGGAGGCGCAGCGGGCCGCGGGTGCGTGATATTCGCGGTGGTCATGGTGTGTGTCCTCGCGCGGGGTGAACTACTCGGCGATGAGCTTGCCGCGCAGCATGCTCATCCCGCAGGTGAATTCGTAGACGCCCGGCTTGGGCGGGGTGACGGTCACCGCTGTGGTCTGATGTGCCGGCAGGAACGTCCGGAGACCGAAGTCGCCGAACACGACCTCCTCCGAGCAACTGGAGGTCTCCTGGCGGTCAAACAGCAGGCGGACCGGGGCGCCGGCCTTCACGCGGATGGTGGACGGCGAGTAGCCGCCGTGCACCGCGACCGTGACTTCCTGCGGGCCGCCGGCGGCACCCGCAGCGGCCGTCACGGGTGCGCGTTCCGCGGCGAAGAAGTACCAGTTGACCCAGAGGATTGTGGTGCCGGCGGCGGCGATCACGAGCCAGTCGATGCCATTCAGTGCGGTAAGCATTGGCAGAGGTCTCCGTGTGGGATGTAGGCGTCAGCTAGCGCGAGGAGCAGCAGCTGCCGCCGGCCGGGGCCAGGGGCAGCCCAGCGTTCGGTTGCGCGGCATCGCTCGTCGTGAAGCCTGCCTGATAGCCTGCCTCGCGGATCGCCTCGATCACCGCAGCGGGGCTCGCCGTTCCGGGCTCGAGCGACAGGGACACATGGCCAATGCGGAGGTGGTGAACCTCGACGCCCGGCAGCGCGTGAAGGGCCTCGCGGACCGCGCTGACGCAGTGACCGCACGTCATGCCGGCAATCGTCAGGTCAAGACGCTCTGAGGCGCCTGCCGCGGGCGCGTCCGCGGCGGCATCCACGGTCGTAGGGGCGCTGGCCGGGGCGCAGTGGGCGCCCGCGAGTTGGGGAGCGGTGGAACCAGTCATGTCGCAGACTCCAGTAACGAAGGTTCAGGGACCCGGAGCGGATACCCTCGTGGGGTATATGAATATATACCCCCACCCCCTATGTCAAGGGTAAGTAAGCGGTACGTGCTGGTCACGCCATCGTCGTCGGATGGGTTACGTTAGAGGCGTGCCCCGGTCCGGTCTTTCCATGCTCTTCGCTGCACTCGCTGCATGCCTGCTGGGTTTCTCCAGCTCAGGTATCGCGGTCGCGCATGCGATGGTACACGCCCACTGGGCGACCGACCATGCGGGAGCCACGCCGTTCGCGGTCCCGACGGTCGAGGACGGGGATCACGGGCACGACCACGAGCATGTGGCCGTTGCCAAGGCCCCTACGCCACGCGATGGGGTCCGGCTAGACGTCGCCCCTGCGGTCGTCCTGCCGACCGTCGCCCTGCATCCCCGGCCGCCGGTCGACGACCGAGTGCCCAGCCGGCCGCCCGCGCTCCTGCCGCGGCCTGGACCGGAGCGCGGCCCCCCGAGCGGGCCACGCGCACCACCTACAGCCTGATCTGACCGTCGGCGCCCCGTTGCTCTCGTGAGCAGCGTCCGGAGCGCTGGCGGCTCGCCGTGCTTCGTCCCGCCGCGCACCGTGCACGGCGGGCCCACCTCGGTCGGCTTCAGGTCTCTGTGTCATTCGCATCCTCTCGTGTGCCATCGCTCCGTAGAGCCGTGGTGACGCGCTCGGTACTCTCCGCGAGCCCCGCTCGCGTTAACTCGCTGTTTTGGGCGCTGATGCTCCTAGCCATCTCCGCCCGCACCGGGACAGGGCAGGCGCCCGCTTCCCTTGGCCAACCCTCGGTGCTCACGCTGGCCGAGGCGCAGGCCGCTGCCCGCCAGACCAGCCCTGACCTGCGGGCCGCCCGAGAGGCCGTCGCGGCCGCCCGGGCCCGGGAGCGTCAAGCGAGCGCGCTCGTCAACCCGACGTTTTCGTATGGTCGGGAGCAGACGTCCCGAAGCGGGCAATCGAACGCACAGGACATCGCGCAGTTCGAGCAGCCCTTTGAGATCGGTGGCCAGCGTCGCGCGCGCCGCGATGCCGCCCGGCTGCGCGGTGACGTCGCCGAGGCTCGGCTGGCGGGCGCCGAGCGCTTGCTGGATTACGACGTTGCCCGGGCCTACGCCAGCCTTGCGGCGGCCACGCGCCGGGCGGCCCTCGCCGACGACGCGGCGACTACGTTCGCCGAGGCCGGGCGAGTCATGACCCAGCGCGTCGCAGCGGGGGATGTCTCCGGCTACGCTGCGCGCCGCTTGCAGCTGGAGGCCGCCCGCTACGCAGCGCAGCGGGCCGATGCCATGCTCGCGCTCCGGGTCGCCCGGATAACGATGGCCACACTGCTCGGCCTCTCACCAGACTCGATCACACCACCGCCTGCTACGGCGCTGGCCTTAGGCGCCGGTACGAGCGCGCCGCTTCCGCCGCTCGACTCGCTGCGGGCCTCGGCAGCGGCCGTGCGCTCCGACCTGCGCGCGCTGACGCTGGAGGCGGCGGCCGCCACGGCGGAGGCGCGGCTCGCGGCCGCCGAGCGCATCCCGACGCCGACCCTGTCGGCCGGGTACAAGCGCGAGAGCGTGAATCCTGACGGCGCTGGGACGACGATGGGTCTGCACGGGTTCGTGGCCGGGTTCTCACTCCCCCTGCCCGTTTTCGACCGGCGGCGCGGCAGCATGGAGGCCGCGGCGGCGGATACTCGGCGCCGGGAGGCCGAAGCCGATGCACTACGCCGGCGCGTCCGGCTCGAGGTCGATGAGGCATACGCCGCCCTCGCCGCGGTCGACACGCAGCTCGCACTGCTCCGGCCGCAGCTCGGCGAGAACGCGCGCGTCGCGCTACGTGCCGTGCAGGCCGCGTACAGCGAGGGCGAGATCACGCTGGTCGAGTGGCTCGACGCAGTACGCGCCTACCAGGAAGCCGAGTCGACGTTCGCCACGCTCCAAGCCGATGCCATGACCGGACGCGCCGCGCTCGAGCGCGCCGTCGGCATTTCACTCTTCACGAGATCTATGCGATGACCCCCGCATTTCACTCACGCATCGCTGCACGTACGCGCAAGCAGGCGTGCGCGGTGCTGCTGCTTCTCACTGCGGTGGCCTGTGGCAAGACGCCCGGCACCGCTGGCGACAGCGCCGCCTCGAACGCCGCACCAGAACCCGCGGGCGGTGCGATCACGATGTGGACCGACTCCATCGAGTTGTTCATGGAGCATCCGGCGCTGATCGTCGGGGTGCCGGACAAGTTCGCCGTGCATCTCACCGACATCACGGACTTCGCGCCGCTGCGCAGCGGGAAGATCACGCTGCGCTTCGTGCCGCGTGGTGGTGGCGCGCCTCTGGTCGTCGTGCAGGACGCGCCACAGTCGCCCGGCATCTACGGCCCGAGCCCGGAGTTCAAGACCGCCGGCGTGTACGACCTCACGATCCTCGTCCAGAGCCCGCAGGCGCGCGACAGCATCACCGTGCCCGACCTGCGCGTGTACGCGAGCGCGGCAGAGGCGCCTAAAGCGGAAGGCGGTGGCGACGACGGCATCTCGTTCCTCAAGGAGCAGCAGTGGAAGACGCCAGGCTTCCGGACCGACTTCGCCGAAGCGGGCAGCGTCGCCGCCGCATTCGATGCGAATGGAGAGATCGCGCCTGCCGCTGGCAGATTCGCCGAAGTCACGGCGCCGATCAGCGGCCTCGTCGACGCGGGTGGTGTCGCATCGTCGCCGGTGCCGGGACAGCGCGTGGCCCGGGGCCAGGTGATCGCGTACCTCACACCGACGCTGGGCGAGGGTGGCAGCGCATTCGCGGAAGCACGCGCGGCGCTGCGAGAAGCGGAGGACGAGCATGCGCGCGCGACGCGTCTGTTCGCCGTCGAGGCGGTGCCGCAGCGACGCGTCCACGAGGCGGAGAACCGCCTGCGGGCCGCGCGTGAAGCGCTGGCTGGCCTAGGTGGCGGTGCAGTGTCGGCGAACGGCAAGATCGCGGTGCGCTCGCCCATCGCGGGAGTGATCGCACGTCGCAGCATCGCACCAGGGTCACGCGTCGAGGCGGGGGCCCCATTGTTCACCGTGGTCGACCCCTCGACGGTCTGGCTCGAGGTCAACGTGCCCGCGGGGCAGGCAGGCCTGGTGAGTCGCGCGTCAGGTGCCGAGTTCTCGGTGGAAGGCAACGCGCGCCGATACACGGCCCGCCGCACGGTGTCGGTGGGGAGCGTGGTCGATTCACTCTCGCGCACCGTCCCCGTGCTGTACGAGGTCGCCAACGCCGACGGCACCATCAAGATCGGTGCGGCGGCGCGCGTCGCGGTGCGGACAGGCCAGCGTGCCGAGGGGGTGCTCGTGCCGTCGGCCGCCGTGCTGGATGAGGACGGGCGGTCCATCGTGTACGTGCAGGCCGAGGGCGAACGGTTCGAGAAGCGCGACGTCACCGTCGCGGGCACCGAAGGCACCCGCAGCGTGATCTCGTCCGGCATCAAACCGGGCGAACGCATCGTGACCGGTGCGGCCTATCAGGTGCGGCTCGCGTCGCTGTCGACTGCGGTGCCTGCGCATGGCCACGAGCACTAGGAGCACGCCATGCTGAATCATCTCATTGCCTGGTCGCTGCGCAATCGTGTGATCGTGCTCGCGGCCGCGGCGGTTCTGCTTGTGGCAGGCGCGTGGACGGCGTACCGCATGCCGGTCGACGTCTTCCCCGATCTCACGGCGCCGACGGTCACCGTGCTGACCGAGGCGCACGGTATGGCACCTGAAGAAGTCGAAGCACTGGTGTCGTTTCCCATCGAGACAGCCGTGAACGGCTCGACGGGCGTGCGCCGCGTGCGCTCATCGACGGCGCAGGGCATCTCGGTGGTGTGGGTCGAGTTCGACTGGGGCACCGACATCTTCCGCGCGCGGCAGATCGTCGCCGAGAAGTTGCAGACTGTTGCCAGCGCGCTGCCGACCGGCGTCGCGGCACCGGTGCTCGCGCCCGTGTCGTCGGTGATGGGCGAGATCATGATGATCGGACTCACCGCTCCTGACAGCGCTCGTGCGAACGGGCAGTCCGCAGTGTCCGTGATGGAGCTGCGCACGATTGCCGACTGGACCATCCGCCGGCGCCTGCTGGCCGTGCCCGGCGTGGCGCAGATCATCCCCATCGGCGGAGAGGTCAAGCAATACCAGGTCATCGCCGACCCTGCACGCATGCTGGCCACGGGGGTGACGCTGAGCGAGGTCGTGCGCGCCGCCGAGGGGTCGAACGCGAACGCCGCCGGTGGTGTGTACATGGACAAGGGGCAGGAGTACGTCATTCGCGGCATCGGCCGCGTGCAGACCGCTGCGGACATCGGCAACACCGTCGTCGCGGTGCGGGGCGGCATCCCCGTCATCCTGTCGCAGGTGGCCGACGTGAAGGTTGGCGCGGCACCGAAGTACGGCGACGGATCGGTGAATGCCAAGCCGGCGGTCGTGCTCGCGGTGCAGAAGCAGCCCGGTGCCAATACACTGGAACTCACGCGACGCATCGAACGCGAACTGACGGACATGCAGCGCACGATGCCGGCGGGCGTGAAGATCGAGTCGCAGCTCTTCCGGCAGTCGAGCTTCATCACGGTCTCCATCGACAACGTGCTCAAGGCGCTGCGCGACGGCGGCATCCTCGTCGTGGTCGTGCTGTTCCTGTTCCTCTGGAATCTGCGGACGACCGCGATCTCACTCGTGGCCATCCCGCTTTCACTTGTCGTGGCCATTTTCGCGATGAAGCTCTTCGGCATCAGCGTGAACACGATGTCACTCGGCGGCATGGCCATCGCCATCGGGGCGTTGGTCGATGATGCGATCATCGATGTCGAGAACGTGTTTCGCCGCCTCAAGGAGAACCATCACCGGCCCGAGTCCGAGCGACTGCCGGCGATCCGGGTCGTGTACGATGCGTCGCGTGAGATCCGCGCGAGCATCGTGAAGGCGACGCTGATCATCATCGTCGTCTTCCTCCCGTTGTTCTTCCTTGGGGGCGTGGAAGGAAGGCTGCTACGCCCGCTCGGCTTCGCGTACGTCGTGTCGATCCTCGCGTCACTGCTGGTGGCGGTGACGATCACGCCGGTGCTGTGCGCGTACCTCTTGCCGAACGCCAGGGCGGTGCAGACAGAGCACGAGAGCGGCCTGGTGCGATGGCTCAAGGCGCGATACGCGCCGGTGCTTGAGCGTGCCATCGCGCACCCCAAGGCCGTTCTCGCCGGGGCCGGCCTCGCGTTGGTGATCGCCGTGGCGGCCGTGCCCTTCTTGGGTTCGGCGTTCCTGCCGGAGTTCAACGAGGGCGCCCTCACGGTGAGCGTGGTGACGGTGCCGGGCACCTCACTCGAGGAGTCGAACGCCATCGGGCGCCGCGTCGAGGAAATCCTGCTCGCCAACGACGTGGTCGTGAACACGGACCGTCGACAGGGGCGCGCAGAGCTCGACGAGCACGCGCAGGGCGTGAACGCGGCCGAGATCGACGTGACCTTGCAGGACAACGTCGACAAGGAGGCCTTGTTCGAGACACTGCGGCAGGAGTTCTCCGCGATCCCGGGCACCAACGTGACCATCGGACAACCCATCGGGCACCGCATCGACCACATGCTGTCGGGGACACGCGCGAATATCGCCGTCAACATCTTTGGGCCCGACCTCACGCAGTTGCGGGTGATCGGCACGCGCGTTCGGGACGCGATGCAGGGGGTGCCGGGCGTGGCCGACCTGCAGCTCGAACAGCAGGCCGACGTGCCGCAGCTGCATGTGCGGGCCGACCGCGCTGCGCTAGGCCGCTACGGCATGACCGTCGGCCAGCTCGCGGGAGCCATCGACGTCGCCTTCAATGGCGAGGTCGTCTCGCAGGTGCTCGAGGAGGGCCGGAGCGTGGATCTCGTCGTGCGCTTCCCCGAGTCGCTGCGCGCCAACGCGGGCGCGATCTCCGCGGTGTCATTCGACACCCCGAATGGGGAGCGCGTCCCCCTGTCACAGCTGGCCACGGTCACGGTGACGCGCGGCCCGAACACCATCTCACGCCAAGACGTTCAGCGGAAGATTGTTGTACAAGCCAACGTCGCGGGTCGGGACCTGGGCAGCACCGTCGCCGACATCCAGCGCGTGGTGGGTGCCCAGGTCGTGTTCCCGACGGGCTATCACGTGAGCTACGGCGGACAGTTCGAGGCGCAGGCGGAATCCACGCGCACACTGGCGCTGCTCTCGCTGCTCTCTGTCGCCGCGATCTTCCTGATCTTGTACGCCGAGTTCCGCTCGCCCAAGACGTCCCTGCTGGTGATGGCGAACCTGCCGCTCGCGCTGATCGGCGGTGTGCTCGCGGTGTTCCTGACAACGCGGGTGGTGAGCATCGCGTCGCTCGTTGGGTTCGTGACGCTCTTCGGCATCGCGACCCGCAACGGCATCCTACTCGTGTCGCACTACCGCCAGCTGCTCTCCGAAGGCGCGTCCTTTCACGAGGCCGTGGTGCGGGGCTCGATGGAGCGGCTGTCACCGATCCTCATGACCGCCCTCACGGCCGGCCTCGCGCTCATCCCGCTGGCGCTGGGCGGCGGTGAGCCCGGCAACGAGCTGCAGACCCCGATGGCCATCGTGATCCTCGGCGGGCTGCTCTCGGCGACCGCGCTCAACATGCTCGTCCTGCCGGCGCTCTACTGGCTGTTCGGGGACCGCGTTGCTGCGCCGGCCGCGACGACCGACGAGCTCAGTGACAACTTCGTGATCCGTTCGACTCCGTCACACACACCGCTTCCCGCCTGATTATGCAACGACACCACATGTGGAAGTCGCCTCGCTTCCTCGACGTGCTTGCTCCGCTCGCGGTGCTGCTGCTGTCGGCGCCCGCCACGGCGCTCGCGCACGGCGTCACGGCGGGCGACAAGGGCTACATCCAGGAGACGTTCGGCACGCGCATCATCCCGTTCATGTACCTCGGCGCGAAGCACATGGTCACCGGCTACGACCATCTGCTGTTCCTGCTCGGCGTGATCTTCTTTCTGTATCGCCTCAAGGACATCGGCGTGTACGTGACGTTGTTCGCGGTGGGGCACTCGCTCACGTTGCTCCTCGGCGTGCTCACCGGGATCAGCGTCAATGCGTACCTGATCGACGCGATCATCGGTTTCAGCGTCGTCTACAAGGCGCTCGACAATCTCGGCGCGTTCCAGCGTTGGTTCGGCGTGCAGCCGAACACCAAGGCCGCGACCATGATCTTCGGCCTGTTCCACGGGTTCGGCCTGGCGACCAAGCTGCTGGACTTCGAGATGGCGCCGGACGGTCTCGTCGCGAACCTGATCGCCTTCAACGTCGGCGTCGAGATCGGCCAGCTCCTGGCGCTCAGCGCCATCCTCATCGCCATGAGCTACTGGCGCCGCACCCCGGGCTTCCTGCGCCATGCCTACACGGCGAACGTGGCGATCATGACGGCCGGGTTTCTGCTCGTGGGCTACCAGCTCGCGGGCCTCGTCATCACCAACGTCGGATAGGAGCGCGAGATGTCACATGTGAACAACGGCCCGGAGAGCCTACCGTCCTCGCGCATACTGGTGCGGTCCACCCTGATCGCCGTTGGCGTGGCCGCGGTGCTGCTCGTCGGCGTGGTCCTCCCCGCCGAGTACGGCGTCGATCCCATCGGCGTCGGGCGCGTGCTGGGGCTGACCGAGATGGGCAGGATCAAGACGGCCCTGGCACGGGAGGCTGAGGCCGCGACTGCTGCGGAGCGGGCCGCCGTCGCGCAGGGCTCTCCTGCCGCGTCTGCCCCCGCCACGCCCGCCCGGACCGACCATGACAGCGCGTCCACCGTCGCCGTCCGCGGCGCCGGCGTGGCAGCCTCCCCTCGACAGGACTCGATGACGGTCCGGTTGCGGCCGGGCGCCAGCATTGAGCTCAAGCTGGACATGCGGAAGGACCAGCGGGCGACCTACCGGTGGCGGGCCGACAGCGCGCCCGTGAACTACAACACGCATGGCGAGCCGGCCAACCCGCCGAAGGGATTCTACCACGGGTATGGCAAGGGCACATCACGCGGCGAGCAGGGAGACCTGGTCGCCGCCTTCGACGGGATGCACGGCTGGTTTTGGCGGAATCGCTCGGCTAGCGACGTGCGCATCACGCTCGTCACGTCAGGCGAGTACAGAGAGCTACGGGAGGTGAAGTAGCGTTCCTCACGACGGCTTCGCCCAGGAGAAGCTCCGCTTGGCGTCGTAACCGCCGGCAAGACGAGCCTGTCCGGCGTCAGCGCCACGGTCGTGGTTCGGCGAGTCACGGACTTGCTCCACGAAGACCCCATGCCGCTGGGCAGCGTGTTCGGCTGCGGGCAACGCGGCCCGGCTTCCCCTCATGCCCGGCAGTGCAGACCAGTTCCGAGCGCCCCTCACTCGCCCACGTGTTCGCAGCGCGCGGCAGCGGGCCGGCAACCAACCAAGCCGCGATAGAACGTGCCGGCCGAGCAGCCGACGGGTTGCGAACAGGATGTGCACAGCAGTCGTCACCAATGCACACGCCGATGCCGTACCCGCGTGCTGCCGCTGGTGTCGCCACAGTTCTGGTGGCTTGGCGACGCCGGCGTCGGATCACATCGCCATGCTGGCCATGCGCTCGCACGACTCCGCACACTGGCGGCATGCTTCGGCGCACTGCTGCATCATCGGGTCGTTGCTACCCATGCGCTCACAGTCGCGCTCGCATGCGCGGCAGGCCTCCGCGCACACCGCGCACACCTGCTGGTGCATGTGCGACCCGCGCAACATAAAGTCGGCGGACGTCTGGCACAGCTTCGCGCAGTCCAACATGATCGTCTGGTGCTCGGGGCTTGCATGCTCGCCGCCGAGCGCGAGGCAGTGCGCGGCGGTGGTGGTGCAGACCGCGTAGCAGTTGAGACACTCCTGGATGCACTGCTGCATCGCGCTGCTCGGCATCGCATGTCCGTGATTGTGCGCCATGATGATCCTCGGGTCGTTGAGTACACAAAGCAGTTCGCCGCCTGGTGCGGGGCTACCGACGCGAAGGGATGGTCGGCAGGCTGTCCTTACCCGCACATAACATGCCGTCTTTTATGCTGCGTAAAGGCCCGCGTTCGACCTCGATGCACCGCACACGCCCAGCCCTGGCACGCGACGCACCCTCGCCGTCGCACTCGGCTAGAGTCGCACCCGCCGCAGCAGTTGCGCGTTCACGGCCACGATAATCGTGCTGAAGGACATGAGCACGGCACCGATGGCGGGCGTGAGGATGATCCCCCAGGGAGCCAGCACTCCCGCCGCCAGTGGGATGGCGACGATGTTGTAGCCGGCAGCCCACCAGAGGTTTTGCACCATCTTGCGGTAACTCGCCCGCGAGAGGTGGACGATGCGTGGGACGTCGCGCGGATCGCTCCGCACGAGCACCACGTCGCCCGCTTCGACCGCCACATCCGTCCCCGCGCCAATGGCGATGCCGACGTCGGCCGTGACCAATGCTGGCGCGTCGTTCACCCCGTCGCCCACCATGGCCACCCGCTTGCCCTCGCGCTGCAGGCGTTCGATGTGTGCCGCTTTCTGCTCGGGCAGCACCTGCGCGAGCACGATGTCGATGCCCAACTCACGCGCCACCGCATCGGCCACCGCCTGCGCATCACCGGTCATCATCACGACTTCGATCCCCGCGGTGTGTAGCCGCTGCACCGCTTCGGCTGACTCAGGACGCACGGCATCAGCAACACCAAACGCGGCGAGCGTGCGGCCCCCCTCGATCAGGTAGATCACCCCCTGCCCCGCCGCCGCTACCTCTTCAGCGAACCAGCGAATCTGCGGGCTCGGCGTGACGCCAAGACTCGCGAGGAGATTCGGTCCGCCCTCGGCAAACTCTCGGCCTTCCACGGTCGCCCGCACCCCACGACCCGGGAGTGCCTCGAACGCCGTCGCGGCAGGGATCGCGAGACCACGCTCCTCGGCACTCTTGACGATGGCGCGGGCCACGGGGTGCTCGGCATCGCGTTCTACCGCGGCCGCAAGACGCAGCGCCTCGTTCTCCGCCAGCCCTTCCTCGGTCTGCATCGACACCACACGATGCTCGCCACGCGTCAACGTCCCTGTCTTGTCGAAGACCACCGTGGTGAGATTGCGTGCTTCCTCCAAGCCCCGTCGGTCCCGCACCAGCAGGCCATTCTGGGCCCCAAGCGTCGTCGAGATCGCGAGCACCAGCGGTACGGCAAGGCCTAACGCGTGTGGACACGCAATGACTAGCACCGTGACGAGCCGCTCGACCGCGGTCGCGGCACTCGCGCCGGCGATGAGCCAGGCGGCGAACGTGATCGCGCCCGCCCCCAACGCCACCCACGTGAGCCAGAAGGCCGCGCGATCCGCGAGCGCCTGCGCGCGCGACCGTGATGATTGCGCCTGCGCGACGAGCCGCATGATTCCGGCGAGGGCGGTACGCTCGCCAGTGCCCGTGACCTCGACCCGGAGTGATCCAGCCCCGTTCATCGCGCCGGCGATCACCTTCGCACCCTCGGCCTTCTCCACGGGTGCCGACTCGCCGGTGAGGAGCGCTTCGTTGACCGCGCTCCGGCCCGCTCGGACGACGCCGTCCGCCGGCACGTTGGCGCCTGGGCGCACGAGCACCACGTCGCCGTCGCGCAGGGCCGAGACCGGTATGTCTTCGAGTCGTTCGTCGGCGCCCGCCCCGTGCACCCGCACCGCCGTCGACGGCAGCAGCTTCGCGAGTTCACCAAGCGCGCCCTGCGCTTGCGAGATGGAGCGCATCTCAAGCCAGTGCCCGAGCAGCATGATGGTCACGAGCGTCGCGAGCTCCTCCCAGAGCGGCATGCCGGGAAAGCCGAGGGCGACCGCGGCGCTGAACACGAACGCCACGCTGATCGCCAGCGCGATCAGCGTCATCATGCCTGGCAGGCGACTCGCGATCTCGCGTCGAGCGCCCCGCAGGAAGGGCACCCCCCCGTACGCAAACACCGCAGTGCCGAACAGCGCAGGAATCCATGCGGCGCCCGGGAAAGTCGGCGCGGTGTAGTTCAGCGCACGCTGCAGCATGTGGCCCCACACCAAGGTCGGGAGCGTGAGGATAAGCGACAGCCAGAACTTGCTCTTGAACATCTCAACCGAATGCCCAGCATGCTTGTCATGCGCGCTGTGGTCGGCCGCCACCATCCCGCCGGCTGCGTGTGCGGCGTGAACTGCCTTGGCGTCGTCTCCTAACGGCATCGGGCGCGGCGTGCCATCGACCGCAGCATGGCCGGTGGGTGGCGCCGGCGCACGGTGCGCGTCATGAGCACCGTTGGGCGGAGTGGCATGCCCGTGATGTGGGTGTGGGTCACTCATTGGTCGGCTGCCCTAGTGGTGGTTGATGCGCGGCGCGTCCGACGCACACGACGGCTCACGCACACGATGCTCCCGGCGAGCGATTCAGACACCGTCACCTCGACCGTCCTGACACACGCTCGGACCATCACGCCCGGCGCGCCACCGGGGCCGTCGCCTTTCCCCCGGTGGCCGCGAACACCGGACCAGAAGCTCGCCTGGCGTGGTTCGCTCGCTCACCGACAGATGCCGTACCATGCGCACAGCCAGCGGCGCATCATGGCAATTTCTTGCGTCTGCGTCGCAATGATGTTCTCGCACAGTGCGATGAGCTCTGCGTGGTAGGCACGGTCCAGGCAATCCTCGCCTTCCTTTACGGCCTTCGCGTGATGCTTGATCATCATCTGCATGAACTCCACCTCGAACGCTGCGGCGGGAAGCGCCGCCATCTTCTCCATCATGCGCATGTCGCCCGGCTTCATCTGCGGCTGGTAGTCTACCCCATACCACATGCGTAGCCAGGTCTGCATCTCGACCATCTCGGCGCGCTGCGCTTCGATGATGTCCGTGCACAGCGCACGCAGTTCTGCGTGCACGGCCTTTGCCACACACAACTCGGCCATCATGATCGCCATCTGGTGATGGTCGATCATGTTCGTCATGAACTTGACTTCGTAACGGGCTGCTGCGGTGGATGGCGCCGGCCCGCCCATGGCCGACGGGGGGCGTGACGCTGCCGCGTCGGCCAGCGCCGGCCGGCTGGAGTCAAGCGCGGTCGGCGCCTCGCTGCAGGCGGACGAGAGCACGAGCGCAAGCGGAAGAAGGTAGCGGGCGCGGGCCGCGCGTGCGATGGGCATGGGTGAGTCCTCGGCGATGAAGGGCAGCAGGTCATATGCGCGCTGGGATGGCGGCGCAGGATCGTAGGTGGACGCGCCGCACGCTTTATGCCGCATCAAATGCCTGCGAGACGACGCCTTGGTCGTATCGACCGCACACGCGTGCCAGCGTACCCGCGTCCCGGCTGCGGTGACGGCATCCCACGGCTCGGAGAGTCTTGGCTTGTCCGACTCGTCAGGCACCCTGGTCACCCGCGACGGCCCTACCGGTATGTTTTATGCTAGGTAAAGCTTCGGACACACGCCGTGGCCGGCGCAGGCTCAACAGTTGCTGCCGACCAATGACGGGTGCGACCGTATCTCACTCTACTCCTCGAGGATTCAATGCAGGCTCTCACGAATTTCGGCGCGGCTCAACGCCTCATGCGTAGCAGGATCAGGGCTGGTGCACAGCTCACCATTGTGGCCGCGCTTGCCGTGACGACTGCGTGCTCTGCAAAGTCCGATCAGCCCGCCGGCGGCGACAGTGCTGCGGCGCAGGCTGCCGGCGCATCGACCAGCGCGGCGACGCCGGACACCGCGGCGGGCATGGCGGGCATGGACCATAGCGCCATGGGGAGCATGAAGCCGATGGGCGGCGCCACTGGTGACCCCGACCGCGACTTCCTGCGGATGATGAGCGATCATCACAAGGGACTCATTGCGATGGCGCATATGACCATGGAAGACGCGAAGAAGGGCTCTCCGGCCACGAAGGCTGACGCGGAGAAGCTCGACGCGAAGCAGGATGCCGAGCTGGACTCCATGGTGACCAAGCTCGAGCAGCAGTACAAGGACCCGTACAACCCGCAGATCATGCCCGACAATCAGAAGATGGTCGACGAGCTGCAGGCGCAATCCGGGGCCGCGTACGACCGCATGTTCTACCAGCACGTCGTGCATCATCACCAGCAGGCGATTCAGATGATCGACCAACACATGCCGATGATGAAAGATGCCCAGATCAAGGCCATGGCAGAGCGCATGAAGCGTGACCAGACTCGCGAGATCGAGGAGTTTCAGCGCAAGGCCTCCGGGCAGTAGGCGCGTCGCCCGCTCCCATGGGTCGCTCCGCATCGGAGCCGCCCCCGCGCAGTGGTCGATTGCGCGGGGGGGCCGAAGCGACGTCTGGGCATACTGCACTGATGTCGCCGGGATCCGATTTACCATTCGCGACCTCGCCCGTGCAATTGCGTCTCGACGACAGTTATCGACTTGCAGGCGCACGGGGCCCGCGCACGCTTCCGTCGGCACGATCAGCCTTTCCAGCCGCGTTGCTGCTCGGGATGGCGGCCTGCGGACCGGCGGATGCGGCGGATCGACAGGACCTGTCGACCGCGGACGTTGCGGTCATCAGGCTCGGTGCGCAGGTGTACCGAGCGCAGTGCGCGAGCTGCCACGGCAACGCACTGCAGGGGGCTGCTGACTGGAAGCGCACGGGAGTGGACGGCCGATTGCCGCCACCGCCACACGACTCCACCGGGCACACGTGGCACCACGCTGACGGAGTGCTCTTCCGGATCGTCGCGCGGGGCACAGCCGTCGCCATCGGCGATACGGCCCGCACGTCGCGCTATGGCATGCCGGCGTTTGCGTCCCAGCTTTCGCCGGTAGAGATGCGCGCCGTCCTGACGTACTTGAAGACGACATGGACACCGGACCAACGAAGGCGCCAGACGGAGGCCAGTCGGGACGACCCCCTCCCGGGCGCAACCGGGCGGCCGTGATCCCGGCTCTCCCCTGAGCCACGCCTACCCTTACCTGGCGCACCGAATGCGCGTGATCGACATTGCCCTCGTGTCGTGGTTTGCCCTGACGGGCGTCAGCACCGCCTACGTGGCATGGGACGCGTTCACGCGCAATCCCGAGATGCGCGTCATGAAGTGGGGCTGGGTGCTGGTCACGCTCTACACGGGCGTGATCGGCGCCGCCATCTATGTTCTCTCGTGCAAGGAGCCGGCAGCCGGCACGCACGAGGAGTTCGTCAAGCCGCTGTGGAAGCAAGCGCTTGGATCAACGATTCACTGCCTCGCGGGGGATGCCACTGGCATCATCGCCGCCGCCGCTGTGACCATGGCGCTCGGTCTCCCGATGGGTCTCGACGTTGCCGCCGAGTACATCTTCGGGTTCGCGTTTGGCCTGTTGATCTTCCAGGCGCTGTTCATGCGCGAGATGTTCGGCGGCTCCTACATCACAGCGCTCCGTCGGTCGTTCATCCCGGAGTGGTTGTCGATGAATGCCGTCATGGCCGGCATGATCCCCGTCATGGTGGTCCTCATGACGCGCCATATGAGCGCCATGGAGCCAGGATCGCTGCACTTCTGGGGCGTAATGTCCCTGGCCACACTCGTCGGTGCCGCGGCGGCCTACCCAGTCAACGTCTGGCTCGTTGCCGTGGGCCTCAAGCACGGCATGGGCACCGAGCGTGCACTGGGACGTGGCGGATCACCGGTCCTCCACGCGCCTGGTCTGCCCTCCACCGCCTCCTCGGCACACGCCTCGCACGCGACGAGCACCCACAATGGCAGTCCTGCCGGCTCGCCTGCGGCGTCCCCGCCGACGCGAACGCAGGTCGCCGCTGTGAGCGTGCTCTCGGTCGTCGCCCTCGCCGCTGGTGTTCTGCTTGCCGCCCTCTTTGGCGACCTCACCATGCGGGGCCGCATGCCGGCACACACGCCAGGTGTTCCGATGGCACCCGGCATGCCGCACGGCTGAACGCTGTCCACGCCCGCTGGGTCGGCGCGGCTACATCCCGGACATATCCATGCCCTGCATGTCCATCGGCGTCGGTGTGGCGACGAGCACCGCCGTGACGATCAAGATGAGGATGCCGACGAGTAGCTCGACACGAGCTGATGCGCGCATCCGTGTGGTGCCCGCGACTGTGCCGAGTTTCGGCTTCACGCGGAGCCAGTTGTACGCGCCCGTGCCCGCCACGACGGACAGGATGACCAGCTTCACCAGAAGCGTCCGGCCATACCCTGATTGCCACAGAGCGGACAGCTCGGTCATGTGCAGCCATGCGGCGAACACGCCCGTCGCCGCCACGATGCCGGCAAACAGCAGTGCGGTTGGCGAGAACGCATTGAACAGGCCAGCGACGGCGCCGTCACGCTCCTCGTCCGGGAGCCGCATCGCCGCAGGCAAGCCTGCGGCCAGCACCGCGAGCAGGCTCCCGAGCCATCCGCCGGCACCGATCACGTGCAGCGTGTCCGCAATGATCGCAAGTCCCGCCTGATCCGGCGTGGCCGCCGCATGCCCCGACAGGGCGGGCGTGATCGCCAAGGCGAGAACGCCCACGGTCGCCAAGCCCCACCCGCCGGCACTACGAATCGCAGCACGGAAGCCAGCAGCAGCGACCAGTGTCCCCACGACCTGCAGCAGCCAACCCCGTCCCCAGACCGTTTCGGTCAGCATGGCGCGGACGAGCTGCGGATCGAACGTCGCGCCGGGCGGATGCATCGCGTACGACTGGGCGCCCAGGCGCAGCAGCGCCGCCACGCCGACGAGCACCGCGCCGAGCATGCCGAGTCGAGCGGCGCCGTGTCGCGCACTCGCAAGCATTGGATTGCCCGCGCCACGTCGCCGCTGCAGCAGACGTAGCACGGCCCCCTGGAACGCTACCGCTCCGATGGCCATGAGCAGGCCGAGGTACAGCAGCGCACGAATGGCGACGTACGCCGGCGACTCCGCGCCAAAGGTCGCACCCTGCGGCATCGACTCCGGGTCGTGATGTGTTTCTGGCTGCGCGGAGGGCGTTGGCGAAGGCGTGCCGGGCGACGTCTGTGTTGGCGTTGCGGACTGCGCGCCGGCAGCGACGGTAAACGTATATCGACCGCGCACGGGGTGCCCGTCGTCCCCGGCCATCTGCCACACGACCGTGTAGCTGCCCGCGGTCACGATGCCAAGAATGTCGGCCACGAGTGCTCGCCGCGAGTCAGCTGCGATCCGCAGCGGCGACAATGCCACTGCGGTTCCGGATGCGCTGAGCAACTCGAGACGACCGAAGGCCAGGGCTGGCGCCTCAGTGAACACCAGCCGCAGCTCGCGAGGCACGACGGTCAGCGTAGCGTCAGCGGCAGGCGCTGAGCTCTTCAGCGATCCGTGCGCACGCGCGGTTGCGGGTGCCACGCCAAGGAGCACGAGTGCCAGCGTCCACAGTGAAGCGCGACGGCACCAGAACATGTGGCCCCTGCTGCGGCCCGAGGGTGTCCCCGAGGGTGTCATGGGAGTGTAGGTCATGCCGGCGGCTTGCGCATGCCGGGCATCTTGCTGTG
>JAZKCW010000021.1:30459-51041 GCA_040387895.1 Gemmatimonadota bacterium
GCTGCGGGTTTCGCTGCGGGTTTCGCTGCGGGTTTCGCCGCAGGCTTGGCGGCAGGCTTCGTCGCTGCTCTCGCGGCCGGCTTCGCCGCGGGCTTGGGCGTGGCGCTCGCCGCCTTGGCGCTTCCGGCGGCCCCGCTTCCTGCCGGCGCACTCCTCATCCCGGCCATGTCCATGTCCATCGAGGCCATCCCCCGCATCCCCGCCATCATGCGCTGCAGCACTGGGTCGGTCATCACACGCTCGCGGATCACCGGGTCAGCCATCATGCGCATGTGGATGGCCATCAGGCTCGTGTCAGTCACACCCATGTCCGACATGTTCATGCCCGACATGTTCATGACGGAGCTGGACGCGCTCGCCGCGCCGCTCAATGCACCCGCGCCCGGCACCTTCATGCCGGAGTGATCCATCGTCGAATGGTCCATTGCCGAGTGATCCACCGCCGCTGGCTTGCTGCCGTTCGGCGAGGTTGTGAGCTCGTTGGCAGCCGCACGTGCAGGAGTCGCTGCATTGCCCAGGGTGCCACAGACGAGTGTCGTCGCCGCAGCGCTGGTCGCGGGGGAGGCTGGCGACGACTGCACGAGCACATGGAACAGACCGTTCGCAGCCAGTGGTGCGCCGAGGTTCGCGCTGCCACTGGCGCTGCCGGAGGCGTCGACGGTGATCGGCGTGTAGGCGCTCTCCGCGCCGACGAGCCCTTCGTCACGCGTGCACAAGCCCCGCCGGACGGACCAGCGGCGCACGGCACCTGGTTGATCAGCGGACCAGACTATCCGCGCTGTCGTGCCGGTCACTGTGGCCGTGCCCGATGCCGCCCGCGACCCCAGCGGATCGGTGAGCAGCGCGGTCAGCGTCCCCGTGGGGGGCTGCATCGGCATGCCCGTGTGATTCGCGGGCATGCTGCCCGAAGCCTGTGCGTAGAGGACGCTGCCACTCGGCACACCGAGGGTCAGGACAGCAGCCAGGAAGAGCGCGCGCATCGGAAAGACCTCCGTTGATGATGCAGGGCCGCGAGGCCCGAACAGTTGAAGGGCGATCTGGTCGTTCATCGCCAGATGCGTAGGCCGGCCGTGATCGTTCCAACGCTCTTCGGCTCACCAGCGTCGTGCGCCATGGCAGCGGTTGCGCCCGTACGACGGAGCCACGACAGCCCGACATAGGGGGCAAACTTCCGCCGGATCTCGTAGCGCACGCGGGCCCCGAACTCGACATCGTTCAGCCCCGATCCAACGCCGATCTCCCGCACCGCCTGCACTGCGGCGTTGAGCTCGAGACGCGGCTGCACGATGAGCCGTTGGGTCAGCAGCAGATCGAACGAGGATTCCACCTCCAGCGACACGTCGCCCGTGTTGCTCACCAGCAGCGTCGGCTCGAGCTCGAACCAGCCAGGAGCAAGGCCGAGCAGGCCGACCGCAACCATGCCGCGAGTCAGGCGTCCGGTGGTCGGGAGCGATGCCGGCTGTCCCTCCGCGCCCGGCCGCCCTGACTGGGCGACACGGGGGCGCGAATCCACGCGTACACCGGCCACCGTAGACCAGAAGGGCGTGATCAGTCGGCCGAACAGGGCGTCTGCCTGCAGTTCGCCGCCGCCCGCTCCGAGGGTTGACTGCTCTCCTTGCGCGCGCAGAAACAGCCGACGGTAGTCGCCACCGATCCAGCTCAACACCTCCACGTTCACCGGGCGCTCGGCGGCGTTGGGTTGCCACTCCAGCTGCTCGGCAAGAATGAACGTGCGGATCACGCGGTCCTGATCCATCCCGTGGGAGGGCCGGACGGTCTGTGCATCCGCACGCCCGCCGTAGAGCCACAGCGCTGCGAGCGCCGCAGCGCAGGCATACACCGTGCGCGACCGATTCCGCGCCGCGCTCACGTGGCCGCCTCTTCGCTCGTCGTCATCGGTCCACCCGGCTCCGACACGTGGAAGACGCGGAACATCCCCATATCCATGTGGAACATCACGTGGCAGTGGAAGGCCCACGGCCCGGGATCCACTGGCGTGGCAAGCAGCGACACGCGCTCCGCCGGTTTGACGTTGATGGTGTGCACATACGGGCACTCCGGGCCGTGGCCGTTCTCGAGCTCCATGAACACACCGTGCAGGTGCATCGGGTGCGCCATCATGGTGTCGTTCACCATGGTCAGTCGAATGCGCTCGCCATGCTTGAGCCGGATCGGCTCAGGCGCGTCGGAGAACTTGATCCCGTTGATCGACCACATGTAGCGCTCCATGTTGCCGGTCAGATGCACCTCGATCTCGCGCACGGGCGGCGCGAAGTTCTCAGCCGGCGTGAGCCGCTTCACGTCAGTCCAGACGAGCACGCGCCAACCATCTTCGCCGAGTCCAGCCCCTGGCTCCGACAGACGGCTCCGTGTCTCCATGGCCGTCCCGGCGCTAGCCGAGCCGTGCGTGTTGCCACCGTGCATGACGGGCTCGGGGATCGTGCCGGGGGCTCGCAGGCCGGTGGCCCGGATGATCGTGCCATCGCGAAGCTGACCCTCGAACACGCCGGCGCCGCCGGAGGACGTCATGCCGGGCATGCTGCTCATGTCGTGACCGGCGTGGCCTGATGCCGCCGGTGCCGCCGGCTTGCTCGCAGTCGCGGGCATGTCCATCCCGGACATACTCGTCCCAGCGCCGGGCTTCGCCGGCGTCGAGGCGCCCGACATGTCCATCCCGGGCATCGACATGCCACCGTGCCCGCCCATGCCCATCGCCATCCCCATGTCCATCATGGTGAGCGTGGGGCGCGGTCGGCGGCGCGGGATCTCCGCACGCATGCCGGCGCGTGGCGCGAGCGTGCCGCGTGCGTACCCCGAGCGATCCATCGACTCCGCGAAGATCGTGTACGCGCGGTCCTCGGTGGGCTGCACGATCACATCAAACGTCTGCGCGATCTCGATGCGGAACTCGTCGAACGCGACGGGCTGCACGTGCTGGCCGCTGGCCTGCACGAGCGTCATCTCGAGGCCGGGGATGCGCACGTCGAAGTACGACCCCGCGCCCGCGTTGATGAAGCGGAGCCGCACGCGCTCGCCGGGCCGGAACAGGCCAGTCCAGTTCGCGTCCGGGGTCACGCCGTTCAGCAGATACGTGTAGGTCGAACCCGTGACATCGGAAATGTCGATGGGGCTCATGCGCATCTTGCCCCACGCCCAGCGGTCCGCGATGGTCGTGCGCAGGCCCACGCGGTCGACGTCCCGGAAGAAGTCGCCGACGGTGCGCCGCTGGAAGTTGTAGTACGCCGACTGCTTCTTCAGGTTGTCGAGGATCTTGCCCGGGTCCTCGAAGGACCAGTCCGAGAGCATGACCACATACTCGCGGTCGTACTGGAAGGGCTCGGGCTCGGATGGGTCGATGATGAGCGGACCGTAGTGGCCCAGCTGCTCCTGGAAGCCGGAATGGCTGTGATACCAGTACGTGCCGTACTGCCTGAGCGGGAAGTCGTAGACGAACGTTTGTCCCGGATGGATGCCGGGGAAGTTGACGCCGGGCACGCCATCCATGGCGTTCGGCACGAGCAGCCCGTGCCAGTGAATGGACGTGTCTTCGCGCAGTCGATTCGTGACGTGAATCGTGGCACGCTCCCCTTCGCGAAAGCGGAGCAGCGGACCGGGCACCGAGCCGTTGATCGTCGTCGCGACGCCACGCCGTCCTCCGAACCCGAAGGGCGTGCGATCAATCACGAGGTCTACACGCGCATCGGCGGGCATCACGCCATGCAGTGCGGCGCGGTCAAGGCCGGCGCGCACGCCACGGTCGCCGGGCACGAGCGCGTAGGCGGGCGCGAGGCGCTGCAAACCCGCGAGCGCACCGACGGCGCCGGCCGCATGCAAGAAACGACGGCGTGTCACCGGGTTCGTGACGATGCCATCCGTGAGCGGGCGATCCAGATCGTCCATAGGTACCAGGAATCGAGTGCGAGAAACACGACGGGCGGGCAAACGGCATGGGTCTGCGGCTGCCACGCTTTACTACGCATAAAATATGCGCAAGTGACGGAGGTGCGCTACCGGGCGCACCACGTTGACATGGCCATCAACTGGCGATACCGTCCATTGGCTTTACTGCGCGTAAAATATCAGACGTCCTCAAGGCCCGCCACGCGGCACGGTCTTGCCACGCCCTACCGAGACTGCCAATGCACGCACGTACGCCGGAATCCGGCACGCCCGTTGTGAGTATCCCTGCCCCTCACCCCACGACCGTGCGGATGCGGCGCGTGCTCGCCGGGCTCGCCGCGGGCCTCTTGCTCGCGTTGCCCATGACCAACGCGGGCGCCGTTCGACACATCCGGCTCGTCAGCTCGAGTCCGGCAAAGGATGCGCATGTGATGACGCCGGTGCGCGAGATCCGCCTGACGTTCAGCGGGAAGATCGCGGTCGCGACCGCGAGCGTGGAGCTGCTGGCGGCCGACAGCACTCGTGTGAAGGTCGGCGCACTCGCGGCCGTGCCGGATTCCGAGCGAGTCGCCGTTGCGAAGGTCTCAGGCGCACTAAAGAACGGAACCTATACCGTGCAGTGGAAGGCCATCGCAGCGGACGGCGCGGCAGGCGCAGGGTCGTTCACCTTCATGTACATGGCAGCCAAGAAGTAGCTACATGGCAGCCAAGAAGTAGCCGCTAGCCTAGGCGACGCGGTAGCGCACGCCTCGAGCGTGCGACCGCGTCGTGTCTACGGCGTCGCGCCAAGCGCGACGTCGTGTGGACAACGGGCGCCGGGGGCACGGCTGTGGCCCGCCAGACAGAAGAGGTGCTCGACCGCCCAACCGCGGTGCTGCGTGCAATGGCCGCCATGCAGCGCACCGGCCTCGGCGTGTGTGGGTAGTGGATGGGCGACGGCAAGTCCAGAGCTCCATACCAGCAGAAGGCCCGCGAAGGCCGCGGCCAGCGAGCGCTTGGTCACGTGCGTCACTACCGCGGCCTTCTCGCCAACCAGCCGATGAATCCGGCGGTCGAGGAGCGCATCGCGCTGGAAGCCAATGACCACGCCCGACCCGCTGGACAGGAGGCGTCCGCCCGCCCCGGCGTCGTGGCCGGGCACGCGCCACGCGGCCAGCTTGAGAATCGCCGACGCCAAGACCAACGGCTCGCCGCGCACCGCGGTATCATCAGCCGCGATCTCCGCATCGTCCGCTGCGTCGGCCGCCAGGCGTCGCAGGGCGGGCAGCCAGAACAACGCGCAGCCCACGAACCGCAACACGGACAGGCGCAAGGGATCGCGGCGACGAACATGCGCGTGCTCATGGGCCACGACCGCCCGCAGCTCCGCGGGTGAGAGCTCGTCGGCCAGGCGCGTGGCCACGTAGATGTGGGGCCGCAGCCATCCGGCGGTGAATGCCGGATTCGGTAGACCGTCCACCACGCGCAACAATCCCGGCGGCACGCGCGCCTCCTCGGCCGCCGTCCAGAAGGGGTCGCCGCGGACGGGGCGGACCGCGTGCACGGCGTGGAGCAGCCGGCGAACCACGATCCACGCCCGCCCGCGATCCCACGCCGCGTACGCCAGCCCGGCGACGAGCAGCCCGTGAAAGATCTCGTGGATCGGTGCCATGAGCTGATGGACGGCGATCACGCAGATCACCCACAGATGATCCCGGCCCGCCAAGAGCTGGTCCAGACGTGACCCAATGTGGTGCGCGAGGACGGGGCTGGTCGCAAGCAGGATCAACACGCCGGTCGCGAAGAGCACCAGTCGCCGATGACGGTCTTCACTCGCGCCGGTCGATCTGGCGAGATACTCCGGGTGCTGCATGGGTCCCCCCGGCGGTCGCACGGAAGAAGTCACCACAGGCCGCGGGGCCGGGGCGAGGTGATACTAGCCCTTGAGGCGCCGGCGAATGAGGCGCGCGAGATCCTCGAGCTGTTGCGGATCCTGCTCCGCGAGCACGTCGACCAGCGACGAAGCGACGGCCTCAGGGCCGAACGAGAGAATCCCCTCCACGACGCGACGCGAGGCATGCGCCATGAACTCGGCTTCGGACATGACCGCCTCGAAGTGCAACAGGCCGTCGCGCGTTTTCCGTCGGAGCAAGCGCTTCGCCACCAGCTTGTTGAGCACCGTGATGACGGTGAGCGGCGCGACCGCATGCGACCGGATCACGCGCTCGTGCACCACCCGAGCAGGCGATGGTACCCGAAGCGCCCACACGGCGGACATCACGCGGGCCTCGAGGTCCCCGAGCACCTTAGCGAGCCCGTCGGCAGACAGCCGCACCGTGTCCTGCAGGCGCGGCTCCGACGCACGGGCCGCGGCTAGCCCACGGACGCGGGCCGGCGCGGGCGCGTCCGGCGGGGACGGCTTTCGGGACTTGACCACGCAGAAACCTCTGGCGGAAGAAGGATGGTGATGACAACGTACGCGACGCTTTATCGGCCGTAAAGTGTCACCCGCCTGCACGGCCGCCTGTAACCTACCCCACCTCCGCCAGATTGCACCGTGCAACGCACTATCGCCCCGGTCCCGGTCATGAGCGCGACAGCACCCATGCCTGCCGCACGTCCCGACATCGCGCTACCCATGCCGACGCCGGCCCGGCCGCCCGCGGCCGCCGTGACGGAGGTCGACCACATACGGCTCCTGTTACAGCGGTGGCGCGCCGACGACGGCGGCACCTACCGCACGTGGTTCTTGTGGGAGGAGCGGATCAAGAACTTCCGGTCCATCCGGCGTGGCCTGCAGGAAGTCGTCGTGGAGATCGAGGCCAGCACGTTCGGCAATTCCTATCGCGGTTCCTCGCTCGAGACGGTGGTGCACTCCATCGCGGAACAGCGCCAGGTGTTCAAGGGCGCTGATCATGCCTGGCTGTGGAAGCCCAAGCTTCGCATCCCGGACATCTACGAGAGTCCGGACAATCAACGCGCGTTCGGACGCTTCCTCGACACCTGTGTGTGCTGTCAGACCGAAGAGCAGTTGCTGGGGGCTATTCGGCAGCTCGACGCGCAGGGCATCAAGGGGCTCGGTCCGACGGCTGCGAACCTCCTGTACTTCCTGCATCCCACGATTGCACCCCCATTCAACACCGCCATCGTGAATGGATACAACCTGCTCACCGGCGCCAACGTCAAGCTTGGCCGTTGGGAAGGCTACCTCGCGATGCGGCGGGGGCTGCTGGCCATGAACGCCCGATACCGCGATCTGCTCTCGAACGATCTCGGCGCGCTCGCGGGCTTCGTGTTCGATGTGGGCAAGGGCAGATACCCTGCCCCTCCCCCGGCCGACGACGCAGCGGCGCGCGTGGCATGGGCCGCTGACCTCGCGCTGGTGCGCGAAGAGTCGGCGCAGGACCGGCGACTCCGCACGGCCGCACAGGAAATCGACCGCACACACACGGAGGTGCAGGCCTGGCTGCGCGACCTCGGGCACGCGCTCGGCTATGACGTCTGGATCGCGTCCAATGACCGCGCGCGCCCGTGGTTGCATGGCCGGCTGGGCGACGGCTGCTTGGACTGCTTGCCCCTCGCCCTTGCGACGGCGCCGGGCGCTGACGCCGTACGACTCATCGACGTGCTCTGGCTGCACCGCGCGAGTGACTCTGTGTCAAGCGCACGGGTCGCTGCTGCGTTCGAGGTCGAGCACACCACGTCGATCTACTCCGGGATCGTCCGGTTGCTCGATCTGGCGCTTGGTGCGCCGGAACAGGCGGTCGCTGAGCTGTTCCTCGTTGCGCCCGATTCGCGAGAGGCCGATGTCCGCGCGCAGCTCGCGCGCCCGGCGTTCAGTCGCGTCGTAGACCTCCGCGTCCGCTTCCTCTCATATGGCGACCTCGCGCGCTACCGCGACACGATGGCCCGGTTCGGGACCGGGCTCAAGTCCATTGAAGCCATCGCGCGCACGCTGTCGTGACGCGACAGCGCACCCTTCCACTCACGCCGCATCACCCATGAACCGATCTGCCACATTTCTCCTGGTGCTCTCCGCCGTACTCTCGTCGGTTGCGCACGCACAGCGCCCCGCCGGCACCCGCGCGACGGCTCAGCGAAGCGACGAAGCAGGAGCCACCGCCACGTTGCGTGCCCTGTTTGCTGCCGCGGAACGCAACGACATGAAGGCATTGGACACGCTGTACGCTGGCGACAGCCTCACTGTCGTCGAAGGCGCGGGCATCAATCGCGGCTGGATCGACTACCGCGATCACCATCTCGCGCCGGAAATGAAAGAGATGAAGAACTTCCACTACCGCCCGGTGGACATCGAGATGCACGTGTCCGGGAACGTCGCCTGGGCGATCTTCCGGTACAATCTCAAGGGCGAAATCGGCGCTCGCGCACTGGACAACGTCGGTCGCGGCACGGCGATCCTTGAGCGCCGCGGAACCGGCGCGGCCGCCCGGTGGATCGTACGACACACACAGACGAGTTCCCGCGCGCGTCGGCCGAATGATCCACCTGCGGGCTGACGTGACCATTCTGGATCGTCCAACGGTACGTGACAGCTATGACGCCATTGTCGTCGGCGGCAGCTGGGCCGGCCTTTCGGCTGCCATGCAGCTGGCGCGGGCGCGTCGGCGCGTGCTTGTGCTGGACACCGGGCAGCCGCGCAATCGCTTTGCCCTGACATCCCACGGCTTCTTTGGTCAGGACGGGCGCACCTCAGCTGACATTCTCGACGGGGGTCGTGCGCAGGTGCTGGCGTATTCGACGGCTGAGTTCCGCCACGAGCAGGCTGTCAATGCGAGCGCGGACGGCGATGCCTTCCTGGTTTGCCTCGCATCCGGCGCGACGATTCGCGCGCGTCGGCTCATTCTCGCCACGGGTGTCATTGACGAGCTGCCCGACGTCGCGGGCCTTCGCGAGCGCTGGGGTCGGACGGTCCTCCACTGCCCCTACTGTCACGGCTACGAGGTTGCAGACACTCGCCTCGGCGTCCTCGGCACCGGCGCTCGCAGCGTGCACCAGGCCTGCCTGCTCCCCGATTGGAGCGCCGACGTTACGCTTTTTACGAATGGCGTCGTCACCATCGAGCACGGGCAATCGGTCGCGCTTGCCGCGCGCGGCGTTCGCGTCGATGATCGGCCCGTAGTGGCCCTCCTCGGCGACGCCCCGGTGCTCACGGGGATCCTGCTGGGAGACGGTGCAGTAGTGGAACTCGACGCGCTGTTCATCGTGCCGCGGACCACCGTGGCCAGTCCACTCGCGGCGCAGCTCGGATGCGCCGTTGACGACAGTCCATTCGGCCCTCTGCTTCGCACCGACGCCAGCAAGGAGACGACAGTGCCGGGGGTGTTCGCCGCCGGCGACGCCGCGCGGACACCGCACAATGCGAATTTCGCATCAGGTGATGGCGCGCTGGCAGGCATGGCTGCACACCGCTCACTCGTCTACGCGACGTCAGGAACTGGCGGGTAACCCCGTGCCTGCTCCGCAGGCGACACAGCTGGGTGTACAGTGTCTAGCGCTTCGTGCCGACGTTGAACACGAACGTCGTGCGGGAAACGTCCCACTCTCTCGCCGCGCCGCCCGCCTTCCGGCTCGCATAGGCGGAGCGCAGCATGACGGGACCGGCCTTGTCCAAGGGAATGTGCACCACGCCTTTCGCGTCGGCGGTGAACGGGACGCGCGTGACCGACGTCGTCGCGGCCGTTGCACTATCGAGGCCCGTTGCCAGCTCGATGCCGATGCCGGCCACCGGGCTTCCGTTCCCGAGCATCCTCACGTGCAGCGTGTCGCCGACGTGTACGCGCGACGGATCGTTCACGGGCACGAACTCGAGACGTAGGCCCGCGGTCTTCCCGAAGGCGCGAGGTCCACCCGTGCCGATCTCGGCGATGGTCGCGGCGTAGCCGCCGTGGGTGAAGATGACGCTGTCGAGACCGGCGAACGTATTCTCCCGCTCCAGCCGCGCGGCTTCGAGCGACCCACCCTCGGCCTTCAGAAAGCGAATGACTCCGGCTGGCGTCTCACGAAACACGCGCGGGGCCAGCCCGATCACGATCAGGTACTGGCCGGCGGCGGCAGGCTTGTGATGCAACTGGAGCGAGGCGCCCTGTACTCCCATCTCCGTGATCTTTGCCGAGGAGGACGCCCCGATGATTCGTGCGTCGACGATGCGCTCCGCGGGCACCGCCGTCCCAGCCGGGAACTTCGTTCCACCTTGCCGCACGTTGAAGTGCATCGTGGCATTCGCCGCGAAGGCGACGAGGTCGGGAATGATCCAGGTGTCGTGCGCCAACGCGGTCGAAGCGATGGTGACAACTGCCGTGGCGGCGGCAGCAAGGCTTCGACCGTAGAGTGCCGAGGAGGTCTTGCGACGTGTGATGCGCATGGTGGGGCCTTCGACCGAGGGTGGGGGCGGGCACGTGCCGCAAGGTCCTGCAGCATACGGCGACTTTTATGCCCTGTAAAGCGGGGTCCCTCAGACCAAAGCCGTGCCCGCCGGGGCTCCCGCATGGGCATCCCTCGTGCCATCGTGCCGCCGGCGGTACTTTACCCCCAGTAAAGAGGCTCCTGTCACGCCACCTCCCACCGGTGACCCGCATGCTCCCCATCCTGCGCCTTGGTGCGCTCTCTGTCGCGCTGGGCGTGTGCCTCCCGGCGTGTCCTCTCGCCGCCCAAGCCACTCGCGCCGACTCCAGTGCGGTCGTCACTGCGGTCGAACAGTTCCACGCCGCGCTCACCGCGGGAGATTCCGCTCGCGCGGTCGCCCTGTTGGCGGCCGACGTTGTTGTCCTCGAAAGCGGTGCGATCCAGACCCGAGCCGAGTATCTCGGCCACCACCTGGGGGCGGACATGAAGGCGAGCAAAGGCTCCAAGGCGGCTCGCAGCGTGGTACAGGTGCGGGTGGTCGGCGACGCTGCCTACGTCGTCTCGAAGACGGCCACGCCCGCCACCAATGCGGACGGATCCAACGGGTCCGAGATGGCAGAACTCATGGTGCTGTCGAAGACGGCGTCCGGCTGGACTATCCGCGCCGTGCACTGGTCCTCCCGCCGCCGCCGGGCATGAGCCCCGTGACACGCAACCATTCCCCTGCAATCCGACGCACCAGTCTCCGCCGAGTACGCCGGGCCGCCCTTCTCGCGGCGTCACTTGCCTGTTCGGCATCGCTGCTGGCGGCGCACGATTTCTGGCTCATCCCGGACGCCTTCGCGGTTACGCCTGGCGGGCGCATCGCCCTCCGGGGTCAGACCTCCAGCCTGTTCCCGAGCACCCTGTCCGCCGTCACGCCGGATCGCATTGTCGCCGCGCGCGTCGTCACGGCCAACGCGGCATTCACGGTCCGCGACGTCTCCGTCGTGGGCACCTCGCTGCGCCTAGCGCACCCCGCGCCAAGCGCCGGGCAGCATTTGATCGGGGTCCAGCTCGCGCCGCGGACCGTCCGCGAGTCGCCGGCGAGCTTCCGGCGCTACCTCGACCTTGAGGGCGCGCCGGAGGCACGGCAGCGGTATGAGCGCGAGGGGCTGCTGCCGGCCGTGGACGGCGACAGCCTCACCCGCCGCTACGCCAAGTATGCCAAGACCGTGATCGAAGTCGGTCGGGGACCGCGGGCCTTTCAGCGCCTGCTGAACCACCCGCTCGAGTTTGTGCCACTCTCCGATCCATCTGTGCTCCGCGCCGGCGATACCCTGCGCGTGCGGCTGGTGCTGCTCGGCAAACCGGCAGGGTCGGCTCATCTGCACGCGGGCTCTGTACCGGCTGGACCAGCGGCGCTCAGCGACACGATGGCGGCACGCCGCGCTGCGGCGCGCGATGTCAAGTTGGAAACTGACGCGAACGGCGTTGCCAGGGTTGTCGTGACGCAACCCGGCCTGTGGAACATTCGCACCTTACAGATCGTGCCCGCGCCGAAAGGCTCCGGCGCCGACTGGGACGTGCACTGGGCCACGCTAGTCTTCTCGGTCGCGAAACGCTGACTGCGCATGCTCCTTCTCCCTGTCCCCAGAGTCCTCCGATGAAGCGTCGTCTGTTCATGGTGTGCGCGGCACTCAGCGCCGTGACCGTCAGCATGGGGAACCGCTCCCCAGCAGGGGCGCCTCCCCGGAATGCGGTCCCCGGATTGGCGGATCGCGTGCTCCCGGCGCGGATCGACAGCCTCGCGAGCCCCGCGGCGGCGGGCAGCGCCGAGCCCAACCTGACCGTCGGTCCCGACGGCCGGGTGTACATGTCATGGCTCGAGCCGGCGAATCCCGGCTACGCACTGCGCTTCGCCGTGCATGACGGTGCCCGATGGTCCGCCCCGCAGACCATCGTCACCCGCAGCGACTTCTTCGTGAACTGGGCCGACTTCCCGTCGCTCGAGGTGCTGGCTGGCAATCGCCTCGCGGCCCACTGGCTGCAGCGGAATGGGACGGGCACGTACGCGTATGGCGTGCGCATCGCGCAGTCGAGCGACGCCGGCAAAACGTGGAGCGCGCCGGTGGTCCCGCATCGCGACAGCTCTCAGACGGAGCATGGGTTCGTGGCGATGTGGAGTGAGGGCGCCACGCTCGGCGCCGTGTGGCTCGACGGCCGCAAGTTCAAGCAGCCCGGTCATGGCACGCCGGCATCGAGTGGACACGATGCCGGCAACGAGATGATGCTCGTCTCCACCACGCTCGACGCCAAAGGTGTGCGTGGGCCGGAGACCCGGCTCGACGAGCGCACGTGCGACTGCTGCCAGAACGCGGCGGTGATGACGAGCAGTGGACCCATCGTGGCCTATCGCAACCGCACGACCGACGAGATCCGCGACATCTACGTCACGCGCCGAGTCGGCGCGCGGTGGGTCGCAGGGAAGCCGGTGCACAACGACAACTGGAAGATCGCTGCCTGCCCCGTCAACGGCCCGGCACTCGCGGCGAACGGCGCGCGCGTAGCCATCGCGTGGTTCACCGCGCCCGGTGACAGCGGACGCGTCAACGTCGCCTTCTCCGACAACGCGGGCGCCACGTTCGGCGCCCCGGTGCGGGTGGACGGTGGGAGCCCGGCGGGACGCGTGGACGTGGCGCTGTTGCCCGACGGTGCGGCCCTGGTGACGTGGGTCGAGCGGGTCGGCGGTGATGTCGCCGCGGTGCGGTCTCGGCGCATCGGGCGAGACGGCAGGGTGGGCGCTCCGATGACCATCGCCTCGAGCTCCGCCGCGCGCGCCAGCGGGTTTCCTCGCGCCGCGGTGACGGGATCGAATGTGCTGTTCGCGTGGACGGTGCCTGGTCGGCCATCGGCGGTGCGCGTGGCCCGTGCCGCACTCGCGGAGTTTCGATGACCCGTCCGCAGCGCGCGTTGCGAATCGGGGTGCTGCTCGCAGCGGCTACCCTCGCCATCGTTGGCTGCACCTCGGATGCGGGCAAAGGCGCCGCTGCCAGAGGAGCCGTTGGAGGCGATGGCCGTGTCGAGGTGGGCTATCCGGCACCGGCCTATGCCACCGTGTCGCTTGATGGGGATTCTGTCTCACTCGCCGCGCAGCGCGGGAAAGTCGTGCTGCTCAACGTGTGGGCGACGTGGTGTCACCCGTGCCGGACCGAGATCCCCGAGCTGCGCGCGATCCACGCGAAGTACCAGGCGCAAGGACTTGAGCTGGTTGGCGTCAGCGTGGACACCGACGGGACTGACGATGCGATCCGCACATTCATGCGCGACTTCCAGATGACGTTTCCTGTATGGCGCGATCCGGACGAACGCGTGTCGACACAGTTCCTCGTGGTCGGTGTCCCCGCGACGTTCCTGATCGACCGCGAGGGGATTCTGCGCTGGCGGAAGACTGGCCCCATTGCGCCGGGGGATACCTCGCTGACCGCGGCTATACAGCGCGCGCTGGGCTCCTAGTGCAGTCCGCGTCGATTGGCGTCACCCTCAGCTTCACCGCGGGCGTCCTGAGCTTTCTGTCACCGTGCGTGCTGCCCCTCATCCCGAGCTACGTCAGCTTCATTACGGGCATGAGCCTCGACGACGTGCAGCGCTCACGCCGGACGACCCTGCTCCATGCGCTGCTGTTCGTCACGGGCTTCACCATCGTCTTCATGGCCCTGGGCGCCACGGCGACGGTGCTGGGCCGCCTGTTCCATCAGGAGCGGGACTGGGTGGGCCGCGTGGGCGGCGTGCTGGTGATCGTGCTCGGGCTCTATCTCCTCGGGGTCTTCAACATCGGGGCCTTCGCACGTGAGCGACGGGTGCACATCGCGAACAAGCCCCTGGGTTACTTGGGCACGGTCTTGGTCGGCATGGCGTTCGCGGCCGGGTGGACGCCGTGCATCGGCCCGATCTTGGGCGGCGTGCTCACCTACACCGCCAGCTCTGCGGATCTGAACCGCGGGCTGTTGTTGCTCTTCGCGTACTCGCTCGGGCTCGCACTCCCCTTCCTGCTCGCCGCGCTCATGATCGACAAGTTCATGGCAGTCTTCCAACGCTACAAAGGGGCGCTCGCGTGGATGTCGCGCGCGTCGGGGGTGTTGCTGATCGGGATTGGCATCCTGATGATCACCGGCAGCATGACCGTGCTGACGGCGTGGCTGCAGCAGTGGACGCCGGATGCACTGCGGAGCCGGATCTAGTCGTGTCGTGTCTGCGCCAGTGTCAGCGGACGGCGGTGAGTCGAGCGCGATGACTGCGCTGAACCCCGCGCGTCGCAGATGGATCAAACGCGCGGCGCTGGGCGCGGGTGCCGTCGTGGTAGGCGTCGCAGCGTTGGCCGTAGTGGACGCGGACCGCGCCGATACGGGCCGTCCGCTGTTCGTGCGACGCCTCGGCGACACCGGTCCGATGCTCGTCTTCCTTCCGGGCATCGGCGCGACCACGCGCTACTGGGAGCTCGTCGTCGCTCCGCTCAGTGAGCGGTATCGCCTCGCACTGGTCGACCTGCTCGGCTTCGGGCGTTCGCCCAAACCGTGGGCTACCTACTCCGTTGATCGACACCTCGCGGAACTCGAGCGCGTCATTGCGCCGCTCGCAGCCGGCGGACCCGTGACGCTTGTCGGCCACTCGCTCGGCGCCCGACTCGCCGTCGCGTACGCCGCGCGCCATCCCGGGCAGGTACGGGGGCTTGTACTCGTGAGCATGCCGTACTTCGCCGGCGGCGACAACGCGAAGCGTTTTCTCGAGCGCCGCGATCATGGCTGGATGTGGACGCACTTCGTGCCGTTCGCGCTCACGTGCTTGCTGGGGCGTCGCTTGCTGGGGTGGGCGGCACCGATGATGGCCGGCAACGACGTGCCGCGGGAGGTGGCGGAAGACCTGAATCAGATGACGTGGCGCTCGTCGACGTCCACGATGTGGGAAGTCATTTACCAGTACGATCTCACCGCAGACTTCGAGCGTCTGTCGTCCGGCGTGACGGTCGCGTTTCTGCACGGCGATCAGGACGAGAGTGCGCCGCTTGGTCGCATTCGTGAGGTCGCTCGCCTCCGGCCGTCCGCGACCGTGCTCGTGCGTGAAGGAGCGGGTCATGGCCTCCCGCTGACGCACCGCGCGTGGGTGCGCGAACAGATCACGCGCACCGTAGCTCCCTAAACCTCGCTCGCCCCGGTTGGACGTCGCACGGCGCTCTCGCGTCGTAGCGCTCGTTGGCCGTAGCGCGTCATGCCGCGCGGCTTGTAGATCGAGAGCACGGTCGTCACGAGCAACACGAAGAGCGCGGCGCCGGCGTTCGCGATCAGCTGGATGCGCACCTGCCGGTCGTCGCCGACTGCGAGCTCACGCGTTGATGCCACGTCGGCCAGATAGCTGATCGGACGCATGTGCAGGAGCAGGATCGCGCTCGCCGGGACGGTGAGGACGAGCTTCGCGATCACCCAGTAGTGCCGGACCAGCCCCCAGGTCGTCCCGAGCGATTGCACGAGACCCGTCACCAGGGTGGCGATGCAGAGGGGACAATCACGGTCCACGCCGTGGTGTCCATCGCCAGATACGCGGCGCGGACGCTGAGCGGCTCGCGGCTGCGGATGCCGACGATGGCGAGCGCGAGAAACGCGGCGACCGCGCCGAACCAACCGAGCGACGACGTCACGTGCGCGGTGAGCGCCGCTTTCCGCAGCCAGGGTCGCATCGTGGGGATGCGCATCACGCGCGGTGACCGCGGAAGCCGCCGCCGGCGAGGTGCATCACGACGAAGGCGAGCACCAGCACCAGCACTACGCCAGCACACACCGTGACCCAGCGCGGCGCGGGCACAGTGGGTTCGTCGGGGGTGTGCGGGCTGGTGCCCTCGGTCGACTCAGTGTTCGGACGCAAGGCCGCCATGGGACACAGGGCTCCAGAACATGGTTAAGCGCACGTTGGCGCCACGTGGGGCAGCTCGTGGACGTCGCTGCGCGGCGAACAGCACCCGCCCCCTTCCTGGACCGATGGGCAACCAACTGAACCGTATGAGCAGAACACACAGCAGTGGCCCGCCATCGGCCGAAGCAGCGTCTCGCACCCAACGCACTCGTGGAAGAACACACAGGCGTCGGTCGGCATCTGCCGGATGTCCTCGTGCCCGCAGGCCGGGCACAACAATCGCGACTCCAAGATCGGCGCAGGCATCCGGCAACCTACCGGCGCGCGGCCCCGAAGCACTAGCGGCGCGGTTACAGGTCGCTTTTCCTCGCTCTCGCGTACGCCGGCACAACTCGAGTCACGCGGGCTCACGCCAAGCGGGCCCGACGGCCGCAGAGGAATATGGCAAAGGCCAATATACATCTGAATTGACAGTAGGTGTCAGTTCGGATATATATTGATTCATGCTTTCTGACGTCGCAGCGCGCGAGGCGTTCCATGTGCTGCTGCTGGAATTCCTGCTCAAGCGCATCCCCACCGGCCTTGTGCTCAAGGGGGGTGTCAACCTCCGCCTCTTCTTCGGGAGCCCACGCTACTCGCAGGACATCGACTTCGATGCGGAGCCCCGTCTCCGCGACGCCGTGCGGAGCGCGATTCGGAGTGGTCTCAAGGACCCACACCTCCGGCAACATTTCGTCGATCTGGGCGGCGCCGACATTCGCGCCACGGAGACCCCCCAGAAGAACACCGAGACCACCCTCCGGTTCAAGTTCGGCGTCGTGTCGGGGGGTGGGGTCGACCTGCCAACCAAGGTGGAAGTGTCCTTCCGGCCACGACCCGCGCTCGACGTCGCCGATGAAGACGCGGCCCCTGCCGGGCTGGTCGACCGCTTCCGGCTCCCGCTCCCCTCGCTCGATGCGGCAAGCCGGCGGCGCGGTCGAGATCGTCGAACGGATGCGTCCGCTCGGGGAGCCGATACACCGGGGCCGAGCCACGGCGCCCTCATCGTTCGACATTATCGGCGACTTGCCGCGCTTCGCCAGAAGGTGGGTGCGTTGGCCCTGCGGAACGAAGTGCAAGCACGCGATGTGTTCGATCTCGGTGTCTTGGACGCCGCGGCGATGTCGGCCGCTGAGGCCGCTCGGTTGCGGGAGGCGCTGCCTGACAGCGTGCTGCAGAAAGCGGCCGCCCGAGCGTTTGAGATCCCGTACGAGGCCTACGAGGACAAGGTGCTGGCGTTCCTCGATCCCACTGACCGGGCGCGGTATGCCCCGCCCAACCAGTGGGATGAACAATGTCTGTTCGCGCACGAGCTCGCCCAACAACTCTTGGCGCTCCCTGGCCCTGCCTGGGTGCCATGGTATCCAGACGAGGCAAAGCCCGCGAGCACCCTGTAACCGTTTCCCGAAGCAGGAGCCGCAGGTCCAGTGCCCGGGTCCGCGGGTCCCGCCATCTCGTCGCACTCCTGCTGCGTGTACCGCTGCGTGTACCGCGCCTCCCATCGCCCCGCTCGCCCATGACGGCCCATGACCGCCCGCATCGCTGACCTACTGCTGCACGCAACGCTGGCCCGCGCTCCCGTGCTGACCACCCGAGACCTCGCCGAGGCGGCCGACGTCAGCATCGACTCGGCCGCCCGGGCACTCCGCGCACTCGCGGCGAAGGACATCGTCGTGCCGGTGGTGCGGGGCATCTGGGCGCGGCCCACACACCCGCAGTTCTCAGCCTACGCCGTCGTGCCCTTCCTGCTCGGCGCGTCAGCGCTCGCCGGCGGTCGCGACCTTGCGGAGCCCGGCTACGTGTCGCTGCTGTCGGCCCTCAACCTGCACGGCCTGATCGATCAGATCCCGCGTGCGATTCACGTCGTGGTCGGTAGCCAACGGACCGGACTGCACACGCAGGTCGGGGACTTCATCTTTCACCGATTGCAGCCACACCTCGTCACCGGATTTGCTCCCGGTGGCCGGCTCGCGAACTTCAACCTGGCCACCCCGACCAAGGCGCTCTTCGACACGCTGTATGTCTCGACGCGGCGGGGCCGGCGCTACCGATACCTACCGGAACTCGAATTGCCACGGACCGTCAGCGACCGTGAGATGCGCGAGTACCTTGCGTTGATTGACGGGGTCTCGGTGCGGGCGGCGGTCAGCGACCGCTGGCAGCAGATGCGCGCGCGCCTACGGCCGCCACGAAAGCGGACGACGTCCCCCGCGCACGCAATCGACGCGTAGACGTCGCTGCTGGCCACCGGACCCACGCGCCCGGTGGTGGCCGCCCCGGCACGGGAGCGGCAAGCCCACGTCAGGGCCGCGGCCGCCGCACGGGCAGCTCGCATCACCGTCTCGACACTTCACGAACCCCAGCCTTGATGAGCACCGCACCGAAGGACGACAGCGAGGATAGTGCGTATCACTACCCTCCGGAGTTGTTGGCCCTGCTGATCGAGGTGATCCCGCGCCTCAGCCGCGCCAAACGCGACGTGCTGCTGTTCTTTCGCAGCGCCGGAACGCCCGAACGCCTCTTTGCCGATCTTGCCGAGCAACTGGCGACGGCGCCCGACGGCGTCCGCAAGGCGGAGCTCGCGCGCACGGTGCTCACGCGGGTCAACGATGGTGGGGACCCCCTGCTCCGCGTTCGCCGTGAGATCGTAAAGCGCGTGTGTGAATGCAGCGACTTCAGTCGGTGCTGGCCGGATGACCAGCTGATCGCCCGCGGATTGGTCGCGCAGGTCCAGCATGTGGTGAACGTCAAGGACGCCTTCACGCGCATGAACCTCGAGCGGCAGCGCGAACAGCAGCTGCGGCGCGAAGGGATCGACCGGACCGCTGCCGAGCTGGCCGATGGGCAGCAGCAGCGCGCGGCCCTGCAGCAGACGTTCTTCGCGCTCTTCGGCGAATCGGACGCGCACCGTCGTGGCAAGGCGCTCGAGGGAGTGCTGAACGCGCTGTTCGCCTTGGACGGCCTGTCGGTCCGCGATGCCTTCACGCTCCGCGGACAGGCCGGTGAGGGGATCATTGAGCAGATCGACGGCGTCATCGTGCTTGACCACCATATGTATCTGGTCGAGATGAAGTGGCTGAATGCGCCGCTCGGCCCGGGGGACGTTGCACAACACCTCGTGCGGGTCTACAACCGCGGCGACATGCGGGGCTTGTTCATCAGTTACACGGCCTTCACCGCTGGGGCGCTCGATGCGTGTCGAGATGCGCTGCACCAACGTGTGGTCTCGCTGGTGCTGCTTGAGGAGCTCGTCGGCGTCCTGCAACGCGGGGACAACTTGGCCGCGATGCTGCGAAAGAAGGTTACGGCAGCAATGCTGGAGAAGCGGCCCTTCGTCCCCGCGCAGTAGCCGCCTCCTAGCCGGGACCTCGCGCCACGCATCGTGCGCGCGAGTTCATCGCGCGGGGTCGACAGGCTCCAACCTGCGCACGCGTCCTTGGGCCACGTGCCATTGATCGAGCAGCCCATGGCCGAGGCGTCGGCGGCGCGGCCTGGATCTCGCGCTCCGCACGTCGCGTGACGACGAGGTGGCTGCCGATGCGACTTTCGCACCCTGCACCGTTTGGACGGCGCCCACCTCCCGCTCATGCGGACGACCACGCCGTGGATTCAGCGCTGGTGCGGTGAGATGAGCGAGGCCGTCGCCCCCTCCAACTCGTGCCGCCGTGTCCAGCAGATGGCGACGGTACGCCAGGGAGGCGGCGCCCGAATCGCGTACCGATGCCCGCACGGGCGAGGCACTGGGCGTTCTGCTCACAGGCGTGTTTCCACACTCGCGGGGACTGCGCAACCCCACGCGCGGCGCGCCGCCTCGACCCGAGCGTTGGGTAGCTTTCACCGATCAGGACATGCATTGGGCGCCGCAGACGTAGTGCCGTTCGCATGTCCCGCTGTACTCGTTCACGTCCATCGTGCCCGTCCGCCACGGTGGCAGCTGTTCCTCGAAAGCGACCCCACCTGATGCCCCGGCCTCACCGACCCGCCGACGGCGAACGCCGCGCCACCCGCGGACTCGTCCACCAGTACCGGATTGGCGCCGCGCTGGTGCTGCGTGCGCTCCGAGAACACCGCCTGGACTGGGTCCGAGTCGCCGACCCCGACGTCGGCTCCGTGGACGACCTTGTGGTCGGCACGACCGGGCACGTCGAGGGCCTGCAAGTGAAGTGGAGTCGCGATCCGGCACCATTCCCCTTCAGTCGTCTGCTGGGTTCGACCACGGCGCCCCGCCTCTGGGAGGGACTTGCCCATGGATGGCGCCAGCTCAGGGCGCAGTTTCCCGAACGCGTGGTGTCCGTGCGCCTCGTCAGCAACGACATGCCCTCGACCGCGGATCGCATCCCGCTGGCGGCCGGTGATGTCGACGACGGGCGGCCGCGCCACTTCGCGGCGTTCTTGCGCGAGGCATGGCGGCCGGCCGT
>JAZKCW010000022.1:0-5708 GCA_040387895.1 Gemmatimonadota bacterium
CCGTGCTCGAGAAAGAACTGCACGCCGTACCACGGGTTGAACGCGCGCAGGATGTCGGGCGACGCCACCACTTCGAAAGCGCCCAACACGCCGATGGTCGCGAACCAGACCAGCACGACCGGGCCGAAGACGGCGCCCAACCCGGCTGTCCCGAAGCGTTGCGCGAGGAACAGCACGAACAGGATGACGAATGTGATCGGAACGACGTAGTGCTCGAGCGCAGGCGCTGCGACGATGAGTCCTTCCATGGCCCCGAACACGGACACCGGCGGGGTGATGATGCCATCGCCGTACAGCAACGCGGCGCCGAAGAGACCCAACATGACCAGCGCAGCTCGACGGCGACGCCCGGTCGCACGGTGCTCGCGCTGGAGTACGAGGGCGAGGAGTGCGAGGATTCCGCCCTGTCCCTGGTTATCCGCGCGCAGGATGAAGACGATGTACTTGACGGCGACGACGAACAGGATCGCCCAGATGATCAGCGAAAGCACGCCGTACACATTCCCGGGCGTTGGCGTGAGCCCGTAGAGCGTGCTGAAGCACTCCTTGAGTGCATAGAGCGGGCTCGTGCCGATGTCACCATATACCACGCCCAGCGCGCCGAGGGTGAGGATGGCCAGACGACGTCCGGCGGGCGGCGGATCCGCATCCATCCCGTGAGCCGGTGGCGCTGCAGATTGGTTCTGCTGGGAGCCGTCGATGGTCGTGTGCACCCACGGAGCCTACGGTCGCAGCCACAAAGGCCGCATCAAGAACGGCGGAGGGGCCGTAAAGATCCCGTTAAGATCGCGGAGCATGTCGCACTTTCCGACCGCGGGTGAATATTCAAGCCATGCACCCCGAGACAGTCCTCATCATCGACGACGAGCTGCAGATCCGCCGCGTGGTGCGGAATACACTGGAGCAGGACGGCCTCCGTGTCGTGGAAGCCGCGACGGGCCGTGAAGGTGCCGACCTCGCCGCGGCCCAGCGCCCGGACCTGATCGTGCTCGATCTCGGACTGCCGGACATGTCGGGGCTGGCGATATGCCAGGAGTTGCGCGCGTGGTCGCGGGCGCCCGTGCTGGTGCTCTCGGCGCGACATTCGGATACGGAGAAAGCCACGCTGCTCGACGCGGGCGCCGACGACTACGTGACGAAGCCTTTCAGTCCAGTGGAACTGCGGGCGCGGGTGAGGGCGCAACTGCGGCGGGCGCGCCTGGCGGGCGCACCGCCGACCAGCTGTATTCGCAGCGGCGCGCTCACCATCGATCTCGAGCGTCGCGTCGTGACGAAAGACGGTGCCACGGTGCACCTTACGCCGACAGAGTGGGCGCTCCTGCGCGTCCTGGTATTCCATCGCGGGCGGACGCTCACGCACAGCGCGCTCTTCGCCGACGTCTGGGGACATGCGCACGGTGATGCCCAGCAGCACCTGCGCGTTCACGTCGCGAGCCTCCGGCGGAAGCTCGAGAGCGACGCGGTGCGTCCACAGCACCTGATCACGGAGCCGGGAGTTGGCTATCGCTTCGCCAGCGACGACTGACCGCTCCCGCCGGACACTCGTGCAGTGGGGGACCTGGATTCCCGCACTGGCGACGGTCACCGCACTGCTGGCGCAATTGCGTTCGTCGCTCGGCGCGGCGCACATCGTGCTTGCCTACCTGCTGCTGGTTCTTGGAGCGAGCGCGCGTGGCGGCCGTGTACTTGGCCTGTCTGTCGCGGTCCTGGCGTTCGCCTGCTTCAACTTCTTCTTCGTTCCACCGTACAACACGCTGGCCGTAGCGGACCCGTTGGACTTGTGGGTGCTCGGCGCGTTCCTCGTCACCAGTGCCGTGGCCGCGCAGCTGCTGGCGGCGGCGCAGGAGCAGGCGGCGCAAGCACGCCGTCGCGCCGCGGACGTCGACCAGCTGGCCGCGGTGGGCGCAGAGGCGCTCAATGCTGCGCGGGCAGAGGACGCGCTCGCGGCGATCGCCAACGTCGTGCGGCTCGCTCTCGACGTCGCCCGCTGTGAGATACACCTGCTGGCGGTAGGGGCGCACGCGACGCTGGTAGCGTCGAGCGGCGACCTGCCCGAGTCGCTGACGTTGATGGACCACGCGGACCGGCCGCTCGGCCTGCCGGACACCCCGCGCCTCGTGGCGTGGGTCGCCGAGCACGGGCGACCCGCTGCGGTGCGCGTCGACGGAACGTGGCGGCTCAGCGAGATCGAGGATGACACGAGCGCGCCCGTGAGTGAGTCGATGAGCGATGCCCGCGCATTCGATGCACCCGTCCTGGCCGTGACCGATGCACGTGTGCTTCTGTTTCCCCTTCGCGCGCGTGGACGCACCGTCGGAGTTCTGACGCTGCAGCACGAGCGGGCCATCACGTTCGATGACGACGCACGCCGCCTCCTGGCGGCGCTGGCGTACTACGCTGCGCTGGGGGCGGAGCGCGTCCGGCTGTCCACTGCCGCAGAGAATGCGGACGCCCTGCGCGAAGCGGACCGGCTCAAGGATGCGCTCCTGATGTCCGTATCGCACGACCTGCGCACGCCGCTGACAACCATCAAGGCGCTTGCGCACGCCATCGCGAGCGAGGGCGACGACCGCGCCGTGACCATCGAGGAGGAGGCGGATCGACTGAATCGCTTCGTCGGCAACCTGCTGGACCTCTCGCGACTCGCAGGCGGCGCACTCATGATGTCGCCGGAGATCAACGCTGCGGAGGATCTGCTCGGTGTGGCGCTCGATCGCGTGTCGGGCGCGGCCGGCGCGCGGACTATCACCGTCACGCTCGATCCGACCGAGCCGTTGCTGCTCGGCCGCTTCGACTTCACGCAGTCGCTTCGCGTCCTCGTCAATCTCATCGAGAATGCGCTCAAGTATTCGCCCGACGATACGCCGATCGAGGTCAGTGCTCGGCGAGCGGGCCCCACGCGTGAGTTTCTCGAGTTTTCCGTGTCGGACCGGGGGCCTGGGGTTCCGGAGGGCGAACGCACGCGCATCTTCGAACCCTTCTACCGACGGGCTGGGAGTGCGCCCGACGCGGGGAGTGCCGGCCTGGGCCTTTCGATTTCCAGACAGCTGACCGAGGCGCAGGGTGGCACTCTGGATGTCACGCCTAATCCAGGCGGCGGGAGCTGCTTCACGTTGCGTGTGCCCGCGGCCGACGTGGCGGCCAGCGGCGAGCTCGTGCTCGCTGCCTCGACCAGTCCGCGCGCCTCAACGACGCCGCAATCTTTGTGAAATCTTAACGGCGGTGGCCACCATCTTCACGCCGTCTTTGTGCGGCGAGTCCTAGGCTGCAATGGGTGACTACCTCCGACGACACGACTCGCGAGCAAACGCGGCCGCCACACGCCGCTGACCACGGTGCTGGCCATTCGGCTCCTCATGGCGCCGGTCCCCTCGCTGCACTATCGCTGGCGGCGCTGGGCGTGGTGTACGGTGACATCGGCACCAGTCCGATCTACGCGCTACGCGAGTCCCTGCACGGCGCGCATGGCGTCGCCGCGAGCACGGCCAACGTACTCGGTCTGCTGTCGCTGATCTTCTGGGCGCTCATCATCGTCATCTCGATCAAGTACCTGATCTTCGTGATGCGCGCGGACAACTGTGGCGAGGGCGGCATGATCGCGCTCACCGCGCTCGTGACCCCGACGTCACCCACGGCGCGATTGCGGCATCGGGCGCTCGTCCTGCTTGGCCTGTTCGGCGCGTCCCTGCTCTACGGTGACAGCATGATCACGCCAGCGATCTCGGTGCTGAGCGCCGTCGAAGGACTCCAGGTCGTGACGCCGGTGTTCGCGCCATACGTCATTCCGATCACGATCGTCATCCTCATCGGCATCTTTGCGGTGCAGAGCCGAGGGACCGCGCGCATCGGGTCGATCTTCGGCCCGGTGATGCTGCTCTGGTTCGGCACACTTGGCGTGCTGGGCGCCATCCAGCTCGCGCAGAACCTGTCGGTGCTCGCCGCCATCAATCCGATGCATGGCGTCCAGTTCTTCGCGAACAACGGGTTTCAGGGCTTCGTCGTGCTCGGGTCGGTCTTTCTCGTGGTGACGGGTGGCGAAGCGCTGTATGCCGACATGGGACACTTCGGCGTCAAACCCATTCGCGTGTCCTGGTTCGGCTTCGTGCTGCCGGCCCTGATGCTCAACTACTTCGGTCAGGGTGCCCTCGTGCTGCGCGATCCGTCGGCCGCCGAGCACCCGTTCTTCCACCTGGCACCGGAGTGGGCGACGCTCCCGCTCGTGGTGCTCACGACGCTCGCGACGGTGATCGCGTCGCAGGCCGTCATCTCCGGAGCGTTTTCGCTCACGCGACAGGCCGTGCAGCTCGGATACCTGCCACGCATGGACATCAAGCACACGTCCAGCACGCAGATCGGGCAGATCTACATTCCGGGCCTGAACTGGCTGCTCATGGCGGCGTGCATCGGCCTCGTCGTCGGATTCGGCTCGTCGAGCCGGCTGGCGGCCGCGTACGGGGTCGCCGTCACCACCGACATGGTGTTCACGACGATCCTTTTCGCCGTCGTCGCCCGCATGCGCTGGCAGTGGAGCTTGCCAGCCGTGATCGCGCTGGCGTCGGTGTTTCTGATCGTCGACCTGGGTTTCTGGGGCGCGAGCCTGCTCAAGATTCCGGCGGGCGGCTGGTTCCCGCTCCTGATCGCCGCGGGTGTGTTCACCGTGATGACCACGTGGAGCACGGGCCGGAGCATTCTGGCGGACCGCATCGCGGAGCGCACCATGCCGATCCCGCAGTTTCTCGAGGAACTCGACTCCAATCCGCCGATGCGGGTCCCCGGCACCGGTGTGTACCTCGCCCGCAATGTCGACGTGGTACCGCACGCGTTGCTGCAGAACCTGCGGCACAACAAGGTGCTGCACGATCGGCTCGTGCTGCTCGGCCTGCGCACCGAGGGTACTGCCTATGTCGCGGACACCGAGCGAGTGACGGTGACGTTGCTGGCGCCCGCCTTGTACCAGGTGATCTCGCGCCACGGCTTTGCCGAAGACGCCGAGGTGCCGGCGGTGCTGGAGCACCTTCGCATCGCGGGGCTCGACATCGACATGACGAGTACGAGCTTCTTCCTGGGACGGGAGACGCTGCTGGCCACGGACCGGAAAGGCATGGCCATCTGGCGTGAGCGGCTCTTCGCGCTGTTGTCCCGCAATGCGAGGCGCGCGACGAAGTTTTTCCGGCTCCCGCCCGCTCGCGTGTGCGAACTCGGAGCGGAGATCGAGTTGTGAGCGCGCTGGGGAGCATACTGGGGAGCACACTGGGGAGCACACTGGGGAGCACACTGGGGATGCAGGGCCCCGCGTCGCCGCTGGGGCGGGAACTCGCGGAGTTGCTCGGTCAGCTCGCACCCTTCGTATTGGTCGTCCCCCTGTTGATCGTGGCCGGGGAGTACGCGCGATTGATGCACGTGAACGTCGGCTCGCAGCGTAGGAGCATGGGGCGCTGCATGCGATGCGAGGTGCGTGAGCATGCTGCCGATGCCCGGTACTGCAAGGCCTGCGGTGCGGCGCTGTGTCTCGAGATCGGACAGGCGCAGGACCGCGCGTCTCCGAACGGCTCCAGATCCTGAACGGCGGCACCGCACTTGCGCTTTATCGGGGCCAAGCGCGTGACTGTCGTCCACCCCGGGCGCGTCGCCGCTCGACAGTCCCCCGCTTACCCCGGAACCGATATGGCTGAGTCAAAGACCCTGCACGCGCTGTTCGTCGACGAGTT
>JAZKCW010000023.1:0-43264 GCA_040387895.1 Gemmatimonadota bacterium
ACATCCTGCGCGCGTTCAACCCGTGGTACGGCGTGCAGTTCTTTCTCGAGCACGGCGCGCGCGGCTTCGTGATCCTTGGCTCCGTCGTGCTGGCGATCACCGGCGCGGAGGCCTTGTACGCCGACATGGGCCACTTCGGCAAGCGCCCGATACGCCTGGCCTTCTTCGTGGCCGTCCTGCCTGCACTGGTGCTCAACTATCTGGGGCAGGGCGCACTCATCCTGCGCGACCCGGCCGCAGCGGCAAACCCGTTCTATGCACTGGCACCGCGGTGGTTTCTCTACCCACTGATCGGCATCGCCGCGTCGGCCGCGATCGTCGCGTCGCAGGCGCTCATTTCGGGTGCGTTTTCTCTCACGCAGCAGGCCGTCCAGCTGGGCTACGTCCCGCGCGTGACCATCATCCACACATCGAAGCGCGAAGCGGGGCAAATCTACATTCCGGAAGTGAATGTCGCGCTGATGGTTGGCAGCCTCGCACTCGTGCTCTCGTTCAAGTCGGCGGGTGCGCTGGCTGCAGCGTACGGGATCGCGGTTACGGGTACGATGGTGATCACCACGATGCTGTTCGCGGTAATCGCCCGTGGGCGCTGGAGGTGGCCGCTCTGGCAGGTCACCGCACTGACGGCGGCGTTCCTCGTGGTCGATGGTGCCTTCTTCAGCGCCAATGTCGTGAAGATCGCCGCGGGCGGCTGGGTGCCTGTGGCGCTTGCACTGCTGCTGTTCACGCTGATGACGACATGGAAGTCCGGGCGCCAGCTGCTCGACCGTCTGCTGCGCCAGGGTGCATTGCCGATCGAATTGTTGCTCGAAGACATTGGTCGTCGCGGAGTGCACCGGGTTCCGGGCACGGCAGTGTTCCTCACGTCCACCTCGCAGGGCGCTCCGGTCGTGCTGATGCATCATCTCAAGCACAACCACGTGCTGCACGCCGAAGTCATCCTGCTCTCGGTGCGATCGGCCGAGGTGCCGGAGATCGACGATGCGAAGCGCGTGTGCGTCGAGCCGCTCGGGCACGGCTTCCATCGCGTCGTCGCCACCTACGGCTTCATGGAGACGCCCAGCGTACCTGCGCTCCTCGAGAGGGCACGGGGGTTCGGGATCTCGGCTGCGCCCATGAGCACCAGCTACTTCCTCGGACGCGAGCGCTTGCTGCCGAGCGGCTCGTCAGGCCTCGCGCGCTGGCGAAAGGCGATCTTCGTGCTGATGTCCCGTAATGCGCGATCGGCAACGGAATTCTTCGGCATTCCGCCCAACCGCGTCGTGGAGCTCGGCGCACAGATCGAGTTCTGACGGGATCTCTACTCACTCATCCTCATCCGCGCTTGATGTTTATATAGCCAATAGGCTATATAGACATATGGTAATCAACAATACCACGGATGCTCTGAGCCTCGCGTTCGCTGCCCTCGCGGATCCCACGCGACGCGCGATCCTCGCGCGCCTCGCGTCGGGCGACGCGGACGTCTCCGAACTCATGAAGCCATTCGGCCTCAGCCAGCCGACCATTTCGAAGCACCTCAAGGTGCTCGAACGGGCCGGGCTGGTCGCGATCCAGCGTGACGCGCAGCGACGCCCGCGCTCGCTCGTGGCCGCCCCTCTCGAGGACATCGACCTGTGGCTGGAGCCCTATCGCCAGTACTGGGAGACGCGTTTCAAGCGTCTCGACGACTACATGGGCGAGGTGGGCGAGCAGTCCCGGAAGGCGACGTCAAAAGGGTCGACGCGCCGCAGCAAACCCCGATAGCGAAGAGGCGACCGTGGCAACCCAGGAACCCGCGCAGGTCAGCTTGCCCAACGAACGCGAGATCGTGATCACACGGACCTTCGGCGCACCGCGGGCGATCGTCTTCGACATGTGGACGAACGCCGAGCACATCGCGCGGTGGTGGGACCCGAGTGGAGTGCCGCTGGCCGCGTGCGAGATCGACCTGCGCCCTGGCGGTGCGTTCCGGTTCGTGCACGACGGCGCCGGCCATGCATTCACCGGCGTCTACCGCGAGATCGATCCGCCGTCACGCCTCGTGTTCACGACGCCGTCGGCCTCCGGCGCCGGTTCGACGGGAACACTCGCATTCAGCGCCGTCGGCGAGAGGACGCTGCTGGTCATGACCATCGCATGCGTCTCGAAGTCCGATCGCGACGCCTTGCTCGCCATGCGCGTCGATGCCGGCACCGCGCGCACGCTGGACAACCTCGACGAGTACCTGGGCAGTCTCGCGCGCTAGACCACGATGGCCGGTTCCGGCGCGACGGCGGGCTGCGGTCGCTCGTCGACTCGCCGCTGCTGCGCACGTCCGAGCCAGATGGCAAGCGTGCCCCACACGAGCGCGAGCGGGATCGTCACGACGATCAGTGCCCCGAGTCCCGCGGCGAGGCGGCCGAGCAGCCCCTCCACGCCCGCGCCGACGACGTCGCCGCCGCGGTAGACGAAGGTGTCGATGAACGCCTTCGCCTTGTACTTGTCCTCGCGCGGCACGACGGTGAAGAGCGTCTCGCGCGCGGGGCGCGTCAGTGAGCGCTGGACGGCGCTGAAGGCGGCCTGCACGATCACCAGCGTGACCAGCGACGCGCTGATCGCGAGCCCGACGAAGCCGAGCATCACCGTGAGCGGCAGCAACGCCAGCGTCACGTGCACGCCGAGTCGCTTCATGAGCTGCCCGGTGACGAGCGCCTGCAGCACGAGCGTGGTGGTCTGCGTGTACAGGTCGATGCGCGCGAAGACACCGGTGCGCATGTCGAGGTCGTCCCCGAGTGCCGCGACCATCTGGAGGCGCGTGAAGTACAGGAACGTGCCGATCACGGTCATGATCAGCACGAACGCCGAGATGCCGAGCAGGTAGCGCGAGCGAAGCACCGAGCGCACTCCCTCGAACGCGCTGCCGCCGATGACGGCGCGCTCGTCCACCGCAGGAGGTGCGTCCGGATTGCGAGCGGCGGATGCCACCGGCCGTTCTGGCTGCAGCCGCGCTACCGCCCAGGCCGCGACCACCGCGAGCCCGAGAAACGTCGCCGACACCGGCAGCAGCCCCGCGGTACCGAGCGGCTTGGCGAGCTGCGACGCCAGCCAGGGGCCGGCGATGGCCCCGAGGGTCCCACCCACGGAGATGATCCCGAACAGCCGCTTGCTCTGCTCCAGCGCGAACCGGTCGGCCATCAGCGCCCAGAACACCATCGTGGCGAACAGGTTGAACACGCTGAACCAGACGAAGAACACCATGCCGCTGGTCTCGCCGATGGCTTGCGGCGCGCCGACGAGGACGGCCCAGAACGCCAGGAGGCTCAGGCCAAAGAAGACGTACGTCGCGGTGATGAAGACGAGGCGGCGCGTGCGACTCACGAGGAGCGAGAACAGCGGGTTCACCGCCAGCGTGACGACGGCGGTCCCGACGAAGAGCCAGCGCACCGCCTCGATGCCGCGTTGCATCCCTAACGCCTCGCGTGCCGGGCGAAGCACCATCAGGGCGGTGAGGATGAAGAAGAATGCGAGCGCCGATGCGATCACCGGCGCGACCTCCTCCCGGCGGACCTGCGTGAAACGCTGAAGCAAGGCTGTCATGGCGAGCAGGGAAAGGTTGGGTGGGCGAAGCGCCAGGTCCCGTCCCGCTCAAACTACTCGAGGTCTGCGAGCGCCCGCACGTTATCCCGTGAGTTCCGGTCGATGTAGTAGTTGTACGGGTCGACACCGGCATGCGTTGGCCTGCGGTCGGTCACGAACGTCAGCGTCTGCGCACCCGAACGGATCAGCCGGCGCTCCATGACGATCACGTCCTTCGTGCTGAAGGCGTCGAGGCCCGGCTCCGCGGTGAACAGCCCCACTTCGATGTGTTCGTCGAGCGTTGCCTCCGTTTCCGCACCACGCGGGTCGACCGCGTACTTCGTTGCGTGCACCGGCACCGTCACGTCCCATTTGCCATCGGGACGGCGTACGGCTTTCGGCGCGGTGACCTTGAGGTCATAGAGAACGACGCGCTCGAACAGATCGGTGATCAACCGCTGCTCCTCGTCGCCCTGTGCCTCGGCGCGCAGGGCGGCAACGAGGTCGAGTGAACGGGCGTATGGCGCTCCCTTGAACCGGTAGCGTTGCACCAGGCTCCGGAGCGCGCGATTGACCGCATCCTCACCGAGACGCTGCTGCATCAGGAACAGGGCGAGCGGCGACTTGTGATAGCTGACCCAGTCCTGCGTCTCGACTCGGACGAGGGGTGGCTCGCCGGCCGGTCCCCATCCCGCGCGGCCGCCAAGATAGCGGTCGCGCAGGTACTTGAGGCCGCGACGCATCTCGCCCTCGCCGTGGATCTCCCGCAGCATCATCATCGCGGAGAAGTTGGCGAGGCCTTCGACCAGCAGGAGCGAGCCCTGCATCTCCGCCGGGTACACCTGATGCCCCCAGTACTGGTGCGCCAGTTCGTGCGCGGTGGTGCCGGTCACGTGATCCATCGTTCCCGGCTGCTGGAAGTCCGCGATGAACCCGTAGGTCTCCGAATACGGGATGGTGCCCGCGAACGCCTGCGCGTTGTTCGCGTATCCCGGATACTCGATGACCCGCACATGGTTGAACTGATACGGGCCGTAACTCGCCTCGTAGTAGTCGAGCGATGCGGCGAGCGCGTCGAGCATGCGGTCGACGTTCCACGGGTGCGCGGGATGATAGTACACGGCGAGATCCTTCCCGGCGTGCAGCCGATGCTTCTCCGCATAGCGCGCCGACTGGATCGAGAACGATTCGCGGATCGGCGCCTCCGACACGAACCGTGCGACCCGTCTGCCACCGCGTGTGACATCGGAGATGCGCCGCCCCGGCGCGATCGGCGTCTGGTCTGCCGACGTCGACAGCGTGACGTCCGACGCGGTCCATCCGCCGAGATCGGCGGCGTTCGCCGTGGCCGACACGTCCTCCAGCCTGGCACGACCGCCGCGCTCGGGGAGGCCGAAGTAGCGGCGCGCGGTTGGATCCTCGAGCGTGCTTCCGTCGCGTCCGATCCCGATGATGGGTGTGATCTCCTCCTTGTTGAGGAACGTGCCGTTCTCCACCAGCCGCGTGTTCGGTGGCCCGTTGCGGAATCCACGGTGCCAGCGCCGCGTCTCGAACGTCAGCACACGCTCCGCCCCCGGCTGCATCGTCGAATCCAGGCGGAAGATCCGGTACGCATGCTCGCGGTCGTCGACCACCACGCGCGCGCCGGCAATCGCTGCGCTGATCAGCTCCAGGTCATCGTTCGCCAGCCGGACGTGGATGTCGTCGATCGGCTTCGCCGTGAGGTTGCGAAGCAGGAAACGCCCCTTGGTGACCGCTCGCAGCTCCTCGGGATACAGGTCGACGCTCACGGCCATGTGGGCGATCGACGGCTGCGGCAGGTCATGGTAGCGCCAGTATTTCTTCTCGAGGTCGACCTGTTTCATGAGACCGGCCAGTGGAGACCGGTACCCGTTCAACACGTTGATGTTGTAGTACGCGTACGCACCGGTGCCGGCAAAGACCACGAGCGCTGCAGCGGCCACCAGCCCTGCCGTTCCGGTCATGCGTCGCCGTGCAGCGGCGAGTCGCGGACGCAGACGGATCTCGGTGCCGCGGCGCCAGAGCAGGTGCGCGACAAGCAGCAGCAGTACCGCGAACGCGCCCCAGTACACGCGCACCGTCCACGCGCCCCACCAGAACGTGCCGGCGCCGTTCATGTCGCTGAGCGGCATGCCGGGGCTCGAGGCGTAGTTGAGGAGGTTGTGATCGATGGCCTTGTTGAGCTGCTTCCAGACCATGAACAGCACCATGACGGCCCAGCCGATGGTCTTGTGGGGACTGAGCGCCTGCACGAATACCGCGAGCGACGCCAGCAGCAACACATCCCATGTGGCCGGCAGCACGTACCAGAGCAGGTACTTGCCGATCTCCACGTCCGTCGAGCCGGCGGTGAGCTGGACGACGACGGCCGTCGCAACATTCGTCAGCACCATCGCCACCAGCACCAGCAGCATCGCGAGCGTCTTCGGCACCACGTACGCCCAGTTCGGCAACGGGGTCGCGTCGATGATCTCGTGTACGCGCCTGTCACGCTCCCGCCAGACGACCTCCCCTGCATAGAAGATGGCGATGACCGGCAGGATCATCATGAATGCATCCATGATGGTCGGAATCAGCGTCAGCGTCGTCGGGTACGTCGGTCTGCCGGCGGCGTCCCGCGTGGTCAACGAGTAGAAACTGGTGAACAGCCCCCACGCCATCACGACGATGAACGCGGGGCTCAGGGCTACCTGCCGCGCCTCGAACACGGTGCGCATCCACAGCACGGCGCGCAGCGTGCGGCCGCCATGCTGGGGAGCGGGCAGTGTCGTGGCCTCCACGATGCGCACGGCGTCCGTGGATGACGGCCCTGCGAGCGCGAGCCGCTTGCGTTCACGCCGCGACATACCCTGCTCGGCGAAGCGATAGGTCACGAGTGCGAGCAGCAGGCAGACCACGGCGACACCAACCCAGAGCAGCCGGTTGTACAGCAGGCTTCCGGTGATCTCGGGCAGCATTACGTTGCGTTGCGCGACCGTCCAGTAGCGCACGGCGTCCTTGAGCGCGCGCCCGGCGAACGGCTCGCCGACCGCGACCGCCATCGTGCCGACGAATCCGGTCTGCAACATGAAGAAGCAGGCGACGAAGCCCACGACACCGAGATACGCCGCCATCATCGAGCGCGTGATCGTCGCCAGCGCGAAGAGGATCGACGCGTGGATGAACAGGTTCGGCAGCGCGACCACGAAGTAGCCGTACAGATGGTCAGCGAGCCGATTGGGTCCGATCTGCGCGGCCGGAGTCCACGGCATGGCAGTGCCGAGCACGGTCGCGAGCGGGATCACCAGGATGCACAGCGCCGCGATGGCGATGGCGCCAAGGAAGCGGCCCATGACGTACTGGACCCGGGTGACGCCCGTCGACCGGATGATCGGGCCGAAGCCGGTTTCGCTGTCCCGGAGCACGGAGTTCGCGACGAACGCCGTCGTCACGAACATGAAGAAGACCGAGATCACCGCGTAGTTCCGGAGCGTGGCATACGCGGCATTCTTCAGCAGGCCGCCTTCGGAGCCAAGGTCGAAGCCATCCACGCTCATGCCCGCGAGGAACATCGCGAAGGTGGCAGCGGCCGTCAGCCAGAGCAGCGGGTTGCGGGCCACGTAGCGGAACTCGAAGCGCGCCACGTCGAGCAGCATCGTCATCGAAAGCCTCAGGCTGCGCGGCGTGCGCTGGCGAGCGTGGAGAAGTAGACCTCCTCCAGACCGGCGTCGACCAGAGTGAAACCGTGGCCCGGGTCGTCGGGCGCGAGAATGTGCACGGCCGTGCGGCCCGCGAAGAGTCGCGTGGAGAGGATCTCGTGCCGCTCGCGACACGCGGCCAGCTCGGCGCGATCGACGACCTTCATCCAGATCGTGCCGCGCGTGCGCGCGATGAGTTCCTGCGGCGCACCCTCGAGCTGCACGCGTCCCCCGGCGAGCACCGCCATCCGTGGGCACAGGTCTGCCACGTCCTCGACGATGTGCGTCGACAGGATGACGACGACGTTTTCGCCGATCTCCGCCAGCAGGTTGAGAAAACGGTTCCGCTCCTCGGGATCGAGGCCCGCCGTCGGTTCGTCGACGATGATGAGTTGCGGATTCCCGATGAGTGCCTGCGCAATGCCGAACCGTTGCCGCATGCCGCCGGAGAACCCGGTCAGTGCCTTCTTTCGCACCTCCCACAGGTTGGTCTGGTGCAGCAGCGTCTCGACGGTCGTCTTGCGATCGGCCGTCGTCGCGATGCCTTTGAGGGTCGCGAGATGATCGAGCATGTCGTACGCCGAGACGCGTGGGTACACGCCGAAGTCCTGTGGCAGGTACCCGAGGGTGCGCCGCAACCGTTCCGGCTCGGCGATGACATCGATGCCGCCGAACCGGATGGCACCGGATGTCGGTGTCTGGAGAGTGGCGATCGTCCGCATCAGCGTCGACTTGCCGGCGCCGTTCGGACCGAGCAACCCGTACATGCCCCGCGGGACCTGCAGCGTCACGTGGTCGAGCGCACGCGTGCCGTTGGTGTACACGTGGCTGACGTCCTGGAGGCTCAGCACGATCAGTACTTCACGTCGCAGCCGTAGGGCTGTGTCTGCGTGACCGCGATCGGCTTCCCGGCGAGCCCCGCATCGAGCGCGGCGCGCACGTAGTTCGTCGCCGTGGCGATGTCCTTGACGTTCGACGAGCTCTTGCTGTCGACGGCGCCCGAGTACCGCAGCACACCCTGCGGGTCGATGATCGCGTACTGTGGTGTGTTGCGCGCGCCGTAGAGCCGCCCGACGGTGCCGGCCGTGTCGCGCACGATGGCAGTCGGCGTTCCGCCCTTCTCCTGCATCTCCTCGTTCGCCTCGTCCGCCGAGGTGAAGCCCTGTCGTCCTGGCGCCGAAGAGACCACGGACAGCCATACGACACGCTTGGCATAGTCGCGCTGCATCGCCTGCGTGTTGCCAAGCGCTCCATCGACTGCCTTGTAGTGCTTCTTGCTGTAGGGGCAGCCGTGGTTGAACCACTCGAGCACGACCCACTGTCCGCGATACGCCTCGAGCGAGTGCGTGGTGCCGCGCGTGTCGACTGCGGTAAACGCCGGCGCAGCCTCGCCGACCTTCGGTGCAGTGGCTTCCAGTTCGCTGGGCGACGGGCCCTTGTTGTTGAAGATGTTGTCGTAGGCTTCGAGCGCCTGGGGAACGCCAACGACGATGCCGACTACGACAAGGCCGAGGATGATGCGCTTCGCGGTGAACCGCTTCGTGGGGGACATGATGAGGCTCCTGCAGTGATGGTGAGTGGGGAGTGCAACGGGAGGTGCGAGGTCAGCGAGACTTCGGTGAGAGTGCAGCGAGAGGGCGGCGAGAGAGCAGCGAGGCTTCAGCGTGACGGCACTGCGGACAGCGTGGGCGCAGGCGTGGCCGCGGCGAGGTCCAGTGCGCGTGTAACGATTCCTGGCGTGAGGAGCGTCGGGAGAATGGCCGGCGCGACGGCACGGTCACGAGGGTACAGCACCACGAACGGCACGCTGTTGCGGTTGAATGCCGCGAGTGCACGAGTGACGGCCGGATCGCGCGACGTCCAGTCGGCGCGGAGCAGGACGACGTCGTGCGCACGCAGCGATGCGCGCACGGTGTCCGAGCCGAACGCGACGCGCTCGTTCACCTTGCAGGTGAGGCACCAGTCAGCCGTGAAGTCGAGCAGCACGACACGCCCGCTGTCACGCAACGCCTCGAGCGCTTCCGCGCTGTACGGACGCCACGCGAGTGCACCGGTGGCCTCGCCTGTGGTGCTGCCAGCCGGCGACGTAATGGCATCGGTGCCGGTGCCGGTGCCGGTGCCGGTGCCGGACGACGGTGCCGCACCCGCCGCCGTCATGACGAGCGCGATCGCTGCTGCACCGGCAGCGAGCGCGACACCCTGCGCCGTGCGGCGTCGGCGGGTTGACGCGACGAGCGTGCCGAAGCGGCCGAGCGCCCACAGGCCGAAGGCGAGCACCGTGAAAGCGGCAAGCAGCAGTGCAACCGCGTCGACGCCGGCCTGCCGCCCGAGCACCCACGCGAGCCACACCACCGTCGCGAGCAGCGGGAATGCGAGGATCTGGCGCAACGTCGCCATCCACGCACCGGGCTGCGGCAGCCACGCACGCACGCGCGGCACGACGGCGACGAGTGCGAGCGGCCACACCAGGCCGAGACCGAGCGCAGTGAACACGACCATCGCACTCGGAGCGCCACCGGCGATGCCATACGCAACGGCGGCGGCGAGAAATGGCGCAGAGCACGGCGTCGCGAGCGCGGTGACGAGCACGCCGCTCAGGAATGCCTCCGCGGCCGGTGGCGTGCGCCCCGCGGCGACGGAGAGCGTCCCGCCGACGGGTGCAAGCTCGAATACGCCGGCCATGTTTAGCGCGGCCGCGAACACCAGCAGCGCGAGCCCGCCCACGACGGCCGGGCTTTGGAGCTGGAATCCCCAGCCTACTTCTGTGCCGGCCGCACGCAGTGCGAGCAGCACTGCCACCAGCGCCCACATCGACACGAGCACACCCGCGGCGAAGAACAGCGTGTGACGCCGAGCCGTTCGTGCGTCCTGCGCCGCCGCGTCAGCGATGCCGAGCGCCTTGATCGACAGCACGGGGAGCACGCACGGCATCAGGTTGAGCAGTGTTCCGCCGAGCAGCGCGAGCAGGCCCGCAGTCACGAGCGCCTGCCACCCGCCCCCGCCGACACCCGCATCGCCCGCGGCCAGCGCGAGTTGTGCCATCGACACCACCGGAGCGTCCACCTCGACTGCGAGGCCTTCGTCGCCGTTGCCTGCACCGGCGAGCACGAGTACGCCCGTCACCCGCGACGGGGTGGTGCTCGCGTACTGCGAACGCTTGAGCCGAAGCACCAGTGCGTCGCCCTCCACACGCACGTCGGCGGGCGCGGCATGTTCGATGACGGCGGCCGAATCCACGAAGAAGTGGACGCGCCCCGCGTCGACACCGGCGAGCAGCGTTGCGCCGTCGGGCGGGCGTACGCGGAGCACGACCTCTTTCTCGTCCACTGCCGACTGTGACTCCCAGTCGGCGAGACGCGCGGGTACGCGCGCCTCCTCGGCCGCGAACGCGTGAGCGGCGGCGGTGTCGGCCACGGCAGCCGCTCCGACGGGAAGCGTCAGCGCGATGTCCACCTCGTCGGCGATGCACTCCACGTTGCACACCACCCACGTGACGGTGCCGGCGACCGTCACGTTCGATCCCAGGCGTGCAGTAGCGGGGACACGAATGGCAGACAGCAGGTGCACCTCGCGTTCGTAGCCGTAGCTGGCGAGTGGCGGCGCCGAGATCAGTTCCGGCGTCGGATAGCGGAGCGAGTCTGCCGTGAATCCGTCCGGAAGGCGCCACTCCATCGAAGGCGGACTCCCGACATCACCCGCGTGCCGCCAGTACGCGTGCCACCCCGGCTCCGGACGGATCCGGATCGCGATGGACGCGGTGTCGCCCGGCACGAGCACGCGTGTGGTGCTGCGCAGTTCGATCTCGACCGGCCGGTCCTTGGTCGCGCGCGCGATTGCAGTTGGGCGACCGGGGATTAATTGCGCGGCCGCCGTGTGTGTCGGCCATGCGGCGAGCGACGCGAGGACGAGTGTTGCGATGACGAGTACGCGAGACTGGATAGACATGATGCAGGTGGTGGGAGAATGTCGCCGCGCTTACGCGCGACGTTCCTCGCGATGCCGGGATGCCGCTGCCCAGAGGGCGAGCAGGCCGGCGACGGTCCAGAGCAGGGCAGCGGTGCGCCAATCGGCGAGATCGGGAATCGAAGACCACACGTGAATTCGCTCGCCGGTCGTCAGGGTCGCGCGGTTGTCGAGCGACCAGGTGCGCAGCGTGAGCAGTGCCTCGAGTCCGAAGCGGCCTTCGACGAGCTGCACGAGCGCGCGCGCCGGCATGTCGGCGAGCCACTCGTTGCCGGACAGCCTGCTGATCAGGTGCGTCGCGCCGGTCGCGATCGGGAGCAGGAACACGAGGACGATTGCCCATCGGAGCAGGTAGCGGATGCCCAGCACGATCGCGCTGGCAAGCAGGTACAGCGCGGTCGCCGACCCGAACGGAACCGCCCAGATCAGTGCACCCGGAGTCCACTGCACCGTCTGCAGCGCCGCCGGGTTGACCGGTCCCGAAAGGCGCAACGCGTCCGTGAGCGTTGTCATCGTCTGCACCGGCAGCACGCCGCCGCCGGAGACGAGGGCGAGCACGAGCAGCGAGAGCACGAACAGCGTGACGCCGCCCATCAGCCACAGCCAGCCGGCGAGCGTCTTGAGCAGTGCGTGCCGGCGGCGGTCGACCGGCAGCGTCCACAGAAAGCCCGGCCCGAAGCGCTCCTCCCGTAGCCACATGGCGACCGGCAGCAGCGCGCCGATCACTCCAGGCAGCACGGAGGGCTGTGTCAGGAAGTTGTAATCCAGGTCGCCGCTCCCGATCTGGATCGCGAGGATGATCGTTGCGAGCACGCCGAGCGCCACGGCGATCAGCATCGGCACCCGCAGTGCGTATCCGATCGCGTGCAGATGCTCCCGCAGCACGTCGCGTGGCCGCGGCATCTGCGGCCGCACACCGTGCACGCTGCGCTCGGCGGTCTGAATGGTCGGTGCAATCGTCATGACGGTTCCTCCGGAAGGAAGGCGAGCGCTGCGTCCTCGAGCGCCAGTGTGCTGCTCCCACGCACGCGTGCACCGGCGGCGAGCAGGCGCCCCGTGATGTCCCGCTCCTCGCCCACCAGCGTGCAGCGCATATCGCGCCCGGTGCTCGAGCGCCGCAGCGCGGTCGCGTGCAAGTCTTTCGGCACCTCCCACCCCTCCGGTGCCTCCAGTTCATAAGTCCGCACGGTGCGCTGCAGATCGTCGCGTGACATCTGCGCGACGAGGCGTCCGCCCCGCAGCACGCCGACGTGGTCCGCGAGACTCTCGAGTTCCTGCACGTGATGCGTCGAGATCACCACCGTGGTCGGCGCGTCGGCCAGATGTTCGGCCAGCAACGCCAGCGCGCGCCGGCGGACGAGCGGATCGAGACCGTCCATCGGTTCGTCGAACAGCAGCAATGCCGGCCGATGCGCAAGCGCCATCACCAGTTGCAGTCGCCGTGTCTCGCCCTTCGACAATCCGCCGACCCGCTGCTCCGGCGGGACGCCGAGCGCACGCGCGAGATGATCGGCGTATGCGTGGTCCCACGCAGGGTAGAAGGCCGCGGCGTGCCGCAGCAGGCGAGCGCACGACATGTATCGGTACGGAGCTTCCTGCCGCTCGGGTACGTAACCGATCTGCGCGCGCACCTCGGGCCCGCTGCCGCCGGTGTCCAGCCCGAAGACTTCCGCGGCACCGGTGTCGGGCCGCTCGAGGTTCATCAGCGTCTTGAAGAGCGTGCTCTTCCCGGCGCCATTGACGCCGACGAGGACGTACACGGAGCCCTCGGGTACGCGAAGCTCCACCTCGTCGAGCGCGAGCTTGCGACCGTATCGCTTGGAGAGCCCGTGGGTGGCCACCGCGAACTCGCCGACGTCCGAGTCGGGGTGGGTCATGCGGCTCCTCTGTCCTCGGCCGCCACTTCCTCGATCATCGTAACCAGCTCCTCGACCCCAAGGCCGTTGCGCCGTGCCTCGAGCAGCGCGCGCTCGGCCACCCCCCGGACGATTGCACGCCGTTCCTGACGGTCCGGGTGAATCGTCGGCGAGACGAAGGTCCCCTGTCCCCGCCGTACGTAGATCACGCCTTCTTTCTCCAGCTCCCCGTAGGCCTGCGATACCGTGCGCGGATTGATCACCAGCTCGCCGGCGAGCTCCCGGACCGAGGGAAGGGGATCCTCGGCCCGCAGCGTGCCGACCAGGAGCGCACGGCGCACCTGGTCCACGATCTGGAGGTACAGCGGCCGCTCGTCGCGCGGGTCCAGCGTCACAAGCATCAGGGCTCGGTGTTGCAGTGTATGTGCTACACTACAACGATCCGGCTGGACGCGCAAGCGCGGGGCGCCAAGCGGGCTCTGGAGCCGACAAGACGCTGCGGAGTGGGATCAGGGGACCACAGGCGAGACCGGCGAAGCTGGGGCGGCTCCGCGCGCCTATCGTGCCTGAAGCGCTACGGTCTCCAGGCCGGGCTGTGGCCATTCGCCATGAGCTCGCCACCGTAGCTGCCGTCGGCGCGAACATAGCGGATCGTGCCCTCGCAGCCGCGGCAGCTCGACGACGAGTACGCGATGGTCAGGCCGTCGGGCGACCACGTTGGTCGCGCATAACCGGACGACGCCGCAAGCCGGGTCAGCCCGGACCCGTCCGCTTTCACGACGGCAATGGCGCTGCGCGGGAAGCACCACTCCCACGTCTTCTCGCAGACGACGAGCGCGAGCCTGCCACCGTCGGGAGACCAGGCGGGCTGGAAGTAATAGGTGAAGGTCTGACCCATGCCGAAAGGCCCCGCCAGCAGCGCAATCGGCTCCCCTGAGCCGTCGCTGCGGGTGACGTACAAGTCATAGACGAAATCATAGGCCCGCCAGTCGCTCGTGAATGCGATCTGCTGGCCGTTGGGGGACCAGGCAGGCGAGTCGTGAAATCCGCGCTCGAATCCAACGCGCATCGGAGTCGTCCCGTCGTCGTCGGCGCTCGTCATGTAGATGCAGCCTTGCCACCCACACGTGCTCGTGAACGCAATGCGACGCCCATCGGGCGACCAGGCGGGGGCGTGGGCCGACGCAGGGCTCGACCGCCGCGTCAGCCCCGAGCCATCCACGTTCATGACGTACAGATCCCATCGCGGCACGCCTGCGGAGTCCCGCGGAACGCGTGCGCGCGCGAACGCGAGTCGTCGCCCATCGGGGGACCAGCTGGGGTCGGCATCTCCCGGGCCTGACGTCAACCGGATCACGCCCGTGCCGTCCGTGTTCGCGAGGTATATCTGCCCCTCCCGCACGAACGCGAGTTGCCCGGAAGGGGGCTCGACGCAGGAAATCGCAAAAGAAAGAGCGACCGTTGCGCGCGGCGCCACTTCTACCCCCGTTGCGTTGCCTGCCGGAACGCGCTCGACTCCGCAGTTCGCCTGTACGTCCTCCAGCACGACGGTATACACGCCGGCCGCCACTGCCATCTCCACTGTGCCGGTCACGGGGACCGATGCGACGCTCCGCCGATCGCCGCGCTCCGCGACCGCGAGGTAGCCGTTCGTGTCGGCCCGTAGCCCGCTCGTCGACACAGTGAGCCGCAGGGTGCCCGGTGCGCGCTCGATCTCGCGGCAGACCACCGCGAACTTCAGGACATTCAGCCGTCCCGTCTGCACGCTCGTGCGTCTGCCGGTACCGGCATCGAGCCCGCAGTTCGATGCGACGCCCGCCAGGTGCACCTCATGGCTGCCGGCGGATACCCCCGAGAGTGTGAGTGCGCCGTTCGGCACGATCTCTCGTGGCGTGCCGCCATCGACGATCACGACGTAGCCATCGAGGTCAGGGTCGAGGCCAGTCGTAGTCACGAGAACCTGGAGGCTCCCAGGTGCCTGCGACGTTGTGGCTGGCGCGGTGGCATCCGACGCTCGCGATCCATCGCAGGCTGCCAGCAGAGCCAAGCATACGAGAGCAACGGGCGCGCGGACGCGCGAACGGAGAACCGGGCGACAGCCTGCCGTAGACGGACGCGGCACGAGTACGGTGGGGACCATGGTAGCGCTCCTGCTCACGTGACGGTGGCGGGCACTCACGGGGTCGCGGACTCGCGCGGTGCCGGGACGCCTGACCAGACGTCGACGGGCCGGCGGGAGGGCGGCGGCGTCAGCCGGCGATCGCGAGCAGTCTCCGCTCGGGTCGTCGAAACAGCATCGCGAACGTACGAATCACGGGTCGACCGCGCAATACGGAATAGTGTCGAGCAGGGCTACAGCGAGGGCCTCACATCCGCAGCGAGTGTTGCACCCACCGCTCCGCCCATGCCCCCGCGCAACGACAGCGTGAAGGTGCTCCCGGCTCCGATCGTGCTCTCTGCCGTGAGCTCGCCACCCATGCCGCGCGCCAGGTCGCGACTGATCGCGAGTCCGAGCCCGGTTCCTTCCCGTGTGCGGGTCAATTCCGCATCGACCTGCACGAACGGCTCGAATATTCGCGCCAGCTGATTGGACGCGATGCCGATGCCGGTGTCGGCAACCTTGATCTGTACGACCGGGCCGCGGCTGTCCTGCGTCCGCACCCAGCGCATCTCGATCCGGCCACTGCCGTCGGTGAACTTGATCGCGTTGCTGAGCAGGTTGAGGACGATCTGCTGCAGCTTCTCACGGTCGGCGTGTACGGTGATCGACGGGTCACACGGTTGACGCCGGAGCGTCAGCCCATGCTTGCGCGTCTGCGGTGTCACGAGTGCCTCGCAGGTCGCCAGCACCTCGTCGAGCGGTACCGTCTCGAGATCGTAGTGCACGGCACCTGCTTCGACCTGCGCATAGTTCAGCACACCGTTGATCAGGCCAAGCAGGTGCTTCTGGCTCTTGCGGATGCGAGCGAGATCCACGCGCTGCTCGTCGCTGATCGGGCCACGGATGCCGAGCTCCATCAACTCGGCGTAACCGTCGATGGCATTGAGCGGCGTACGCAGCTCGTGGCTCATCACCGCGAGGAACTCGGCCTTCGCGCGATTCGCCGCGATGGCTTCTGCGCGCGCGGATTCGCTCTCCGCGAGCAGTCGCTCGATCTCTCGCCGCGCCAGCGCTTGTTCGGTCACGTCGACCCCGTGCGCAATGATCCCGGTCGGCACTCCGCCCACACCCGTCATCGGAGTGTAAGTCAGGTCGACCAGACGTTGCTCCGGCGGTGCCCCCGGCGTGCGCGCAAGCATCACGGGTACCGACTGACCGATGAACGGCTCGCCCGTGGCCAGCACCCCGTCGAGCAGCACATCGAAGCCCTGTCCCCGCACCTCGGGCAGCGCCTCGAACACTGGAAGGCCAATCATCGCGCGGTGGCCGACGAGCTGGTAATACGCATCGTTCACGAGCCGGAACACATGCTCCGGACCTTCGAGCACGGCGATGAACGCCGGCGTCTGGCGGAACACATCCGCGAGCTGTGCGCGCTCGACTGCGAGCGTCTCGATCAGTCGGTCACGCTCGCGCGCCGCAGCCCGCGCCGCCGAGATGTCCGAGAACAGCACGGCGACCCGGTGCTCGGACGCGTCGCCGATGCGCAGCGCAAACACATCGAAGAACCGCCCCATCGCGTCCGAGCCATGCTGGAATCGCGTCGGCACTCCGCTCTCCGCGACGGCGGCGTACGTGTCGATCCAGAACCGCTCGAGATCCGGCACCATTGCGCGTGCGGTGTGCCCCACTACGTTCTGCAACCCGGTTTGCAGACTGAACGACGCGTTCGCTTCGAGAAAGCGATAATCGTTCGCACGCTTGTCACCGTCGTACAGGACCTCCAGTATCGCGAAGCCCGTATCGATGGACGCGAGCAGCGTGCGATACCGGGCGCCGATCTCCTCGAGCGCCTGTTCCGCCTGCACTCGTGCCGTGACTTCGCGCCAGAACAGCGCGAGTCCGCCGTCGTCCGTCGGGTACACGTCGATCTCGAGATGGCGGTCGTAGCCCTCGCCGACGTAGCGATGCGCGAAGTGCGTTTCCTCCCGATTGCGCATGGCGCGTCGATACTGCGTCTCGGCCGCGGTTCCGACGGACGCCGGGAACGCATCCCAGTGCGTGCGGCCGATCAGCGTCTCACGCGGCATGCCGAGATTTCGCACCGCCGAATCGTTGACCGAGAGGATGCGGAAGTCGGCGTCCATGGTCAGGTGTTCGTCGCCCACCTGCTCGAGGATGCGTGCGGCCCGGCGGTCCGCGCGCGCCGTCTCCTCCGTCAGGCGCGCCTGCTCCCGCTCGGCCAGGACGCGGCTCGTGGTTTCCTGGCAGAGCACGAGGACTCCATCGATCGCGCCATCGTCGTCGAACAGGGCCGAGTATCCGTACGTCCAGTACACGTCTTCGACGCGCCCATTCCGGGTGATGGGCACCAGCTGATCCTCGTTCCAGGTCGCTTCACCGCCCGCGAGCACCTGCGCGATCTGCGGCCCGATGATCGGCCAGATCTCCGCCCAGAACACGGCCCCCTTGGCGCCAACCGCCTGCACGTGCCGGTCCCCCTCGCCGAGGCTCGGACGGTACGCGTCGTTGAAGATCTGCACGAGGTCCGGACCTACCCACAGGAACGCCGGGCAGCGCGCCGCCATGATCGTCCGAATGCTGTTGCAGAGCGAACGCGACCACGTGCTCACGGGCCCGAGGCTTGTCGTGCTCCAGTCGAACTCCCGGCAGATGGCGCGCATCTCACCAGGACCGGCGAAGAGCAGGTCCGTCGCCTCGTCGCCCTGCGAGCTGGTGCTGGTGGGTCGCAGGTCGGTCATGGCGTTGCATCAACTGGGGGAGCGTGCGGAGGAGCCAGCATGTAGAACTGGCTGACTCTGCAATGTGCGGGCCTAGACGCCGAGCTTGGGTTCACTTGCTTTCAGCGGCGAGCGCGTCCCTGTTGTAGGAGTTCCGATCGCAGCGATCCGTCCGCCAGCCCGTGTGCCGTGAAGTCTTCTGCTCGACTGAGAATCTCGCACCTCGTCGCGCAGACGAGTGTCATCCCCCTGTTGTCTGCGCTTGTCGCAGCCAGTTTCTGCAGCGCTGTCGCGAGAGCCCAGTCCGTCCCTGCGCCGCCGGCCCCCGGGACCGCAGGTACAGCCATGTCCCGGCCGTCGCTCCGTGCCACTCCTGCAACCAGTGGGTTTCGCCTCGATGGCTATCTCGACGAGGCGGCGTGGGCCACGGCCGATTCGATCGGTGATCTCGTCCAGATCGAACCCGTACAGGGCGGGGTGCCGTCCGGCCGTACCGTCGTGCGTGTGCTGGTGAACGCCGACGAGATCATCATCGGCGTGCGTGCGGACGACAGCGAGCCCGCGCGTATCGTCGGCTTCGCGCGGGAACGCGACGCCTCGCTCGGCAACGAGGATCACATCAAGTTGGTGTTCGACACGTACCGCGACGGGCGCTCGGGCTACGTGTTCGCGGTCAACCCGAACGGTGCACGCTACGACGCGCTCATCGCGGGGAACGGCGAGTCCGAGAACGCGAACTGGGATGCCGTGTGGGATGCGACAGCGGTGCGCACGGCGACGGGGTGGTCGGCGGAGATCGTGATCCCGGTGCGCAGCCTGCAGTTCGGGCAGGGGCTCACGACCTGGGGCTTCAACGTGCAGCGCCGGGTGCAGCGCAAGCTCGAGAACGACCGCTGGGCGAGCCCGGTGCGCGACTTCAAGATCACGCAGACCTTCCGCGCCGGAGATCTCACCGGCCTGCCGCCATTCGCACTCGGCGTGGGCCTCAGCGTGCGCCCGTCGCTCACCGGTGCCACCGGCATTCCGGCAACGCGCGCCGCGCGGCGTGACGAACGCGACATGAGTCTCGACATCACGCAGACGCTTGGCGCGAACACGCTCGCGGCGCTCACCGTGAACACCGATTTCGCCGAGACCGAAGTCGACACACGTCGCACGAACCTCACGCGGTTTCCCATCGTATTCCCGGAGAAGCGCACGTTCTTCCTGCAGGGTGCCGACATCTTCGACTTCGGCTCCGGCACCGGAGATGACATCCGGCCGTTCTTCAGCCGTCGCATCGGGCTGCTGAGTGGCAACGAGGTGCCGATCCGCGTGGGCGCCAAGATCACGGGCCGCGGCAACGGTGCGAATGTGGGCGCACTGGTCCTGCGTACCGGAGACATCGGTGGTGCCGCGGCCGCATCGGCGACAGCGCCCCTGCCGTCGACCGAGAGCACGATGGGTGTGCTGCGCTACAAGCAGAATGTCTTTCGCGAGTCGACCGTCGGCATGATCGTCTCCGCGGGCGACCCGCTCGATCGCGCGGGCAGCTGGATGGCCGGCGTCGACGCCGCGTACCAGACGTCGCGCTTTCGCGGCAACAAGAACTTCAATATCGGCGCATATGCGCTCCAGACCGACCGCGATGAGTTGACGGGCGAGAAGGGTGCCTGGGGCGCGCGGGTCGAGTACCCGAACGACATCTGGCAGCTTGCCTTGCTCTACAAGCGAATCGGCGACGGCTTCGACCCGTCGCTCGGCTTCGTGCCGCGTCCCGGCGTGCAGATCCTCCAGCTCACGAGCAACTACATCCCTCGCCCGAAACGCCCGGTGCTCGGGCTTCGCGTGCGACAGATGGTGAACGAGCTCGTGCCACGGGTCGTGACCGACCTGAACGGCACGTGGGAGAGTTACCGGATCTTCTTCGCACCGGTCAACTGGCGTCTCGAGAGCGGCGACCGGTTCGAGTTCAATTTCAATCCCACCGGCGAGCGGCTCGTCGCGCCCTTCGCCATCGCGCCGGGCGTCACCATTCCGGCGGGCGCGTATCACTGGCATCGTTACCGTCTGGAGGGCGGGCTTGCCCCGAAGCGTCGCTTCAGCGGGCAGGCAACGTGGTGGTTCGGCCCATTCTACACCGGCACGCTCGATGAGCTGATTCTCACCACCGCATGGAAGCCGTCGTCGTTGTTCAACCTCGAACTCAACGCGACGCGCAACGTCGGGCGCCTGCGCGAAGGCCGCTTCACGCAGGACCTGGTCGGCACGCGCGCCCGCGTGAACGTGTCGCCCAACCTGCAGTTCAACAGCTACGCCCAGTACGACAACACGAGCGACACGTTCGGCGCAAACACGCGCGTGCGCTGGACATTCTCTCCGCTCGGTGATCTGTTCGTCGTGTACAATCACAACCTGCGGCACGACATCGATCCGGAGACCGGGCTCCCGTTCGCGGGAGGACTCCAGACCGATCCGACCCGGCGCTTCGACCGGCGGTGGGGGTTCGCGTCCAACCAGCTGCTCGTGAAGGTGCAGTACGCGTTCCGGTATTGAGGCGCCGACCTGCGCGCGTCCCCTCCGGGAAGTTCGACGAGTGCACCCACAAGGGAGATTGTTGGCATGACGACGCTGATGCTGACGCACGGTGACATCATGCGCGTGCTCAGCATGCGCGACTGCATCGATGCCGTGGAACGAGCCTTCGCGCTCGATGCAGCGACGGAAACGATCCCATCCGGTGTGCTGGGCACGCACGTGGACGGCGGGGGATTCCACGTGAAGACGGCGGGGCTCCGGCACGGCCGTCCGATGTTCGTCGCGAAGGTGAACGCCAACTTCCCCGACAATCCGGGCCGACGTGGGCTGCCGACGATTCAGGGCGTCATCGCCCTTTTCGATGCAGCGTGCGGTACGCTGCTCGCCCTGCTCGACTCGGGTGCGATCACCAGCCTTCGGACAGCCGGCGCGAGTGCCGTCGCAGCGAAGTATCTGGCGCGCGAGGATGCGACGGTCGTGACGATTTGCGGTTGTGGTGAGCAGGGGCGCAGCCAGCTCCGTGCGCTGCACACCGTGCGTGCACTGCGCGTCGTGTATGCGGTCGACTCCGACACTGCACGGGCGGCGCGCTTCGCCGCCGAGATGTCACGAGAGCTCGGGCTCGAGGCGACTGTCTCCGGCGATCTCGCGTCGGCTGCACGACGCAGTGACATCATCGTGACTGCGACCACGTCGCCACGTTGGCTCCTCGGCGTCGGTGACGTGTCGCCCGGCGCGTTCATTGCTGCGGTCGGCGCGGACGCGCCGGAGAAGGGAGAGATCGATCCCGCGCTCATGGCGCAGAGTCGCGTCGTCGTCGATGTCCTCGCGCAGTGCGAGCGCATGGGCGACCTGCACCACGCCATCACGGCGGGCGCGATGCAGCGCGAGGACGTCGTCGCCGATCTCGCCGAGGTTGTCTCGGGGCGCAAGTGGGTGCGTCGAGGCCCGGACGATGTGGTGATCTTCGACAGCACCGGCACGGCGCTGCAGGACGTCGCGGCCGCCGGACTCGCGTACGAGCGGGCGGTGACTGCGGGTCTCGGTGTCTCGATCGACCTGCGCGCGCGGTAAGCAAGGGGCGGCAACGACCCGTGACCGCTGCGCCCTGGAATCAGCGATGGCGCTCGCCAGGGCGCGCTATCCCTCGAACCGATACCCCGTCTTTCGCACGGTGATGATGTGCACCGGCTGTGCGGGATTGGACTCGAGTTTCGCGCGGAGCTCCGACACGTGAATGTCCACAGTGCGCGTGCTCACGTCCTGGTGATAGCCCCACACGGCACTCAGTAATTCGCCGCGCGGCACGACACTGCCCGCGCGGTCCATCAGCGCGACGAGCAGGTCGAACTCTTTCGGCGTCAATGCCACAGCGTCGCCGCCGCGTTTCACCGTGCGGGCCGCCCGGTTGACTTCCACCTCGCCGAAGTGGGCGAGCACGGCGGACGCCGGCGCTGCAAGCCGCGAGCGACGCAGCAGCGCGTCCACGCGCGCCAGCAGCTCCATCGCACCGAACGGCTTGGTGACGTAGTCGTCGGCGCCAAGGCGAAGCCCGCGCACCTTGTCGGCCTCCTCGCCGCGCGCCGTGAGCACGAGGATCGGCGTTGCGATGCCGTCATCACGCAACGTGCGGATGACGCGAAAGCCGTCGAACCCCGGCAGCATGAGGTCGAGGATGATCAGGTCCGCGTCACGGGTGCGGGCGCGCGCGACGCCATCGGGGCCGGTGGCGGCGACGGCCACCTCGAACCCTTCGCTTTGCAACGCCGTCGTGACCGCGAAGGCCAGGTCGGCGTTGTCTTCCACCAGCAGAATGCGCGTCATGGTCAGCGCACGTGCGAGGCGTTGACGCGTGGGGTGCTCACGCGTGCGGTGCCCGCGCGTGCGGCGTTCCGACGCGAAACGTCCATCGGCAGCTCCACGACGAACCGTGCTCCCGCTGCGGCGTCGCCGTTCATCGGCGCCACGTACACGCGGCCGCCATGCTCCGTCACGAGCCGGCGAACGACGGCGAGCCCGATGCCGGTGCCACCGACCGCCCCGCCGGCATCCCGTTTCATCCGGTAGTACGGCGCGAAGATGCGGTCGACTTCTTCGGCGGGAATGCCCGGGCCCTCGTCGGCCACCTCGAGCGTCCACGACGCTCCAGCAGACGCCGTGGTAATCGTCACCGTCTGCTCGGAAGGCCCATAGCGCACCGCGTTGTCCAGCAGGTTGAGGATCACCTGCCGAAGCGCACCACGGTCGACACTCGCGACGATGCCGCGCTCGAGGTGCGTGACCAGGCGAACACCCTGTTCCGCTGCCAACGGCTCGAACCCGCAGACGATCTCGGTGATCTCGGTGGCAATCTCCGTGCTCACCGGTGACAATCGGCCAGCCCGCGCACCCGTGAAGTTGAGAATCCCGTCCACGAGGAACGACAGGCGCCGCGCTTCCTTGTCGATGATGCGCAGCGAACGTTCACGTTCCTCGACCGGCACCTTCCCCATGTGCAGCAACTCGGCGAGCAGACGGATCTGCGCCAGCGGTGTGCGCAACTCGTGCGAGACGCCGGACACGAAGTCGTCGCGCAGGCGCCCGAGCTCCTCCTGCCGGCGAAATTGAAAGAGGAGCAGCCCAAGCAGGCTGACTGCGACGAACGCCGTCGCGAGCACCTCGGGCAGACGCGATCGCGGCAAGCCGCCGATGATGAGGCGGCCGGCCGCAACGGGATCGATCGCGACCTGGAAGCGCAGCCCACCGAACCTCGGCTCGAGCGAATCGGTGGCTGCGTACCGGTCGCCGACCGCTGGGTTGCTGCGGTAGACCACCGCTCCGGCGGACGTCGTGACTGTGACGGCGAGCGTCGAGTCGACGCGCATGTCGCGCGTGAGGGCTCTCGGCAGCACCGGCTGGGAGGTCAGCACCGTTTGCACGGCGCGGCCGACGACCTGCTCCGCGGGCACCGCGATTCCGTAGGCGACGACCGGCTTGCCACTGGGGTCCAACGCGACCGCATGCGTGAACACGTATGCGCGCTCTCCCAGGCGAGACACGATCGTCACGAGATACTCCGACGTCATCGGCGGACCTGGCGGACGAGGTCCGGCGAACCTCGGATACCCTGGCGCGGCTCGACTCGGCCCCACCGGATACGCCATCGCGGTATCGCGGATCTTGCGCAGTCCTTCCGGCGTGGCGAGCGGTGAGGGTGTGGCACTGATGGCGCTGTCGGCGAATGTCAGTTGATAGAAGAAACTGACGCTGTCGAGGCAGCCACACTGCTGGCGCCGCGCCCGGATGAGCTCCTCCGCGCGCTCGGTGCCGAACGGAGGTGTCGAGCCGCGCGCTTGTATCGTACGAACCACGAGATCGAAGGCGCCGAGGTGCATTCCGATGATGCGCGAGTGCGTCGCACCCTTGAGCTGGAATGCCGCGAAGCCCGCGTAGTCGCGCAGCGTGCCCTCGATCGTCTGCTGCTGCGCGCGCGATGCATCGAAGGCGCGATACGCAAGCAGCGCCGTCAGCCCGACGGCGAAGAGAATGAGGCCGGCCGTGATGGACGACGTGAGGGCGGCGATGCGCTGCGACAGCTTCTGCACGGCGGAAATGTACAGTCGCTCGCCCCCCGCGCGATGCGGTTTTCAGGGACCAGTCGACTGCGAACACAAAGCATACAAGTCCCGAACACGACAATTGACTCTTTCTCGGCCCCGGCGCGTGTCAATTAGGACAACCGCTGTGGATGGTGGCGGTCGCGCACTGAACGCTCCGCCCACCGGGCGCAACGATTTCCAACACAGGAGAAGTTCGATGATCTCACGTCGTGAATGGCTTGGCACCTCCCTTGGCGCCGGCGCTGCGCTGGCGCTCTCGCCTTCGCTGCTCCGCGCCCTCGAGGGGACGGACCTGCTTCAGCCGGGCAAGAAGCTTCTCCAGCGGGCCATTCCATCGACTGGTGAGATGGTTCCGGTCATCAGCTTCGCGCCGCGGCCGACGGCGCCCCCAGCGCCTGGCGCGTTCAAGCCGATGCCCACGGATGTCCCCGCGGCGAAGGAAGTGCTCAAGGCGTTCTCCGACAACGGCGGCAAGGTCGTCGACGTGCTGCACGGCGGGCCGATCGGCGAGAACGCCGCCCGCACGGCGGCCCAGGAGCTCGGGATGCAGGACAAGTTCTTCTGGACGACGCCGCTGTCCGTCAGCATCCCTGTGCTGCCAGGATGGTCTGGCCCGCCGCCCAAGCCGGATCCCGCCGCCGTGAGAGCAGCGATGGAGGAGAAGTTCGCGGCGCTCAAGGTCTCCAAGATCGACCTCGTGATGGTGGGGACCGGCAGCCACATCCCGACACACCTCGCGGTCCTGCGGGAGATGAAGAAGGAGGGCAAGGTCCGGTACATCGGCGTGCATCACCTCGCCCTCCCGCGCAACGTGCCCCAGCCCCCGTTCGGCCAACTCGAGGCGATCATGCGCAACGAGACGATCGACTTCATCGGGACGGACTACTCCGTCGGTGACCGCCGGCTCGAGGAGACGATCCTGCCGCTCGCACTGGAGCGGAAGATCGGCGTGATGGCGTACTTCCCCTTCGACCGCGCCCGCTTCTTCAATCGCGCCAAGGAGATGCCACTTCCGGCCTGGGCGGCCGAATTCGATGCGAAGACGTGGGCGCAGTTCTCCATCAAGTACGTGCTCAGCCACCCCGCGGTGACGATGGCCCGCACCGGGACGACGAAGGCGGAGCACATGCTCGACAACATCGGCGGCGGCATGGGCCGCATGCCGGATGAGGCCATGCGCAAGCGGATGGCGGCGTTCGTGGATGCGCTGCCGCCGACACCGGCCCCGGTCCCGCAACAGATGCCGGCGCCGCAGCAGCAGGGGCAACCGGGACAACAGGCGCCTCAAGGACCGCCTCCAGTCGTCCTGTCCGCGGCGGTCCTGGATCGCTACGTCGGGGAGTACAACTACGTGGCAGTCGGACAGACCGTGACTGTCCGGCGCGACGGAGACCGGCTGTTCATGAAAATTGCCGGCAGCGCACCGGAGGCGGTGCTCGTTCCGCGTTCGGAGCAGCGCTTCCAGGGGCCCTTCGGCCTCGTGTTCGAGTTCAAGCCGGATGCCCAGGGTAACGCGCCTGCTGCCATCGTGGAGCAGGGGCCGAATCGCATCCCGCTCGTACGCAAGTAGCGATGATCAACCGGCGCGACTTTCTCGGCATTACCGCGGGCGCTGGCGCCACGATGGCGCTCACGCCCGCGCTGCTCCGCGCGCTGCAGCAGCCAAGCACACAGCTCATTCGGCGCGCGATTCCGTCCACCGGTGAACTGCTGCCGGCCGTCGGACTCTCGTTCTCGAACCACGCGATGTGCGCGGATCGCGTCGCACTCAAGGCTGTGCTCAAGGCATTTGCCGACAGCAGTGGCCGGGTCTACGACGCGATGCACGGCAACGCCGAGGCGGAGCAGTTCCACATCACCGCGGCCAATGAGCTCGGGATCCAGGACAGGATGTTCTGGTCGACGCGTGGCACCCCGGCCGCTGGTGGGAATGGCCCGGCGCAGCTTGGCCCGGACTCGGTGAGACAGCACGTCGCGTCGCTGTCCGCGCGACTCGGGAAACCGACCCTCGACCTGGTCATGCTGCCGCCGCAGGGCGATCCGATGCACCTCGCCGCATTGAAGGAGGAGAAGAAGGCCGGGCGCGTGAAGTACATCGGCGTGCAGGTGATCAGCGACAGCGTGTACACCGATCTCGAAACGGTGATGCGGAGCGAGCCGATCGACTTCATCGGCGTCGACTACGACATCTCCAATCGCGCGCGCGTCGAGAACACCATCCTGCCGCTCGCCATGGAACGGAGGATCGGCGTGATGGCCTTCTTCCCCTTCGGCAACAACGGAGGAGTGAGTTGCGGCAGTGGCAACAACCTGTTCGGTCGCGTGGGCAACCGGAAGCTTCCGTCGTGGGCCGCCGAGTTCGATGCGAAGACGTGGGCGCAGTTCTTCCTCAAGTACGTCATCAGTCACCCGGCAGTCACGGTGGCGCGCGTGGGCACGACGAAGCCGGCGCACATGCTCGACAACATGGGTGGCGGCGTCGGTCGCCTGCCGAACGAGGCGATGCGGAAGCTCATGGCCGCATTGGTCGACACGTTGCCGCCGGTGACGATGAATAGCGGGCCTGCGTCGCAGTCCGCACACGGGCCGGTGGGAGGAGTGGTGCTGCCTGCCGCCATTCTCGATCGCTACGTCGGTGAGTACCGGACGTCGGGTGGAAGCCTCCTGAACTTCCGGCGTTACGGGACCATGCTCGTCGTGAAGGCCGGGCCGAATCCGGACACCGTGATCTACGGGCGGTCAGAGACCCGCTTTCAATTCGGCGCGAACTTCATCGAGTTCCAGCTCGACAGCACCGGCAAGGCGATGAGTCTGATCTATGAGCAGGGCGGCCAGCCGATCCCGGCACAACGCATTCGCTGACGAACGGGAGAACAGAATGTGCAATCGTCCGATCAATCGTCCGGGCAATCAGCCTCTCGTCGCCGGCATCGCAGCCGGCATGCTCGCACTCCTCGTCGCGGCCGCACCGCTGGAGGCGCAGCAGGAACCAGTGCGCATTCCCAGATCGGTGCTCCAGCGATACACCGGCGAGTACGACCAGGACGGTACCATCATCAAGATCTACCTGAGCGGTGACACGCTGTTCCGGGAGGTGACGGGACAGCGCATCGTCCTGCAGCCTCTGTCCGAGACATTGTTCAGGATGGGTCCCGTGTTCACCGCGGAGTTCGAGATCGACCAGCACGGCGGGGTGACGCAGGTTCTCAGCGGTAGCGCCGTGCAGTTTCGCGTTCCCCGCAAGGGATTCCGTGCGGCGCCACCACCGCCGCTCGCTGCCGCCGTGCCTGTTCCCAGGTCCGTGCTCGCACGATACGTGGGCACCTACGAGTATCTCCCGGGGCAGATGAGCCGCCAAGATCTCCGTGTGGTGGTCCGCCTCAAGGGCGACACACTGACCCGATCGATGGGACAGGAGGACGTCGTACTCACGCCGCTCTCGGAGACGCTGTTCCGGGTCGGCACGACGACGTTGGTGACAGCATTCGTGATCGACGAAGCGGGAGTGACGCAAGTCATCGGCACGGGCTTCCAGCAGCTGCTGGCACGCCTCCAGCCGCGCCCCTGATCGATGGTGAAGCGATTCGGAAGTGCTCAACTGCCCCGAGGTAATCGAATGTTCAACCGTCAGTTCTCACGCCGGTTTTTGCGGATCGCCGCAGCCGCGCTTGCCCTCGTCATCGCACACGGAGCCGCAGCGGCGCCACTCGAGGCGCAGCAGCAGGCACCAGTGCGCATTCCACTGTCAGTGCTCGAGCGCTATGTGGGCGAGTACGACCAGAACGGGAGCATCATCAGGATCTATCTCAGCGGCGACACGCTGTTCCGGGAGGTCCCGGGACAGCGCTCGGTCCTGCAGCCGATCTCCGAAACGATGTTCCGGATGGGCCCCGTGTTCACGGCGGAGTTCGTGACCGACACGAAGGGCGCCGTGACACAGGTCTTGAGCGACGGCGTCACCATCGAGTATCGGCTCCCGCGCAAGGGAGCGCGGGCGGCGCCGCCAGCAGCGCTTCCCGCCGCCACGGTACACGTATCAAGGGCCACCCTCGAGCGCTACGTGGGCACCTACGAGTATCTCCCGGGCCAGATGGGCCGCACCGATCTCCGCGTCGTGGTCCGGCTCAAGGGCGACACGCTGGTTCGAACCATGGGCGTGGAGCACGTGCTGACGCCGATCTCCGAGACACAGTTCCGGGTGGGGAATACGCGCATGCTGGCGGAGTTCGTGGTCGACGAGGCAGGCGTGACGCAGGTGATGGGGTCCGGCTGGCAGCAGATGCTGGTCCGCCTCACGAATCGTTGATCGCATCGCCGCGGAGTAGAGACCCCATGCGCGTCGTCAACATCGTCAATATCGCCATCGCGTTGGCCGTCACGAGTGCTGCGCCGGTCGTGGCGTGCACACCGGCATCCGTCGTGCAGCTGCCGAACAGTGCAGCGGGCACCGTCGTCGACGCGCCTCCGGTGAAGCGACTCAAGGAATTGCTGGCAGTGGTGAACGGTGGAGATGCCGCGGCCATGCGGGGGTATCTCCAGGCGAACAGCGTCGACTATCGAACGCTCCAGGGATTGTCGTCGATGCTGCTCCCACTGGTGCTCGATCTTCATCGGCTCAGTCACGGGCTCGAACACGTGCGTCGACACCATCCGTACGCAGCAGATCCAGCCGCAGCTCACGGGCACCATCGTGGGGATCCTCCGCAACCAGGCTACCGGCGACCAGCAGGCGATCGCGATCACGGTGGAGTCGCGGGCGCCGCATCGCATCACTGGCCTGCCGATTCTGCATCCCGCGCTGATTGCCACGCTGGTGCAACCCGCTGCTTCCGTTGCGCGTTCGGAAGAAGCCCAGTTCGAGGAGATCGGCGCCTATCTGAATCGCCTCGCGGCCGCCGACATCTTTTCCGGCGTCGTCGTCATCGTTCGGGATGGGAAGCCGGTCTTCTCACAAGCGCATGGCCATGCCGATCGCGAGGGGAAGATCGCGAACACCCTGTCGACGCCGTTTCTCCTGGGCAGCATGATCAAGCTCATGACCGGCCTCGCGATCGGTCAGCTCGTCGAGCAGGGAAAGCTGAGCTACGACGATCCGCTGTCGAAGTTCCTCCTCGACTATCCGGATCGCGAGAACGCAAAGCGCATCAGGATCAAGCATCTGCTGAGCCACACGTCCGGTCTCCTGCCAGGCTTCACGAACGAGGCGTACCGCGCCGCGCTGGATGATAGGCGCGATCGGCTCGCCACCGTGCAGGGACTCGTCGACGTCTCCGACCGCGAGCCGCCCAGGTTCGAGCCCGGAACGGGCTGGGCCTACAGCAACACCGGCTACGTACTGCTTGGTCGCGTCATCGAAGCCGTGACCGGCGACGACTACTACGACTACATGCAGAAGCACGTGTTCGCGCCCGCTGGCATGACGAGCACCTCCTTTCCGCTGCTGCCGCGGAATGGCGTCGCGGTCGTCCCGATGGCCTACCCGTACGAAGTCGAATTCAACGGCGACCGACTGCGCACGGTGAACAAGCTCGGCGCCGACTTTCGCCGAGGCGGCCCGTCGTGCTGCCCTGTCGCGTCCGCCCTCGATCTCATCGCGCTTTCCAATGCGCTGCACGGCGGGCAGCTGGTGACACCGGCAACGCTTCGCCTGCACGAAAGCCCGAAGCCTGAACTCGCTGCACCGAAGTACGGCTATGGCTTCGCCGTCGGCATACGAATGGCCAACAACCATGCGCTCGTCGGACACGGCGGCAATGCGTTCGGCCAATGTACGGAGTTTGGACAGCTGCGAGGCACGCCGTACACGATCATCGTGCTGTCCAACCTGACCATTGGCACGTGCGTGTCCGTGGTTGGAAAGGTCATGCGGACCCTGGCTCCGTCGTGAGCAGCGGCTTGCGCGGTTCATAGCGGTTCATAGCGGTTCATAGCGGTTCATGGCGGTTCATGGCGGTTCATGGCGGTTCATAACCGGGGAGTATCCGTGTCTCGTCGCACTTCGCGCGTTGTTGCGCTGCTGCTGTCGTTCGGTCCCATGATTGGCGCGCACGCACAGGACTCTCCGCAGATGGTGCGTGCGCTGGAGCGCGCGGAGCAGTACTACGTGGCGGTCGGGCCAAAGGCGCTGCCCGTGGCCAAGTGGCTGGACGGCGATCGGCTTGCGTACGCACCGGCCGGCAAGGCGCCGTGGACCGTCGTCGAGGCCGCGACTGGGCGCGTGCTGCAGACCGACGCAGGCGACGGGGCGGTTGGTGGCCCGGGGCCCTCCGCCCCCGACTACGGACCATGGGGGCCGCAGTCATCTGCAAACGCGGGACGCCCATTCTGGACGGCGCGGACGGTGAACACGGACCTGGTGGTGTCGGACGCCGACGGTGTCACGCGTCTCACGTTGCCGGGAGCACCGCAGTACGGGTGGGGCACGCCGCCGCAGGGAGGAAATCGCAACCGGAAGGTCTTCGTCGCGGTGCGCACCGACCAGCGCGCCATCCACACGATTCCCATCGTCGACTACAGCACGCCGCTCGAAAGCGTCGGGTACGCATCGTATCCGAAAACCGGCACGCCGTTGCCCGTGACGGAACTGCACATCGTCGACCCCGCGGCGGGCAAGTCGCGCCCGGTCAAGCTCGACACGCGGGATGCCTACGTCTTCTTCCTCGGCTGGCGCGCGAAGGGCTCCGAAGCGCTCGCGATGCGCATGTCGCGGTCCGGCAAGCGTCTCGACCTGTTCGCGATCGACCCGGCGACCGGTGCGACGCGACTGCTCGCGTTCGACGAGCGCCCGGCGACCTTCGTGGCGGCGCTCGATTTCTCCGTGACGGATTGGCAGTGGCAGGTCACGCCCCTTCCCGACGACAGCGGCTTTCTCTGGATGTCCGAACGCGACGGATGGCGACACGTCTACCACTACGGCTACGACGGTGTCGTGAAGAAGCAGGTGACGACTGGTGCGTTGCGCCTGCACCGTATCGTGCGCGTCGATTCTGCACGGAAGCAGCTGTACATGATCGCATCGGGAGATTCCGCACGCCCCTACGATCGCCATGTGTACCGGGTCGCGTTGGACGGCAGCGGATTCACCGCGTTGACGTCAGCGCCCGGACAGCACGAGCCCGTGTTCTCGCCCACAGGCAGGCATTTCATCGACGCGTACTCGAGCCTCGCGCAGCCGCACACCGTCGAGCTGCGCGATGCGGACGGTGCGCTCGTGAAGCGTCTCGGACAAGCGTCGACGGCGCCGCTCGACGGGGTGGGGTACCGGCCACCCGAGCCATTCCGCGTGAAGGCGGCCGACGGAACGACTGACCTGTATGGAGTACTGTACCGGCCGACGGATTTCGATTCGACGAAACGATATCCGATCGTCGACTACATCTACGCCGGCCCGCAGATCACCGTGCAGCAGACGACGTACGCGGTCAGTTCGTCGATGCATGGACTACCCGCGGCCCTCGCCCAGATGGGGTTCATCGTCGTCACCCTGGATGCGCGCGGCACGCCGGGCCGCAGCAAGGCCTTTCAGGACGCGAACTACGGGCGCATCGGCCAGGGCGAGGTCGAGATCGCGGATCACGTCGCTGCGCTGCGCACGCTGGCGCGATCGCGGCCGTACATGGACACGACCCGCGCCGGTGTCGTCGGTCACTCGTGGGGAGGCTTCTTCGCCATCAACGCCATGCTCACGGCGCCCGATTTCTTCAAGGTCGGCTACGCAGGCGCTCCGGGCGATCTCACCGAGGCTGCCAGCATCAACGAGCCGAACATGGGTGAGCTCGCGAGCAACCAGGCGCGCTACGACGCGGGCTCGAACCTCCGGCGCGCGGCTGCGTTGCGAGGGAAGCTGAAGATCATGCACGGTACCAGCGACCCGATGGCGCCGTTGTCGACGACCATGCGCATGGCGCAGGCATTGATCGAGGCCAACAAACCATTCGACCTGCTGATCATGCCCGGACAACCACACGGCCCAAGCGGTGCGGCGGGGCGATACTACCGGGAAGACGTGCGTCGCTTCATGGCGACGCACTTGCTGGGTGAGGTTCCGTCAGGGACGGCAGTGCGTCCACGACCTGAGTAGTTGCGCGCGATCAAAGCGGCCCTTCGACGCCCGTCGCAACACCGCGCGGTGCAACCGACGGTACGTTCGCACGGCGCACGATGTCGTAGAGTTGCATGCCGGCGATCATGCCGAGCGTTGGCGCGATCCAGTACAGCCAATGCGCGGTCCAGATGCCGCCCACCACGGCCGGGCCCAGCGTGCGCGCGGGGTTGAAGCTGCCGCCGGTGAGCGGGCCGGTGACGAGGGCACCCGCAAACACCGTCGCACCCAGAACGAACGGCGCGATGGCGGCTGGCGCGCGCTCATCGGTTGCCACGGCCATGATCACGAACCCCAGGAGACCGGTGTAGCCCATCTCGATCACGAACGCGCGCGCGACTGACACCGAGGGAACCGTTGCCCCGAAATTTCCGACGGGTCCGAGCAGCCACATCAACAGCGCGGAGGCCGCGATGGCGCCTGTGCACTGTGCGATGACGTACGGCAGCACGTCGCGCGCCGGGAACCGCCGCACCGACCAGAACCCGAGTGTCACCGCCGGATTGATGTGCGCGCCGCCCAGGTGCCCGCTGGCGGCAACGATCAGCGCGACGGCCAGCCCGAACGCGAGTGCGACTCCACTGTGGCCGAATGCCCCTGTCTTCGCGGCCACCATCGCTGCACCCGGGCCGATGGCCACCAGCGCGAACGTCCCGAGTGCTTCGGCGATGTAGCAGCGCAGATCGGGTTCGTGTGTATCGATGCGCCGCGAGGTCATGCGGAGGTGGCAACCGACGCTGGCGCGCCACCCGTGCGCAGGAACTCCACGAAGTCGTTCGGCAATCCCGCGGCACGCACGCCGGCAATCGTGCTGTCCACGTCGTAGGCGACGCGCACGTGCGAGACGGACACGCGTTCTCCATCGAAGTGCACGCGGACGTAGCCGGCGTCCGGATTGCCATCCTTCGGCCGGCCGACGCTGCCGGTGTTCACGAAGTGAATGCCTTCGACCTCGCGATGCCACGGCCTGTGCGTGTGACCGAAAGCGATGACATCACCGGCCTTGAGCCCGACGCTGGCCGCCATCTTCAGGCAGAAGTCGTCCGAGCGGTCGTGCGTCCAGTAGAGCGTATTCAGCGTGGGTGTGCCGTGCACGAGCACGAGCCGCGGACCACTCGCGTGTCCGCCGTGCGGCCGCAGGTCGAGCGAGAACGGCAACCCGCCCAGGTAGCGTTTGCGATCCGGCGTCACCGTAGCCCGGGTGTACTCGTAGCTGATGTGTGCAAGCTCCTCCTGTCGCACGCTCTCCGACTTGCAGCCGCAGTGCTTGTAGTCCGTAGCCACGGTGCTGTCGTAGTTGCCCGCGATGCCCGCAATCGCGCGCTCGCGCAAGCGATCGATCACGGCATTCGGGTTGCTGGAGTAGCCGACGAGATCCCCGAGGTGATAGATCGCATCGGCATCGCCGCGCCTGTCGATGTCGGCCAGCACCGCATCCAGTGCTTCCAGATTGGCGTGGATGTCGGAGATCAGCGCGTAGCGCATGTGGCGTCAGGAGGGGGAGGGAAGGGCGCCGGCGAGCTGTCGCGCCATCACGGTGGCCGACGCGGGGCAGGCGCTCTGGAACTCGAGCGTGCTCGCGATGTCGGGCGGCACTGCGTCGCGCGACACGGTCTCGAATCCGAACCGTGGGAAGTAGTGCTCGGCGGTCATCGTGAGGAGGTACAGGGCGTTGATGCCCCGCGCCTCCGCCTCGCCCACCACGCGTTGGATGAGCTGGTGCCCGAGCCCGTGGCGTTGCCAGTCGGCGCGGACGGCCACGGACCGCAGCAGCGCGTTCTCGCAGCACACCTCGAGCCCTGCAACCGCCACCAGCTCCGCGTTATTGCCGACCGTTTCGGCGACGATGAACTGCCGCGCGTCCGCCGTGAGCAGGGCGCCCACGCCGTCGGTTCGCAGTCCCGCCGTCACAAGCAGGCGCTCTATCGCTGCCGTGTCGTCAGCCGTCGCCGCGCGAAATGCAGGCAGCGTCGACGGCATCGTTGAACTCGTGGTCATCGTCCTGGCCTCACGGGCAGCAGTCGGGACCGCAGCACGCCTTCGCGGTTGCCGCGTTGGCCGGCGCGGCCACAGGCTTGGTGGCGCGCACGAACGCCGCCATGATCCTGCCTTCCATCGCGGCGACGTTCCTGGTATCGAGTCCGGATTCGGTCAGGAACTGCAGCGCGTCTTCCGGCTTGTAGACCCGCGTCGGCTCGATGTCGGTGTCGGTGAAGCCGGCTTCCGCGAGCAGCGTGTGAAACTCGGTCTCCTCGAGCGCACCCGCCACGCAGCCGACCCACAACTCCATGTTGCGGCGCACGTCGTCCGGCATGGCGCCACGCGTCACGACATCGCTCACCGCAAAGCGGCCGCCCGGCTTGAGCACACGGAACGCTTCGGCAAGCACGCGTCGCTTGTCACCGGACAGGTTGATGACACAGTTCGAGATGATCACGTCGACCGAGTTATCGGGGAGCGGGATGCTCTCGATCTGCCCCTTCAGGAACTCGACGTTCTCGAGCTTCGCTTCCGCCGCGTTTTGTCGCGCGAGGGCCAGCATGTCGTCGGTCATGTCGAGGCCGTACGCCCTGCCGGTGGGGCCGACACGTCGCGCCGACAGGACGACGTCGATGCCGCCGCCGGAGCCGAGGTCGAGCACCACGTCGCCGGCCTTCAGCTCGGCGAGTGCGGTCGGGTTGCCGCAGCCGAGGGAGGCGAGCACGGCCGCCGACGGGAGTTCGTCGGTCTCGCCGTTCACGTAGAGATTGGACGTGATGGGATCGACGCTGCCGTTGAACGCGTCGCCGCCACAGCACGAGTTGACCGGCCCGCAGCAACTTGCCGCCTCGCCCGTGGCCAGCACGCGGCGAGCCGCATCGCCGTACTTCTCGCGCACGAGGGCGGTGAGGGAGGAATCGGTGGTGGGCATGGCGGTCGAGGTGGTCATGGGGAGTCTCCGAGCAAGAAAAGTTGATATGTTGAACGCGAGACAGCAAGAACGGTGAGCGAGCCTACCCGCAGCAGCGGGCGTTGACGGGGAGGCGCCGGCCGCCGGTCATGCTGGCCGGGCGCATGCCGACCACGAGGTCGTGCGCCGTCGCCAGGGCATCGGGCACGATGGTGTAGTACGACCACCGTCCCTCTTTCCGGTCCGTGACCAACCCGGCCTCGCGCAGCACCTTGAGGTGGAACGAAAGGCGCGACTGGGCGGCGTCGAGTTCTCCCTGCAGGTCGCAGACACACCGCTCGCCATCACGCAGCATCTCGAGGATGCCGAGCCGGGTCGGGTCGGAGAGCGCGTGGAAGAGCCGCGCGGCGGTGGTCAGGTCGGGGGTCATCGTCGTGGTCACAGTCGGACAATACAACAAGTAAAGTTGATGTGTCAAGCGGGTAATGCCGGTCGACTCGTCACGGCCCCTTCGCGGGCGGCGCGCCACCCTGCAACAGTCGCGACACCGGCCCCGAGTCAGACAACTCCCAGTCGGCCAGGATGCGTCCATCGCGTACGTGGTACATGGCCATGATGGGGAGCTGCAGGACACGGCCCGTTGGAGCCTCTCCGCCGTAGCTGCCGCGGTGGGTGCCCCGCGCGGAGACCATGACAGTTACGTACTCGCCCTCCGCAACCACACGGGTCAGCGAGAACTGTGCATCCGGAAATGCCTTCTGCGACTGTGTGAAGCCGCGTTTGTAGAACGCCCAGTCGTGTGCGACCCAGCCGGTGTCGGAGACCGGGGCGTGGTGCCGGTACTCGGGGCTCATCAGCGAGTCGGCAGCCGCGGGGTCGCCGGTGTTGAGCGCGTCCCAGAAGCGCCGCACGATGACCTTGTTGGCTTCGAGCTGCGCGGTCGGCGCGCTCGCGGCAGCGGTCCCGACCGCCGATTCGGCGGAAGGGGCCGGGCCGCAGGCGGTGGCAACGACGAGCGGCATCAGGAGGCCGAGCAGCTGTGGACGAATTCGCCGCTGAAGATCGGACGCGAGGGCGTTGGTCTTGCGCACAATGGTCATCACGTAGGCGCTGAAGGAGATGTAGAGGCACTGCCTGAACACGAATCCTCTCGAGATTCCGAGCGAGCCATGATGAAGGCAATCGACATCGCGAGCAAGAGTGTGTGGCGCTCGCGGCTGGTGCCCAGTTTTCCGCTTGAATGGACACTCATCCAGTGATGGTCTGTCGGTGTCAGCTCGATCATGTGGGGGCCGCGCCTCGTAAAGTCCCGCGAGCCCCCGCGTTACCATTCAGGCATGAACCGACCTCTTCTCGCGCTCGCACTCATGCTGTCCTGCGGGCTCGCCGCCCGGCTTCCCGCACAGCAGGCCGACAGCGGTCGCGTACACGTCACCGTGCAGGAATCGATGGGCATGATCGCCGGCTTCCTGGTGCAGTCGGCCGGGCAAACTGCGCTGTCGGACAGCACGGGCGTTGCGCGGCTCGTGCTGCCGGTCGGACGCCAGCTCATCACCGTCACGCGCACCGGCTTCGCGAATGCGCGCGCGACGGTGCAGGTGGTGCGTGACAGCATCGTGCGCGTGACCGTCACCACGACGATGAGTAGTGCAGGGAGCACCGCGAGCAGCTCCGCGATGAGCGACATGGCGATGCCCATGGCCGAAGTCCGCGTGAGTGCGACGCGCACCGAACGACTCGCCGGTGACTCGCCCAATCGCGTCGAAGTGGTCGACCAGATGGAAGTCGACGAGAAGACGTTGATGGCACCGAGTGGCATCAGCATGCTGCTCAACGAGACACCTGGTCTGCGCGTGCAGGCCGCTGCACCCGGCCTCGGCACCGGAAGCGTGCGCATTCTCGGGCTGCCGGGTCAGTACACCGTCATGCTCGCCGATGGCCTCCCGTTGTATGGGGCAAGTGCAAGCGCTCTCGGGCCGCTCGACATTTCGCCGGTGGACCTGCAGCGCGTCGAGATCATCAAGGGGGCGGCGTCGGCGCTGTATGGCGGCCAGGCGCTGGGTGGCGTCATCAACCTCGTGTCCAAGCCGCCCACGGGCCGGAGCGAGCTGCTGCTGAATCGGCGCACGATGGGTGTGACCGACGGGGCGACGTGGCTCAGTCATCGCTTCGGGAAGGGCGTCGGCGTGTCGCTGCTCGGCGCGGGCACCACGCAGACGGCACAGGATATCGACGACGATGGCTGGGCGGATCAATCACGCGCGACACGGTGGAGTGTGCGTCCGCGTGTGCACGCCGTGGATGCACGGGGCCGGTCGCTGTTCGTCACGGCGGGCGTCGGACTGGATGATCGCGACGGCGGCACGTTCGGCGACGCGCGGGCGCCGGACGGCACGCCGTTTCGCGAAGCGTTGCGAAGCACGCGCGCAGACTTCGGTGCGACGGCGCGCATTCCACTCGCCAGCGGCAACGTGTCGATGCGTCTCGCTGTCGCGGACAACGCTCGGCACCGCGAGTTCGGCCCCGGTGCGCGGGAGGACGACCGGAACACCACGGGTTTCCTCGAACTGACGCGCGCCTTCGATGCGGCCGAGCGCGTGATCGTGATCGGCGGCGTGCTGCAGCTCGACGACTACGCGAACAGACTGAATACGACGTTCGATCATCGGTGGGTCATTCCCGGCGCGTTCGTGACGGCTGAACGCGCGTTGGGGCCCGTCACGTTGTCAGCGAGCGTGCGCGGGGACGTGCACCCTGACGCGGGCACCCGGCTCACCGAACGCGTCGCGCTGCTCGCGCGACCCCTCGACGGGTGGACGGTGCGTGGCAGCCTCGGCACCGGCTACGCCGCGGCGACTGGCCGCACGGAGGAGACCGAAGCGATCGGATTGCGCGGAGTGCGCCTTGGGCGTGCCCTCGATCCCGAACGCAGCCTCGGTGCGATGCTCGACGTCAACGGCACGCTCGCGGGCGCGGAGGTGCTCGTGACCGCCTATGGCTCGCGCATCGCCGACGCAGTGCAACTCGCCGGCATGCCCGGCACGGTCGGCGAGACCGTGCTGCAGAATGCTTCAGCGAGGACGCGCGTCGGCGGAGTCGAAGCGCTTGCGGTGTGGCGCTTTGCCGGCGGGAAGTTCATCGCGAACTACGGGCATGCGCGCGGGAGCCGGCCCGACGCAGTCACGAGTGCGCGCGAGCCGCTCCCGCTGTTGCCGCGTCACCGCGTCGGCGGCGATCTGATGCTCGAGCGCCCCGGCGTGTACCGCATGGGCATCGAAGGCACATGGTACGGTGTGCAGGCGCTCGATGACAACGAGTATCGCACGACATCGAAGCCCTACACGTACGTCATGGCCATCGCCGCACGGCAGTTCGGCCCCGTCGAACTGGTCGCGAACTTCGAGAATCTGCTGAATGTGCGGCAGACGGACACCGATTCCCTGGTACGGCGCACACGAGGCATGGGTGGCCGATGGACCACCGATGTCTGGGCGCCGCTCGAAGGATTCATGGCGAACGTCGCACTGCGGTATCGCTGGAACTAGCGCGAAGTACCCGCTGAAGGCCGTGCACACTCAGCGGGTGCGGTTCGCCGCCTTGCGTGCTTGCACCAGCAGCCCGTCGAGCGCCGGGCGATCCAGCCAGTGACCCTCGCGCACGACGCCATGGATGCGTGTCGTATGACGGATGTCCACGAGTGGATTGGCATCGAGCAGCACGAGATCCGCCAGCTTTCCAGGCGCTACCGTGCCCAGCGAGTCCGTGGCGTGCAGGAAGCGCGCGGGATTGATCGTGGCCGCCTGCAGCGCCTGCAGCGGCGAGAGACCGGCCTGCACCAGCAGCACCAACTCCTCGTGCAGGCTGCTGCCCGCGTACGAATAGGGCTCGTTGCTCGCATCGCTGCCGGCGAGAAAGCCCACGCCCTCGGCAAGCATGCGCTGCATGATGTCACGCTCGTGGGTCCACCGCGCGCGCCACGCGACGGCGCCCGTTGCTCCGTATTCAGCGACGAGTTCTGCGCGCGTAGTGTCCCAGCCCGCCAGCACGTCGGCCGCTACCGCCGCCCGCTGTACGTCGTTCCCCCAGGTGGAGTCGGGAAAGCTGTAGCTGCGGTTGACGACGAGCGTGGGGACCTGCCAGGTGCCGGCACGTCGCAGGCGCAGCGCCAGCGTATCGGCGCAGGCGGTATCGTATCCGGTTCGCCAGCGCGACCACTGCCGCTCGCGCAGCGGGCGCCGCTCGGCGTCGGGCGCATCGCGGTTGTCGAGCGCGGCAATCGAGTCGCGCAGGGCGCCGGCGCCCGGCACGCACGACTCGAACAGGTTCCACAGGTGCTCGAAGCTGCGCATGCCCGCCTCCGCCGCTTCCACGGGCGAGACGGCATTCGGCACCTCGCCTGCGATCTGTACGCCGCGCCGACGCGCCTCGTCGGCGACGGCGAGGAAGCTCGCTCGCGACAGGCCGCTGTAGATCTTGAGATAGTCGAAGTCGAGCGAGTCCATCTCGGCGACTGCCGCGCGCGCCTGCGCGGGCGTGGCGATGGTGCGAGCATACGCGTAAGTGGGCGGGTCGCCGTCGAGCATCGGGCTGGACCAGATCACGCGAGGTGACGCACGTGGCTCTCGACGCGCCATCTCGCGCCAGTACAGCAGGCTATCGAGGAAGCTGCCCGTCTCGCGCACGCCGGTGACGCCGTGCGCCAGGAAGAGCGGCCAGAAGCTGGGAGCGCGCCCTCCACGCGCCGCATGGACGTGCATGTCCCACAGTCCGGGGATCAGATACTTCCCGGCTCCATCCACCACAGTCGCGCCCGCGCCTGCAGCGGGCACGCCGGAATCCACGGACACGATGCGTCTGCCGCGTACGAGCACCGTGCGGTCCGCGAGCAGCGCGCCTCGTTCGACGTCGACGATCGTGACGCCGCGGATGACGAGCGTTGTGTCGGAAGTGCCGCCAGCGGGAGCGTCGTCGCCCGGGACCGCCGCCGGTTCACACGCGCTCGAGAGGAGCAGCGTGGCGACGAGGGTCAGGGCCAGCGGTAGGGCAGCGCGCACCTGACCTCGGGGAGCAGGGAAGTATAGGCGGAGGTGAACCGTCAGCCCGCCAGTTGCGCGAGCCGATACCCGTGAAGACTCGACCGCTGCCCTTGCACCAGCAGCCATGTGATGTTGCTGGTGACGCGGTGCAGCGTGTCGGCGCTGGGGCGCGGCTCCACCCATATCGCACGACGCAGCGTCTCCTCGATCACCTCGCGCAGCAGCCGGTACTCGCCCATGACGGCCTCCTCCGACCAACCGAGACGGGCTCGCTGTGCGCCGTGGCGCTCCGCGAGAAACATGCGGATGGTCGTGCCATCGCGCAGCTGCGCGGTGTTGTCGCCGAACGGCTGACCGAGTGCGCGAAGCGTCAACGCAATGTCGGCGACGAAGGCGGCGACATGATCTTCCAGTTCGGTGTCGCTGTACGGCGTGATGTCGGGGATCGCATCGTCCGCCCGCAGGCGGAAGACCCACTGGCGCAGCGTCGGTCCGATCTCGCGGAGCAACGCTTCGCCGAACTGCACGAAGGCGTCGGCATGCTCCCGTGGCACCATCGCGTCCACGTCCGGTGGCGTGGCGATCCGTGTGGCACTCGTGCCGTGCTCCGTCGATTCGTCGTCGGCTTGCGCATCCTGTGAAGCCAAGGGCGCGACGCTCGCATGTCGCGGGAGCGCACGCAGCTCCGGCGTGACCAGCCACAGCGTGAACGTGGATCCCGCCGACGGATGGCTTTCGACCGTGAGGTCACCGCCCATGAGCCGGGCCAGTCGTCGACTGATCGTCAGTCCGAGGCCGGTGCCACCCCACACCCGCGTCAGCCCGCCCTCCGCCTGGACGAACGGCTCGAAGATCCGACCCAGTTGATCCGAGGCGATGCCCACCCCGGTGTCACGAACACGCAGCGCGACGTAGGGCGCCTGCTTGCTCAACGTCGTGCCTTCCGGTGGTCCCTCACGCACCTCGCATTCGACCGTGATCTCCCCACCCGGCGCGGTGAACTTCACCGCATTGCCCAGCAGGTTGACGAGCACCTGCCGCACGCGGGGTTCATCGCCGAGATACACACGATCCGCCGCACCGCTGCAGCTCTCGGCCAGCCGCAGCCCTTTTGCCTGGGCCTGGGGCCGCACCAACGAGAGCGCCGCGTGGACGGTGCCGCCGACGCCAACTGGCGCTCGCGAAACGCTCACCGTGCCAGAGTCCACCTGCGCCAGGTCGAGGACTTCGTCGACCAGCCCCAGCAGATGGCGCTGGCTTGCCTGTATGCGCCCCAGGTCGACGCGCTGGGCGTCGTTGACCGGGCCGCGGACGCCGAGTTCCAGCAACTCGGCGTACCCGCCTATGGCGTTGAGCGGGGTGCGCAGCTCATGGCTCATCGTCGCGAGAAACTCCGCCTTGGCACGATTCGCTCCTTCGGCTGCCGTCACGGCGGCCTGCAGCTCGTCGGCCTGCAGCTCGAGCTCGAGCGCTTGTGCCTCCATCTCGACTGCCTGCTCCTGCAGCAACGCATTCGCCGCCTCGCTCGCGTCGAGCAGCCGTTCGACTTCGCGGCGCGCGCGCACCTGCTCCGTGACATCGGCGCCGTGCGCAATCACTGCATCGTGGCTTCCGTCCGCTTCCAGCAGGGGCAGGTACGTGATGTCGAGGAAGCGCTCTTCGAGCGGTGCACCCGGGATTCGCTCGAGCATGGCCGGCAGTTCACGAAACACCAGCGGAACGCCGGTTGTGCGTACCTGCGCCAGATACGCGTCGAACCCCTGTCCACGCGCCTCGGGTATCGCCTGAAAGAGGGGCTGGCACTGCAGGGCGCGCCCCGAGCCGACCAGTTGCTCGTACGCCGGGTTGACGAGGTCGAACACGTTCTCCGGGCCGCGCAGCACCGCGAGAAACGACGGTGTATGGCGAAAGACTTCTTCCAGCCGCGCGCGTTCGAGGGCCACTGTGTCGAGCAATCGCGCACGTTCGCGAGCTGCCGCCTGTGCCGTCGTGATGTCGGTGAACAGCACGGCGACCTGTCGCGATGCCGAGTCGCCGACACGAAGGGCGAAGACGTCGAACCAGCGACCCATTGCCTCCGAGCCCTGCTCGACACGCACGGATTCGCCCGTCCGGGCCACGTTTGCGTAGGTCGAGACCCAGTACGATTCCAGGTCGGGCACCAGCTCGCGGGCGCGGCGACCGATGGCACCCACGAGACCGGTGTGTGTCTCGAACGCCGCATTCGCCTCGACGAAGCGGTAATCAACCGGGGCGCCACTGTCATCGTAGAGCATCTCGATGATGACGAAGCCGGTATCGATCGACTCGAGCAATACACGATACCGACGGCCGATGTCGTCGGTGTCGTGACTCGGCTGCGCGTCGATCACGATCGGAGGCGCACTCCCCGTGCTGCCAGGCTCTGCAATCCCCGTCACGTCGGTGGCGCTCTCCTGTCGGTGATACCTCAAGCAACGATGAGCCCGCGTACGGCTGTGTGATGTTAGGTCGCGGTCTGTCGTCACGGGAGTGCAGCGGCACGGCGGCGAGGCTACCCCGCGCCTGTGCCACCGCTCAGCTTGTAGCTGAGTCTGCATTCCATCACCTGGAGACCTGCATGAACATCGATCGGCACACCCGGGTCATTGAGCAGGGCGGTACGCAAGTCGTTGCGTCCGAACTGCTGACGTCGACGGGGGTCCGCGTGCTGGTCTTCGAGGGCTCCTCCGGCCAGCACGTCACCTCGCTCTATCCACGGGACTGGCACACGCTGACGGACAACGCGCTGCTGGCCTTGCTCGACATCGCCCGATTGCACACGAAGCGGCTGTCTCAACAGCTGCTGTAGTTCACGAGCCAAGCTGCTGTGCACGATCCGCTGGCGCGCCACATGCGCAGGATCGTGCTCGCAGCTGTGTCGTGTACAAGAAGTCACGATGGGGCAGGGCGGGCACTTGCGGCCCCACGTGCACTATTCGAGAATGCGCGGCCACTTCTCTATTGCACGACGACTCCCGCCCGCTCGAGCATCCCGTGGACCACGAAGATCCGCCACACCAGACGCAGACCACCCACGAGTACATCGGCACGCTTTCGGCGCACCTGCGCGCGCGCTGCGCGGAAACGCGTCAACATAGCGTTCGCATCGTCGCCTTGCTCGAGGCGGCCCGGGCAAGGCGAACTTTGCCGCACTCCGTGATGCACTCCGTGATGCACTCCGTGATGCACTCCGTGATGCACTCC
>JAZKCW010000024.1:0-25242 GCA_040387895.1 Gemmatimonadota bacterium
GTGTGGCTTCCCTATGTTTCCAGCAATGGCACGATCAGCGCAGCATGGGAGTGAGGCCGTTCGGCCCCGCGCTCAGGCTCCCTGAACGACGTAGGCGATGACGTAGGCGAGCAGGAAGGCCAATCCTGCTTGGCCGGCACCGGCGGCGTCGAGCCGGAGCTTGCGGGTGCTGGCGATATTCTGGCGGATACGGTCGAACATTATGACTCCTTGCGCTGGAGGGGTGTAGAGACCGACGCATGAGCCCGGAAATGGGTCACAACTCGACCGTCTCGAGTGGCATTCTTCACAACTTCATTTTCCTTCGTCCGGCCCGTCCCGCATGTCCCCTGAGTGGTTGCTTGGTACCTGGCGGCTCATGCGCGCCGACGCAGCATTGGACTTCGCACCCGGAGTGCGAATGGAATTCCTCGCGGAAGGCCACCTCCACTATCACATCGACGTGGGCGGCCGCGACCAGATCGTGAGCCTGATCTACCGGGTGGAGGGCGACCTGCTCCACACGGACAACCCGGCAGCCCCGCACTCGATGAGCGTTCGCATCGTCCATGGGGCGGGCGATGTGCTGATGCTCGACTTCGCCGGTGCGCACGCCCTGCTGGTCCGTGAGACCGAAAGCGAACTGTAGTGTTCCGAACGTGTCGCACAATTCGTCATTCAGTCGTCATTGAGTCGTCGTTGAGCTGTCATTGCGAGCAACGCTCTCGCCGGCTCGTGTTGCCCCCTCCCCCTTTCATGCATGCAGAGCCTGCTCACACGCTACCCCTCGCTCGCGTGGATCGCTCCATTCGCGATCTTCATGCTGCTGCTCGCCGTCGCGCCATCGCTACCGTTCGGGCAGCCGTGGGAGTCCGTGTTCCGGGTGGGAACGCTCGTGCTGGTGATCGCCGTCTTCAGTGGTCGCATCGTGCGGTCGATGCGCGTCGAGCATGCTGTCGGCAGTGTCCTGCTCGGTCTCGCCGTCTGCGCGCTCTGGGTTGCCCCTGACCTGCTTTTTCCCGGCTGGCGTGCACACTGGCTGTTCCAGAACAGCGTGACCGGAACGGTGCAGACGTCGATCGCGCCATCGGAGCTCGCCGATCCTCTCGTCATGCTGCTGCGCATCACCCGTGCGGCCCTGCTCGTTCCCATTCTCGAGGAGCTCTTCTGGCGGGGCTGGCTGCCACGCTGGATCGTGAACAACGACTGGCAGAAAGTGCAGCTCGGCACGTACAACACACTCGCATTCGTCGCCACGGCCGTGCTGTTCGCCAGCGAGCACGGACCCTTCTGGGAAGTCGGCCTCGCGTGCGGACTGATCTACAACTGGTGGATGTGGCGCACGCGATCGCTGGGCGATCTCGTACTCGTGCACGGTGTCACGAACGCCGCGCTCGCCGGATTCGTGCTCGTCACCGGGAAGTACGAGTACTGGATGTAGCGCAACGAGCTCGCGTCTGGCGCCTGGCGTCCAACTGGCGTCTCACGCCCGGCGTCTCGCGACCCGCCTCCGGCGTCCGGATATAACACAGCGCGGTGCGACATGAGTCGCACCGCGCTGTCTGCATTGCCGCGTGGATCAGGCGCCGTAGACGATCGGCGAGGTACCCTTGCGAATGTCGCGAGCGCCAGCGGCGACGCCCGATCCGACTGCCAGCGCAGCCGTGATGGCCGTGCCGATGCCGACGATCGGCAGGATACCGACGACGAGCAGTGAGGCGAGCAGTGTGGCACCACCGGCAGCCCATGGCGCGAGCATCTTCTGCACCGCATCCACGTAGCGCAGACGATTGCGAACGAATCGCCGCGTGGTGCTGTGCAACACAATCGCGATGGCGAACGACAGAATGATGGAAATGATCGTGAACATGGGCTCCTCCCCGGATTCGCTGGCGTCCGAAAGGACGTCAGAGGCGATGCATCGCAATCAGTGTGCGAACTGCGACCGCCTTCTCTCTACCTAACGGCACGGCGGAGCGGAGGTTTCACCTCGGGCGTGCCGTGTCGTTTCGCGTCGCGATTTCCGCCCCATCGCACGTCGCGCCTTCGTAGTTCTACTGACCCCGGCCGGGCGGGCGGTCCATCTTCACGAAATCGTCCGGCACGGTGAAGCTCGCGGCGGGCAGTTTCCGCCGCTCGATCCGCGTGACTTCCAGAAGCGTCTTCCCATCCGTTCGAAGGACCTTGAGGGGAAAGCCGCCATCCGCCATCAGGGCGCGCTGCCACGCCGGCATCGCTGCACCGCCCATCGCCGATGCGGGAGACACGAACGGGCCGAGCCCCCGCGCGATGCAGACGTCCATGTCGTTCTCCGCCTGACCGGATGACACGAGCACATGCTCACACTCGTGACCCGCGATGGTTTCCTTCCGACCGGTGCGCTTGAGCACGGGCGCCGCCGGCGCCTTTGCGCCCGCAGGGCTCGCAGCGCCCGCCCCCGCAGCGCCCGGCGTTCCGGCCGCCCGGCCGCCGGCGCGTACCCCGTTGATGGGCTGTTCCATGTACATGCGCTGCGCCTCGAGCAGGACGTAGATCCGTCCTTCGGCCGGCACGGCCACCACCCCGACCTTGCCCAGGGGAGACACGGAGTTCATGCGAACATTCCCTCCCTTCGCCATGTACTCCATCTCAGGTCCTGGCTCCCCGCGCGGTCCGGGACCCATGCGCACGGTGATGACGCCCTCGAACGGCTGCGCGAGGACCTGAACAGGCGAGACTCCGACCGCGAGCGCGAGCAGTGGAGCCAGGAACAGAGTGACGAGACGCGTGGACATGGAGTGGTTGGGGATGCAGGAGCCGCAGTTGCCGGGTCGTGCTGGTGTGGGACCGGAACATGTGTCCCACCCGGCTCGCACGCGAGGGTTCCGTTGGACGGCCCTCGCACCGTATGCTGTTGTCGTGCCTCACAACATGCCTGCTTCCGATTGCGCGCCGCGTGCACACCGGTCCGCCCCTGACCTCCGCTCGCCCCGCCGGGCTGCGCCTCGTCTGACCGCGGTCCTGGGCGCGCTCGTGTTTGCTGCGTGCGCCCAGCCGCTCACGCTCGCCCCCAACGACGCCAGCCGCGTGTTGGCGAATCGCACGATTACCGCGCCCAATCCCGGCGAACGCGGAACGATGCCCGTCCGGCGACTTTACTATGGCAGCGGCGGTGACAAGAATCGTCCCGAGTACCGCGACTCACTGACGTACCGCACGCGGGTCGTGGACGCGACACCGTATGTGCGACTGACACCACCGGTCGCCAAGAGCCGCAAGGAGTTCTGGGGCTTCGACCAGACGAAGTTTCCGCTGAACGCGCGTGTGTGGTATCCGGAGGGCGCGGGCCCATTTCCACTGGTGCTCGTGGTGCACGGCAATCACAACATGAAGGAGTTCTCCGACCCCGGATACCAGTGGCTCGGCGAACTGCTGGCTTCACGCGGATTCATCCTCGCGTCGATCGACGAGAACTTCCTCAACGGGATGAGTGCCGAGAACGACGCGCGGGGCTGGGTGCTGCTCAAGCATCTCGAGGCATTCCGCGCGATGAACGACAGCAGCGGCAAGCCGCTTCACCGCAAGATCGACATGACGCGCATCGCGCTCATGGGGCACTCGCGCGGGGGTGAGGCAGTCGCGATTGCGGGCGCCTTCAACCGGTTGCCGTACTACCCGGACGACGCCACCCAGAAGTTCGACTTCAACTTCGACATCAAGGCGCTCGTCGCGATCGCGCCCGTCGATGGACAGTACCGTCCCGCCGAACAGCCGACACCGGTTGCCGACTACAGCTACCTGGTCATTCATGGCTCGCATGACGGCGATGTCTCGAACTTCAGCGGTCTCACGCAGTACAACCGCCTTCGCTTCACCAAGCCCGGTCCGCAGTTCAAGAGTGCCATGTGGATGTACCGCGCGAACCACGGGCAGTGGAATACCACGTGGAACAATCGCGACAATGGCGAGACGTCCACGCGGCACCTGAACCTGGAGGCGCTCATCCCGGGTGAGCAGCAGCGACAGTTCGGCCGCGTCGTGATCAGCGGCTTTCTCGAGAACGTGCTCCACGGTCGCGAGGAGTATCGCGCGCTGTTTCGCGATCATCGGTCGGCGGGAGACTGGCTGCCGCCGACGCTGTACCTCACGCGGTACGCAGATGCCGACACGCGCCTGCTGGCGACGTTCGACGAGGACATCGACGTGACATCGGGCACCGCACCGGGTGTGCGGCTCTCCGCCGATTCACTGTCGACGTGGAAAGAGAACGACGTCGCGGGCCGGTCACGCGGCAACACGTTCCGCAGCAACGTCGCGACGATCGGCTGGAACAACACGCCGATCGGCAAGGACACCACGACTCCGCGTGCGCCCGCGAGATTCGCCATCACCGTGCCCGACTCGCTGCGGTCCGCGTGGGGCGTCGGCCGCACGAGCGCCCTGCTGATGACGGTCGGTGCGACGGACCAGAAGCCCGGGCCACGGCGAGTCGCCCGTGACACCGCGGCACGGGCCGACAGCGCTAAGCGTGACAGCGCGAAGGCCAAGCCGGCCCCCAAGCCGAAGGCGCCAGCGGCGCCCAAGGTCACTCCGCCGAAGGACACCACGGCGGCGGACTTCAGCGTGGAGGTGGAAGATGGTGCCGGACGGACGGCCCGTCTGCCGCTGTCGGCGTTCGGCGCTGTCCGTCGCCCCATCGAGAGCTACATCTACCGACGCAGGGGACGCGACAAGACGCAGTTCCCGACGCTCGCCGAGCCGGTGATGCAAACGTACGTGATGCCACTCGAGGCGTTCGCGCGTGCCAATGCATCGTTCGATCCCGCGACGGTCCGTGCGATCCGGCTCGTGTTCGATCGGGCGCGCGTCGGCGCCGTGATGCTCGACGACGTCGGTTTCACCTCGCTGACGCCGGCACGCTAGCCAACCGGCGACGCTGCAGCGTTGCCCTGGCTACGCATCCATCAGAACTGGGTGCGTAGCCCGAAGGTGAGGGTGCGTCCCGCCGTCACGGTGGTGTTGTCGGGCGCGCCGAGCTGCACATCGAGAAGGTTGTCCCCGGCGAACTCCACCGACAGCGCACGCGCGAGGCGCAGGGTGAGGCTCGCGCGCAGCCGCGTGACGTCGTCGTACTGCGTCCAGAACTCCCGCAGTCCCGCACCGCCAATGTCGCGCGGGGTGTCCGTGGCGTCCATCGCGCGACCGATCGCGAGCCGATCGTAGCTGATCCAGTTCTCGGCCCGGCTCAGTGTGCTGCTGGCCGTCCACCGGGCGGCAGTCCACGACGCCGTCGCGCTCAGGGTGCGCAGCGGCACGTCGAGCATCCGGTCGCCAGCGCGCAGGTCGCCGCCGTAGCCGCTCGCCACGTTGCGCACGCGACTGTCGGTGTGCGTGAACGCACCGGCGAGCCGCAGGCGGGAGAGCATCGTGCTCGCCTGCAGCTCCCAGCCGCGATTGTCGATCGCGCCCACGTTCTGCAACGCGTAGTTCACGATGCGCACAGGCCGTACACCGGTGTTCGAGCCGACCGGAGAGCTGACCGTGGATGCGACCGGTTGAATGAGGCCGGATGCACGCTGGTCGAATCGCGTGACGTGCAGCGCGAACCCGCGACCGATCAGCAGATCGACACCCCCTTCGACACCCGACTGCCGTTCCGCATCGAGGTCACTCGCGCTCGCGTAGGACGCGCGCCCCATCCAGGTGGCCGAGCGCGCCAGGCTGTGCGCGGGCCGGATACCCGTGCCGTACGCACCGCGGAGCTTGACGACCATGCCGTTGATGTCGCGCACCGCACTCGCACCAATCATCGGCAGGTACGACACCTGCGCGCTCGGCGTGGCGCCAGTCGTACGTTCGGCGCGTCCACCGACCACGAGGAAGAGCGCATCACGCCATCCCAGGTTGGCCTGTGCGAGCACGCCGGAGTTGTTCGTCCATGTCGTGATGAACGGGTCCGGCGTGAACGTGCTGGTACGCTGTTCACGTGCCGGCCGGGTCGCTGGACCTGCCGTGACGACCATCGTCGGCGTGACGCCCGAATACCGGGGCTCGCGCGGTGCGACGAGCTGGCGCACGGATTCCTCGATGTCGCGCGTGAGCGCATGTTCAGCGCCGAGGGTGAGCGCGATCGTCGTGCGCGCTCCCAGGTCGAAGCGTCCGACAGCACGTGCACGCAGCGAGCCTCGATCGGCCGCACCCTGCCCTGCGGATTGATCCTCGATGAACGATCGCGGCATCGGCACGCCAGCGCCCGACAAGCCACGAAGCCGGTACCCGTCGACACCCGCGATCAGTGTATTCGTCCAGCGAAGCGACGGCATCATCGTGGCGGTGATCCCCACCGTATACTGCGAGAGGTCCTGCCCGACCACCGTGTCGCCCGCGAAGCGCAGCGTATCCGCCGGCGCCAGCGGACTCGTGTTGACAGCCGCCCGCGCGGGCGAGGACGCCCTGCGCGGGACCACACCGAGATCCGCGTCACCGCGCGAGGCAGCCGGCACCGGCGGCGTCGCACCCCCGAACAGCAGGCCGTTGCTCGCATTCGCACTCTGGAGCGACACCCTGGCCGTCGCCGTGATGACACTGGCTGCGCGCACCAGTCGCAGGTCGGCGTCGGCCAGCATGCGCCGCTCCGACGCGCCGGGCACGTACGCACCGAGCGTGTTCACGCTCAACCCGAGGCCGTACGTCTGACGACCGGTGCCGCCGCGAACGGAGATGCCATGATCCTGCACGAACGCAGCCCGCGACACGTAGTCGGTCGCAGCCGCGCCCGCGCTCGAGGAGACCTGCACCGACAGCGCGCCGGTGGGCGTGCCGTCGTGGCGCGTGAGCACGTTGATCACGCCGCTGATGGCCTCCGCGCCGTACAGTGCCGCGCCCTGCGGGCCGCGGATCACTTCGACGCGCTCGATGCGGCCCGCGTCGAGGCCCGTCACCAGCAGGGGATTGGCGACTTCCACGCCGTCGAGATAGAGCTTGGGCGTGGTCACGCCGAACGAACTGGATCCGCGCACGCTGCCGAAGCGGGTCGAGAGCGTGCCCGCGCCCCCGCTCCACGTCCACACACCGGGCACCGCGAGTTCGAGCGCCTCGGCGAGTGATCCGGCACCCGTACGGGAGAGCGTCGCCCCGTCGATGATGTCGAGTGCGAACGGCGAACCGCGCTGCGACGCACCATCGGGCGTACCGGTCACCACCACGCGATCGAGTACACTCGCACGGCGATTGACGGTGGGCACTGCCGACATTGGCTCGTGCCGCACCGGCGCGAGCACCACCTGGGTCGTTCCGATCACGACCGGACGCAAGGTGGTACCGGCGAGCAGCGTCTCGAGCACCGCGCCGACCGCAACACGGTCGAGTGTGAGACACACACGCCGGTCCTGCGGCAGCAGGTCATTGCTGTACGACAGCTCGACGCGCGCCAGCCCCGCCACCCGATCGAGTGCCTCGCGCAACGTGACATCGGCCACGCGCACCGTCACGATGCGGTCGAGCGGAGCGGCCCATCCGCTCGTGCGGTCCGGCACGTTCACACGCACCGTGCATTCCGGCGCATAGCCGCGCACACCCGATCCATCAGCACCAGCGGAAGCCGAGTGCCCAGCCGGAACCGACGACTCCGCGGCGAACGCAAGGCGAGGCGCGAGCACCAGCAGCGAGAACATCAGTCTCGCTGCGGTGGCCGCGCCTCCCGGTGCTGCAGGTCGCGCCTGGCGTCGTTCCCCGGATGGGGCCATTGGGTGGGATGTCGTGAGGACGAGTTGAACGAGTGCGAATCCTTAGCGGCGATCGCCCGACGCGGCGGCCGGCGTGCGGAGCAGTACGGTGTCACCGCGCTGCTCCGTCTCCGCACCGAGCGTGAGGGCCACCTTGCGAAGTGCCCCGGCCGCCGCATCGCCGCGGAAGGAAATCGTGAGTGTTCGACGGAGCAGCACCGAATCCGTTACGACGAGGTTGATGCCGTACCACCGTCGCAGGTCGGCCTGCACGATCGACAGCGGTGCATCGCGATATGACAGGTCGCCGCGCGTCCACGCCATGTCGTCCACCGTCACCGACCCCCGGGTCACATCCACCTCACCGTCACCACCGGGTGCGGTGGGCCGCTCGAGGTCCGCCCCTGTACCATCAGGCAGCAAGTGACCGTGAATCACACCGCGGTCACCCGCCTTGAGCTCCACACCCTTCGCTCCCGGCGTGGCAGTGCTGCGCATGGCGACGATCCCCTCCGTCACGGCCACCGACACCGAGCCCGTCGCGTCCGTCGTCACCGAGAATGCCGTACCAATGTCGCGCACCTCTGCACCGCGCGAGCGCACCGTGAAGGGGTGCGCCTCGTCGTGTCGCACCTCGAAATAGGCCGCACCGTCGAGATCGACCGTGCGCTCCGAATCGAATGACGCCGGGACGGTCATGCGGCTGCCGGGCGCCAGGATGACCCGGCTGCCGTCAGCGAGGGTGACCGAGTCGCGTACTCCGATTGCGGTCTCGTACACGCGGGCGGCGACCAGGGCCGGCGGCGACGCCGGATCACGCTGCAGTATCTCGCGAGTCCCGAATCCGATGGCGAGGAACAGTGCCGCCGCAGCCGCCAGTCCACGTCCGCCGGCATACCATGGCCGCGCCTCCTCCCGCCGGGCACGCGGCGCCCCGCCGGCTTCGCCGCCGCTCGATGCCGCGACTTTCCGGGCGCCGCCGGTGGAGACGGTGAGTGCGGGCGGGTGCTCTGCGCCGCGTGCGGCGTCCGCGACGATGCGCGCACGCACCGTGGCCAGTGCGCGTTCGACGTCCACGCTCGGCTCCGCGGGCGCAGGCACGGCTCGCGGCAGCACTGAATCCACCAGCGCTGCCGCCGCGGGATGCGACGCCAGCCACGCGCGCACTGCAGCGACCTCCGCCGGTGCACTCTCTCCGGCAGAGTATCGGGCAAGCGCCTCCCAATCGGCGCCGGCTCCGACTTCTGCGATGTCGGCTTCGGCGTCGTCCGGCTTCTGGTCAGCGTCGCGCAGATTGTCGGGCATGGAAGTGAGACACGGGGGCACGGATCGACCCTACCTCACACAAAACACGGGGTCGGGAAGGTAGTATACCCTGTCTCCATCGCCTGCTCCGGGACCGTGGCCGCGCCGCGGGTCTCCCGCCTCCCGTGCCCTGCTCCCACCGTGACCGATCGTGACCTGCTGTCCCGGCTGCGTGGCGGCGATCACGAGGCATTCGACGAGATCTTCCGTCAGTGGTACGAGCCCGCCGTACGCTCCGCGTCGCGCATCCTGCGGGATCCGGGCGTGGCCGAGGAGATCACGCAGGACGTCTTCCTCGAGCTGTGGCGGCGGCGCGAGACCCTGCCATTGGAGAGCAGCGCCGGCGCCTATCTATTGCAGTCGGTGCGCAACCGCGCGTTGAACCACCTGCGACACCTGCAGGTCCAGCAGCGCAGCGTCGTGCACATCGAAGCGCTCACCGAGCCCGCGGAACACGCCGATGTCGCGGTGCAGGCCGGCGAGCTGGAAGTCGCGGCCCGGGAGGCCATCGATGCGCTGCCACCACGCACGCGCGAGGTCTTCCTGCTCAGCCGCGAGCGCGGCATGCGCTACAGCGAGATCGCCGAGCTGCTTGGCGTCTCGGTGAAGGCCGTGGAAGCGAACATGAGTCGTGCGCTGCGCCAGTTGCGGGAGCGGCTGGCGGCGTGGCTCCCCGAGGAGTCGTAACGGCGGCGTCCGCCTGCGGCCGATGCCCGCGCCCGCTACCGGCGCTACACGGGCTGGCCACGCGGCGCGGCAGGACGTAGGGTACGAGTACCCGGTGTGTGTTCACTCGCGCAGACGCTGGATGTCGCACGACGACGATCGTCGCGAGACTGCCGGCCACACACCGAGGAGAACAGGATGACGCGCTCTCGTGCACGCATGATGGTCGGTGCAGCCATCGGCGCAGTTGCTGTCGCCGGGCTCACTGCCTGCAACGATGTGAATTCGGCCGACTCGGCGCAGCTCGACGCGCTCACCGCCAGCGCCTTCAGCTCTGCCCCGCTCGCCTTCAGTGAAGTGGCGAGCAGCTACGCTGGTGACGGACTCGTCGCCTTTGCAGGCGAGCGCGGCGGACGCGGTCCCGGACGCGATGGTCGCGACGGCGGCCCAGGGCTCGGCTTCATGGGCGGCGGTCTCGGTGACGCGTTCGCGGGTGGCCTGGGTGGCGGCCGCGGACACGAGCGCGGCCCATTCCGAAGCGGGATCGATAACGGCGACTGCACCTTCGCTGGTACCGACGTGACGTGCGCACCAATGGACCGTAACGGCATCGTCGTCACACGCGTCTACACGTTCAGGACGGAAGTCGGCGTGGCGCAGGCGCGCCCCGACAGCACCACGGACTTCGAGCGCTCGCGCATCACGACCAAGGGCACACGCATGTCGATGCGCCGCGACAGCATTCAGATCACGGTCGACCACACGAGTGATCGCACGGTGACGGGCCTCGACTTCGACGCGCTGCAGCGCACGGTGAACGGCACCGCGAGTGGTACGGAGACGACGACTGGTGTCAACCGCGACGGCGTGCGCTTCACCTCGGTGCGCGAGACGAGTGACCAGACCCAGGGCGTCATCATTCCGGCGAAGGTGCCTGACAAGACATACCCGACGGCCGGCACCGTGCGTCGCACGATGAAGGTCACGCTGACGCTCGCCGGCGGTACGCCCGTCGTCACGGAGCGCTCGGAAGTCATCACGTACTCCGGTGGCACGACGGCACAGGTCACCATCACCGCGAAGGGCTCGTCCAAGACCTGCACGTTGCCGTTGCCACGCGGCCGCCTGACCTGCCCGGAGTAATCCAGCACACGTCGCGCAGCGCGTTCACTGACGAAGGGCCCGCACCAGCCGGTGCGGGCCCTTCGTGTATCGTGCAACGATGCACGCCGACGTGGATCGGCTTGCCGTGCGCACTCAGCGAATGCGAACGCCCACGCGATGCGACACGGCAAAGCCGTTCCGAAACGGTTCGAATGCGTAGTCGAGCGAGAAGCGATCGAGCGTTGCGCCGAAGCCGCCCGTCACGAGGGATTCGTTGCTCTCGCGCGGGAGGCGCAGCCCGGACCGCAGCGCGAACTGCACGCCCTCGATCGGCACGTACACGAGTTCCACACCACCCGCGGGCCGGAAGAAATCGTTCTCCATCGTGAGCTGCGCCTGGGCGCCAAGATCCCAGTGCTCGGACAGCGCGTACCCGGCCCCGCCGAAACCGACGCCGAGCCGACGCGGCAGGACCGACTCCTGACCGTCGAGGCGGGTTCCGAAGCCAAGATTCTGTGCGGTGATGGCAAGGTTGACCTGCCCGACGGACCGCATCATGCCGATGTCGAAGGCCACCGTACCATCGTTCGAGAGGCCGATGCGGTCTTCCGCGAACTTGGCACTCGCTCCGAGGCGCAATCCTTTGATCGTGCGCGCGATGCCGAAGGTGATTGCGGTGCTCGATGACGGAATCCCTTCACGGGCGTACAACGACGCGCCGCCGCCGAGCAGACGCTCGCGATAGCGTTCATCCTCCCGCGCGGGTTGCGTCGGCCCCACGTTCCAGCGCACGAACTGCGCGCCGACGCCGAAGAAGAGCGACCCGAGCGTCGTTACGGTCGCGACGGCGCCGCCTGTGCCCCCCGAGCCGTACGTCTGCATCGACACGGACGCGCCGCGGGCGGCAGACAGCATGCCGGGATTGTAGAGCAAGGCGTCGGCGTCCGTGCTGGCCACGCCGGCGTTGGCCATGGCGAGAATGCGCGCACTTGCCGGCAATCGCAGCACCATCGGAGCGACGGCGCGCCGCGGATAGAACGGGAGGACGTCCTGCGTGCGCATGGCCGATTGCGCGGCCGCTCGCGCGCCCGATTGCGCCACCGGCTGTGCGAGGAGGACGCCCGGCAGGCCGGCCCCAAGGAGCATTGCACCGGCCGCGAGAGTCTTGCGGATCATGTGAGTCATGCGTCAAATGAATCCGATGACCATGCCCCTCGCCAGCGTAGAACCGTGCACCGGGACCAGTGGATGGACACTGGGGCCGCAGGTGCCGCAGAGCCCCGGAACGGCGCTGCGCCGGCTTGGACTGTGGTGGCTGCAGCGCATGGGCTGGCACTTCGAGGGTGCGATGCCGGACCTGCCCAAGTTCGTGTGCATCGTGGCGCCGCACACCTCGAATTACGACTTCTTCGTCGGCCTCGCGGCCAAGTGGGCGCTGGGCTTCGCACCACGCTGGCTGGGGAAGAACACGCTCTTCCTGCCGCCCCTCGGCTGGTTCATGCGCGCGACCGGCGGCGTGCCGGTGGACCGGCAGAACCGCCGCAACATGGTGGAGCAGTCGATCCACGAATTCACGGTGCGCGAGCAGTTCGTGCTGGTGCTCGCGCCGGAGGGCACGCGCCGCAAGGTGACGGAATGGCGCAGCGGCTTCTGGCACGTGGCCAAGGGCGCGGGAGTGCCGATCTGCTGCGTCGCGTTCGACTGGCGCACGCGAACGGTGCGGCTCGGACCGACGACCATGCCGATCGAGGACGATCCTGCAGCGGGTATCGCGCGCATCCGGTCGTACTACGACGACGTGCAGGGGTACGATCCGTCGCTGCAGACGTAGGTGGCACGGCGTTGGTGTAGGCGGCTTGAACGGCAGTAAGCGGATAGGAACAGACAGGAACGGATCTGCCCGGCGCGCGCGACCGCAACACGGCGCGCTTTGCAAGATCGTGTTTCGTTGGTAAACAGCACGCGGGGCCCGGGACTCGTGCGGAGCCCCACTAAATAGGACGACATCGCGTGGCGGATGTCGTCCTCTTCTCGTACACGGAGCAGATCCGTTCCTATCTGTTCCTATCCGCTCAAATCCGCTTACCTGCAGTTCAAAGTCGCCCACACCGCTCCAAGGCCGCACACCGTCACGAACATGACGGCCCCGTCGCATATTTTCGGGCGAACCCTTCCCTCCCGGCGCTCCCGGCTGGAATTTTCAGCGTCCCTTCAGGAGAAGACATGCGTGTGACCACCGTCGGCGTGATCGGCGCCGGCGCCATGGGCAGCGGCATTGCCGCGCTCGCTGCCTCGGCCGGATGCAAGGTCGTGCTGCTCGACATTCCCGGCGACCCGGATCCCAAGTCGCCGGCGCGCAGCGCGCCCGCCAGGAACGGCTTGCAGAAAGCCATCAAGTCCAAGCCGGCGTCGTTCATGGAAGCCGCCGCAGTGTCGCGGGTCCGCACCGGCAACACCGAGGATCATCTCGCGCTGCTCGCGGAATGCGACTGGATTTGTGAAGCGATCATCGAGCTCGCCGAACCCAAGCAGGCGCTGTTCGCGAAGATCGAAGGGCTGATGAAGCCGACGGCGATCGTGTCTTCCAACACGTCGGGCATCCCCATGTCGGTGCTGCTCGATGGGCGCTCCGAGAAGTTTCGTCGACGGTTTCTCGGTACGCACTTCTTCAATCCGCCGCGGTACATGCACCTGCTCGAGGTGATCCCGACGCCGGAGACTGACCCGGCCGTGATCGGTGCGCTGCGCGAGTTCGCCGAGCGCACGCTCGGCAAGGGCATCGTGATTGCGAAGGACGTGCCCGGCTTCATCGCGAATCGCCTTGGCGTGTACGGGTGGGTCGTGACGATGCGACGCATGGAAGAACTCGGGCTCACGATCGATGAGGTCGATGGCCTCACCGGCTCGCTGATCGGGCGCGCCCGCAGTGCGACGTTCCGCACCGGCGACCTCTCCGGGCTCGATGTGCTCGCCCACGTCACCAAGGGCATCGGCAGCACCACCGGCGAGGACTTCTCCCTCCCCGCGTGGATGCACGACCTCGTGGCGTCGGGGAAGCTCGGAGACAAGACCGGCGCCGGCTTCTACCAGAAGACCAAGGACGGCACGCTCACCTACGACTGGAAGACGGCATCGTACGTGAAGCAGCAGCGGCTCGAGGGCGGCGACGTAGGTGCGGCCATCCGCATGCCGATCGCGCAACGACTACCAGCTGCACGCGCGCTCGATGGCGCGCACGGCGACTTCGTGCGCGGCCACCTCGTCGATGCCGCACACTACACCTTGATGCTCGCGCCCACACTGGCCCACGACATCGTCTCGATCGATCGTGCGATGGAGTGGGGCTATGGCTGGGAGGCGGGGCCGTTTCAAGTGATGGATGCGCTCGGACTCGACTGGCTCGGCCAGGAGTTCGCCGCGCGCGGCATGGAGATCCCGCTGCTGCTCGAACGCGCGAGCGGCAGTTTCTACCGCGACGGCGAGTATCTCACGTTCGACGGGACGTACGAGCCGGTTCCCGGCATCCCCGGTCGCATTTCGCTGGCGGGGCTCGCCTCGACGGGACGCGTGCTCGAGGAGAACGGTCTGTCGCGGCTGATCGATCTTGGCGACGGCGTTGCATGCTTCGAGTTCCGCTCGAAGATGAACAGCCTGGGTGAGGGTGTGCTCACCGGCCTCGCGAGTGCGATCCGAAAGGTCGAGAAGCTCGGCTACGCGGGCATGGTGATCGGCAACGAGGACGCACGCGCGTTCAGCGTCGGTGCCGATCTGTCGCTCGTGTCGTTTGGGGTGTCGGCCGGCGCCTGGGATGACATCGCGGCGTCGTGCAAGGCGTTCCAGGACAGCGTGATGTCCATCCGCCGGGCACCGTTCCCCATCGTCGCCGCCCCCGCAGGCATGACACTGGGCGGTGGTGCGGAGTTCACGCTGCATGCCGATTGCGTGCAGGCGCATGCCGAGACGTACATGGGTCTGGTGGAGGCAGGCGTCGGCCTCCTCCCGGGTGGCGGCGGCACGAAAGAGTTGCTGGTCCGCTTCACGTCCGAGCTGCAGCAGTACGAGGAAGTCGACCTGTTCGCGGCGGTCAAGCGCGCCTTCAAGATCATCGCGTTCGCGACGACCAGCACATCCGCGCATGAGGCGCGTGCGATGGGCCTGCTCCGCGCGTCGGACCGCATCAGCATGAACCGCGACCAGCAGCTCGCGGATGCGAAAGCGCGCGTGCTCGATCTCGCGCCCGGCTACCTGCCACCGGTCGAGAAGACGGTGCGCGCACTGGGCCGCGAAGGCATCGGCAATCTCGAGTATGCCCTGTGGGCGGCCAAGGAGGCCGGGCAGGCGTCGGCGCATGACGTGCGCGTCGGTCGGGCCATTGCCTACGTCCTGTGCGGCGGCGACGGCACCCCTCGCGATGTGACGGAGCAGGATCTGCTCGACCTCGAGCGCGAACAGTTCATGAGCCTCCTCGGTACAAAGGAGACGCAGGAGCGCATCGCGTACACTCTCAAGACCGGCAAGCCGCTGCGCAACTAGGTCGCCCACGCGCGCACCAGCGCAACGGCGCATCGCCAACGGCATATCAGCGCAGCATGGAGACCGTCAGATGACCGAAGTAGTGATCGTCAGTGCAGTTCGGACCGCGGTAGCGCGCGGCAAAGCCGATGGAGCGCTTGCCGGGTTGCATCCGGTGGACGTGTCCTCGGCCGTCATGCACGCCGCGGTGGAGCGCGCCGGTGTCGAGCCGGGGAGCATTGAGGATGTGCAGTGGGGATGCGCGATGCCGGAAGCGTCGCAGGGGCTCAATCACGGACGCCTGGCGTGGCTGCGCGCCGGCTATCCGGTGGAGACGTCAGCGGCCACCATCAATCGATTCTGCAGCTCGGGCTTGCAGGCGGTCGCCTATGGGGCGCAGGCGATCATGAGCGGCATGGGCGACACCGTGCTCACGGGTGGCATCGAGATGATGAGCCAGGTGCCGATGTCGGGCTACAATGCGCGCCTGTCGCCCGAACTCACCGAGAGCATGATTGGCATGGGCTTCACGGCGGAACGTGTGGCAAAGCGGTGGGATATCTCCCGCGAGGCACAGGACCGCTTCGCCTGCGACAGCCAGCAGCACGCCGTGCAGGCCATCGCAGCGGGCGCGTTCCGCGACCAGATCGTACCGGTGCCCGTGCAGCGGTACAGCTGGAAGGGCGCCGAGAAGCAGGTCACGGAAGCGGTGTTCGACACCGATGAAACGCCGCGTGCGGAAACCACGGTGGAAGGTCTCGCGAAGCTCCGTCCGGCATTCGTGCCGACCGGCACCGTGACCGCGGGCAACGCGAGCCCATACTCGGATGGCGCGGCCGCGGTGCTGCTCATGAGTGCCGACCGCGCGAAGGAGCTGGGGCTGACACCCTTGGCGCGCTTCGTCAGCTTCGCGACGGCCGGCGTCGATCCCGACATCATGGGCGTCGGGCCGATCAAGGCGGTGCCGAAGGCGCTCAAGCGAGCAGGGCTCTCGCTCGCCGACATCAAGCTGATCGAGTTCAACGAGGCATTCGCGGCACAGGCGCTCGCAGTGATCAAGGAGCTCGACATGGATACGTCCATCGTCAACGTGAACGGCGGCGCGATCGCGCTGGGGCACCCCTTGGGCGCGACCGGCGCCAAGCTCACCACGCAACTCGTGCACGAGCTCCGAAAGCGTGGCGGCGGCTACGGCATGGTGACGATGTGCATCGGCGGGGGAATGGGCGCGGCAGGCATCTTCGAAGTATTCGCCTGATCGATACTGGGGAGTGGACGGGGCTGCGGTGATCAGTCGCGGCCCGCACTAGCCACTCCCTCCGCGAGCCTGCATGTTGACCGAATCATGACAGGCTCCTTTGCTATGACGGACGCGTACATGGCCTCGCATCCCGAGCACGCACGCGTTCATCCGCTTGTGTCGCTGGTGTATCGGGTCCGCGCGACAGCGATGCTCCTGTTCACGGCAATTGCGGCGTCCCGGTTTTTGGAAACGCGGACGTCGCCGTGGATCTGGGCCTTGCTGGTCTTCTACGGGATCGTGTGGCCGCATCTCGACTATCAGCTGGCGAAGCGTGCAAAGGCACCGCGCGAGATGGAGCACCGACATCTCCTGGTCGATGCGGGCGCGATCGGCGCATGGATAGGCCTGCTGGGCGCCAGCTACTGGCCGACCATGTCCACAGTGACGGCGGTCCTGATGGGCATCACCGGCGTTGGCGGACTCGCGCTGCTCTGGCGCGCGGTGATTGCGGGGATGGTCGGCTTCGGACTGTATGTCGGAATCGCAGGCTTCACCTTTCATCCCGACTCGAGCCCGCTCACGATGTACATCTGCATCGTGAACGTCATCCTGTTCACGATCCTGTTCGCGCTCTTCTCGTTCAAGCAGTCGCGCCGCCTGATCGCAGCGCGCAAGCTGTCCGACCAGCAGGGGCAAGCCATCTCCGACGCGATGCATGCCCTGTCTGCCGCGCGGGATGCGGCCGAGGAGGCGCAGCAGCGCGCACAGGCCGCGAACCGCGCGAAGAGCATGTTCCTCGCGAACATGAGCCACGAACTGCGCACACCGCTCAACGCGATCATCGGCTACAGCGAACTGCTGCAGGAGGACGCCGCGGACATGTCGGCCGAGGAAATCGGCGCCGACCTGCGCAAGGTCACTGGTGCCGGCAAGCATCTGCTCTCGCTCATCAACGACGTCCTCGACTTCTCGAAGATCGAGGCTGGCCGCATGGACCTCGTGCTGGAGCCGGTGGACGTGTACGCCCTCGTGCGTGAGGTGGAGGGCACCGCCGCAAAACTCGTTGCGCAGCATGGCAACAAGTTCGAGGTCGACGTTCCTGCGGGGATCGGCACGATCACGGCGGATCCCGGCAAGGTACGGCAGGTGCTCCTGAACCTGCTCTCCAATGCCGCCAAGTTCACCAAGCAGGGGACGGTATCCCTCTCGGCGGCGCTCTTCGACAAGGATGGCGAGGAGTGGATCGCGCTCAACGTGCGTGACACCGGGATTGGCCTGACGCGCGAGCAGTTCGGTCGCCTCTTCCAGGCGTTCGCGCAGGCCGACGCGACCACGCAGCGTGATCATGGTGGCACCGGGCTCGGACTCGCGCTGTGCCGGCGCTTCTGCCTCATGATGGGCGGTGACATCCAGGTGCAGTCGAAACCCGGCGCGGGATCGGAGTTCTCGGTGCAATTGCCGGTGCGGGGGCCTGCTGTGGAGGCCGCGACCGCCGCATCCTCCGGGGACGCCGTCGACGACGCCGCGCCTATCTCCTTCCACACGAGCATCTACCGCATCCCCGTCACGGACGACGCGTCGTGACGCCGGCGGCGACGCGCGTACTGCTCGTCGAAGACAACGAGCTCAATCGGGACATGCTGAGCCGTCGACTCGTGCGCCGTGGATTCGAGGTGGCAATGGCGTTGGACGGTGCCGAAGGGCTGCGCATGACACGCGAGCAGCGCCCCGACATCGTACTGCTCGACATGAGCCTCCCGGTGATGGACGGGATGGAAGTGGCGCGACAGCTCAAGGCGGATCCGGCCACGAAAGGCATTCCGCTGCTCGCGCTCACCGCGCATGCCATGACGGAGGATCGGGAGCGTGCGCTGGCCGCGGGTTGCGACGACTTCGACACGAAGCCCGTCGATCTCGCGCGACTGCTCGAGAAGATGACCGCGCTGCTCGGCAGGGAGTCCGCCCCGCCGTGACGGCATCCGTCGCGGCATGGCAGCGGCTGTCGCTGCCGGTCATCACCCTCGATGATCTCGACGGCATTCGGCGATTCGTGCGAGTCGCCCTGCCGGTCGAAACTCACGGGGGCGTGACCGAGGCGGTCGTGCTGGCGCTCGACGAGGTCTGCGCGAATCTCGCCATGCATGGGTACGCGGGACGAACACCCGGCGGTGCCGACATCGCGATACAGTCGGATCACGACGCCGTGCGCATCGTCGTGGAGGACGCGGGTGTTCCGTTTCACCCCGACAGCGCGCCCGAACCCGACCTCGAGTCGGACTGGCAGGAGCGTCGGGTCGGTGGCCTCGGCTGGTTCTTCGTCCGACAGATCATGGACGAATGCACGTATGAGACAGATGCGGGCACGAATCGCCTCACGCTCGTAAAACTGCGGGGACCTGCGACGACTGCGGCCCCGGATTCAACCAACACCCAGGGTGATCCACGTGAGTGACCAGGAAATCGACATCGTCATCGAGCAGCATGGCACGGTGAGCGTGGTGTCCATCAGTGGCAGTATCGATGCGCTCACGGCCGACCAGCTGGTCGAGGCACTGGCTCAACAGCTCCGCGCGGGACAGACGTCGCTCGTGGCCAATTTCGCCGCCGTCGAGTATACGAGCAGCGCGGGACTGCGGGTGCTGCTCACGACCCTCAAGGACGCCCGGCAGCGCGGCGGTGACCTTCGCCTGTCCGAGATCCGGCCGAACGTGCGACAGGTGCTCGAGATGAGCGGGTTCACCAGCATCATCAAGTGCTACGCCGATACCGCGGCCGCCGTCGCGAGCTACCCCGCGTGACCACGAGTGCACTGCAGCCGGCGACCGGGAACGCGCCGACTACGGGACGCGGTGTGGCGCTCGTGATCGGCGCGGGAAGCGTCAAGTGCGCAGCATCGATCGGCATGCACCGGTGCCTCAAGTCCGAGGGCATCGCGGTCGACCTCGTTGTCGGCTGCAGCGGTGGCTCGATCTACGCCGCGGCGATTGCACTCGGGCACGACCCGGAGAGCGCGGCAGCCATGACGGCGAAGCTGTGGACACGCGACATCACTGCGCAGAGCGACCGCGCAGCGATGCTACGCATGGCGTTTCCCCGGCTGCTCCGATTCTCCGAGCGATTCGGACTCAAGCGCGACAAGCTCATCATGGAGCGGCTCGCGATCGGATTCGGTGACGCCACGTTCGCGGACTGCAAGATCCCACTGCACATCACCGCGACGGATTTCCGGAACGGAGAGCAGGTCACCATCTCGTCGGGCCGCATCGCCGACGCGATCCGCGCGAGCATCGCGATTCCCTTCGCCTTCGCGCCGTGGGAGGTCGACGGCCGGCTGCTCGTCGACGGCTTTCTCTCCGACCCGCTTCCGGTGGGCGTCGCCATCCGGGAAGGGGCGCACGTGATCGTGGCGATGGGCTTCGAGAGCCCGTACCAGGAGCGCATCACCTCGGCCGGGCGCTTTGCGTTCCAGCTCAGCAGCATCATGACGAACAACCTGCTGAAGGCGTCGTTCGCGTTCCACGGCCTCGCGCATCATTCCGAAGTCATCGCGGTGATGCCCCGGTTCTCGCAGCGCATCCGTCTGTTCGACACGGCCAAGATCCCGCTCATCATCGACGAGGGCGAGGCCGCGATGCGCGAGCAGGTGCCCTACCTGCGGCGCCTTCTCTCCCGCGCGCAGGCGCAGCCGGCATGACGGCCACGCCGACGGCGGAGCGGTCGATGCGCGCTGTCGGCACGGGCCAGCGCCGATTGCGCATCGGTGTCGTCATCGGTTCCGGCGGCATCAAGTGCACGGCCGCACTCGGACTGTGGAAAGTGCTCGCGCGCGAGGGCATCGAGGTCGACGTCTATGCCGGATGCAGTGGCGGTGCCATCTACGCCTCGCTGATGGCCTTGGGCGATGACGTCCACGAATGTGAGCGCCTCACGCTCGAAGTCTGGCCCGCGCTCTTCAAGCGCCTGCACTACCGCTCGATCCTGCGCATCGTCGCACCGATGGTGCTCGGCTATCACGAGCGCATCGGCCTGGTCGACGACCGGCAGCTATGGACGACGCTGCAGATGATGTTCAAGGATCGCCTCTTCAGCGAAGCGCGGGTTCCGCTGTTCGTCTCCGCGACGGACTACCGCACGGGCGAGAAGGTGGTCCTGGACGAGGGGAACGTCTGCGACGCCATCCGCGCCAGCATTGCGATCCCCATGCTGCTGCGGCCGTGGCCGGTCGGCGATCGCATGCTCGTGGACGGCGGTGCGTCCAATCCCCTGCCTGTCGATGTCTGCATTCGCGAGAACTGCGACGTGATCTTCGCGATGGGCTTCGAGAGCCAGATGAAGGGCGACGTACGATCGTTCGTCAATGCGCTCGGACGCACCACCACCATCGTCACGAATCATCTGCTGCGCTCCACCTTCGCCTTCTACAGCGCAGCGCATCATGCGGAAGTGCTTCCGGTGATGCCGGAACTCGATCGCACCATCGGCCTGACCGAGACCCAGCACATTCCGTATCTCATCGAACAGGGCGAGCGCGCTGCCGAAGCGCAGCTGCCCTACCTGCGCCGCCTGCTCGCCGCGGCCGCCATCGAGACGACACGATGACCGCGGCGCGCGTGCTGGTGGTCGACGACCTCGAGGTGAATCGCGAGCTCCTGTCCAGGCGACTCACCCGGATGGGGCATACGGTCGTGTGCGTGAACGATGGCCAGCAGGCGGTCGATCGCGTGCGGGCGGAACCATGGGATCTCGTGCTGCTCGACGTGATGATGCCGGTGCTCGACGGCATCGGTGCGTTGACGGCGATCAAGGGCGATCCTGCCACACAGCACGTGCCGGTGATCATGATCTCGGCCAACACCGAAATCGAGAGCGTGGTCAAATGCATCGAGCTTGGTGCGGACGATTATCTCCCCAAGCCGTTCGACCCGGTGCTGCTGCGTGCGCGCGTCGGCTCGTCGCTCGAGAAGAAGCGATTTCGCGACCGTGAGCAGGCCTACTCGCGCCGCATGCAGCGCGACCTGGAGGTGGGCGCCCGCATCCAGCGGGACTTCCTTCCGGAGGATCTTCCGGTCGTGGCGGGCTACGAGTTTGCCGCGCGCTTCGAGCCTGCGCGCGAGGTCGGTGGCGACTTCTACGATGCGTTCGCGCTCGCCGACGGTTCGGTGGTGCTCGTGCTGGGTGACGTGTGCGACAAGGGCGTCGGGGCCGCGCTGTTCATGGCGCTATTCCGCACGTTGATTCGCTCCGGCAGTGTCGCACAGGCGGACGACCTGTCCGCGGCAACGGCCGAGGCGCGCGTGCTGAACGTCGTGATGCGCACCAACGACTACATCGCGCTGACACATGGCCGCACGAACATGTTCGCCACGCTGTTCGTTGGAACCCTCGATCCGGCGTCCGGCACGATTGCATACGTGAACGGTGGGCATGAGCCTCCACGCGTGGTGCGTCCTGACGGATCCATCCGCACGCTGCTGCCGCCGACTGGCCCGGCGGTCGGCATGTTGCCGGGTATTCCGTTCGGTCAGGGCGCCGTGACCCTGGAACCGGGAGAGACGCTGTTCGTGCTCACGGATGGCGTGACGGAGTCCCGCAGTCCGGCGGGCGTGCTGTTGGGCGACCTCGCGGTAGACACGCTGGTGCAGTCCGGGCCGCGTGGGGCCGACGCGCTGCTGTCGGAGGTGCTCGCCGCTGTGATGGCACATGCCGCGGGCGAGCCAGCCGCCGACGACGTCACGATGCTCGCGGTGCGCCGCGGATAGGCTTGCCCGCTTCAGCGGGCCTGCGGACTTACAGCGTACCGGCAGCGATCGCTCTCTGGCCGTGCTTGCCGAATGCCTCGACCACGGTGCCCAGCCGCGCAAAACGCTGGTCCGCGGCATCGCCCTTTGCAAAGCGTGCATAGATCTGCTGCGCGATCACGGCGACCTTGAAGATGCCGAACACATAGCAGAACAATGTGTCGCTCGTGTCACGTCCGGTCGCTGCTGCATACATGCGCACGAGCTCGGCGCGTGTGGCATTGCCGGGCAGCGCTGTCACTCCCAGTCCGAGCGACCGGAAGACCGGGGGATCGTCGGCCTCGACCCAGTAGGCCAGGCTGGTGCCCAGGTCCATGAGTGGGTCACCCACCGTCGCCATCTCCCAGTCGAGTATCGCGGCGACGCGCGTGAAGTCGTGCGGGTCGAGCACCAGGTTGTCGAACTTGAAGTCATTGTGCACGAGGGCCGGCGCCTGCTCCCGGGGCAGGTGTGAGCGGAGCCACTCCGCAATCCCGTCGATGTCGGGCACAGCCTCCGTGCGCGACGCCTCCCAGCGCGCCGTCCATCCGCGCGTCTGCCGTTCAGCGTAACTCCCTGTTCGCGCGAGTCCATGCAGCGGACCCGCCGACACGTCGACCGCGTGCAATCCGGCGAGCGTGCGCACGAACGTCGCGGAGAGCTGCTCGAGCTGCACGCGCTGCACGGTCGGATCGCCGGACAGCTCCGGAGGAACCTCGCCGCGCAATATGATCCCGTCGACGTGCTCCATGATGTAGAACGGCGCCCCGATCACGGATTCATCGTCGCAGCGTACGAGTGGCTTCGCGACCGGTACGCCGAGCGGGTGCAGTGCGGACAGGATGTCGTGTTCGCGTCCCATGTCATGCGCGTGCGCGGCACGCGCCCCACGCGGTGGGCGGCGCAGCACGAGTCCGCCCGACGCGGCCTTGCTTTCCACGAGCAGAAGAAACGTCAGATTCGAGAAGCCACCGGGAAACTGGCGCACGGTCACCTGCGCGTCGGCCGGGATGAGTTGCGGCGCCGACCGCGCGATCCACGCCCGCAACGCGTCGACATCGAACGCGTCCGCCGGCCGCGGAGGGATCGTCGACGGCATCAGGTTCCGGCGTTCGGCATCGGGATCTTCTCGGCGCCTGGCACCGGGTGCGTGACCGAGCGGGCGTCAGGACGTGCTGCCGCGAGATACGGCTTGAGCGCACGCCGGGCGATCACGTTCTTGTGCACCTCGTCCGCGCCGTCATAGATGCGCGCCGCGCGCTCGTGACGGTACCACCACGCCAGCGGCGTGTCGTCCGTCATGCCGAGCGCGCCGTGTGCCTGGATCGCGCGGTCGAGTACCCGCTGCAGCGTGTTCGCCACGAACACCTTGATGTAGGCGATCTCCGCGCGCGCCGCCTGCTGGCCCTCCCGAGCCATGCGTGACGCGGCGTCGAGCACCATCAGACGCGCCGCATGGATCTCGACGCGTGAATCGGCGATCCAGAACTGCACTGCCTGACGATTCGCGAGCACGTCACCCGGCGCAAGCTCCCGGCTCGCGGCCCGACGGCACATGAGGTCGAATGCGCGCTCGCAGATGCCGATCCAGCGCATGCAGTGGTGGATGCGACCGGGCCCGAGGCGCTCCTGCGCCAGTGCGAAGCCGGCTCCGGGGCGTCCGAGTGTATTCGCGAGCGGCACGCGCACACCGTCGAACTGCACTTCCGCGTGACTCGCCCATCCGCCGCCGCGCTCGCCCATCACGGAGATGTTGCGCACCAGCGTGTACCCAGCAGTCGGCAGCGGTACGATGATCTGCGACGCGCGGGCATGCCCCGCCTCGGCATCCGGTTCGGTGACCGCCATGACGACGGCAAACGACGCGCCGTCGGCACTCGACGTGAACCACTTGCGGCCCGTGATCACCCACTCGTCGCCATCACGCATGGCCCGCGTCGACATCCACACGGGGTTCGAGCCGGCGTGCTCCGGCTCCGTCATCGCGAAGCAGCTGCGGATATCACCGCGCGCGAGTGGCTGCAGGAACTGCTCGCGCTGCGTCACGCTGCCGAACTGCAGCAGCAGCTCCATGTTGCCGACATCGGGCGCCTGACAGTTGCAGCAGTAGTGTCCGAACGGCGTCCACCCGAGCGTTTCGGAGAGTCGGGCGAACGCGTCGAGTGGCAGGTCGAGACCGCCGAGCGCCGGAGGGAGAAAGGGAGCCCACAGGCCGAGTGCCCGTGCGCGCGCGCGCAGCTGCGCGAGGGTCGGCTCGATGTCCGGCCACGCACCCTGCATGAGCTGCGGCTCGAGCGGCACGATCTCGTCGTGCACGAACCGTCGTGCCGTCTCGAGCAGTGCGGCGAGACCGTCCGGCGATATCTCGCCCTTCACGTGAGATATCCGCCGTCGACCATGTACACGCCACCCGTGCAGTACGACGCGGCGTCGGATGCGAGAAACAACGCGAGTCCGGAGACATCTTCCGGCACGCCGATACGGCGCAGCGGCTGATGCCCGAGCACCTGATCGGCGATGTGCGGGTCCTGCCAGAGCGCCTGGCTGAATTTCGTCTTGATGAGGCCCGGACAGATCACGTTCGCGCGAATGCCGTCGGCACCCCATTCCTGCGCCATCACCTTGGTGAGTGACACCAGCGCCGCCTTGCTGACGCTGTACAGCCCGAGCCCGGCCTCCGGCGAGATGCCCCCGATACTGGCGATGTTCACGATGGCCCCGCCCCCCCGCCCCGCCATCACGGTGTGCGCGGTGCGACAGAGCTCGAGCGGCCCCTTGACGTTCACGCTGAAGATCTTGTCGAACGCCTCGTCGCCTGCCTGCTGCAGCGGGCCGAAGATCGGGTTGGTCGCGGCATTGTTGACGATGATGTCGATGCCGTCGAAATGCTCCACCGTTCGCGCCGCGAGCTCGTGCGCGTCGGCCGCCTTGCCCATGTGCGACGCGAGCCCGA
>JAZKCW010000025.1:0-51097 GCA_040387895.1 Gemmatimonadota bacterium
GACAATCGCGACAATTCGCTCGACAGTCGGTACTGGGGATTCGTGCCCGACAGTCTCGTGCGCGGCACGCCGCTCGTCGTCTACTACAGCTTCACACCGGATTCCGCTACCGCGGCACCGTGGCTGACCCGCATCCGCTGGTCGCGTGTGGGCAGTGTGGTGCGTTGACGCCTCATTCCGATCTGGCGGTGACCGGGGTTAGTATTCTGGTCGCAGTCCTCTCCCGCCGATCCCGCCGCACAGGAACCAGTCGTTCCCGCCGCGTCCCGCTCCGACCCGCCAAGCCGCTGTCCACATGGCCGTAACCAGCACGAAGAAGAAGGCTTCGTCGTACGAGGAAGGGTCCCTCGATCAATACCTCCGTGACATCAGCGCCTACCCGCTGATCTCCCGCGAGGAGGAAGCAGAACTGGCGCGCCGTATCCGCCAGGGCGATCAGGAAGCGCTCGACAAGCTCGTGCGATCGAATCTCCGATTCGTCGTGAGTGTAGCGAAGAAGTACCAGAACCAGGGCGTGTCGCTTTCCGACCTGATCAACGAGGGCAACCTCGGCCTCATCCGCGCGGCCCACAAGTTCGACGAGACGAAGGGCATCAAGTTCATCTCGTACGCCGTGTGGTGGATCCGCCAGGCCATCCTGCAGGCACTCGCCGAACAGTCGCGCATCGTGCGCGTGCCGCTCAACCGCGCCGGCACGCTGCACCGCATCGGCAAGCGCGCGAACTCGTTGCTGCAGGAGCTGGGCCGCGAGGCGACGCACGCCGAGATCGCCGAGGGCATGGACATCACCGAGGAGGAAGTCGCGAAGACGATGTCCATCTCGCAGGTGCATCTCTCGCTCGATGCGCCGCTCACGCCCGGTGAGGACAACCGGCTGCTCGACTACCTCGCCGACACCGTCAATCCGACCCCGGACGAGCAGACCTTCGAGAAGGCGCTCACCGAGGCCATCGAGGATTCGCTCTGCAGCCTCAAGGAGCGCGAGGCGAAGATCCTGCGGCTGTACTTCGGCATCGACGGCACGGAGCCGATGACGCTCGAGGAGATCGGCAGCCAGCTCGGCATCACGCGCGAACGCGTGCGGCAGATCAAGGAGAAGGCACTCTCGCGCTTGCGCCACGTCTCCCGCTCCAAGTCGCTCGAAAGCTTTCTCGGCTGACACCGCCCGCCTGACCCTACTGCCCCACCTATGGCTTCGACGTACTCTTTCGACGTGACGACCAGCTGCGACCTGCAGGAAGTCGACAATGCAGTGAACCAGGCGCAGAAGGAGGTCGCGCAGCGCTTCGACTTCAAGGGCTCGCACGTCCTGATCGACTTCAAGCGCGCCGACAGCGTGATCAAGTACGAGGCGGAAGGCGAGATGCGCATGGAAGCGCTCCTCGACGTGCTGCGCGGGAAGCTGATCAAGCGCGGGATCTCGGTGAAGAACCTCGAGATCGGAGAGCCGGTGCCGGGCAGCCACGAGATCCTGCGCAACGAGATCAAGCTCAAGATGGCGCTGGACAGCGAGACCGCGAAGAAGGTGAGCTCCGCGATCCGCGACGCGAAACTGAAGAAAGTGACCGCAAGCATCCAGGGCGAGCAGGTACGGGTGCAGAGTCCCGACAAGGACATGCTGCAGGAGGCCATCCAGACGCTCCGTCAGGGCGAATTCGGCGTCGAACTCCAGTTTGGCAACTTCCGATAGGGCATCGACTTCGGGTATCTTTCCCGGATGCTCAAGATTGGCCTGGTCACCCTCGGGTGCGACAAGAACACGGTAGACTCCGAGCGGTACCTCGCTGACCTCGTCGCCCATGGCGCCGAAGCAGTGACGGACATGCACGATGCGGAAGTCGTCCTGATCAACACGTGCGGCTTCATCGATGCCGCGAAGCAGGAATCCATCGACGCGATCCTGGCCGCCGCCCGTCTCAAGGACGACGGCGCCTGCAAGGCGGTGTTCGCGATCGGCTGCATGATCGAGCGCCACAAGGCGGAGTTGGTCGAGGCGCTTCCCGAGGTCGACGTGTTCCTCGGCACCTCCGAGACCGACCGCATCGTGCCGGAGCTCGTCGAGCGCGGCCTGCTTGGCGGCTCGCTCGTGGAACACCCGGGCGTGCGCGTGTTCGGTGGGGACATGCCACACGTGCGCTACCTCAAGGTGTCGGAGGGCTGCGACCACGGGTGCGCCTTCTGCGCGATTCCCCTCATGCGCGGCCGGCATCGTTCGTTCAGCCTCGATGACCTCGTGCGGGAGGCGCAGCTGCTCGAGGTGCAGGGCGCACGCGAGATCAACCTCGTGGCGCAGGATCTCGCGCACTACGGGCGCGACCGCCGTGATGGGGTCACGCTGCCGGACCTGCTCGACGCGCTCGTGCGCGAGACCACAATTCCGTGGATCCGCAATCTCTATCTCTACTCCGCGGGCATCACGCCGCGCCTGCTGGAGACGATTGCGTCGAACCCACGGATCGTGCGCTATCTCGACACGCCGATGCAGCATGGCGCCGACAGCGTGCTCGCGCGCATGCGGCGCCCCGAACGGCAGAAGAGCATCCGCGAGCGGCTCGCGCTGTACCGGGACATCGTGCCCGATCTCGCGGTGCGCACGACGGTCATCGTGGGTTTTCCGGGTGAGACCGAAGACGACTTCAACACGCTGCTCGAGTTTCTCGAGGAGATGCAGTTCGATCGCGTCGGCTGTTTCACGTACTCGCCGCAGGAAGGCACGCGCGCGTACGATCTCGAGGACGACGTCCCCGAGTCGGTGAAGCGCGAACGCAAGGAACGGCTGGAAGAGTTGCAGCGCAGCATCACGTCCGAGCGCTACGAGCGGTTTCTCGGCCGCGAGACCCGCGTGCTCGTCGAGCGCACCGCCGAAGCATCCGGCGTCGTGGTGTGCCGCGCCCCGTGGCAGGCCGACGACATCGACGGTGTGACGTTCGTGCGCGCGAACGCCACGCCCGGCTCGATGCTCGACGTGACGATCGATTCGATCATCGATGACATGGACTTTCACGGGACGCTGGTGCGTGTGGCCGACGTCCCCGGCGCCCCGGTGGTCCGCGCATCACGCGCACTGCCGATGGCGGCTGCACTACCGATTGCACCATCCACTGTTGGGAGCTACGGACGATGACCCCGAAGGACAGCACGCTCGTCGACGCCCCTGTTGCCGAAGGCGAAGTGGCCGCACGCTCGTACGAAAAGTCGGCAGCCATCATGGCGCGGTCGCGAGGGCGGTTCCCCGGAGGCGTGAACTCACCGGTGCGCGCCTTCGGCGGTGTCGGTGGTGAGCCCTTCGTCGCCGCGCGCGGTGACGGTGCGCGCGTGTGGGATGCGGATGGCAACGAGTACATCGACTACGTGCTCTCGTGGGGCCCGCTCGTGCTCGGTCATGCGCCGCGCGCCGTGCTCGATGCCGTTGCGCGCACGATGCAGAACGGCACCAGTTTCGGCATGCCGACCGGGCTCGAAGTGGAGCTGGCCGACAAGATCGCCGAGCGCATGCCGCACATGGAGATGATGCGGTTCACGTCGAGCGGCACGGAAGCGGCCATGAGCGTTGCGCGGCTGGCGCGTGCCGTCACGGGGCGCGACCATCTGCTCAAGTTCGAGGGCTGCTACCACGGCCACGCAGACTCATTCCTCGTGCGTGCCGGATCGGGTGTCGCCACGCTCGGCCTGCCGGATTCGCCTGGGGTGCCGGATGCCCTCGCGCAGCTGACGCTGACCTGCGGCTACAACGATCTCGAAGCCGTGGAGCGCATCGCGCGCTCCGTGCCGCTGGCGGCGATCCTGCTGGAACCGATCGTCGGGAATGGCGGATTCATCGAGCCGGACGCCGATTTCATCCCGGGCCTGCGCCGCATCGCTGACGAAACGGGCGCCTTGCTCGTCTTCGATGAAGTCATGACTGGATTCCGCATCGCCTTCGGTGGAGCGCGTGAGCGCTTCGGTGTCACCCCCGACCTGACCGCCCTCGGCAAGGTCATCGGCGGTGGGCTGCCCGTTGCGGCCTACGGCGGAAGCCGGGAACTGATGGCGCGCATCGCACCCACGGGTCCCGTCTATCAGGCGGGTACGCTGTCGGGCAACCCGCTCGCGATGGCCGCCGGCCTGGCGACACTCGGTGCGCTGACGCCGGACGTGCATGACGCCATCACCGTCCGTACGGCGCGTCTCGTGGAGGGCATGAAGACGATTGCCGCGCGGCACGAGGTGCCGTTCACCGCGAGTCATGCCGGCTCGATGTGGGGCTTCTTCTTCCGCGGGGAGCGCGTGCGCACGTTCGAGGAGGCGAAGCAGTCGGACACCGCACTGTTCAAGCGCTTCTTCCACGCCGCGCGTCGGCGTGGTGTGTCGCTCGCCCCGTCACCGTACGAGGCCGCGTTCATGTCCGCGGCCCATGGTGACGCCGAGATCGATACGACGCTCGATCGGCTGGACGGGGCGCTGGGCGCCGCCGTCGACGGACGCGACTGACCGCATGCGCGACCGCACGGTCGGGACGCTCGCACTGAGTACGATGGGTGCGACGATCGTTGCGATCGTGTTCGGTGTGTCCTGTGCACCCGGGCTCACGCCGGCGGTGTCATCAGGTCCCGCGAGCAGCCCGCAGAAATCGCCGGTCGTGCAGCGGCCCGTCGTGCAGCGTGGAGAGGGTGCAGGCCGGTTGAGTGAGGATCGCCAGGTGCGTGTGGCGTTGTCCGGAGGCGTCACCGCGGCCGCGATTTCGGCGACGGGGTCCTGGCAGGTGGACGAGAATGGCGGTGCCACCCGTCTCGTGCGCGGACTCGGCGGGGAAGCGTGGCGCATCGAGCAGCGTGGCGGACTGCTGCGCCTCGCTGGTGATGGTGGCGATGCGACGCCGTGGCGTCAGGGGCCATTCGTCGCGCGGCCCGACGTCGGCAGTCGTGGCGCAGGCGGTGAGGCCATGGTGCAATTCCAGGGCAAGCGCTATCGCGGCGAGCTGTGGTTCACCCCCACGGATTCCGGGGTGCTCGTCGTGAACCGGCTTCCGGTCGAGGACTACCTGCGCGGCGTCGTGCCGATCGAACTTGGCGTGCGCCAGCCCGCGGATCGTGCGGCGCTCGAGGCGCAGGCGATCGCCGCGCGGAGCTACACGTACATCCGCGTTCCCGCCGGCGATGGCAGTGTGGTACCGCCGTCAGGGTGGCATGTCGTGGCGACCGTGAGCAACCAGGTGTACGGCGGCGCCGATGTCGAGCACGCGATCGTGAACGCCGCGATCGATGGAACGGCGGGCATGGTGCTACGCTACGGGGGTCTCATCGTCGACGCGCCGTACTCGTCGTCCTGCGGCGGTCGGACCGCGGCCGCGGTCGAGGCGTGGCGTGGCGTGCGCGATCAACCATACCTCCAGCCCGTCGATGATACCGATCACGCGACCGGACGCCCGTACTGCGATATCTCCCCCCGGAATCACTGGACCGAAGAGCTGAACGAGGAGGCGCTCCGCCAGACCGTGCGGCGCGCGCTGCTGGCGGCGGGGGCCCGCGACCCGGCTGCCAGCAACGTGACCGAACTGCGGGTGGGTGACCGGTCGCGATCGGGCCGGATCGCGACCTTCACCATCCGAACCGACCGCGGCGACGTGGCGGTGCGAGCGAGTGACCTGCGCACGGTCTTTCAGAATTCGCGCGGCGCGATCCTGTCGAGCACCTATTTTTCCGTCGAGCGGGAATCGCGGGCACGTAGCGGTCTGACGGGTGTTACGTTGCGTGGTGCCGGAAACGGACACGGGGTTGGCATGTGTCAGTGGGGGGCGATCGGACGGTCGCGTGCCGGGCAGGACGCCCGCACCATCTTGCGCCACTACTACCCGGGGACCGTCGTCGGCTTCGCGGACTGAGACCCGTTCGAGGATCCGCTCGAGTCGTTCCACCCCTGGAGGCGTGAATGAAGGACGGTGTACGGATCGCCGTGGTCGGCACGGGCGCCATCGCCCAGCTGACGCACATCCCCGTACTCTCGAAGTTGCGCGGCGCGCGCCTCGTTGCGCTGTGCGACAACGATGCGGCGAAAGCCCGTGCGCTCGCGGATCGCTTCGACGTGCCCGACGTCTTCACGGACTTCGAGGAACTGCTCGACTCCGACGAGCTCGACGCCGTCGTGATCGCCACGCCGAATCACCTGCACGAACCGCACGTGCTCAGCGCACTGCGCGCCAAGCTGCACGTGCTCTGTGAGCGGCCGCTGTCGCTCTCCGCGCGTGGTGTCGACCGCTGCATCTCGGCGGCCGCCAAAGTCGATCGCCGGCTCGTCGTCGGGCACAATCACCGGTTCCGCTCGGATACGCAGGCGCTCGACCAATTCATTCGCAACGCCGAGCTCGGGCAGGTCACCTCCATTCGCGCGGGCGCGCTGCATGTGAAGCGCGGTGCGGACGGATGGCGCAACCGGCGGGCCGAGTCGGGTGGTGGTGCATTCCTCGAACATGGCTTCCCGCTGCTCGACCTCGCGCTGTGGCTTGCAGACCTGCCCGCACCGGTGCGCGTGTCGGCGACGATGCGGCGTGGTCGCGCGGCCGGAGCGGTCGAGGATGCGATGCAGGTGCTGCTCGAGTGCGAGAACGGACTGTCGATCGCCTTCGATGTCGCCTGGAACTACGTCGGCGACGAGGAGCGCTGGTGGTTCGAGGTGCACGCGACGCGCGGCTCCGCGCGGCTCGCACCGTTGCGCGTGACCAAGGAACTCAACGGCCGCGCGGTGGATGTCTCCCCGTCGGGCGCCGCGGCGCGCGAAAGCCCGTTCCTGCAGAGCTACCGGGCGGAGATCGCGCACTTCCTTGCTGTCATCCAGGACGAGGCACCATACGAGCCCCCCACCGACCAGGCGCTCGTGCATCGCGTGCTGGAAGCGATCTACAAGGCCGCCGACGACGGAAAAGAGATCAGGTTCTGATGCGCCTGCGCGTCGCACTCGTGTCATGGTGTCTGCTCGCATGCCTGTACGCGCCTGCGAGTGCCGATGCGCAGCCCGCTGGTGCGCCGCCGGCGCCCGGCACTTCCGCCGCTGTTGACAGTGCGCGCGACGTGCGCGGCCGGTCGCTGGTCGTCTCGCTGCTCACTTACGGTCCGGGCGATGAGGTGTTCGAGCGTTTCGGGCACGTCGCGCTGTCCCTGCGCGACACGCTCACGGGTCAGGACGTTGCGTACAACTGGGGCATGTTCGACTTCGACCAGCCGAACTTTCTTGGACGTTTCCTCACCGGCGATACGAAGTACTGGATGGAAGGGTTTCCGACCGCGTTCTTCAACGAGGCGTACACCCGGTACAATCGCAGCATCCGGCGTCAGGAGCTCGCGCTGTCGCCGGTCGAACGTGCCGCGCTGCTCGAGTACGTGACATGGCAGGGGCGCGAGGAGAACAAGTACTACCGCTACGACTACTATCGCGACAATTGCGCGACGCGCATCCGTGACGTGCTGGATTGGGCCGTCCGGGGACGCCTTCGACCGGAACTCAGCGTGCCCGGCGCGGGCCGAACGTGGCGTGGTGAAACCGAACGCATCACGGCGAATGACATGCCCGTCTACGCCGGCATCGAAGTCGCGCTCGGGCGTGATGCCGACCAGCGGCTGTCGAAGTGGGAGGAAGCGTTCCTGCCCGAGCACATGGCGTCGAGCTTCGCGTCCGTCGTGCTCCGCGATTCCACGGGGCGACGCTACCGCCTCGTCAGCGACGATTCGGTCATCTTCACCGCATCGCGGGTGCCGCTGCCCAGCGAGCCACCTGATCGCGTCGTGATGGCGGCACTACTCGGCCTCACACTGGCCGGCATCATCGCCGTGCTCGCTGACGCTCGGGGCCGGTTGATCCGCGTCGTGCTATCGGTGCTGGTGGCTGCGTGGTATCTCCTCGGTGGGCTGCTCGGCACGCTCCTGCTGCTCGCCGGAACAGTCACCAAGCATGAACCCTACATGGGGAACAACACCACGCTGCTGCAACTGCACCCGCTGCTGCTGGTGGCCTCGATCGCGGTGCCGATCGCACTCATCAGGCATCGTCGCACGCGCGCAGCGATGGGTGTGAGTGCGACGGTCGCGCTGCTCTCCGTGATTGGTCTCCTGTTGCAGCTGGTGCCGGTCGTGGCCCAGCGCAGCGGGGTCGTCCTCGCGGTCACCGTGCCGGTGCACGTGGCGCTCGCCGTCGCGGTGTGGCGCCTTGGCCTGCATCACGGCGTGCACGAGGATGGGCACGAGGGCGCGCACTTCGACGCCGAGCACGATCGACTCGCGGTGTGAGCGACCGGACAAGCGGCACGCCAAGCAGTTCCATGCGCAGCACCGAGAGCGTCACGGTGCAGGGAATCGCGATCGGCATCGATGTCGGTGGCACATTCACCGACCTGGCGTCCATCGCCCCGGATGGACGGGTCCGCACGACGAAGGTCCTGAGTACGCCGCGCGATCGTGCGGCCGGTGTGCTTGCCGCAGTACAGGCGGCGGAACGGGAGGCCTCACTCGATCGCGCGGCGGTCTCGCACATCACGCACGGAACCACCGTCGTCACCAACCTGCTGCTCGAGCGTACCGGTGCGCGCGTCGTCCTGTGTGCGACGGCAGGATTCACGGACCTCCTGGAGCTTCGCCGGCAGGAGCGCGCCGCCCTCTACGATCTCGCGCGCCAGCATCCGCTTCCGCTGGTCGACGCTGCACACACGGTCGCGGTGCGCGAGCGTGTGGTGCCCGAGGGCGTCCTGACGGCGCTCGACGCGGATGCCCTCGATGACGTCGTGCGCGCGGTGCAGGCGCTGGAACCGGACACGGTCGCGATCGCGTTGCTGCACGCGTACGCGGATCCCCGGCACGAGCGCATGCTGCGCGACGAGTTGCGGAAGGCGCTGCACGCGGCATTCGACGCGTTGCCCGAAACCGCCCGCGCCGGTCGCGACGGGCCGCCCGACGTGATCTGTTCGCACGAGGTGCTGCCCGAGATTCGCGAGTACGAGCGTACGGCCACGACGGTCGCGGAAGCCTACGCGCGCCCCGCGGTGCGCCGGTACCTCGGCAGCCTGCGCGAGCGACTGGCCGAGGTCGGCTTGCCGGCGCCCCGCGTGATGACGTCTGCGGGGGGAACACTCGAGTCGGCGGGTGCTGCCCTCCACGCAGCGTCGCTGGCCTTGAGCGGGCCCGCAGGCGGCGTGACGGGTGCGGCCGCGATCCTTCGCGCGCTCGAGATTCCCGATGCGCTGACGATCGACATCGGTGGTACCAGTGCGGACGTCGGGCTGATCCTGCACGGAGAGCCGATGGTCGAGCGCGGAGGTGTCATCGCCGGCGTTCCCATCGCCGTGCCCCGCGTGCTGGTGGAGGCCGTCGCGGCTGGCGGTGGCAGCATCGGCTGGATCGACGAAGGGGGCGCGTTGCGCGCTGGTCCGGAGAGCGCAGGGGCATCGCCGGGACCGGCAGCGTACGGACTCGGCGGCACACGCGCCACCGTGACCGACGCGCACGTCGTGCTCGGCAATGTGGCTGCGGGTTCGTGGAGCGGCGGGGTGACCATCGATGCCGGTCGCGCAAGCGAGGCGATCCGTCCGCTCGCGGAACGGCTCGGTGTCACGATCGAACGGGCCGCGTCGGCATTGGTGGCGACGGCCGACGCGACGATGGCGCGTGCACTGCGCCGAATCTCCGTGGAGCGCGGCATCGACCCGCGTCAGGTCGCGCTCGTCGCGTTCGGTGGTGGTGGCCCGCTGCAAGCGTGCGGACTCGCCGAGGGGTTGGGAATCACGCGCATCGTCATCCCGCCGCATGCGGGCGTGCTGAGCGCGGTGGGCCTCGCGCTCGCACCGGAGCGGCGTGAGGGCCTCGCGAGCCTCGTCTCCCGGCTCGACGAGTTGAATGCCGACGCGCTCGCCGCGTTGCTCGAAGCGGAGCACGCACGCCTGCTGTCGGGAGACGCGGGTGACGACGTCGTTGCGCCTGTCGCTCGCTTGCGGCCGATGTGGTGGCTCAGGTCGCGCTACGTGGGTCAGGGGCACGAACTCGACATCCCCGTTTCGCCTGGCGACAGCGGGGCACTACTCGCCGCGCGGTTCGTCGAGGCGCATCGCGCACGTACCGGGTTCACGCTCGAACGCGGGGTCGAGTGCATCAGCCTGCGCACGGCGCTCGTCGGCGAGGCACGTGCCGTCGACTTCGCTCGACACTCCGTGCCGGCGGACGACGCCCGCACCGGCATGGATCTCGCCGACGATGTGGACGACGGACGCATGATGCAGCGCACCCTGCACGGCCCCGCCGTGGTCCGCTTGCCGGATGCGACGCTGCGGGTCGCCGATGGCTGGACCGCACGCGCACTCCCAACCGGTGGCTGGCTCCTGGAGAAGTCATGATCAAGCGTGCGACGAAAGCGGTGACGAAACGGGCGACGAAGCGCGTCGCCAACACGGCAGGGGCCGAGACCGAGCGCGCGGTTCGCATCATCGGCAATCCCGTACCACCGTTGGTGCCGGCGCGTGGTCCGGTGCACGTGCTGCTCGTCGGAGAGGCACCCGGCCCGCGCGGTGCCGACAAGAGCGGCGTGCCGTTCTTCGGCGATGCGGCTGGTCAGCATCTGTACGCCGCGCTGCGTGCGATGGGGGCGGTGACGCTTCCGCCCGAGGTCGATGAACTGCCGTGGGACGGTGAGATCTTCGCGGATGGCGGTCTACGGCCGACGGCGCATGGCATCGCACTCGGCAACGCCTACGATCGCTGTCCGACGGACGACGGCATCTCGTTTCGCGCACCGTCGCGTGCGGAGCTCGCGAGCGACGAGAACGTGGAGCGCATTCTGGGGGACATCGCGCGATTCTCTGCACGAGGGCTGCGTGGGATCGTCACGATGGGGCGTGTGGCCACGACCACCATCGATCTCGTGCTGAAGCGTGCACCACATCCCGACCTGATTCGCCGCGCCGTCGTCCATCCGTCCGCGCGCGGACTGCTGTCGCTGCTGCCCGGCCGTGGCAGCGGCATCCGCATGTCGGAGCTGCAGGAGCGCTGGAAGGGCATGGTCGAGACTGCGGTGCGCGAAGCCGGCCTTCCTGCGTGACATCGCCATCTGATTCGTTCGACGCCGTCGACCTCACGGTGTTCTCGCAGGGCGTCGCGATGCTCGCCGAGGAGATGGGCAGCCTGCTCGAGCGTAGCGCGATCTCGCCGAACATCCGTGAGCGGCGCGACGCTTCCTGCGCACTGTTCGACGCGGATGGGCGCCTGGTCGCACAGGCGGCGCACATTCCCGTGCATCTCGGCGCAATGCCTGAAGCCGTCGCTGCCGTGCGGCGCGCGGGTGCTCTGAGCGGTGACCTGTTTCTCCTGAACGATCCATCGCATGGTGGCTCGCACCTGCCCGACCTGACGATGGTCGAGGTCATCGGCGATCCGGCCGATCGCACTCGAACGATCGGCTTCGCCGCCGTGCGCGCGCACCACGCCGATGTCGGTGGCATGAGTCCCGGCAGCATGCCTTTCGGCGCAACGGAGCTCTTTCAGGAAGGCATCATCGTGCCGCCCGTGTGCATCGAGCGCGACGGTGTGCCGCACCAGGACGTGATGCGGCTGCTGCTGGCGAACGTGCGCACACCTGCGGAACGCGAAGGCGACCTGCAGGCGCAGCGGGCCGCGTGTGCCGCCGGCACGGCGGGGTGGCAGTCACTGTATGCGCGCACGGGTGCGACGCGCCTGTGCGCGGCCGTCGATGCGCTGCTCGACTACACCGAGCGCCGGGTGCGTGCACGACTGCGGCTGCTCGAAGGCGCGAGCGCGCGTGCCGAGGATGCGCTCGAGGGGGACGGTGTGGATGACCGCGAAATTCCGGTCGTGGTACAGCTGCGCGTCGCAGGCGGGACCCTGCATGTCGACCTCACCGGCACGTCACCAGCCGTGCGCGGCAACGTGAATGCTCCGCCGGCCGTGGCGCGCGCCGCGGCGGTGTTCGTGCTGCGCGTGTTGTGCGACGACGACGTGCCCGTGAACGATGGCATCGCGCGCGCGCTGACCCTGACGATCCCCGACGACTGCGTGGCCAACGCGCGTCGTCCGAGTGCGGTGGCCGCCGGTAACGTGGAGCTGTCGCAGCGACTCACGGATGTGCTCTTCGCTGCGTTGGGTGCCGCGGCGGAATCCATCGGTGTACACGACCTGCCGATCCCCGCATGCGGACAGGGCACGATGAACAACGTCACGCTCGGTGCGCGCGACTGGAGCTTCTACGAGACGCTCGGCGGCGGGCAGGGAGGCAGCGTGCGCGGTGCCGGTCCGGATGCCGTGCACGTCGGCATGAGCAACACCCGCAACACGCCGGTCGAATCACTGGAGCGCGCGTATCCGTTGCGCGTGCTCGAGTACTCGGTGCGTCGCGGGAGCGGTGGAGAGGGCTTGCATCGCGGCGGTGATGGTGTCGTGCGCCGCTATCAGGCGCTCGTGCCATGCACGGCTACCCTGCTCACGGAGCGTCGCGTGCTCGCGCCACCGGGGACGGCAGGTGGTGGATCCGGCACCGTCGGACGCAATGCGCACAATGACCAGGGGCTGCCCGCGAAGTGTCGCGTGGCACTGCACCCCGGTAATGTGCTGACTATCGAGACACCGGGTGGTGGCGCGTGGGGAGCACCGCTGCCACTGCCGGAGCCGCACCGTTCGTCGCGACCGGAAGCGTCGTAGCGCGCGTTTCGACAGCGAGGCGGGCCGTAAGTGTCAGCTCCATGCCCTCGCTGGCGGCCAGCACGATCATCCGGTCTCCGGCCATCTCGCGACAACGTGCGAGCAGCGCGTCGACATCGTCGTCGCTCCGATCGGGATGATGGTGAAAGAGCACCAGCGTGCCGACGTCCGCCTCCAGCGCGAATCGCGTCGCCTCCTCGGCGGACGAGTGGCCCCAGCCAGCATGGTTGCCCAACTCGTCCGCGGAATACGTGGCGTCGTGAATCAGCACCGGCACGCCGCGGATCGACTCGGTCAGACTCGCACGCCACGCGACGGTCGCGGGACGCGTGTCGTGATAGGCCAGCTCGTTGTCCGGCGCATAGGCGATGCCCCGGCCTTCGACATCATCCACGCGCAGCACCGCCGCCCCGCCCGGATGATGAGCCGGCAGGCGATGCACGAGGGTCTTCCCCACATGGGCGAGGTGCCAGATGCCATCCGGCGCGCTCTCGGTGGCCCAGTCGCACGTCTGCAATCGCCCGGTCACGCCGGACAGCTGCGGGAAGATCGGCGGCGAGAGGAGCGCGTGCAGAAAGGGCTCGAGGGTCGCCGCGTCGGAGTTGCCGCAGTGCAGGCACAGCGGGCGATCGTGTCGCAGCAGCGGCGCGAAATGCGGCAAGCCGAGGACGTGATCGCCATGCCGGTGCGACAGGAACACGTGCACCTGGCTGTCGTCGCGCTCCGTCTCCATCCGCGCACCGAGCGCACGGATGCCGGTTCCGGCATCGAGCACGATCAGCCCGCCAACAGGGTCTCGCACTTCGACGCAACTGGTGTTGCCACCGTAGCGCACCGTGTCCGGCCCAGGACTGGGGCAGGTGCCGCGCGCGCCCCAGCAACGAATCGTGAACCGAACCGGTGCCCCCATCGCGCGCCCTTACAACCTTGGGCGCGAGCGGGATTCGAGAGAGGCGCGATTGATGATCGTGACCTGACGACGCTGCACGGAGATCAGGCCCTTCTCCTGAAACTCCGCCATGGCGCGCGACACCGTTTCGCGACTTGCGCCGATCATTTGCGCGATCGTCTGGTGCGTGAGCTGCTTGACGAGCGTGGCCGGCTCGCCTGGTGTCGCATGCTCCAGCAGCACCTTGGCGACGCGGCCAGGGACGTCCAGCAGGACAAGGCTGCCGATGGTGCCGTCGGCCTGACGGAGGCGGCGCGAGAGCTCGATCATCAGGCCCCACGCGACGGCCGGCGACTGCTCGACCTGGCGGCGGAAATCGGCGCGCCGCAGCACGAGGAGGCTCGAGGCCTGCGTCGAGACGACGTGGGCGGACCGCGGGCGGCCGTCGATCAGCGAGAGCTCGCCGAAATGATCACCGACGCCGAGCACATTGAGGATGACCTCGCGGCCGTCCTCGCCGATGAGCAGCACCTTCACCTCACCGGACCGTACGACGAACAGGGCATCGCCCGGATCGCCTTCGCTCACGATCATGGCGCCCTTGGCGAACTTCTGCTCACGCGTCAGCTCCGCGAAGCCGCGCACGGATGCGCGATCGAGCTCGCGAAAGAGCGGCACGGTCGCCAGGAAATCAGTGATGCGGTCGAGCGACACGCTCATCGTAGGAGGCGTGAAGCGAAGCGGGGGCGTGCCGAAGGTCACCATACGTTGCTCACCTCGGGCCAGTGGACCCGTGAAAATACGTTAACGGAATGGGCTGCGGGCAAGCCACCACGGCGAAATCGCCCGCGCTGGAGACGGCGGGTTATCTTAGGATGATACCCATCGTTGCCGGTGCGGGTGCATCGAATCGGTCGGTTTTTCCGACCCAGCCGAAAGCTACGATGCACGTCACGTGCCTCGCCGTGACTCGAATCACCGTTCCGAGTGGTCGATTTGTGATCTCTCATTGCTGCTTCTGACGCGTTTCCGACCGACTTTTCCTGCATGCTGAGCCACCTGCGCGACCGCATCGACGATGCGCTTCGCCGAGCGACCGAAGTCGAGCAGCTGCTCGCCGACCCGGAAACTGCCAAGGACACCCCCCGCCTGGTCGCGCTGGGACGGGAGCATCATCGCCTCGCCGAGACAGTCGTCAAGGCCACCCGGCTCCGCGCCGCGGAGCGGGAGCTGGAAGAGGCCCGCGAGTTCGCGTCGGGTGACGATGCCGAGTTCGCGGCGGAGGCCAAGGCCGAGGCGGAGCGTCTCACCGGGGAGGTCGAGGGACTCGAGAAGGCGCTCGTGCCCCTGCTGATCCCGCGCGACCCCCTGGACGATCGTCCGGCCATCTTCGAACTGCGTGCCGGCACGGGCGGCGACGAGGCCGCGCTGTTCGCCGCCGACCTGCAGCGCATGTACTCGCGCTTCATCGAACGTCGCGGCTGGCGGGTCGAGTCGATCCAGTACTCCGAAGGGGCGCTCGGTGGCGTGAAGGAGTCGGTGTTCAAGGTGATCGGCGACGGTGCGTTCGGCATCCTGCGCTGGGAGTCGGGCGTGCACCGCGTGCAGCGTGTACCCGCGACGGAAAGTCAGGGGCGCATTCACACCTCCGCGGCCACCGTCGCCGTGTTGCCGGAGGCGGAAGAAGTGGATGTGCGCATCGAGGACAAGGACCTGCGCATCGACGTCTTCCGCTCGTCGGGCCCCGGCGGACAGAGCGTGAACACGACCGATTCGGCCGTGCGCATCACGCACATCCCGACCGGCATCGTCGTGTCGCAACAGGACCAGAAGTCGCAGCTGCAGAACAAGGCGAAAGGCATGGAAGTGTTGCGTGCGCGCCTGCTCGACCTGCGACTGTCGGAGCAGGAGGCGGAGCGCTCGCGCATGCGCAAATCGCAGGTGTCGACCGGCGACCGTTCCGCCAAGATCCGCACGTACAACTTTCCGCAGGGCCGCGTCACCGATCATCGCATCGGCCTGACGCTGTACGACATCGATCGCGTGATGGACGGGGACCTGTCGCCGTTCCTCGAGGCGCTCGCGTTGGCGAATGCGGAAGAGAAGCTGAGTAGCTAGAAAGCAGACGCCGAACGGCAGAAGCCGAAAAGCAGAAGCCGAAAAGCAGAAGCCGAAAAGCAGAAGCTGAAGAGCAGAGGTGGCGATGCGGGCGTTGCTGGAGGAGATCACGACACTGCTGGCGGGCGCGGCGCGGTTGGATGCCGAGTCGCGGGCGGACGCACACCGGGAAGCGCGGTTGATTGCGGCGGGTGTCTTGGACCTCGCGCCCGGGGAGCTCGCGCGGCAGGTCGATCGCGTGGTTCCGCACACCGTTGCCGACCGGATCAGGGCTGCGGCAATGCGGCGGAGCGCAGGCGAGCCGCTGGCCTACTGCGTCGGCAGTGCAGCGTTCCGCCACCTCGTGCTGCAGGTGGACGCGCGCGTGCTCATTCCGCGTCCCGAAACGGAAATCGTCGTCGACGAAGTGTTGCGCGTCTGCCGCGGGCGCTCTGGCGGGACTGCAGTGGATATCGGCACCGGCTCCGGCGCGATTGCGCTCGCGCTCGCTTCCGAGGGCGCGTTCGATCGCGTGATCGCCACGGATGTGTCGGCGGACGCGCTGATGGTTGCTGCCATCAACCGGGACAGGCTGGGGCCAGATGCATCGCCGGTCGAGTTTCGCGCGGGCGCGGATCTGGCCCCGGTACGTGACGTACGTGCCCGTGTGATTGTGTCCAACCCTCCCTACATTTCATTCCGTGAAGCGTCGGCGCTGCCGTGTGCAGTTCGGGACTGGGAGCCCGCGACAGCCCTGTTCGCCGATGATGACGGCATGGCGCGCTACGATGCCCTGCTGGCTGACGCGCCGGGTTGCCTGGAGGACGGTGGCTGGCTGGTGCTGGAAGTCGACGCGCGTCGTGCCGGGCTGACCGCGGAGCGCGCAGCGCGCGCCGGATTCGTGGAGGTGCGGCTCGTGAAGGATTTGAGCGGCCGGGATCGCGTGCTGGTGGCGCGGGCAGGGCCGGAACGGCATCACAACAATTGACGGCGGGTGCCCGGCGCGGGCACCGGCTCGGTATTCCCGCGCCCCGTGGCGCGTACACCCCAGCAACCGGACCAGAGGCCCGGCATCATGCTCGAGGACAAGGCAAAGGATCTCGGCCGAACCATCGGCCAGAGCGAAGAGTACAAGGCGGTCAAGCGCTCGAGCGAGGCGCTCAACGGCGATCGTGACGCGTCCGGCATTCTCCGCCAGATGGAGAAGATCCGCACGGATGCGCAGGCCATGATCGACGCCGGCCAGGAGCCGACGAGCGAGATGGAGCAGCAGCTCGATGGCCTCCTGCAGCAGGTGCAGACGAATCCGTCGTACCAGCGCGCGATCGTGGCCCAGGACAACTTCGACAAGCTGATGCTGCGCGTGAACCAGTGGATCGCCGATGGCATTCGTGCCGGTGCAACCAGCCAGATCATTCTTGGCTGAGACGGGACACGTGTCACTGCCGGGCTGCTTCATCGTGATGGAAGGCGGTGAAGGCGTCGGCAAGACCACGCAGTGGACCCGGGTGGCGGCCGCGCTCGCGGCGGCAGGCCATCGAGTCGTGTCGCTTCGCGAGCCCGGCGGAACACCCGCGGGCGACCGGCTGCGCGCGGTGCTGCTCGACCCTGCGTCGACGCTCGCGCCTCTCACGGAAGCGCTGCTGTTCGCGGCGTCCCGTGCGCAGCTGGTGAGCGAGGTGATCCGGCCGGCGCTGGCGGCGGGCGCGGTGGTGCTCGTCGACCGGTTCCTGCTGTCCACGTACGCGTATCAGGGGGCGGGCCGCGGCATTCCACTGGCGACGCTGCGCACGATCAACGACGCCGCGACGGGTGGCATCGCGCCCGACCTCACGCTGCTGCTCACAATGTCACTCGACGATGCACTCGCGCGTATGACATCGCGGGGCACTGCCGATCGCATGGAACGGGAGGGGCGGGAATTTCACGCACGGGTGCAGGGCGCGTTCCTGCAGGCCACGGACCTCACGTGGCAGGCGGCGCATCCCGAGGTCGGTCCCGTCGTCACCATCGATGCCCAGGGCACACCGGAGAGCGTGAGCGCGCGATGCATGGCCGCGATCGCACTCCACTGGCCGCACCGCTTTTCATCGTCATCCGGCAGCAATGACGCACGCTTGTCACTCGCCTGACCCACGCACCACCGCTGAGACCACGCATGGCTGACGCTCTTCCCGAAACACCCGGCACGGCCACCGGACGTACCCGCGGCGTGGTCGCGGCCCTGCTGTTCGTGGGGCTGCTCGTCCTCGGCGGCGTCTGGGCCGGGCGCGCGCTCACCCCGCCCGCGCCGCCCGTCGCCTCGCTCGGCGGCACGAAGCTGTTCGACCAGGTGCTGAGCGCGGTTGCGCAGCGCTACGTCGATACGCTCGACATGGCGGCGATCTACGACAAGGCGGTGACCGGACTGCTGAGTGAGCTCAACGATCCGTACACCGCGTTCCTCTCCCCCGAACGCCTCAAGCGGCTCGACGAGCAGATCAGCGGTACGTACACCGGTGTCGGTCTGCAGGTGGACATCCGCGACGAATGGCCCACGGTCATCGAGCCTATCGCAGGTGGCCCGTCCGAGCTGGCGGGTGTGCAGACGGGCGACCGCATCGTGCTGATCGACGGCGTGACGACGAAGGGTTGGACGTTCCTCGAGGTGTCCGCGGCGCTGCGCGGTCTCCCGGGCTCCAACGTGTCGTTCGTGCTGGAGCGCGTCGACCAGCGCATCCCGCTCACGCTCAAGCGCGCCTCCGTCCTGCGGCGTGCGGTACCACGCGTGGCGCTGCTGCCCGGTGCCGTCGGCTACGCGGACGTGAAGGTCTTCAGCGCACAGACCACGACGGAGCTCTCGCTCGCCGTGGATTCGCTGATCAAGCAAGGTGCGCGATCCCTCATCATCGACCTGCGCGGAAATCCGGGCGGGCTGCTGGAGCAGGGCGTGGCAGTCGCCGATCTCTTCCTCGATCCGGGGAAGCCGATCGTGCAGTTGCGTGCGCGGCCAGGATCGGACGCGCAGACGTATGCGGACAAGGAGCCGCAGCGCTGGCCGACGTTGCCGATCGCGGTGCTCGTCGACCGCGGGAGTGCGAGCGCGTCGGAGATCGTGGCGGGTGCGTTGCAGGATCACGATCGCGCACTCGTGCTCGGCACGACGTCGTTCGGGAAGGGCAGTGCGCAGAACGTGTATCCGCTCGTGTCGGGGGGCGCATTGCGGCTCACGACGGCGCGCTGGTACACACCCGTCGGTCGCAGCATCTCCAAGCTGGCGCCGGCCGATCCGGATGCAGAGGAAAGCGAGAGCAACGGATCAGCGCGCGGCGCGACCCCGGACACGATCAAGCCACGCTTTCGCACCGACGCGGGGCGTACCGTGCTCGGTGGAGGAGGCATCACGCCCGACGTGACCGTCGGTGATTCGCTGACGCCGTTGCCGGTGCAGGCACTCGCGCGCGCGATGGGCAAGAACTTCGGTGCGTACCGCGATGCACTCGCCAAGCTCGCGCTGAGTTTCCGGAGCAGCGGTGTGCTCAAGTCACCGGGCGAGCCCGTGACGCGCGAGATGCTCGACGCGCTCTACCGGGATCTCGTCGAGCGGAAGGTCGCGCCGGAACGGCGCATCTTCGACAATGCGGGGCCGTGGATCTCGCGGTCGCTCGGCTACGAGATGACGCGCGTTGCGTTCGGGCCGGATGCCGAGTTCCTGCGTCGTGCGCAGGATGACCCGACGATGCAACGCGCGGCGGCGCTTCTGCAGGGATCACGTACGCCGCGCGAGGTGTTCTCGCGGCTGGAGCAGAAGGGCGTGGAAGTCCAAGCCACGCCACCGCAGCACTGAGCGACGACTGAACGACGACTGAACGACTATTGAACGCCTGTTGAAGGCGTGCTGCCCGGTCAGGTGCCGGGCAGCTTGTTCAGGACCTTCACGCCCTTCGGTGGCGAGAAGGTGAAGGTGTTGGCCGCGAGCTTCGCATCCCGGGTCCACGACGTCAGCGTGATGGTGCGGTCGACACCCTGCACATCGAGCACCTGCACGCGGATGGGGCGCGGCTCCTTCTCGTCGAGCCACAGCGTGGCCTTCTGGAACGGCACGCTCCCGCTCACGCGCGGCACCAGTTCCACCCGGCGCGTTGCGCGCCCGTCGATGGTAGCGACGTCACCGCCACCGATCGTGAAATTCTTCTTGGGCGCTTCGAGCAGCTGGCCCAGGAGATCGGCCACGACTGCGCCGTCGGCATCACCCGGAAGCTTGAGCACCTGACCTGGCGCGCTGCTCGGCAGGTACACCCACAGCGTCTTCCCGTCGCCGACGATGCGATCGCCGGTCGGATCGGTGAAGGTGATCGCCACCTTGTTCGGGCGCTGCTGCTGGAACAGCCCGCGCGACGTCAGCGTGCGGCCCAGCAGCGGATTCGTGATGCGCTGCTCGAACCGCGCCTCGAGCGACTGCTGCGCACTCCATGCCTTCGCGACCCGGTCGTAGGCGGCGCTGGCCGCTGACGACTGCGCCCCGAGGGCGGAGGGCGACGAGAGCGCGACCGCAACAGCGGACGCGACCATGGCGGACGGGATGGCTCGACTCATGAGATTGCGCATGGAATGACGTACCCCGCTCGAGGCTGCCCGTGCCAGGGCAGCCTCGGCCGCAGCTTCACCCGATGGCGATGCTGGCCGTACCAGGTGACGGTGCCACCTCGCGACCGATGGCCGTGGCGATGAGCCGCAGCTCCTGCACAAGCTTCGTGAACTGCTCCGGATAGAGCGACTGCGCGCCGTCCGAAAGAGCCTTGTCCGGCGTCGGATGCACCTCGACGAGAATGCCGTCTGCACCGGCCGCGACGGCGGCGCGCGCCATCGGCGTCACCTTGTCGCGCAAGCCGGTGCCATGACTCGGATCGGCGACGATCGGCAGATGTGACAGTTTCTGCACCACCGGGATCGCCGTGAGGTCGAACAGGTTGCGCGTGGCGGAGTCGAACGTGCGCACGCCGCGCTCACAGAGAATCACGTTCGGATTGCCCTCGGAGAGAATGTACTCCGCGCTGAGCAGCAGGTCGTTGATCGTCGCGGCCATGCCGCGCTTGAGCAGCACCGGCTTGCCCATCTTTCCGACGTGACGCAGCAAGGAGTAGTTCTGCATGTTGCGCGCGCCGATCTGGATGCAGTCGGCATACTCGGCGACGAGATCGGCCTGGCCTTCGTCCATGGCTTCGGTGATGATCGCGAGTCCGGTTTCCCGGCGTGCGAGTGCGAGCAGCTCGAGGCCCTTCTTCCCCATGCCCTGAAATGCATACGGCGAAGAGCGCGGCTTGAACGCGCCACCGCGCAATGCGGTCGCGCCCGCGGCACGCACCGCACGGGCCGATGTCAGGATCTGCTCTTCGCTCTCGACGGAGCAGGGGCCGGCGAACACGGCGACCTCGTTGCCGCCGACGCGTACGCCCGGCGCAATCTCGACGATCGTCGACTCGTTCTTCCACTCGCGCGCGGCCTGCCGGTACGGCTTCTGGACGATGAGCACACTCGCCACACCGGTCAGCCCCTCGATGTTCGACCAGTCGATCTGCGAGTCATCGCCAAGCAGCCCGATGGCCGTTCGCGTGGCACCAGGCATGGGCAGCGGCTTGAAGCCCTGCCGGACGATCTCGTCGCAGACACGTTCGATGTCCGTCGGCGTCGCGTTCGGTTGCATCACGACCAGCATGGTACGTCCTCGATAAACGAAGGATCAGACTTCGGTAGTCCAGCCGTCGGTTGCGAGAACCATCGGTCCGGGGAAATGCTCACCTACTTCGCCCACGATGTCGACTGCTTCGACAGGCGAGTAGAAATGCGTCAGCACGAGCCGGCGTGCGCCTGCAATGCGGGCCAGCGCGCCAGCCTGTCGCGGCGTGAGGTGCTCGCGAATGGCCAGCGCATCCGGCAGCGAACACTCCGCGAGCAGCAGATCGCAGTCCGCCGCCCACGTGCCGACGGCTTCATCGAAGCCGGTGTCGCCCGTATACACGAGGCGTCGTCCGCCGTGCTCGATGCAATATGCCACGCTCTCGGCCGTATGTGGTACCGGGTGCGCCGAGAAGCGCACGTCGCCGGGCAACGTCACAACCTCGTCGGGCACCAGGTCCCGCACCGTGAGCGGGAATCCCGGGGCCAGCATCCACGGGCCGTAGAGCACGGCGAGCTTCTCCATCAGTGCCCCGGTGCCTGCCGGACCATAGAGCGTGAGCGGCGCCTCGCGTGGTGGAAGCTGTCCCCAGCGCCACGCCATCACGAGCATGACGAGATCCGCGACATGATCCGCATGGAAGTGCGTGATCACGACATGCGTGATGTTCTGCCAACGCACGCCAAGTGCGGCCATGCGGTGCACGGATCCGCTGCCGCAGTCCATGAGGAGGCGCACGTCGCCGGCTTCCACCAGATGCGCGGAGGCGACTCGCGTGGGATGCGGCTCGGCGGTGCCGGTGCCGATCGTGGTCAGTTTCATGGTGCCCTCAGCGTCCGCGAAACAGCATGCTGCGAAGAATCGGCGCGGCGCTTCCGAGCCGAAAACGTGCGTAGTACACGCCGGGTGCGACCGTCCGCCGGTCATTGCCGGTCGCGTCCCAGACGAAGCGTCCATCACAGTTCGACCCGGTGCCTGGCGCGCCGCGGCCGTACTTGCCAGGCGCGAAGTCGCGCTGGCCGTCAGGCCCGGGAATCAGCGTGCGCACCAGGTTGCCGCGGATGTCCAGCACATCCAGCGACACGCGGCCACCCGGTTCGGCGATGTCGAACCAGAAACAGGTAGTGAACGCATTCCCGGTGGGAAATGGGTTCGGGAAATTCGGGAAGAGCAGGGTCACCGTCGGCACGGCCGGATCGGACACGCCGAACGACGCCGTACTCTGCAAACGCACGGTCTCGCCCTTGGGCAGATATGCGCGCACGTTCCACCGATACGACGCATTGGCCTCGAGGTCGACATTGATCTGGAACGTCGTGTCCAGGATGCCGGCAGTCGCGGCCACGACGCCGGAGCGTGTGGTGATTTCCACGTCATAGCGCCACGGCCCCGCAGCCGGAGTGACGCGTGCGCTGCGCCACACGAATCGCGGGCGGCGCGTGTCGAGTTGGTCTCCGCCGACGGAATTCGGGCTCACGAGCGTGAGCCAGGTCGGCACCGTGCGCGGGCCGAGGGGCGGCGAGTCGACGAACGGACCCGTTCCGGTTCCGGTGCGCACCCGCAATCGGAAGAAGAGCACCGCGTCGCTCGGCAGCGGCCGCGTGACTTGGATGGGAACGACGGTCTCGTCGCTCACCACCGTCGTGTCGAGCACCAGTGTCTGAAAATCGGTGCTCGCGGACCCCTGCAGGGTGAAGCGCAACGGACGGCTCGCGCCGAAGTCCACGGCGCGGGCCGTGAACAGCGGGGTGATGCTCGGCAGGACGGCCGTAGCCGGACCCTCGAGCACTGCACTCTGCGCTGCTCCTGCCCGCGGAATGGCGAACAGGAGCAGCAACGCGAGCAGCGGACGCAACCTACACCGTCTCCGCGTCCGGTGACTCCGCACGACTGACGGCAAGTGTCGTCGCGCCGTCCTCGGTGTCTGCACCGTCCTCGACGACATCGTCCGCTGCATCGTCCAGGGGGCCGTCATCCGCCGTGTCGTCGGCGCCGTCCTCCGCAAGCGTCGGCGCATCGTCGATGACTTTGCCGCGCAGTCGCACGCTCACGATCGACGAGACGCCCGGCTCCTGCATCGTCACGCCGTACACCGCATCCGCCGCTTCGGTGGTCGTGCGCGGGTTGTGGGTGATGACGATGAACTGCGTCTGCGACTTGAACTGGTTGAGCATCTTCACGAAACGCCCGATGTTCTGGTCGTCGAGCGGCGCGTCCACTTCGTCCAGCAGGCAGAAGGGACTCGGCTTGGTGAGGAAGATGCCGAAGAGCAGCGAGAGCGCGACGAGCGCACGCTCTCCGCTCGAGAGCAAGTGAATGCGCTGCGTCTTCTTGCCGCGCGGCGACGCGTGGATCTCGATGTCGCAATCGAGCGGCGTCTCCGGGTTCTCGAGCCGCAGGTCGCATTCGCCGCCACCGAACAGCGTGAGGAAGATCGTGCGGAAGTTCTCGCGCACCTGCGTGAACGTGGCGAGAAACAGTTCGCGCGCCGTGCTGTCGATCTCGCGGATCGCCTGATGCAACGACTGCTTGGCGGCCACGAGGTCGTTGCGCTGCCCGGTGAGGAATTCGAGGCGACGCTGCTCCTCCTCGTGCTCCTCGATCGCCAGCGGATTGACGGGACCGAGCTCGTCGAGCGCGGCGCGCAATCCCTGCGCTTCGGTGCGGAGGGAATCCGTTTCATCCTCGAGTGACTCGAACCCGCCCAGCAGGTCCTCCAGCGTGCGCCGCCATTCGGTCTCGAGCCGCTGACGAATCGCCTCGCGCCGTCCCGACAGTTCCGTGTGCCGCAGTTCCGCACTGTGCAGCTGCTCACCCAGCCCACCCGCGCGCCGGCGCGACTCGTCGAGCGAGCGTTCCGCGCCGTCGAGTGCGACCGTTGCGGCGGCGACTGCGCGCTCCGCGTCGGCCAACCGTGCATCGGCATCGGCGAGCGTCTTCTGCTGCGTGTCGAGCTCCGCGCGCCAGTCGGCCAGCTGCTGCGCGAGCTGCTGGTCTGCTTCCGACAGGGTCGAGAGCTCACTCGAGAGCGACTGCAGACGTGCGGCCGCGGTGCTGTCCTCTTCCACCAGCCGACGCTCGCGATCGACCGCCACCGAAAGGCGCGCCTGCGCCTGCGCCTGCGCGACCTGCCACGTGGCGCGCTGCTCGCGTGCCTGCTCCTGATCCGCTTCCGCGACCGTCAATGCCTCGCGTGCCTCTGCGAGCGCACTGTCGGCTTCGCCCGTGCGCGAATCCAGTGCGGCCGTCCTTTCCTCCAGCTCCCCCACGCGCGCTTCCAGTTCGTCCATGCGCGTGAGCAGGCGTTCCGCCAGCGCGCTCGACTGCTGAAGCTCGCGCTCCGCACGCTCACGGCGACGGGTCACTTCCACGCGCAACTCCTCCGCGCGACGTGCTTCGCCCTGCGAGCGATTGGCCGCTTCCACTGCGGCTTGCCCCGCGCGCTCCGCCTCACCCAGTGCGAGCCGCGCCGCCTCGGCGGTCGTCGCCGCCTCGACACGCGCGCGGTCCGCAGCGGCGAGATCGGCCTGCAGGCGAGTCAGCTCGGCACGACGCTGCAGCGGCCCCGGACCGGTGGCAGTACCGGGCAGGAACACGGCACCGCGCTCGTCGATGAACGCTTCGCCAGCGTCGACCGCGCGCACCTTCCCGAGCAGCGCGCGTACCCATCCACCGGCTGCGCCACTCGCCTGGACACTGCTGCCCAACGCGTCGGCGTCGGCCGACCCACTCTCCACTACGTCGAGCGGCAGCAGAAGCAACGGGCCCGGTTGCGTGTCCGCATGCCAGCGGCGCACCGCGGCCGCGGCATCGGCATCGCGCACGACGATGGCATGCATCGTCGCGCCGAGGTAGCGCTCCACCAGTCGCGCGGCATCACCGTCGGCGGTGACGAAGTCCGTGAGTGGCCCGAGCACGGCGCCTTCGCCGAAGCGCTCGCGCTCCTTGAGCAGCTTCGCGGCCGACGGAGCAAGTCCGACGCGCTCGCGCTCGAGCCCCTCGAGGGCGTTCATGCGGCCTTCGAGCGCCGTCCGCTGTTCCACTGCCGATGCCAAGGCGCTGCGCGCCTCTGCGTCCGCGACCCGCGCCGTCGTCGTCGCCATGCGCGCACCCTCGAGCGCGTGCTGCGCCTCGGTCGCGGCAAGCTGTGCGAGCGACAGCGATTCCGTCGCCGCGGCGAGCTCGCGCTCCGTGGCGGCGAACGTGTCGGCAAGCTGCTGGCGCTCGATCTCGAGCGCCTCACGACGCTGCAGCGTCTCCGACTGCTCACGCGACGCGCTCTCGCGGTCGAGCTGCAGACGGCGCGCCTGGTCGCGATGCTCTCGCAGCTGCCGCTCGAGGCCATCGAGCACGGCGCGTGCGCGCTGCACCGTCTCCCGAGTGGTCCCCTCGGCGGCGAGTCGCTGCTGGAGGGCCTCACCGGCTTCCGCGAGCTCGCGCTCGAGGGTCGTGCGATCGCCCGCGGCGCGTTCGCGATCTTCCGCAAGGCGTCGGCCGAACGCCTCGTTCTCCTTGCGCTCCTCCTCGGCACGCTGCCGCCGCATCACCGTGCTGCGCTGTCGCTCTTCCGCGACCGCGAGCTCGCGTTCGAGGCGCTGCGTCTTTTCGCGCTGCTCACTCGCGAGGCGCGCGATCTCGATGCGGCTGGCCTCGGCGGTGGCGCGCGCCGCATGCGCCGTGTCGCGCTCCGACTCGGCCGCTTCGATGAGTGCTTCCGCATCCGGCAGGCCCGCACGCAGCGTCTCGAGGCGCTCGTCGAGCGCCGCCAGCTCATCGCGCCACGCCGCCATCTCGCGCGTGGCGAGCGAAAGCTCGACCTTGAAGCGGCGCGCCATCAGCTCTGCATGACGTTCGGCACGCCGGCGCTGGCGGCCGAGCGCGCGGGTCTGGCTCTGCACTTCGGAGATCAGGTCGTCGAGGCGTGCCAGGTCGACCGTGGTTTCGTCGAGGCGTCGCTCGGCGCTGCGACGGCGATCGCGATACAGGCCGACACCCGCCGCCTCCTCGAACAGCTCACGGCGGTCGTCAGGGCGATCGGAGAGCAGGGCATCGATCATGCGGCTTTCGATCACGACGCCCGAGTCGGCACCGAGGCCCGTACCGCGCACCAGATCCTGGATGTCGCGCAGGCGGCACGGCGCACGATTGAGCAGGTACTCGCTCTCGCCTGACCGCAGCAGGCGGCGTGTGAGCACCACTTCCTTGAACGGGAGCGGCAGCGCGCCGTCGGTGTTGTCGAAATGCAGCGACACTTCCGCCATGTTCACCGCGCGCCGCGCCGATGAGCCATGGAAGATCACGTCCTCCATCTTCGCGCCGCGCATCGCACGCGCACGCTGCTCGCCCAGGACCCACCGTACCGCATCGGAGACGTTCGACTTGCCGCTGCCGTTCGGTCCGACGATCGCCGTCACGCCACGTTCGAACAGGAACTCGGTGTGATCGGCGAACGCCTTGAATCCATGCACTTCGAGCTTCGTGAGCCGCACTTAGAACATTCTCCCTGTTCGGTAAACCAGAACCGGCGTGATACCGATCTTCTGCAATGAATCCGCAAGGATGTTCGCCTGCGTCGGCGTCTCGAACGCACCCGTCACGATCGTGACCTGTCCACTCGGCTTGCGGAGCGCGTAGGCCTCGATGCCGCGCGTCTTGTAGTTCGCCAGCAGCCCACGCACCGTACCGGGCGCGACGCTGCTATCGAGCTGGATCGCGTACGGCACGGCGAGGATGCTCCCGCCGCTGCTCACGAGTTTCTGGCTTTGCAACTGCACCAGCTCTCGCGCGGCGGCCGCCCGGGTCTGATACGCGCCCACCGTCACCTTGTACCAGAGCAGTCCGTCCTCGTGCACGATCGACATGGCCGTGGCAGGCAGCGATGCCACGTACGCGCTGGGTGTCGCCGCATCACGGTTGTTCGCCGACGAGAAGTAGATCGCATAGCGCAACGCACGGACGGAGTCCGTAGGGTTTGCCACCTGGAGCGGCTCCCGCTGCAGCGCAGCAGCGAGTCTGGCCGAGTCGCTCGCGGCCTGCTTCGCCGAATCGCTCAGCGTGTCCACGCGCTGTGCCGCAGTCGCGGCGAGACTCGCAGTGTCGCCGGGGGTGCTCGGCGCGCGCTCGAACAATTCCACGATCGGCGCCGGCAGGTACGGCTTGAGCTGCTGCCACGATGCACCGATCGCGACCGCGATGGCAGCGAGGCCGAGCAGCAGCGCGAACAGCTTGTTGCGCCGGCTCGCCTGGTCCTCGGCGGCGACAGCCCGTGCACGGGCGGTCGTGGAGCGCGATGGCGGCGTGATGGCCGGCGGCTCTGCGGCGGGCGGCGGTGGCGGGGCGATCAGCCGCACGCCCGGCGGCATCGGGAACGTCGTGCTGCCGACCGGCATGATCGCGCCGATGAAGCCGCAGAGCTCCGCGAATCCCGGCGTGCCGGGCACCGCGACGATCAGGAGCAACGCCCCGACCTGATGGAAGCCGGCAGCGAGGCGGCGCCAACGCTCGTTCGCGTACACCTGCTCGTTCGCGACGCTCTCGGTGCCACTCGGCATGAGGAAGATCGTGCCCGTGTCGTTGATGGGCCGCGCGATCTTGTTGAGCGACACGCCATACAGGAAACTGTCGGACACACCGTGCGGATCGTCGCCGCCGAGCAGCGCCTCGAGCGCACGTGATTCGCCGACGAGGTCCGCGATCGCGACACGCCGGCGCTGTCCCTGCACGCGCGCGATCGCGAGCGCGGTCGCTGCGGCGACGTCGCTGTCGGTGCCGGCAATGACCGTCGCATACACGTCGTCGAGCAGCGGCGAGAGCCGCTCCCCCTCGTCGTTCATCGATTGTGGTGCCTCACCAGAAAGTCCGGTCACGGTGTTCCCTCGAAGACCCAATAGCTCTGGCCGGACGTCCGGCCCACTCGTTCGGCCTGGTCGCGCGTAGGGTAGGGCCCCAGCACGACCCGGTACAACGTCTTCCCGCCGCGCTCCGACGTGGTGACCCGCGCACGCTGGCCATCGACGCGGATGCGATTGGCGAGCTTGCGCGCATCGTCCTCGTTCAGCAGCGCGGCGAAGGATACCGTGAAAACCGAGTCGCGTGCGGGGCGCGGGGTTGCGCGCGGGGGCCGGGGCGGCGCCGCCACGGCCGGCGGGAGGCTCCCTCCACCGCTGTCGATGGTCGTCGACGTGTCGACCGGCGTCGTCGTGTCGCGCCGGGCGCCTCGGCGAAACTCGACGGGTTGGTCGAGTCCTGCCGCGCGCGGTCGGAATCCGTTCCACCGGAGCACATGCCAGTGGTCGCGAGCACCACCGGCCACGCGACGGCCGTCGGCCAGCGTTCGCCCGTCCGCAAAGACGACGTCGGGCCCGCGAGCCAGCGCGATCGCACCATCCGGCAGCACCAGCGGCAGGTCCCCACGCCACTCCGAGCGCACAGTGCCCACCACTTCGCCAGTGGCGACGCTCACCACGTACACCGTGTCGCCCGCGCCGCGCGCGAGCAGGGTGCGGCCCAACGGGTCCATCCGAAGCTCCCGGATGGCGGCCGGCAGCGACACGGTACCGCTGACGTCTTCCTCGAAGCGATCGACGATGCTGAGCGCCGTCTCGTCGGCGAGCGCCACGTAGAGGCGGTCGCCGCTCGGCGTCGCCGCGATGGCGACTACCGGTTCACCCATGGCCACGTCGAGCGCGCGACCCATGTCGCGCGACCGCACCGCGAGCACCGACTCGTTCGCGCCGAAGAAAACACGGTCGCCGACCGCGCCACCCGTGCGCGCCACAGTGCCCGCGAGGTCGGTCGCGGCATCGCTGCTGACCGCGAAGGACAAGCTGTCCGACACTCCCTGTCCCGGCGGTCGCACGCGCCACACCAGCACCCGATCGCCTTGGGCGCCCGCCACGATCACCGAGCCGTCGGCCTGCGCGAAAAGCGCATTGGCCGGAAGGGTCGGCGCGAACTTCCAGTTGCCGCCGCTCGGGGTGAAGCGCGTGATCTCGCCGGCGGGCGTGAGCGCGTAGACGTCCGCACCGTCGGCCGAGGTCACGCTCCGAAGGCCTGCCGTGCGACTCGTCGCCACGCTCCCGAGTCGCAGGTCGATGCGGACCGGTGCACCACTCGTATCCACGGCGGCGAGGTAGCCATCCTCGACCCCGAAGGCGATCACCCGATCGAGGGCAGGGACGCGTCCCGTGGACCGCCAGAGCGCAGAATCGAGCGCCGGGTACGGGTAGGCGGAGACCACACCACCGGCGCGCGGCACGCGCAGCACGATAGGGTCGGGACCACCGGGAATACTGGGAGGGGCGCCGGCTCCGGAGGGGCGGGACGAGCTATCGGCACAGCCGCCGGCAGAGCCGCACGCGAGGAGCACGAGCGCCGACGCGATGAGCGTGCGCACGCGGATAAGGTATCCGCACGCCGGGGGTGCGGGGAGGGGCAGCGAGCGCGGGAATACCGGACAATGTGCACGCATCACGCACGACGGCCCCGCATCGGAGAATGCGGGGCCGTCGAGGTGCTGCGAGACGCTGCTACAGGGCCATCAGCGACTGGCTACGGAGTCCTTTCGGGCTCGGGTCGTCAGTAGCTCGCGCCGAAGAACCAGGTCCCGTAGCCCTTCGTGCCGGGACGGTCGATGGGTACGGCGTAGTCCCAGCGCACGATCGCGATGTTGAACAGGTTCAGACGGATGCCGGCGCCGTAGCTGCGCAGCAGCGAACGCTGCTTGGTGAAGTCGTAGTTGTCGGGACGCGTGAGCGACACCTTCTGCCCGCCGTTCCAGGCCACACCGGCGTCGTAGAACAGCAACCCGTCGAGCGGCGGCAGGCCCACGAAGCCGAGGTTGAGCTGGCGGAAGATCGGGAAGCGCAATTCCGCGTTGGCGAACGCCACGCGACTGCCGATCGTCTCCACCGTGTTGCACGACGAGCTGTTGTCCGTCGGCAACCCGGTGCACGTCACCGAACTCAGGTCGTCCCGGTTGTACCCGCGGATGAAGTCCGGACGTCCGAGCCACTTCGGGAAGCGCTGCTCGTCGCGACCGACCGAGAGGTTGGTCTGGACGCGGGTCGCAAACGTGATGTAGTTGAACAGGATCGGGATGTACGAACGCGCATCGGCGAGGTACTCGACGTACTGCCAGGTGCCGACGTTCGGCTCGATCTGGAAGCGCGCGCGCTTGCCGGCGATCGGACCGGTGTAACCGAACATCGTGTTGTCGGTGACGAATGCGAGATACGGCGACACCGTGTTCGCCGACGCGATGTTGCGTGTCGGCCCACGTTCGTACTGCGTGGCGTAACCCTGATCGAGGTCGACCAGCCGCTGGAAGGGAAACGCCTGCTGGTCGACGTTGTTGAACCGCGCCCCGAGCTCCCACCGGGTGAACCGATTGAGCGGATACAACGCGGCCGCAAACACTTCGCGAACGACGAGCCGGTAGATGTCCTGCTGCTGGATGAAGCGATTCCCGTTGCCCTCGACGGGAATCTGCGTGCTGTTCGAGAGCAGGTAGATCGGTTGCTGGGCGATACCGGTCGTGTACTGCAGCCGCTTGCCGAGACTCGTGTAGCCGGCAAACACGGTGGCATCGCTGAGCTGTCCGTTCAGTGAACCGGACAGCGCCAGCCGGTGGTCACCGAGCAGGTCGCTGAGCACGATCGTCGTGCCACCATACGTGCCCTGGCCGAACCCACCCTGCTGGTAGCCGATGCTCGGCTGCGCGACATACTCCGGCGTGAGCCGGACCTTGTAGCGTCCATCGCGGAAGCGCGTGGTGTCCGGCAGGTTGAAATCGAAGCTGTCCATCAACGCCCGCACGCTCACGCGATCGGTGAGTTGCGCGATCGTCGTGGCGGGCAACTCGCTCGACACGCGCGAACCACGCGGTGCGCGATACACCGAGGTGCGAGTGGCGCTGCTATCCGCGACGCGGCCATTCGGCAGGTACGCCGTCGGATCGACTGGTGCGGTCACGACGGGCTTCGGCGCGGCCGACGCCGCGGGTGCTGCGCCCGTTCCCGGCATGCCGCCCGCCACCGTCACCACTGGCGCCCGGTACGGCTCCTTCTTGAGCCCACGCGGGTTCTTGATCTTCCAGATCGAGTGCTCGCCCTTCTCGTAGTAGACGTACGCGAGCACGTCGGCACCGCGCGCCCACGTGATCGCCGGCGAGTATTCCGCGACGGCCGTGATCGCGCCGAGCACGTTCGTGAGCTGGTAGTGCTCCTTCGCGTCGAACTCGTAGAGGAACAGGTTCGCGACGCCGGTGCGATCGGACAGGTAGCCGAGCGACTTGCCGTCGGGTGCCCACTGGGGATTGGAGTTGATCGTGCCGCTGGCCTGGCCCGGCACGACGGACACGGTGCCCGTGGTGAAGTCGAACAGCGAGAGCTTCCACTTGCCGATCTTCAGGATGTCGAAGTCGGTGTCTTCGCCACGGTCGCTCGCGAAGGCCACCGTCTTGCCATCGGGTGACCACTGGGGCTGCAGGTCGCCGTACTGGTCCTTCGTGAGCTGCTGGTAGCCCGGTGCATCGAGCGACGCGACGTACAGGTCGCTCATGCCATGCTTCATGCCGCTGAACACGATGCGGCGGCCATCCGGCGAGAAGCTCGGACTCAGCACCTGGTCGAGCTGGAAGTCGAACTTCTTGATGACCTTCCGCGACCGCACATCCATCACGTACAGCACGTCGCGACCGCCGCTCTGTCCCGTGAAGGCGAGGTGCGTGCCGTCGAGCGAGAACGCCGGCTGCGAGTAGATGAAGCGCAGCTGCTCGAAGTCGGGGTTGGTGCTCGACTTCACCAGGCGCGCGATGCGCTTGCCGGTTTCCGCGTTGGCGAGATACAGGTCGGGGAACACCTCGCCACGCAGCAGCGACCCGTACGCGATGTACGAAATCAGCTTGCCGTCGTTCGAGAGTGCCGGCGCCACGAACAGGCTCGCGATGCTGCCGGAACGGCGCTGCGAGAGCAGCGGCTCCGAGAAGCTGCGCGGACGATCGAGCGTGGCGATCACCGGCAGGTACTTCGCCGACATCGAGGCCTTCCACTCGTCGCTCAGTTCGTCGAGCGTGAGGCCGATCTCGCGACGGAATGCGCGATCGATGCCGAGGCTCGGGACGGCGTTCATGATCTCGCCGATCGACTCGTCACCCCACCGCTGGCCGACGTACTGCCACACGGAGAGTCCGTAGCGATACGGGAAATACTTGTCGGGGCGCTCGGTCATCTGGCGGATCGACGGCAGCGTGCCGTTCACCACTCCGTCACGCACCCAGGCGTCCGTCCACGGATGCTTCTCACCGATCGAGAAGTATTCCGCGAGGCCTTCCATGTACCAGAGCGGCGGATTGACCATCGCCAGATTCTGCAGCCCACTGCCCGCGCGCCCGCGCGAGAAGATGTCGAACTGGAACACGTGCACCATCTCGTGCTGCAGCACGTGCTCGAAGCTGCCCCAGTCACCCGTGAAGAACTGCGCCATGCGCTGGCGCAGCGGATCGGTCACACCGCCCGTGCCTTCACCGAGGTCGCCGAACACGTTGCTCTGCGCAAAATCGCCGGAGGAGCCGAACACGAGGATCGGCTTCTTCTCGCGAAACTGGTGCGCCATGAGCTTCGAGAGCCGGGCGTACGAACGCTCCGCCATGCGCGCCGCATCCGGCGCGACCTCGGCGATCTCGGGATAGTAGTGAACGAGAAAGTGCTCCGTCTCGATCACCCGCCACCGGAGCCGGTCGTACTGCACCTGATTCTGCCCGAAGTAGCCCTGGGCCGACAGCGGCGCAGCGGCAAGGGACGCCGCTGCCACGATCGCCGTGCCCACGGCCGCGCTCCATCGCGCGAACCGCCCTGACCTGATCATTTACCGCGCTCCTCCCATGACCGCTCCGAGTTTGACCGGCTTCGCGTCGCCCCACAGCCGTTCGAGCTGGTAGAACTGCCGCAACGTCGGGTGAAACACGTGCACCACGCAGTCGTGATAGTCGAGCAGGGCCCACCGGCCCTGCGTGACGCCTTCCGTCATGTTGGTAGACACGCCAACGTCCTTGAGCCCTGCCTGGACATGTTCCGCCACCGCGCGCACGTGCGTGTCGGAGGTCCCACTGGCGATAACAAAGAAGTCGGTCATGTCCGTCACTCCGCGGAGATCCAGCACGACGATGTCGGTTGCTTTGAGTTCGCTCGCCAGGTCGGCGGCGCGAAGGGCGATCGTCTCGCCCGGATTTGCGGAGTGGTCAGCGGCCATCAATGGGGAGCTTGAAATTCGGACCCGGCCGGCCGGTCGGGAGGGAAAGGCGCCCAGAATTCGGGCGTCCTTCGGGAAGAACGAGGTAATACCGTAACTCACGCGCGAAGTTCATGCCGTACGAGCCCGTTGGCCAGTAGCACCGCCGGCACACTGTGCAACCGTGGTGACACGCTCATCACGCCAAAGACAAAACGGGGCAGCCTCGCGAGAGGTGCCCCGTTTTGCCTCAGACCTGCACGACCTGCGGTGGCGCTTTCGGCCGCGCTTACTGCTTGATGATCCAGACCTTGATCTCGGGCTTCACGTCGGCGTGGAGACGGATGCCCACGCGATAGACGCCCAGCGCCTTGATCGGCTCATTGAGCTCGATCTGCCGCTTCTCGATCTTGTAGCCCTGCGCCTCGAGCTGGTGGGCGATGTCGGCCGTCGTGACGGAGCCGAACAGCTTGCCCTCCTCACCGACGCGTGCGGCGAAGGTCACCGAAACTTCACCCAGCTTCTCGGCGATCACTTCGGCCGCCTGACGCCGCTCGCCTTCAGCAGCCTCGAGCCGGCTCTTCTCTTGGGCGATGCGCTTCTTGTTGCCTTCCGTTGCCGGGAACGCGAAACCGCGCGGGACGAGAAAATTGCGCGCGTAGCCGGCGGACACGGTGACGACATCACCCGGGTGCCCAAGCTTGTCGATGGCGCTGCGAAGAATGACTTCCATGGGAACTCCGTACTGTTGTTAGGGGAGCGACGAGGACCGGCGCGGGTTCGCACCAGCACGGAAGTCGCGCCATGTATCACCCAGCCCCAGCACGAACGTCACTGCCAGCAGGATGCCGAGCAGGATCGTTGGACCGAGGAGCGGAACCAGAACCACCAGGGCCAGCAACGCCACGACGGCGAGCCGGTCCGGGATCCACCACGTCAGCACGCCAGCGCCGCGAAGCGCGTACAGCGTACCGAAAAAACAGACCATGTTCGCTCCCAGCCCCCGCCAGTCGGCGAGCGTCGGAAGCAGCAGAACGGTCGTGCCGACCACCAGACCCCAGACCAGCTGGTCGTTGAACCGCACATCCCGCAGCGCACCGAGCGGAGGGCCGATGCGCACCCGGGAGAGGCGATGGTAGGTCGCCCAACCCAGCGCCAGCGCCAGCAGGGATTCGAGCCCCAGCAGCGCGGGCGACAGCAACAGCAGCGACCGCCCGGTGCCCGCGTCTCCAACGGCCCCGAGCGAGCCGGCCATCCGTTCCGCGCGACCCGCCGCGTCAGGCATCCGGCGAGCAAACCCCTGCCAGACCTCCGACTCGGTGCGACGCTGCCAGCTCGCCATCGATTCGCCCGTCCGGCGGCTGTACTCGGCGCTCATCATCCGACGCGCGCCGTCGAACGTACCGCCACCCGAGGCCGGCGCACCGGTCAATCCGAACAGCATCACCGTGCCCGCCAGCGCCACGGCCGCCAGCGCGCGCCCGAGAAAGGGGCGCGTGCCGGTCGCCAGGCAGACCAGACCGAAGGCGGCACCGAGCGATACGGACCAGCCGCGAACCAGAGCGCCGTAGCCGTCAGCCGGCAGCGGCATCTTCCAGACGACCCAGCCCGCGCCGCCCACCCACAGCAGTGCGGGAAAGACGCGGCCCCCGGCCCACCAGCCGACCAGCGAACAGGAGGCGATCACCACCACCACGAGCAGTGCGAACTGCTCGATCGGCAGCAGCAGCCGAACCGCACCGGCCACCAGCGCCAGTGCCGAGGGCCAGCCGGGAGCGGCCGTCACGACCACCATCAGTACGAGCGAGAGGACGAACCACCGCCATCCGCGCTCCTGCGGAGCAGTCGCGATCGTTTCCGGCGCGACTGCTCCAGTCATGCTCAGCCCGTCTGTCCCTTCACGTAGGGCAGCAGCGCGAGGAAACGCGCCTTCTTCACGGCCTTCGAGAGCTGACGCTGATGACGCGCGTCGACACCGCTCAGGCGGCTCGGCAGGATCTTGCCGTAGTCCGTGATGAAGCGGGCGAGGAGGCGATCATCCTTGTAGTCCACGAAGCGGATGCCAGCTTCGGTGATCGGGCAGGGCTTCTTCTGTCGGCGCATCGTCTACTCCTCGTCGTCGTCGTCGTCATCGCTGCGACGGCGCAGCGCCATTTCCTCTTCGCTCAGCACCGGGGCGCCGAGTTCATGCTCGTGCAGCGTCACCAGGTAGCGCACCACGCTCTCGTCGAGCTTGAGCGCGCGCTCGAACTCGGGCAGCACCTTCGGCTCGATGGTGAACTTGCTGATGATGTAATAGCCGTTCTCATGACGGCCGATCTTGTACGCCAGGGCGCGACGGCCCCAGTGCTCGATCTCGGCCGGCTCGGCCAGTTCGAGCAGGCCCTGAAGCTTCTCGAGCTTCTCGGCGATGGCTGCATCTTCGAGCGCGGAGTCGAAAATGTAGACCGCCTCGTACCGGCGCGTCGGGTTACGACGAATCTTGAGCTTTGCCACTCGGCAATCCTCCCTGTGGACGTGTCCTTTCGGACTGGAATGCCCCCCGCAGTGCCGTTCCGCGGGAGGAGGGACCTCACGGCAACCAGAAAACGGGCCGTGGGTAGTAGAGCCTCGAAATATTGCTGGGGCAGGCGCTTAGGGCAAGCCGCCTGCCCAGTTGCCGGCCGCGGAGCCATCATCCTTGTCATGTGTGGACGATATGGCTTCGGCAATCCTGCCCGCCTGGGCGAACTCCCGCTTGGCGCGACTCTTCCGCCTTCCGTGCCTCGCTTCAACATCGGGCCGATGCAGCAGGTGCCGCTCGTGCTGGCGGACCGCAGCGGACGTGAGGCGACCATGGCGCGCTGGGGCCTCGTGCCCGCGTGGGCCGACGACCCGTCCATCGGCAACCGGCTGTGCAACGCGCGCGGCGACACGGTGGCCGAGAAGCCCTCCTTCCGGTCGGCGTTCAAGTCCCGCAGGGGCCTCATGCCGGCGGAGTTCTTCTTCGAATGGCAGCCCATCGAGGGGCAGAAGGTCAAGCAGCCTTGGTGCATCGCGCTCGAGGATGGCGAGCCATTCGTGTTCGCGGCGCTCTGGGAGCGGTGGACGCCCAAGGGTGATGCCGATGCCGAGCCGCTGGTGACCTGCGCCGTCATCACGACGGAGCCCAACGAGACCATGGCGCCGATACACAATCGGATGCCGGTGATCCTGCGCGCGTCGGACTACGAGCAGTGGCTCGACCCGGCGACCACCGTGACGGATGCGCGCGCGCTCGTGCGGCCGTACGACGGGCCGATGCGCGCGTGGCGCGTGAGCACCCGCGTGAACAAGGTCGGCAACGAAGGCGGGGAGAACATCCAGCCGGTCGACATGGGGTAGGGGTGCGCCCCGCTACATTTCAGGGCTGAACGCTTCTCATCTCCTGTCCCCGATCAACGCGTCATGCTTCGTCTCGGTATCGTCGGTCTCCCCAACGTCGGCAAGTCGACGCTGTTCAATGCACTCACGGCGGCCAAGGCCGAAGCGGCGAACTATCCGTTCTGCACCGTCGAACCGAACGTCGGCATGGTGGAGGTGCCCGACGACCGGCTGGTGAAGCTCGCAGAGATCGTGCAACCGAAGCGCACGGTGCCGGCGGTCGTGCAGTTCGTCGACATCGCCGGTCTCGTGGCAGGCGCCGCGAACGGTGAGGGCCTCGGCAACAAGTTCCTGCAGAACATCCGCGAGACGGACGCCATCGTGCACGTCATCCGCTGCTTCGATGACCCCGATGTCACGCACGTGATGGGCAGCCCCGATCCCGCCCGCGACAAGGAGATCATCGAGCTCGAACTGGCGCTGTCGGACCTCGCGACGGTGGAGAAGCGGCTCGACAAGGTGAAGCGCGCTGCGCGCGCGAACGACAAGGAAGCGGTCGCCGAGCTCCCGGCCCTCGAGGCAGGCTTCGCGGCGCTGGCGGCCGGCACGCCTCTCTGGCGCGCGGGGCTCGACCCTGACGTTCTCAAGGCGCTGTCGGGCATGCAGCTGCTCACGGCCAAGCCCGTGCTGTACGCCGCCAACGTGACCGAGGAAGAGCTGTCGGGTGCGGAAGGGAAGTACCTGCTCGCGCTGCGTGCCGCGGTGGCGGCCAGCGGGGAGCACGCGGAAGTCGTGCCCCTCTCCGCGAAGATCGAAGCCGAACTGTCGGAGCTGCCGCCGGAGGAGCGGGCGGAGTTTCTCGCTTCACTCGGCATCGAATCTGCGGGACTCGACCGGCTCATTCGCGCGGGCTACAACCTGCTCGGCCTGCAGACGTATTTCACTGCCGGCGAGCAGGAAGTGCGGGCGTGGACGATTCATCAGGGCGATACCGCGCCGGTCGCCGCGGGCGTCATCCACACCGATTTCGAAAAAGGCTTCATCCGGGCGGAGACCGCGTCGTTCGGAGATTTCGTGACGTACAGCGGCTGGAAGACGGCACGCGAGAAGGGTGTCGTCCGCAGTGAGGGCAAGGAGTACGTCGTGCACGACGGCGACGTGCTGCTGTTCCGGTTCAACGTGTAACGATCGTCCGCAGACCAGCACCCTCCCGCCCGTGTCGGCCCTTTTGGACCGAGCGGGTGTATGCACTGTCCAGTGTCATGCCAGGTAGTGTCCCGTGCCCACGGGACCTGTCCGAGCCCAGCCTCACTCTCATGGTCCCTTCTTCGTCAGTGAAGTCCGTCCGTTCCAACATCCTGCCTCGCACGCTGCGCCCGGTTCGTCTGGTCGCGGCAGGCCTGTTCATGGTGGCAGCAGTCGGAACGGCATTCGCGCAGACGCAGACAGGTGGTGAGTCGGCAGTCGCGGTGCCGCTGCCGCCGAACGCGGCCAAGGTGCCCTTCGGTGTCGGAGAGAAGCTCGGGTACGAGGTGAAGTTCGGCAGCCTCAAGGTCGGCAGTGGCTCGATGGAAGTGCGCGACGTCGTCGACGTGCGCGGGCGTCCGGCCTGGCATGCGGTGTTCGCGTATTCCGGCAGCATGGCGTTCGTGAAGGTGAACGACACCCACGAGACCTGGTTCGACGTGGAAACGCTGAGCTCCCGCCGCTTCCACCAGAACATCGACAACCCGGGCTACGACCGTCAGCGCCGCTTCGAGATCTTCCCGGAGCGCGGCATGTTCAAGGAAAACGACAAGCCCGAGGAGCCGACGGTACAGGCGCCCCTCGACGACGCGTCGTTCCTGTATTTCGTGCGCACGCTCAATCTCGAGGTGGGCAAGACCTACGAGTATGCGCGCTACTTCAAGGCGCAGGGCAACCCGGTGCGCATCCGCGTGCTGCGTCGCGAGACGGTGAAGGTGCCGGCCGGCGAGTTCAAGACGGTGGTGCTGCAGCCCACCTTCAAGTCGAAGGGGCTGTTCAGCGAGAACGGCAAGGCCGAGGTGTACATCACGGACGACGATCGCCGGCTGATGGTGCAGATCAAGTCGAAGCTGTCGATCGGCTCGATCAACCTCTACCTCAAGTCCTACACGGCCGGCACGAAGTAGCCGCACCCCCTGCGTTGTCACGACGAGGTGACGTCGTTGTGACAGCGCCCGGGAAGGCGGGGTAGCTCGAATACGGATCCGATTCACCGTCATTCAGAGACTACTCATGCGAATTGCAACCAAGCTGACTTCACCGACCATTCTCGCCAGCGCCCTGCTGCTCTCGGCCTGCGCTGCCGAGAAGGTGCCCGCCACGGCGCCCGCGACGACCAACGGCAACAACGGTGGCAACGGCATCGTCGCCGGCACACTCGAGGCGCGCGCGGTGCGCCCGACGCTCACGCTGCGCAACACCACCGAGTTCGTGGTGGGCTACATGGTCGTCGACAAGGACCAGGCGGTGATCGCCCTGTATCCGCCATGCGGGCAGAACTGCCCCACGCTCGTGCAGGGTGCATCCGCCGCGATTCCGTACACGGCGATCGGCGGATACACCGCGGCGTCCCGCGAGGCGAACGTGATGTGGTGGAAGTACATTCGCCGGGCCGATGGTTCGCTGGCGCCCGATGGCGGCGTGCAGACCATCATCGTCCGGCTCGACTGAACCCTCCCGCTCCCGCGCGTGACCGACATCGATCCCGAGATTCCGCGGCGCGCGCGAAGCGGCGACCGACGCGCGTTCGCGGCGCTCGTGGAGTTCTTTCATCCGCGAGGCCTGCGGTTCGCCATGCAGATGCTCGGGAACGTGCAGGATGCGGAAGAGGCGTTGCAGGACACGTTCATCCGGGTGCACGACCACCTGGACGCGTTCCGCGATGATTCACGCTTCGAACCCTGGTTCTTCCGCATCCTCGCGAACCGCTGCCGCACGCTCGGCGCGAAGCGGCAGCGGCATCACGCGCTCATCGAGTACGGCGACCTTCCTGCAGACGCGGCCGCCGTGCCGGAACAGCGCGATGAGTGGACGGTCGAGGTGCATCGGGCGCTCGACACCCTGCCGGCGGAACAGCGCGAGGCATTCCTGCTGCGACACGTGGAAGGTATGGAGTACGAAGACATGGCGATCGTCACCGGTGCCGGACTGTCGGCACTGCGCATGCGGGTCAAGCGGGCCTGCGACACCCTGCGCGTGCGGTTGAAGGAGGTGGAGCTGTATGGCTGACAGCACAGGCGAGCGTCGCGCTGCATCCGACGCCGACGACGGCGGCGATGACGAGGTGGTGCAGCGGGTGCGTGCAACCCTCGCACCGCTGCCCGCGTCCGATCCTGCGGCCATCGCACGCATCCTCTCGGCCGTGCACAGCCGAGCGCCGTCACGGTGGGGCCGCGTGTCACGCATGTCACGTGTGTCACGCACGGCCGGTGGGTGGGCGCGTTCGCCGTACACCATCATCGCCGGCAGCACACTGCTCGCGGCCGCTGCCGTGAGCATCTTCTTCGTGCGTACGGACGAATTGCCGGGCGATGCGACCACCGCGCCGATGGTGGCGTCGCAGCCGTCCGTGCCGCACCCATCGTCGTCGACGCCGCCAACGCCGCCAACGCAGCCAACGCCGTCCGCGGCGGCCGTACAGCCGGCGGGCACGCGTGCCGATCCCGAGGCCGTGGTGCCCGTGCAGTTCGTGCTCGACCTTGCAACGGCGCGCAGCGTCTCGGTGGTGGGCGACTTCAACGACTGGAACACGACGGCGACCCCCATGGAGCGGTTGCCCGGGTCCACCGTCTGGACCGCAAGCCTCTCGGTGCGCCCGGGACGCCACGAGTATTCGTTCGTGGTCGACGGCACCCGATGGATCGCCGATCCGCGCGCTCCGCGCGCCGCCGACAGCGACTTCGGCAAGCCGGGATCCGTGCTGCTGGCGGTGCCGCGATGATCCGCGTCTCTCTGCAGCCCGTTTGCAGGCGGGTGCTGGCCGCGCTGGCGTGCGCCGCTGCCGTCGTGCATGCCGCGCCTGCAGGGGCGCAGTCCGTGCCGCAACGCTCTCAGTCTCAGGTTGCAGACGCGCTCGAGGGTGTCGGCGACGCGCCCGTGCGGACCGCACTGCTCGCCACCATCGAGTCCGCGCAGTCTCGCGGCGTGCCGGTCGATCCGTTGATCACGAAGGTGAGGGAAGGGGTGGCGAAGCAGTCCGACCCCAGCCGCATCAGCGATGCGGTGCGCCAGCTCGCGGGGCGGCTGGAGACTGCCGCGCAGGCGCTCGCCCCGGCGTTCTCGTCGTCCGAAATTTCGGCAGGCGCTGGCGCGCTGCAGCATGGCGTGCCGGCGTCGACGTTGCGCGCCTACCGTGCGCTCTCGCCCTCGGCGCCGCTCACGGTTCCGTTGGGCGTGCTGACCGAGATGATCGCCGACGGGGTTCCGCCGAAGCTGGCGTCGACGCGAATTCGTGAGCTCGTTGCCCGCGGCGCGGCGCCTGCGCTGCTGATCGACATGGGGGCGAAGATCCGCAGCGACGTGATCCGGGGCATCGCACCCGGAGTCGCACTGGAGTTGCGGTCAAAGGGTGTAATTTCCCTGCTTGGCTCCCCAGTTTCTCCCGCCGCCCAGCCGCAGCTCCGCCCAGGAAAGCGTTAGTTCTTTCCGGGGTACGCGTCGCGTATGCGCGCTCCGGTTCGCGCTCGGGTTCACGCTTGCGGTGGCGCTGGTGCTCGCGCCGGCCGCGCTGCGGGCGCAGCGCGGGGGATCGCCGTCCTACTCCGAGCTGTTCGTCGATGCGGGGATGGCGCGCGTGCGACAGGAGTCGCGCACCGCCCGCGCGCCGGACGCGACGGATGCCGGAACACTCGGTGTCGGCGCACAGCGGGTGGGGCGCACTATCTCGTATGGCGGTGAGCTCGCGGCGACGCTCGTGCGAGAACCTGAGGCCGTCGATCCGCGCACCGGCCCCGGTGTGCGCGCGAGTCCCAGTGCGCTGACCGGGGCGCTGCAAGCCGCTGCGCTTGGTGCGTTCACGCCGGCGGCCGCGGAGTGGTTTCGAACCGACGTCGCGGCGGTCGGCACGCGTTTCGGTGTCGGGCTCGGCGGGTTGAGCGCGGTCGGTGGGAGCAATCGCGCGGGCCTGTGGCGCGGCAGCCTCTCGCGTGGCGTGGGCCCGGTGTCGGGAGGCGTCAGCGGCACCGTTGCCGCTTCCTCGACGTCGCGCAGCAATCCCTCGGGACCGCCGTCGGCAGATCTGCGGTTTCGCGCGACCAGCACCGAGTTCGGCGGCTGGCTCTCGCACCGGTGGCTGACGCTGTCGATCGTGCGCACGCGCACGTTGACCGACGACTACCCTCTCGTGGAAGCGGCGGGCATGCGACTGATCCGACCTGCGGGGTCGTACGACGTGCGCGACGTCGTCGTGACCGGCGGCGTGCGCGTGCAGCGCATCGCACTACAGGCTGCGTTCTCGCGTCGCGCGGGGGGCAGTGCGACCGCCGGTGGTGCGAGGGCGCGCAATGTGTCGGCCAGTGTCGCGCTCACGCGATCGTTCGCCCTCGTCGCGACGCACGGCGATCTGCTGGCGGACATGCTGCGTGGCGTACCGCAGTCCCGCATGTCGAGCGTTGCGCTACGGTGGCGCGTGGGTGGCGGTGCCAGCGGAGGAATGCGCGCGAACCAGCGGGTGCTGTCGCCCGGACCGCTGGTCGAGGGAGAACGCGCGGGTGGGGTGCGCGCTGCCGTGGAGCGCGTGCCCGCGGGTGGTGCGGTGTTGACGATCGAGGCCACCGCGCCGCGCGACGCCGTGGTGGAGTACGGGACAAGCCAGAACGACTGGATGCCCACGCGTGCGACCTTCGACGGCCGGGTGCACGTGGCGCGCATCGACCTTCCGAGCGGTGTGCATCGGGTGTCGGTGCGTGTGAACGGCGGAACGTGGCAGGCACCGGCGGGGCTCGTTCGAGAGCGCGACGAGTTCGGTGGTTGGCGCGGACTCGTGGTGGTACCGTGACATCACAGACGCCGGACGCGAGACCCCGGTTGGCCATGAGACGCCAGTCTGCGTAGCGCAGTGGTCGTTATGCCGGCGGCGTGTTTCGGCCGCGGGTGCTGACGGCCTTCTCCGTCCCGTCGGCGATCCACACCTCGATCGCACTCACCATCTGCGGGAAGAGCGCTTCCACGAGCTCGCGTTCGTCGCGGGGCATCGCGTGTAACACGAAGTCCGCGAGATCACCGATCGTGCGGCGTTCATCAACCGGACGAATGCCGATGCGCAGCCGCGGGTATTTCGGCGACTTGAGCTGCCCTTCGATGCTCTTGAGCCCATTGTGGCCACCCGGACTGCCGAACGGCTTGAGGCGATACTCACCGGCCGGAATCGCCACCTCGTCGAGCACCACGAGGAGATCTTCGGCCGGGTTGAACCCTTCGCGCTTGAGCACGGGGCGCAGCGCGGCGCCGCTGAGGTTCATGTATGTCTGCGGCTTGAGCAGCCGCACCTTCTTGCCGCCGACGAGCCCACTCGCGGACAGGCTGTCGCCGTCGCGGCGCCAGGCATCGAAGTGCCAGAGCTTCGCGAGATGATCCACCAGCCACCAGCCGACATTGTGGCGGGTGCCTTCGTACTCACGCCCGGGATTCCCGAGCCCGACGATGACTTTCATGCGGGGAAGACGCGCGGGGCGCGGAATGCGCCAGCGTGGAGTTACCACGACCTGTGCATCCCGCGCCCCGACGTTGAAGACAATGAAAAGGAGACGAACGCGATCGACTGCGTACGGCCTGCTTACTTCTCGTCGTCCGGCTTGACCTTGCGGATGACTTCCGGCTCTGCCACCGCCGCTTCCGTCGGCGCGGGCTCGACACCGGCCTTCGACACGGCCACGACGCACACCGTCGAACCCGGATCGTCCATCACCTTGATGCCGGCGGGGAGGACGAGGTCGGACACGTGCAGCGACTTGCCCAGCTTCACGCCGGTGACGTCGACGTCGATGTGGCTCGGGATGCTCGACGGATCGGCTTCGACGAGGAGCTCATGGAGCACCTGGTCGAGAATACCACCCTCGAGACGCACGCCTTCGGGCGTACCGATGTACACGATCGGGCAGCGCACCGTCACCGTTTCACCGGCGACGAGTTCCTGGAAGTCGATGTGCACGATGGTGCGCTTGAACGGGTGACGCTGGATCTCGCGGATGAGCGAACGCGCGACCTTGCCGTCGATGTTCAGCTCGATGACCGTGGCGCCCGGGGTGATGCGCGCCAGCAGGCGATCGGTTTCACGCGTGTTCATCACGAGCGACTGCGGCTCGCGGCCGTGCCCGTAGATGACGGCGGGAATGTTGCCGCTCTGGCGGATCTTGCGCGCAGCGCCCTTGCCGGTCTCGGTGCGGACTGCTGCGTTGAGTGTTGCTGCTGCCATTGTTATACCCTGATGATGAAGGTGGCGCGGGAGTAGCGCTCTTTCGCCGTCCCGCCGCTCGGACTCGAGTACTGCAACTGCACCTCCTCCTGCTCCTGCTCCTGCTCCTGCAGACCTGCGGACCTGCAACTAGCTATTCGAAGAGCACGCTGACCGATTGGTCCGCATGCGTGAACCGGATCGCCTTCGCCAGCAGCTCGCCGACCGACAGCACACGCAGCGTGTCGAAGCGACGTTCCGCCGGGATATGAACAGTGTCGGTGACGACGACCTCCTTGATCGGCGCGTCCATCAGGCGCTGCCGGGCAGGGCCGCTCAGCAACGCATGGGTCGCGCAGACGTAGATGTCGTTCGCGCCAAGCTTCTTGAGCGCGCGTGCCGCTTCCGACACCGTGCCGGCGGTGTCGATCATGTCATCGGGCACGAGGCAGTCGCGTCCTTCGACGTCACCGACGACGTTCACGACTTCCGCGACGTTCGCCTTCGGGCGGCGCTTGTCGATGATGGCGAACGTTGCGTCGAGCCGCTTCGCGAACCCGCGCGCCATCTTGGCGGAGCCGACGTCCGGCGCCACGACGCAGAGGTCCTTGAGTTCCTTGCGGCGGAAGTAGTTCGTGAACACCGGCGCCGCGTACAGGTGATCGACGGGCACGTCGTAGAAGCCCTGCAGCTGGTGCGCGTGAAAGTCGACACCGAGCACCCGATCGGCGCCGGCACGCTCGATCATGTTCGCCATGAGCTTCGCGCCGATCGCGACGCGCGGCTGGTCCTTGCGGTCCTGGCGTGCGTAGCCCGAGTAGGGCAGCACCGCCGTCACGCGCGCTGCCGATGCGCGCCGCGCGGCATCGATGAGCAGCAGGAGCTCGAGCATGTTCTCACCGGGCGGATTCGTCGACTGCACGACGAACACATCGGCGCCACGGATGTTCTCGTCGATGCGCACGAAGATCTCGCCGTCCGCGAAGCGGTTGCAGGTGACCTTGCAGACCTCAGCACCGAGCGATTTCGCCACTTCCTCGACAAGCGCCGGGTTGGAAGTGCCGGAGAGGATCTTGAAGCCGCGCGACGTGGACTGCCCGTCCATGCATGGATCTCAGTGGAGGCGAAAGCGAACCGAAGGCGAACACGACGGGGCCGAGCACCGCGAGGAGCGTGTAAAAGGGGGCGGAGTGTCGCCGGTACCCCGTAGGGCGCGGCGGCTCCGTCCCGAGCTCAGCCTTCAAAGCTAGTCAGGCGGGGTTCCGGGTGGGAGGCCCCGAATCCCGCCAGCAAGGCCAGGCGAGCCCCCCTCAGCCGGACGACCGATCACCGTCGGGACCATGATTGATGAGATCGTGATTCATCCGGTGGACGCGCGGATCATGGCAGGCGTTCACAGCGCGGAATCACACCCGCACGCTCCACGTCCGTGATCTCGTACGATGGACCCGAGCACATCGCGGCACCCAACACGCACGTGATGATCGAAAACCCCGATTCACGCATGCAATGCGATCACGACTTCGATCGTGCGAATTGCCCCTCTTGGAATCGAACCAAGATTCGCGGCTCCAAAGGCCGCTGTCTTACCGTTAGACGAAGGGGCACCACGGTGAAAAGTAGCCGCTCGGCGTGAAGCGGGAAGCTGGCAGGGTGCAATTCGCCCGCGCACCACACTTGACGCTGGTGCAGTGCACGGCCGATTCTTCGACACGCGGTGGTGTGGCCAAATGGGCCGGACGTCCGGAGGGAGAGAGCAATGCCGACGTCGACCACCGAGGAGATCCGCCGCGCCGAGGCGTTGCACCGCCTCCAGCTGTTCGACGCGCCGCCGGATCCGGCGCTCGATGGCCTCACCGCGACCGCTGCGACGCTCCTGGGCGCCCCCGCCGCGCGCGTCACGTTCGACGACGCGAACCGCCATCGGGTGAAGTCGACGGCGGGTGCCGCCACGAGCGCCATGGTCGTGGTGTCCGAGACACCGCTGACGAGTGCCGCGGGCGATGTCATCGGCCTGCTCACGGTGCTCGATCGCACGCATCGCGAGATCAGCGGCACGCAGCAGGATGCGCTCCGGGAGATCGCGTCGGCGATGATGACGCACCTGGAACTGCGGGTGCAGCGCCGGGAGACGGCGCAGATGGAACGCACGCTGCTCACGACCCTCGCACAGCAGCAGGAGACCGAGCAGACGCTGCGATCGCGCGAGCATCGGTATCGCATGCTGTTCGCGCAGAATCCCACCCCGATGTGGGTGTATGACGTCGAGACGCTGCGCTTCCTGGCGGTCAACGCGTCCGCGCTCGCGCATTACGGATACACGGAGACCGAGTTCCTGGCCCGGTCGATCGTGGACATCCGCGATCCGGAGGATGTCCCCGCACTGCTGCGCGCGGTGGAGGGCGTTCGTCGTGGTGCGCCCGACGTGACCGTCACCCGGCATCGCCTCAAGGACGGCACCCGCATCGACGTGGAAGTGGCCGGTGATGCGCTGCTGTTCGACGGCCATGCAGCCCGTCTCGTCGTGGTGCGTGACATCACCGCGCGACTGCTGGCGGACCAGCGCCGGCGCGAGAGCGACGAACGGTACGAGATGGTCATGCGCGGCGCCGCCGCCGGCATCTGGGACTGGAACATCGCGACGGGGGAAGTCTTCTATTCGTTGCGTTACAAGGCGCTCCTCGGATACAGCGACGCGGAATTCGCGAACAGCGTCGCCGCGTTCCATGAGGTGATGCATCCGGATGACCAGGCGGACTACACGCGTGCGCTGAATGCGCACCTGACGTCGCCCGGCACGTTGTTCGACACGGAACTGCGACTGCGTGCACGGTCGGGCGAATACCGCTGGGTCCACTATCGTGGGCAGGCGGTGTGGGACGATCGCGGCAAGGCGCACCGGATGGCGGGGTCCGTGATCGACGTGACGGATCGCCGGCACGCGGTCGACGCGATGCGCGAGAGCGAGGAGCGGTTCCGCCTGTTGTCGCGTGCGACCAACGACGCGATCTGGGACTGGGACATGGAGACGGACACCGTGTGGTGGAACGACGGCTATTACGCGCTGTTCGGGTACACACGGCTCGACACCCCCGTGGGGATCGCATCGTGGAAGCACCGGATCGTCGAGGCCGACCGGGAGCGCGTCGAGACAAGCATCCAGCAGGCCATCGACAGCGGCGCCGAGAGCTGGTGGGGTGAATATCGTTTCACCCGCGCGGATGGCACGCATGCGTATGTGCTCGACCGCGGCTACGTGATTCGTGACGCCGCCGGACACGCGACGCGCATGATCGGTGGCATGACGGATCTCACGGCGCGCCGTGAGGCCGAGGAACAGATCGCCGCGCAGGCAGCGCTCCTGAACGAGGCGCAGGACGCCATCCTGCTCACGGACCTCGATCACCGGGTGCTCTTCTGGAATCGCGGAGCGGAGCGCCTGTACGGATGGAGTGCGGGTGAGGCCGTGGGGCAGCTGGATACGACGCTGCACCAGCCCGAGTCGCCGTCGCGCGCACATGCGCATGCACGCATGCTCGCCAACGGCCGATGGGAAGGGACGCTCGAGCAGCGGACGCGCGCCGGCATGACGCTCACGGTGGAGAGTCGCTGGGCACTCACGCGCGACCTCACGGGGCGACCGAAGTCGATCCTCATCCTCAGCACCGATGTGACGGAGCGGAAGCGCAGCGAGGCGCACCTGCTGCGCGCGCAGCGCATGGAGAGCATCGGCACGCTCGCGGGCGGTATCGCGCACGACCTGAACAACCTGCTGGCACCGATGATGATGTCGGTCGACCTGCTGCGGGAGACGGTGACGGACCCCGAATCGGTGGAGCTGCTCAACACGGTGCAGGTCAGCGCCTCACGGGGCGCGGAACTGGTCCAGCAGGTGCTCTCGTTCGCGCGTGGTGTCGAAGGGCAGCGTGTCCCGGTCAGTCCCGTGCTCCTCGTGCGGGAGCTGCAGCGCATCATCCGTGACAGCTTTCCGAAGTCGGTGCGGGTAAAGGTGTCGCAGGTCGACGACGTCTCGTCGGTGCTCGGCGATCCCACGCAGCTGCACCAGGTGCTGCTCAACCTGTGCGTGAATGCGCGCGACGCGATGGCCACTGGCGGCGAGCTCACGATCAGCGTCGAACACTCCCTGGTCGACGACGTCTTCGCGGCGCAGAATCCGGACGCGCGCCCCGGTGACTATGCGGTCATCCGGGTGTCGGATACCGGTACCGGCATTCGTCCGGACGTGCGCGACCGGATCTTCGAGCCGTTCTTCTCGACGAAGGAAGTCGGGCAGGGCACGGGGCTCGGACTCTCCACCAGTCTGGCGATCGTACGCAGTCACGGCGGATTCATCTCGCTGTTCAGCGAGGCGGGCCAGGGCACCACATTCCTGGTGTATCTGCCGGCCAACCGGAATGCCTCGAACGCGCTGGACGCCACGGCGGTCGCGCCGCAGCCCGAGCGGGGCAACGGTGAACTCATCCTCGTCGTCGATGACGAGGCGCCGATCTGCCGCATTGCGCAGCGCACGCTCGAGCGGTTCGGCTATCGCGTGCTGACGGCGGGTGATGGCGTCGAGGCGCTCGCGCTGTACCGGGAACGCGGCGCGGAGATCGACGTGGTGCTCACCGACATGGCGATGCCGGTCATGGACGGCCCCGCGCTCATTGCAGCGCTGCGCGAACTGGACCCGGCGGTGCGTGTCATCGGCTCGAGCGGACTCGCATCCGTGGAGAGCGTCGAGCGCCTCCCCGGACTGCCCGTCGCCGCCTTCGTGCCCAAGCCGTACACCGCCGACGTGATGCTCCGCGCTGTGCGCCGAGCATTGACCCAGCCGGCCGGGGACAGTTAGCCGGGGTTAGTCCGGATCGAGCAGCGATTGCACCGCCGCCAGCAGCTCCGCCACCGTGTAGGGCTTCTGGATGAATCCCACATGCTGCGTCGCATTGAGCCGTCCGGTGATCTCCTGCTCGTTGTACCCGCTCGACAGCAGGATCGGCACCGCCGCGTCACGTTCGCGCATGTGACCGAGCGCCTCTTCGCCACTCATGACGGGCATGGTGAGGTCGAGCAGAATGATGCTCACGGAGCCGCGCAACTCCTCGAACTTGGCGACGCCCTGCGCACCGTTGACCGCCTCGTGCACCGTAAACCCCGCGCGTTCGAGCGTACGGCGCGCGACGTTGCGCACGGCATCGTCGTCGTCGACGAGCAGCGCGGTGCCACCGTGGCCGATCGTCGGTGCGGTGCGCGCCAGTGGTTCGCCGCGCGACGGTGCCGCGACCATCGGCAGCACCACGCGGATCATGCAGCCATTGCCCTGGGTCGAATCGACCTGGATGATGCCGCCGTGGCCGCGGATGATCCCGAGCGTCGCCGACAGGCCGAGCCCGTGGCCCGAGTCCTTCGTCGTGAAGAACGGGTCGAAGATGCGTGAGAGGGTGCGAGCACTCATCCCGCGCCCCGTGTCCGACACTTCGAGCACGGCATAGCGTCCCGGTGCGAGCGACGCCTGCCCGTGGGTCGGCACGAGCTGGTCCGCGCCCAATGAGCGCACATCCGCGCGAAGCACGATCCGCCCATCCTCACCCGAGAGCGCGTCGGACGCGTTCGTGATGAGGTTGATGATGATCTGCCGCAGCTGCGTCGCGTCGGCCTGCACCCAGGCCTGATCGTATTCCGCCGAGATCTCGAGCGTGGCGCGTCGCGTGATGGCCGTGCCGAGCAGCGCGCGCATCTCGTGCACGAGCTGCGCGAGGTCGACCGGGCGCACGATGAAGCGGCCCTTGCCGGCGTAGGCGAGGAGCTGGCGCGTGAGATCGGCCGCGCGTTGTGCGCTGTGCTCGATGTCGCGCAGCATCGGTGCGATGGGAGACGTCGCATCGAGCTCCGAGTGCGCGAGCGACGCGTTCCCGAGGATGCCCACGAGGAGGTTGTTGAAATCGTGTGCGATGCCGCCGGCGAGGAGCCCGAGTGCTTCCATCTGCTGGGTCGCGCGCAGCTTCTCCTCGAGCCGGCGGCGGTCGGTGACGTCCTCGTTGGTGCCGAAGAATTTCAGGCCGCCGTCGCGTTGCCGGACCACCTGGGCATGCGAGTGCAGCGAGCGCACGTCGCCCGCGGGGCGCACGACGCGGAACTCCATGTCCACGGTGGTGCCTTCCGTGGCATTCGCGAGCGCCTGCTGCAGGTGCTCGGTCACGGTCGCGCGATCGGCAGGGTGGATCAGCGTCAGGTACTGCTCGAATCCCGGTGCACGCGCGTCGGGGGAGTAGCCATGCATGACACGGGTCTGGTCGCACCAGAGCACCTCGTCGCTACCGCTGTGCCACTCCCAGTGCCCCAGGCCGCGCACGCCGGCGCAACGTTCCAGCACGCGTCCGATCTCGGTCGCCAGAATGTCCAGGACGAATCGCGACTCGCTCGTGAAGCCGACGGGGCCCGCGGCGACGGTGACCGCGGCGCGGGTCTGGCCACCCCATTCGACCGGATAGCAGATCCATTCGTGATCGAGCGGGAGCCGCGTCAGCCTTTCAACCTGTGGAAAGCGGGCCAGCTTGTCCTCGCGCGACCGTGGCAGCTCGATGACGCGCGACTCGAGGACGGCGGCCGTGATGGGCATCGAGCCATCGACGGGGAGGGCAGGAATGTCGTGCCGGTCGACCCCATGCGACGTGATGGGGCGGATGGTGCGGGCGTCGTCCGAGAGCGTGCCGACGACGATGAACTCGAGTCCGAGCGGGGCCGTGGTGACCAGCAGCCGGTTGACGGCGTCGACCGACGGTGTCGCCATGGAGATGCGGCTCGCC